>NZ_CARBVX010000013.1 GCF_948948975.1 uncultured Lactobacillus sp. | reverse complement strand
TTTCACTCATGCTTACTGAGTTACTCAAGCTTTCACTCATTGATACTGAGTTACTCAAACTTTCACTCATGCTTACTGAGTTGCTCAAGCTTTCACTCATTGATACTGAGTTGCTCAAGCTTTCGCTCATGCTTACTGAGTTGCTTAAGCTTTCACTCATGCTTACCGAGTTACTCAAGCTTTCACTCATGCTTACTGAGTTGCTTAAGCTTTCACTCATGCTTACGGAGTTGCTTAGGCTCTCGCTCATGCTTACTGAGTTACTCAAACTTTCACTCATTGATACCGAGTTGCTTAGGCTCTCGCTCATGCTTACGGAGTTAGATAAGCTTTCGCTCATGCTTACTGAGTTACTCAAGCTCTCACTCATGCTTACTGAGTTACTCAAACTCTCACTCATTGATACTGAGTTGCTTAAGCTTTCGCTCATGCTTACTGAGTTACTCAAACTTTCGCTCATTGATACTGAATTGCTTAAGCTCTCACTCATGCTTACGGAGTTACTCAAGCTTTCGCTCATGCTTACTGAGTTGCTTAAGCTTTTGCTAGCGCTTATTGAGTCACTTACACTTTCACTATGAATGCGTTCTGAATTACTTTGACTTTCACTTATCATTTGTGAAGTTGAAATACTTGTAGCTTCAGATTGACTCTTTACCTCAGAAAGTGATGTTGATGCGCTTGCACTAATGGATGGAGTATTTGTGCCATTATAAACAACCTGCGTAGTGTCTGGATAGGAAATTTTATTGGTTATTCTCTCTGCTTCTGTTTGAGCTTCTGAAGAATCATTCTGCATTTCCATTGAATTGGAAGTCAATTTATTGCCACTAACTGTGTTGCTATTATCTTTGATACCTGCAGACTTTGTTGTTATCCCATTATTGGTTACTTGTACTGTAGTATTTTCAACATTTACTGTTAAAGTATTAGTGCTTAAAGCTGCATAAGCGGTTCCATTTGTTGTATTTCCTACATTTAATGTAATAATATCCGGATTGTTAATACTGATCGTCATTTGGTCATATGAAGCAATGTTATTAGACGCTGAACTTTTTGATCCTAGTTTATCCGGTCTAGCAGCTGTCATAGTAACATTTGCATTTGGTTCAAAGTTGACGATGGCTATATTGCTTGATGCTTTTCCGCTTAGTCCTGTGTTTCTTTGAAGTAAATTAACATAACTGCTTCCACTAGCTGTTACGATATTTCCACTACCTGGAATAACTGTAAAGGAACCAGATTCTGCATAGGGATTTAATGAAGTATCCAGAGAAAGATTTACTTTTGAAGAAGAACCAAAGTTGATATTTTTTGAGCCGTTATTGTTTATTAAGATATTAAATTGACCCGCAGTCATATTGACGTGGGCATTTTCACCTATAGATACAACATTATTATGTCCACTACCAACCGTTTGATCTACTAAAACATTACCTTTAATAGCACCATCAATATTAACAGTGGCATTTTTTCCAACTTGAAGGATATGATCGTATGAATCACCTTTAAATACAATATTATTGTAAACATGATCATCAACACTAGTTCCACTAGTTCCATTTACGGTAAAAGTTGCTCCATCATCTACAATTAAGTTATCAGCAATATATATTTGCGATGTTCCACTCTGATTTACCGTAAATGGAGTACTATTAACTACCTGCGTCGTGCCATTTTCCAGAGTATGAGTATATCTACTCATATAATTTATAGTGGTATTTCCCTGTACGCGGAAAGTACTAGTATTAGATTTTCCAGTCCCTGTTTCGCTCCATACAGCAGTTGCACCATTGGCTGTCACATTATTATAAATTAACTCACTATGACCAGTAAGCCCTTGTATTCTAAAGGCACCCTTGCTATCACCGTTATAAATAGTGGCATCGTTAACTGTGACATACGAATTACTAATATTTATATAATTTTTATCAAAATATAAAGTATGGTTATTACCGTTAATAGTAATACTTCTATTATTTATATCGTCACTATTAGTTAAAGTAAAGTCTGAAGTTATATTAATGGTGTTTACATTACTATTATTTAACGCACTATAAAACTCTTTTCCAGTTGCCACATCAACACTGGTTCCACTAGAAGCTGCAAATTGGACAAAGCTAGATCTTAATAGATGACTTCTATCTCCATTTGTTAAAGAACCATTTTCTGCACTTGATCTATTTTCATTTGTATCGCTTTTAACAACACGATCTGTAGTTTTGGTACCATTTAGTTGAACTAACTGCATACCAAATAATTGCGATAAATCAACTGGACTTTGTGGATTTACTGTTAAATTAGTAATATTTAAGGACCGTTGATCTAATGTTGAAATTGATTCTGAACTAGCTGCGAGTGAATTGGTAGTTGATCCTGAACCTTCATCATTTTTAGAAACTGATGAAGCAGTAAGAATTGATTCACTTTCACTGTTTGTTTTTGTATTCTCGGCAGTAGATTTGCTCTCAGACTTTTGTGATTTAGATTCTTCAGTTGAACCTTTTGAAGTTGCTTCTGAACTTGACTTTGAAGCAGAAGCTGATGCTGATGCTGATTCAGATAAAGACACAGCAGCAGATGCACTAGCTGATTGTGAAAAACTAGTAGAAGTTGAGAGTGACATACTTGCTAGTACTGATCTACTCTTTGAATAGGTAACTGATTGTTCAGTACTGTGACTTTGGCTTAATTTAACAGAATTAGAATCGGTAACAGAAGCAGTCTTTTGATTATTATTAGATACTTCTTCGTCAATGGAGCCGGTAATTGAGTTGGACCCAACGACTTCTGACTTTCTGTCTACAGAACTTTCTGCTGCATAAACACGGTCATTAGCCATCATGACACCGCCAGTAACGCCAGCGCCTAAGATAGTAGCCAGGCCGGCAATCTCTTTTAGATAAGATGCTTTAGTATCTTTTTCCTTTAAGTCATTAGGATCGATATAATGTTTAATTTCTTTTCTATGTTTTATTTTTTTGAACTTTTTCCTCTTCATAAATATCCTTTTACTCAAAATATCCAATAGTATCCAAAATAAAGTTTCCTTACAAAAACAAACTAGAAAGACTGATCTTCTAGTTTGTTTTTTACTCTTAGTCTAAGAAATAAAAAATGTTTAATAACTAATTTCTTGCTAATGAGATAATTTGTTACAAAAGTGTCATTTAATACGTGTAACTTTGCTCTAATCATTGTATAACAACAATATATATTTTTTCAATAATGTTGTGAGATAAAAAAGGATATCTATATGATGAATAGTCCAGCTAGCTTCCCCGTATATATCAAGGGTTTACGCTACTTTGTCAATTTTATAAAAAATAGTAAATCTATTATCGCGTCCTCTCTAAAAAATAACAAATATAGTAACTAAAGCCAAATATACTTCTTGTTTTCTTAAAAAATTTACTAATTTCAATTAATTAAAGGTTCTTAATTAAATAACAAATCAGAAATAATTATCTTTTATCCCCTACAGCTATATTTTTAATATATTCTCTATAAAAAAGAGCTTAGCTTCTTACTTTTAGAAGCTAAGCTCTTTTTTATTTAACTATCATTTGAATTAACATCAAAAGTAAAATTATTCCAAAAAGTAACCCCATGACTATCTGTTTCCACGGAAAATCATTTTGCTTTTTTTCATACGCTTTTCTTTGATTTTCTTCTACTTTTTCTAATCTTTTTAATGCATGACGTTCTGCAAGTGTCTTTTTTTTATTCACCTTTCAAGTCCTCAATAACTTCTTTATATTGGTCAATACTTACATCTCCCGCAAGCAATCTTTGTTGATCAATAAGCTGTCTCATTGTACTTGTTTCAGATAATGCCTCAGAAATCTTATCAGCCATTTTAGAAATTTCTGTACTCTTAAATACATTATCTGGACTAATAAATTTCGGATTATGCAGAGTATTATCAAACCCCATAATCAACATATTCTGTTCAAAGGCGCCACGAACTGCATCCAATATTTCATTTCCATGATTGATATCTAAATAGATATCACTTGTCTGATACAATTCCTGAATTTGTTTAGTTGTAGCATTCGGATATAAGCGAACATTATTGTACTTTTTAAAAGCAAGCAATTTAGATGACATTTCAGTAATAGCTGCAATATTAAAATGAATATTTGGCATTGCTTGAACTACTTCATCTAAATGTTCAATCTGGTCTGAATTAGTCAAAATAACTGCTTCAGGACGCATTTTGTTTCCTCTTGGATGAGGATAAATCATACCTAAAAATCTAAAATCAACATTTTTATCCTTCGGTAATTTATTCTTCCAAGTTTGCCAATCTACATAATTTTGGAAAACAATATGCTTAGTTCTGGTACTATTGTCCATTAAATACTTCATATTACCTGGTAGATCGTTAGCAATTTTTTCATGCCAAAACAGCGTATCACTCCCATCATTTTGAAGACCTAAACTTACCATCATTGACTGATTCAAAGTATTGTAGAAAACATGATCAACTTGATACTTCTTTTTTCTTAAATAGTAAGTCACAAATTGAGCTAAATTGGCAAAATATCTTTCAACATTTTCTTCATGGAGGAGAATATCGCCAGAAATTAAATATTGCGTAATAACTTCCTTACCTTCTTTATTGAAGTATCGCTTCAAAACTTGCTGCCCATTATTAACATAAGTTTTAGCAAATAGCTTTCCTTGTCGATTATAATGATCAATCCAGCTTAAATTGCCATTTTTATCAAGCCAATGTACTTCTTTAATTAAGCGAGTATTGTCAGTAGCAACAAAAAATATATCTGCTCTTTTTTGTTGCAGATCATAAACTTCTCCCTTACTTGCAGTTGCTACAATTCGATGAAATTCTGGCACCTTTAAGCGGTTAAAATACAGGGGAGTATTTTCATCACCAAATCCGCAATAGAATTTAAACGGAGAGTCTACCTCAATTGGTAAAAAACCATCATCATTAATTACCACAGAAGGAATTTTAATATTAGCAAAAAGTTGCGATCTTAAAAAATCAGTTGATTCTACGTCTAAACTTTCAAATAAATTAATCATTGACTAACTCCTCCACTAAATTTTTCCATTGTTTAGCAACATTTTTTGTTAGATATGGCTCTGCTATTTGATATGAGTTTTTATTAAAGCTATCTATATCACTCTTCGTAAACAATTCGATAATTGCCTTTGTTAAAACTTCTTCTTTTTTAAAGTCAGTCCATTCTTCATTATATGGTAAAAGCATTCCATTTTTTCCATTTTCAATAAAAGTAGGATTTCCATAAGGAACATCAAAGCCAATCATTGCTAGTCCAGATCCCACAGCTTCCAGCAGTGAAAGACCAAAACCTTCGCTTGTTGAAGCAGCAATATAAGCAGGATAGTTTCGATAGACTTTTGTTAAATCTCTTTGGCCCATAATATGAATATAATCTTGTGCTTTATTTTGATTAATTAAATTAGTAAGCATCCCTGCTTCACCGCCAGTTCCATAGATATCTAAAGAAAGATCAGGAACACTATTTTTAGCAGCTATTACCGCATTCACAATCCAATCAATGTGTTTTTCTTTTGCTAAACGAGAAGCTGTAATTAAGGCATGTTTCATCCTGCCCTGTGTAGGATGCTCTAACTCATTTAAACTTCCTACCGGAATGCAATCAATGCGTGGTTCAATATTATAGTATTTTTTAAATTGATTTTTTAAAATCTTCTTTTGTTCATTTGTAGCTACAACAAAGCTATCTACATATTTCGCATGTTGGAATTGATATTCATAGAAGTTATTCCATAAGATATTTTGATCGTTAGTATAGTGCTTATCAAAATGATCAGCATGTACTACTACGAGTAATTTAGCAGGACCGTGATTTTCAAAAACTAACTGACCATTAATTAAGTTTTTATCTTCATCTTCTCGATCCATGATAATTACATCTTTTTTAGTAAAGTTCAATCCTTTTAGCATTTTCAAATAGAGATCATCTTTACTATAAACAACTTCACCATTTTCAAATTCAAAAGTTTCTTGATCACCATTTAAATGTTGTGTATAAGCAATTGTGCCATCTTCATTATAAAATTCCCTAAAGGTAACGCGATTATCTTTCTCAGTTCCTAAATAATATTCACAAGCATACTTAGTATAAGAATAAAAATCTCTCTTAAGTAAAATATTATTCTTAACGTAACTCACTTGATCGATAGTACGCTTTTCTGTATCACTCAAGCGTGCTACTAATTGAAAATTATTATTTAATTGATAAAATACTTCTTTTCCAACAGTTTTAACATCACTAGTCTGAGCTCTTAAATTAAGTTCATTTTCTAAAGTATCTAAAGAATAATTTGATGTAGAGATCTTTATATCAGTAAAGAAGTTGTATAACCAGATAATATTGTCATTATCAAAACCCAAATTGGCAGTTAAATCTCCGATATTATTCCCTAAAATTAAATCTGAAAAAATAAATTTTCGTTTAATTCCAACTTCATTAAAACTTTGATCACGATATTTTTGAGCGTATTCTACTCCAGAGCTAGCCCAACCTATTCCTAAATTTATGTTATATACTGTCATAATTTTCCTCTACTAATTAAATACTACAACTAATTGGCCTTTTTCATTCGTAAAAATCTTGCTTAATAAAAGATTATCAAAGGCAGACAAGGTAATTTTATCTAAAAAATCTTTGTACGCTTCAAAAGCCTTTTCTTGGTGGAGAAGATCTTGAGGTCTGCCACTTTTTCCCCATTGCTGTGCATTAACCTTTATTTTTTCAATTCTATCTACTTGATCAATCCAATTTCCATCCATTGATGAAATGATTACTTGTTGATAAAAATCATTTGCTTGTTTTTTGTTAATTAATACATGCTTTTTCTCATCAAGAATCTTGTAAGCTAATTCTTTCAAAAAGTCTTTTATCGCTTTTTTCGTTTTTAAATTATCTGGTACGTTAACCTGTTGATAAGTAACATGCTGGTTAATAAAGTACTTTAAATCACTCTTATCTGATAAATCCTGTTTTTCTAAATAAAGATCCAATGCATTATCGATGATCCGATCTACATTTCCCTGTAAATCATCAGTTTTCATAATTTTGTTTCTTCTAGTATAAAAATTCTTCCGTTGAAGCGATAAAATTATTTCCATCTTGTTAGTTTGACTTCTCATCAACTCATTAAGATCTTCTTTACGAGTTCTGAGCATTAGCAAACTAAATCGAATTCGCGGACCTGAGAGAAGGGTAATATCTTTTCCCTTTGACTTCTTTTTCATTAATTTGCGGTAATACTTCTTCTGACGAGCAGTATTATTAGACGAAATAAATGAATCCTCTAAAGAAATCAAAAATTGACTACTACCCGGATCTCCTTGTCTGCCGGCACGCCCCGCTAACTGCAATTCCACTCTTTTAGGTAACATTTCCGTTCCAATTACTGCTAAGCCACCGAGTTCCTTAACTCCGGGGCCTAGCTTAATATCAGTTCCTCTCCCAGCCATATTTGTTGCAATAGTCACAGCATTTTTTTGCCCTGCATTTTTAATGATTTGTGCTTCATATGCGGCGTTATAGGCATTTAAAACATTATGAGGAATACCGATATTGAGTAACAATTCTGAAATAATTTCTGAATTTTCTACAGAACCCGCAACAAGTAATACCGGACGTCCAGTTTTATGCATCTCTACTACATCATCTACAGCTGTCATTAATTTATCTCTTGTAGTTAAGAAAATAAGTGGACGATAGTCTTTTCTAATTACAGGTACTCTTGTAGGAATAGTGACCACCTTTAAGTTATACGTCTGTAAAAACTCTTCCTCATTAACTTTCGCAGTTCCACTCATTCCACTTACTTTATTAAACAAGGCAAATAAAGCCGGAAATGTTATCGAAGCAGCTGTTTTCTGAATTTTAGTCAAATCAACCTTTTCTTTAGCTTCAACAGCTTGGTGAATTCCTGTACTTACCTGAACCCCACGCTTTAATCTACCGCTATCCTCATCTAACAAAACTACTTCGCCTTTTACCACTAAGTAGTCATGTCCTCGTCTCATAGTTAAATGAGCACCCATGGCTAAAATAATATGGCGATAAACACTCCTACTCTCAATAGAAAATAAGCTATCTAGTTTAAAAAATTTCTCAGCTTTTTCAATACCGTGGGCTGTTAACCAAAATAATTGATCATCCTTTTTAAATACATAGTCCACCTCAGGATCTAACAATCTTACAAACTGATCCGCCAAATGATATAGATTTGATTGAACGTTAGGACTAGAGGAAACCACAAACGGAGTCTGTGCCTCATCTAATAAAACCTCATCCACTTCATCAACAATAACATAATTAAATGGGCGTAAATATTGACTTTCTTTGGAGCTGGCAAGATTATTAAACAAATAATCAAAGGCTAAAGAAGAAGCAGTAGTATATACAATATCGGAGTTATACCATTTTCTTTTAGTTTTAGCAGTTATTTTCTTTTTACTATCTTTATCTTCTGCAAAAGCTAAGCTAACGCTTAAACCTAGCCACTCATAAACTGGAGCTAACTCTTTTTTATCACGAGATGCAAGATAACTATTTGGAGTCACTAGCATTGCGCCTTTACCTTCTAAAGCGTTTAGATACAGAGCCATTGTCGCAACTAAAGTTTTACCTTCCCCAGTTTTCATTTCAGCAATAGAACCATTATGTAATATAATTGCCCCTAAAACCTGCACATCATAGGGGAACATCCCTAAGATTCTTCTATCTGCTTCCCTTACAGTGGCATAAGCCTCTGGTAAAATATCGTCTAAACTTCTACCTTCTTTAAGTTGATTTTTAAAAATAGCAGTTTGTCCTTGCAATTCTTCATCAGTCATTGCCTGCATTTTAGGACCTAGTTTATTAATTTTATTTAATAACTTCCTAGCTTTTTTTAGTCTTAACCTATCTGTTAGCATTGCATCATTCCTCAAAATAATTAATAGCTTTTTTTACCATTCGAACTTGATCAGATTCTCTATAATTTTTTGAAAGATATGTTTCCTGCAAATTATAATATCCTTTATTTACAAAATCCTCCGAATACACTACCGTACAATTTAAGGATTTAAAATTCTCTAAAGATTTATCTATATCAGCACTGCTGCTAAAAATGACTAATTTTTTATCTTGATGTTCCTTAATATAATCCTTCAAGAGTTCAAAGCCACGTTGTTTATTTTGCCAACTCAAATATCCGATAATTAAATTAGCTCCCACATAACTCTCAATCTTAAATGGAGCAATAATTCTAGCGCGTTTAGAATCATCAAGTAGAATGAGCCCTTCTTTTTGAGAATTTTTATTTAAATAAATAGGATGAGGATAAAAGTCATTAAAAACTTCTTCTAAATCTAACGGAGAAATTTGAATTTTTTTAAAATTAATCTCTTCTACTCCACCACTAATTATTTTAATAGTATATTTCACTGCTCGAGTTGGATATTTAAACTTTTGTTCTAAATTAGTGAAAATAACCTTATCAATTTCATTCCCTTGAATATCAAAAAAATGTATTCCAAAAATTGCACTATTTTCCGGCTTAATCTTTGCACTAATTTTTAACAAATATTCTTGTCCATTGAGCAGGAGTGGTAAACTAGGGACTTCTTTTGTCACCTGATAATTTGCTATTGATGACCAGCTAATCAGAGTTTTTCCTGAAGGCATCAATTTATTCTTAAAAGTGACTTCATTTTTAGCGTTTTTCTTAAATGTCGTTCCATATAAATATGTCTCTGACATTCTATCCCAATAAACTTGATTAATTACGTTTTTCATTATCCCGACCAAAATCTTCTCTTAATAGTTCATTTAAACGATCAATAAACCAGTAGTTAACTTGTGGATCATCATTATGCCGTCCAAGAAATCCCTTAGCTGAAAACTGAGCTGCTTGTTTTACAGCAGGCGACTCTTTCAACTCCTTTACTGCTTTATCATCATAGTCATCATTAATCATATACCCAGCAAAAAAGCGTGTTTTAGAAAGATCTTGCTTATCAAATTCTTTCCAAAAATTTTCATCTATTTTTTTCAAGTCATTTCTATCCGTGGCTGGACCGATGCCTTTATCAATATCGAACATAGTTTCAAATTCATCGGGACGATCTAAGGCCGTCCTTGAAGCAATATAGCCCAAATTTACTAAAGGTTTTGCAACATTAATTGCATGGGCACCCATTTTAGCTCCATATTTTATTGCAGGATAGGTTCCCATTGAAATTCCATTTACTAGTAGTTGCGATTCATCAAAACCTAGTTCATTCAATTTTGACTTAATTGTTTTAATAATTTCTTGCTCAAAAAAATTATCCTCATCATCATAAAATTGACCAATGTTTAGTCGCATATCAGTAAACAAAAGCATCGGTGCTTTTAACCCTTTAAACAAGAAATATGCCTCAAAGCCTTCTGCTTCACGCGCACCGGAAAAATATACATTTAATGGGGGCTTCAGATCGCCAGGATTAAAGTAATAGGCAATATCATCCCTAGTCTGAGGATTAACTATTCTTTGCCCACCAGCAATGAAATTTCCGGCCCCATCTCGGCCCCAACGTGAATGAAGCACGCCAATGATTAAGTCGCCACTCCCCTTGACCTCTAGATTTAGAGTTGCAGTCCGATAGTGGTCAGATGCTTCAATTTGAGAAAAATATTCATCTTTATTAAAAGAGCTTAAGTCGATTACCCTTTGTTCTTTGACATCTCCATCTGTACCAGGTTGCTGAATAAAAATTCTCAGTCTAACTTGAAAATTAACATTTTTTAATGAAAGCCACAAATTGATCTGCTTATCAGGATCGATAAAGACCCCACTTTTATAAGTACCTAAATTTACCCATTCATTATGGGTATCTAGATTTACTTTAAGATGACCCTGTTCTTCAAACTCATAACTCTTAACCACGTGCTCATTTAATTTCAGTTGACTTGGAAAAATCCTTAATCCAGATTGTCCAGAGAAGTAACGAATTGGAAGCCTATCAATTAAGTACTGGGGTTCTTCTTTTATTTTTTGAGCAGCAATACTTTTCAAAAAATATTTTTCATGATCATCCAATTCTGTATTTAAATTAGAACTGTATAAAACATGATATGGGGATACTAAATTCTTTAATTTCTTCAACTGGTCACTAGTTAAGTTAGTTTTACCAGTAACTAAAATTACATCGTAACTTTTTATCCCCTTTTTTTTCGTAGCCCTTTTTTCCTCAAAAGAAAAGTCGTTAAAATGCCATTCCATATCTTCTGGGATTGTATATTTTTTCTCCCAGTTATCATTTCCTAGTTGCAAAACTCGCATTCTACTCCGCTTTCCTCTCTTTAAATACTTCTTTCCATTTCTCAATGATCTTTTCTTCTGAATACTGATTCATTACTTGCACATTATAGACGACAGTTTGATTCCAACTATTTAAATTAACTAAATAGTCATCAACTATAGGTAAAAGCTCACTTATTTTCTTTATAATTCGTCCATTTTTATTATCCACAACAGTAGCTGAAGAAAAGTTTTGCACTTGTGGAATTCCAATACTTACACCCGATATTTGCATTAATTCATCCGCTTTTCCCCAATTTATTAAAAGTCTCAGCGTATCTAAATTACTTAATACATCTGAAATATTAGTTAAACGGGTATGCGCAACATCAAGTTCTGGTAAACTAACTTCATCATCAAGTCCATCAATTGCAGCATTTTCTGCTTGTTCTGACTTTCCGATAATAAAACTGTTTTTGTTTTCTTTTTTTATTTGCTCAATAATTTTATTTACACGATCAGCTTTCCAAAAATCATATGTAAATATTTTCAAGCTGTAATTATCGGGATTTTTTAAGATATAGTTACACAGCTTTTGAATAATTTGATGAATATCTTCGTCATTTGCATTTTCCGCAAAGAAGCCAATTTCCTGTATATTTTGTCTTTGACTATGACCAAGACGAAATTCCGAATTAAAGACAGGAATAACTGAAATATCGAACTGTTCTTTATAATCTTTTTCTAGATTTTGTTTAATTTCATTGCTACTTACAATTACTTTTGCCTTAGCTAGGCTACCTATCTTTTTACTATAGGGATGATGGCTATTAATTAAATATAAGGGTTTATACGGCCCAATAATTTTATTACTAAAACTACTCTCATCGTCTACTGTTACAATCATTTCATCATTATTCTTAACATTGATTTTTAGGTATCGACTTAAAATCTCGTCAACCAAATCTGTAATATTTTCATATTCTCTTCTTTTACAAAAGTGGGTTTCTGGATTAACCGTGATTTTGCCAGTGTTTTTGTCTTTTTTTAAACGCCAATTACCGTATGGATCAAAGTAGATAGTTTTTTCATCATCATCTTGATTAGAGATAAAACCACGACTATCTATGCCCAAAATAAATGCTTTATGCTCACCATTTTCAGGATAAGCGATCCTTAAAATATGACCATCAATATCATAGAAAACTGTCGCATATAGTTGATTCTCTAAAACAATTAAAGTTCTGAAAGGACCATAATCAAAAATTGCATTTTTAGGCCAGTTAAAATCTTCCAATTCTAGAACCTTATTTTCAAATCCATGAACTCCTTGTAAAAAATCATATACAGAAAATAGGCTATTAGGGAAAAAGGCGATTTGATTTAATTTACTTAATAATTGAGGCTGATAGTCTGTAATTATCAGACCAATTTCTTCGTCAAATTTTTTTAAAACAGTCATATATTCGGCTGCATCATAGTTTTCAATACTTGGAATATTAATTGACCAGTCATCATATTGTTTGTGCCATGCAGGAATAAAATATTTCATTATTGATTATCATCCTTTAATAAACGATCGTAACGATATGGGAATAAAATAGTATCAATTTGATCTTTAATTCCTCCCATAAACATTGTAATCATAACAACATTCATTGGAATAATAGCAAAGCCAGCATAATTACCTAAAAAATTAGCTCCATATAAACCAAAAACAAGCTGGAAGGCATTTAAAACGGCTCCTGGAAAGGCAATAATCCATATTAACCGTTTCAAATATTGTTGTGTTGGACGTCCAGGAGCAATATTTGGAATATAGTAGTTATTATTTCGAAAACTCTTGGCCTGTTCTTTAGGATCGAAATTTACAAAAGTGAAGAAATAAAAAATCAATATTCCCATTACTGCAGAAAAAGAAGCTTGAAATACCCAATTATTGATCAAAGACGTAGAACTAAAGTATCTTCCCACCATTAAAGGAAGGGTCAAAATAGCCATTCCTACCATATACATCATCATGGCAGCCATGTTTAATCCTAATGGTACTGTCATCAAATTACTAGAAGCAGGGAGACTAGGATTAACTACTTTTAAAGGATAGTAGGCTTTAGTAAACGCGAGCCAAAATTTTATTAGTAATAAAATAAAAATAGCTAAAGCTGCTAACCAAACCCATGCATATTTCATGGTTAAAAGAAGCTTTACATTACTAATTATATTGGGAATAGCCCCATTAAGAATACTTGTTAAAATAACTGGTGCACTTGCTCCGACCCCATATTTCATATTTCGGTAACAAAGCCAAACTACTAAACAAGACCCAGCACTTAATATCAGAATCATTTCAAAATCTTCTAATCCATCTCGCCGATTAGTAAAAGCAAAAACTAATAGTGCTGCTTGAATGATAGTGATAATCATAGTTAAAAATTGCATCAAGTACTGCACTTGCTTTGGTGATAAGGCATCAAAACCAAAGGAATGAGTAAAACTTAGAAGCTGAATAATTAACATCGAAAACATTAACGGATTCAGACCGATTGAAAAAATAGATATCCGTGTAAAATTGGCCCCACTAAATGCTCCTAAAATTGAAATAGGAGTATTTTTTACAGCTTCCATATACTGTTTAGTCACTTCTGCAAAAGGAAGCGGAATATATAATCCCATTACATAAATTATTACTATGAATAGACTAAAACTTACTTTCTTTACTACATTTAAAAGATTTTTCTTTTCCAATGAATTTCTCCTCGATAAGTGAATTGAACCTTCTACTCTTTCAATCCTTTATTTCTTATACACATATCTCTTTATATTTAGTGTTATATTTTCCATTTTATACTCTATATTACATTATAATAAAAAGCATTTAAGTAAAGGTATATAAAAGAAGAAAATAATATAAATTGTTATTTTTAAGGCTCAGTTTTTCTAGCTAATATTTTTTATTACTTAGTTAAAAAGTTATCCATCTGTTGGCTACTAGGAGTTATATTACTATAATCTTGCTTTTATATATTGTGCTTATATTCACAATATATAAAATATTTATTATATTATTACTATTATCATGATCTACATCATTGTCATACCTTGCTTCTTTTTTTGAAGTCATTTTATTTGTACTTTGTGAAATATGAGACTATTATACGCATGAACAGATTAATAAATAACATATTGATTTTGTTTGTTGTAGATATTTATCTATATGTATATATTTAAAGGAGAAGAGAAGGAAAATGGAGAATTCTCATAAAGCAGGATCTGCTAAAAAACAAGCCTTTATCTCCATATGGACCCTAACTCTAATGAACGTGGCGATTATCGCTGGTTTAGGCAATGATGTCCAAGAGGCCTTTTATGGTTTATCGTCAGTTACCTATTTTGCAATCGGTGCTATTTGCTTCTTCATTCCTACAGCCTTAGTAGCTGCAGAGCTAGCCTCTGGCTGGAGCAACCGTGGTGGTATTTTCCGCTGGGTTGGCGAAGGTTTAGGAAAAGGATGGGCATTAACTTGTCTGTTGATTTTATGGTTTCAGGTAATGATTAACTTCGGGATGGGAATGCCGAGTTCAGCTGCAACTATTTTGTTCTACACGCCAATGTATAACAAGGCAGTTGCCTTTGCTCAAAATCCTACCCACGTTGTGTTAATCATGACTGGATGGATTATTTTATATTGGATTATGGCCATTATTGCTAATAGAGGTGTTAAAACTTTTACCACCATTACAAAGTATGGTGTTTTAATTGGAACCCTTATCCCATTAGCTATCATGATTATCTTAACCATCGTTTGGTTGTGTCAGGGACATACACCTGCTATTTCTATGGCACCAAAACAATTAATTCCAAAATGGAACGGGATGAGCACTTTAGCTCTCGCAGCCGGTGTGTTCTTCTCTTACACTGGAATCGATGAAAATGCGGCCTTTATTAAAAAATTAAGGCATCCAGAAAAAGACTTTGTATCTTCAATCTTCATTACTTTGATCTTGGTATTCTTAATCTTCGTAGTAGGTACCGTAATCATCGCAATGATCGTTCCAGAAAAACAAATTAATGTTTTATATTCATTAGTTACAGTATTTAAAGTTCTTGGTGAAACTTTCGCCTTTCCTTGGTTGTATCTAGTTCTAATGTGGGTCGGACTTTTCAATTTAGTTGCCTCTACTGTGACTGAACTAGCAGCTCCATCAGTTATGCTTGCACAAGCTGGTGGCAGTGGATTTTTACCAAAATGGTTACAAAAGAAAAATAAGCATGGGATGCCCGCTCGCCTAGTTTATGTTCAAATGGCTGGAATGACTATTATTGCATATTTATTCAAATTAATTCCAAACGTAGAAGGATTTGTAATTTTACTAACACAGTGTGTAACTGTTCTATATCTTTTCTACTACATTCTAATGTTTGTGGCATTCTTACGCTTACGCTATCAACAACCTAACCGTCCTCGTTCATTTAAAGTTCCTGGCGGTAAGATAGGTGCTTGGATTATTGCCGGTGTTGGTCTTATTTCATCAGTTTTCGGTATAGTTCTTGCCTTTTATCCACCAGCACAAGTTAAGGCAGAAGTTGGATCTCCAGTAACTTATGTAATTGTTATTGCAATTTTAGTTGCTGTTGTTTTACTTACATGTTTAGGCCTTTATCTTCTTTCTAAAAAACACCCAAATTGGGTAAATCCAAAAAACGAATTTGCTCCATTCACGTGGGAAATTGAAGGATTGAAGAAACCTGAAAAAGTTACATCAAACATTCCTACTGTATTAATGTCTAAAGGACAGAATCCAATGGGGATGCCAATTAAGCGCCCATATAAACCTGATCAGCAAGTATCAAAAACAGTAGTTGATGCGGATGAACGGAATGAGTCAGCTGCAGAGAATCAAAGCTAATTTCTAGTAAAATAAATATATTCTTTCCTGTTGGTAAATAGTTACCCTATTTCACCAACAGGATTTTTTAGTCATTTCTAAATTAGTTGTTTAAAAATAACTACTTAACTTTAACTAATACAATAAAAAGGAATTAAGCAGCTACTTTTAGCTACTTAATTCCCAACAGTATGTCAATCTAAAACATAGTTACTAAACAAAAACGCTGCTAAATCTTGTTTTTATTAAACCTTGATTTAACAGCGTTTATTATTTCTGGAAATTATCCAGATTATTCAAATTTTATTTTTTCTTTTTTCGATTAGTACTTAAGCCAAATAACCCAATTCCTACTGCAAATGCTCCAGATATAATGGCGAGCATATCCTTGTGAGCACCTGTTTGAGGCAATGTTTGATTATTTTTCTTAATCTGGCTTCTTGGTACTTGTTTTCTTATAGTTCTTTGTACAGTATTCACAGTCTTTATTTTACTTGTCTTATTAGTTAAAACTTGTGATTTTACTGGTGATACTTTCTCAGATTTCTTATTATTCTCATTCTTAGTTGGAGTAATAGGATTTTCTGGTTCTTGTAGTTTGCTATAAGCAATCCTTACAATTTGATCCTCAGTAGCTGGAGTTACTGATTCTTCTGGTACTTCATTTGAAGTGTAGCCTGGAATCTCTGGTGCACTGTACTTATTCCAGTTACCTGAACTCTTATCCCATTCTCCGTAAGTTACCTCACCATTTACTGGATCAGTGTACTTAGGACGAGTGAAGGTTACAGTTTGTACAACTTTGTTCTCACTTCCATCTGGGTTTTCGACAATAATTGTTCTCGTTACCGTCTTAGTATCAGTTGTTGTTACAATATTAGGTTCGACTAAAAATTTAGTTACACCATTTTCAATAGTGATTTGGGTTGAGACATTAGAATCTACCAACTTGTAATCTTTTGGAACGTTTTGTTTTACATTAAAGTCAACTTTATCACCATAGTTAGATAAAGCCGTACCAATATTTTCGATAGTCTTAATGACATTGCCGTTACCATCAACATACTCAATCTTTTGATGAACAGCAGTAATAGTGTACTTAAATTCACCACTTACATTAACAGTGTAGTTTAAATTATCAGCTTGAAGTTTCTTCAACCCGTTTTCGTTTAAAGTAATCGTGTAGTTACCCACTTCCCTTGGAGCGTTGCCATCTGGAGTATTCCAGCTAAAGTCATCCAGTGTTAAACCATCTTTATTAAGATTGTTACCAGTTAAGTTATCTACCAATGTTGAAAGCTCAACTTTTGCTGGTTGCCCATCAGAAACTTTAGAACCATTACCTGATAAAGTTATATCCATAACAGCTGGAATAATAGTTAAAGTACCAACATTTTGCTCTGTGGTTGGCCAGTTGTAGTTTGGATTGAGCTTCTTAAGTTTCTCAACACCTTCTGGGGTTAAGTAAACTGTGTAGTCTCCAACATCGGTTGGATCTACAGTTTTTCCATCTTTATCCTTAACTACAAAGTCATTACTTGTTAAAGTACCAGCTGGAATTGTTGGAACTGGACCATCACCTTCTGGGGTTAACGTAATTGGGAAGTTTCCTGGATCTACTACTTGTGGATTTCCTGTGTATGTTCCTGTTTGACTACCGTTTCCTGAAATAATGATGGAAGCTGGAGTAATTGTGAACTTAGCACTGCCACTTACTGCAGTATTTGCAAGAGTTACGTTTCCAGCACCATATTTTGCAGTAAGAACTTCTTGCAAGTGACTTATTCCAGTACTATTCAAAGTCAAAATATAAGTACCAACATTAGTTGGATCAGATACATTCCAATCGTAATCTCCATCTTTTAGGGTATAAGTAATCTTATCATCATTAATTCCAACGATCGTAACATTAATGTCTCCACCTTGGTAAAGATCAGCGGTACTAATAGCTTCTCCATTGTAGACACGACTATTTTCACCGCTTACTATTGCACTTGCTTGAGCAGCTTTAATTACTAACTTACCAACTTCTTCTTCAGTTGTTGGCCAGTTGTAGTTTGGATTGAGCTTCTTAAGTTTCTCAACACCTTCTGGGGTTAAGTAAACTGTGTAGTCTCCAACATCGGTTGGATCTACAGTTTTTCCATCTTTATCCTTAACTACAAAGTCATTACTTGTTAAAGTACCAGCTGGAATTGTTGGAACTGGACCATCACCTTCTGGGGTTAACGTAATTGGGAAATTATTTGGATCTACTACTTGTGGATTTCCTGTGTATGTTCCTGTTTGACTACCGTTCCCTGAAATAGTGATATCAGCCTTATTAATCGTGAAATTAGCTTCTCCGTTAAGATCGCTATCTGTTATCTTAACGTTACCTTTACCCCATTTACCATCAATTGCACTTTGCAAGTTAGTAAGAGCTTCTGGGCTTAGCTTAAATGTATAGTCACCTGCATCAGTTGGAGCATCCCCATTTAGCGTATTCCAAGTGTAGTCACCATCTTGTAACTTATAAGTTACAGTTTCACTACTGTTTGGAATGGTAATAGTTACTTCAACTGTACCATCTTTACTATTAACCTCAGTTGTAGTTACTGGATTACCATCATATGTTTTAGATGAATTACCCGAAAGATTTGCTGTAGCATTAGCCTCAGTAATTATATATGAACCTTGACCACTAATCTTTGCATTAGCCCAATCAAGATTTTCTGTATTATTGCTATTTTGCAAGATCTTATTCTTACCTGATTCAGATAATTGGATAGTGTAGCTACCAACATTGCTTGGCGCAGTTGTATAAGTAACACCATCTTTTATCCAAACATAATCGCCTGCTTCCAGAGTAATAGTTGGATTACCTGGTGCAGTTACGGTGACACTTGGCTGAGTCTTGTAGTCACCAAGAGCTATTGATGTGCCATCAAATATCTTTTCAGCATTGGCCTTAAATTCAACGCTTGGAGTAGCTTTTTGAATTTCAAAATTACCAGTACCAGTATTATCAAAGTTGTAACTATAATGAGTTGAATCCACATTAGCAATATTTTCCTTACCTTGTGCGGACAATTGTACCTTGTAGGCTCCTGCATTAGTTGGATCTTGACTCGGACCAAATTCCAAATCGCCAGCAACTAACTTGTAAGTTTGACCATTTTCAAGAGTTACTTGATAGTCGTTAACATTAATATCACTATTTGTAAATGTATTACCGGTATAAATTACTTCTTGATTACCGATTAAGGTTACAGATACATCAGTTGCCTTAGTTACTATGTAAGTACCTTTTGCATTATTTACCCAGTCATAATTATTAGTCTGTGATTGAAGTTTCTTAAAGCCAGCTTCACTTAAAGTAACAGTGTAAGTTCCTAGCCCAGTTGGAACGGTAGTTGTTGTATTTCCATTGGCATTAGTAAACTCAAAGTCGCCAGCTTGTGCAGAAAGGCTCACCCCCTCTGGGACATTAACAGTTACATGATTATTTGTGGAAATACTTGGTTTGAAGTTATTTACATCAAAATCATTCTTCCCATATTCAACTGTTTGACTAGCTGGTTGAGCAAAGTTAACTGTAGCTTGAGCCTTAGTGATAGTGTACTTTGCATTTTCACTAATTATTACATTTGACCAATCAAGATTTGCAGCGTTTACTGCTTTGATCTTACCAATTCCGTCTGAAGTTAATGAAACAGTATAATTTCCTGCATCACTTGGAGCGGTAGTAAAGGTCTGACCATCATTAGTCCAAACATAATCAGTACCAGCAACTAAAGTTACATCATTTTTGCCAGGAGCTGTAATCATCACCTTTGGTACATACCCACTAATTGGTGTACCATCGTAGGTCTTTTCGCCTTGACCAGTAAATGATGCACTTGGTGTGGCTTTAGTAATATTGAAACTACCTACTCCAGTATCATTAAAGCTATATTCATAGTTTTCACCTTGAACGGCAGCAATATTCTTCTTACCTTGATCAGACAATTGAACAGTATAAGTACCGACATTTGTTGGATTTTGATTTGGAATAAATTCTAAGTCTCCATCAACTAGCTTGTATTCTAATCCGTTACTCAAAGTTACCTTGTAGTCACTAACCTTAATGTTGCTATTGGTGAATTCCTCAGCAGTATAAGTTTCATCTTGGTTACCTGATAAAGTTACATTGGCGTTAGCCTTTTCAATAGTATATTTTGCACTTCCAGTAACTTGGCTGTTAGCAATAGTTACATTGCCGTTACCGTACTTATCGTTCAAGAGATCTTGTAAGTGACCAATTCCAGTACTATTCAAAGTTAAAGTGTAAGTACCCACATTTGTTGGATCAGATACATTCCAAGTGTAATCACCAGTTTGCAAGGTGTAAGTAAATTCTTGATCGTCAAGTCCAGTAATTTTAACAGAGATAGTTCCACCATTATAGATATCATTAATTGAAATAGCTTTACCATTGTATGTTCGACTATTCTCACCACTTACAGTTGCACTTGCTTTAGCCGCATTAATCTTGTAAGTAAAGGCATTCGTACCTAAAGTTAAGGCATAATTTGGATTTGCTGCAGCAATCTTATTAATACCAGTTTCACTCAACTTGATAGTGTAATTACCTACATTCGTTGGGGCAGTACCGCTAGACCAAGTAAAGTCATTAACATCAAGCTCAGGAATAACTAAATCTTGACCACTAACTGTATTAGATGAAGAAATTGCATCCTTAAGTTGATCAATTGGTAATTCTACCGCAGAACCAGTATAAGTAGTTTCACCACTGCCTGACATTTGATAGTTCGCTTTAGCATTAACAATTTCTAACACTCCATTACCAGTATTATTCCAAACATAGTTTTCACTAGTTGAGATCGCCTTTTTAATCTTTTCAATACCTGAGTCCGTCAATGAAACTTGGTAAGTTCCTGGTGCAACTGGTGAAGGAGTAACTGTGTAGTCACCAACTGCTAAAGTACCAGCAGGAACAGTGAGCGTCACACCATTATCAGTGGTAATAGTTGGTACAAAATCAGCTGGATTTATAGAAATTTCATTTCCAGTCCAACTACTTGTTTGCTTGTTCTCATCAGGAGTTAATGAAATAGTGGCTGCAGCTTTAGTAATTTCATAAGTTGCACTGCCTGTAATTGCATCATCAGTCCAATTAATGTTGTCGCTATTGCCATAATGAGCTTTAATGTTGGTAATTCCCGTACTGTTTAACTTAATCATGTAATTTCCAACATTAGTTGGTGCACTACTTAATCTAGTTGAACCATCTGCGCTATACCAGTCATAGTCACCCGCTTGAAGTTGATATGCACTTTGAGTAGTGCCCGGAACATTCGCAGTAACCTTGATATTACCATCTTTAGTAACTTCAACATTAGTTACACTTTGACCATCATACTGCTTAGAATTATTTCCTTCTAGCTCAGCACTTGCTTCTGCTTTTTCAATAGTGTAGTTAACGTATGATTTACTTGGATCATAGTTAATTGTTAAGCCGCCAGCTACTTTATTTAATTTATCCAAACCATTTTGGTTCAAAATAATGCGGTAATTACCAGCGTTAGTTGGAGTGCTAGTTAAAACATTACCTTGGCTATCTGTGTATGAATAATCATCTGATGTCAAGTTAGCATCTTGAATAGCTTGAGCAATATTTTGAATAGGTACATTATTATTTGATGAAACAACAGTATGAGTAATTTCACTAATTATATCGGGAGAAACTGGTTGTTCACTACCATTGTAGGTATTAATAATAGTGTCATGGTTAATCGTTAAATCAAGATTGACCTTGTTGTAAACCACATTAACGGTTATCGAACTCATCTTTGGAGTCACATCGACACTATTTAATCCAGTAATAATTCCATTTGCATTAGTTGTTACTGTAGGGTAGTCAGTATTACCAACTTTTGCACTTTCAATATAGTAGCCTTCTGGAACAGTTGAGTTAGTCCAGCTACTCCAAGTCGGATTATCACTTGTCCATGCAGCATTACCATTTGTAATTGTCTCAGTACTATCACTTGGATCTACATAGCCAATTACTTTACCTGTTACTTCATCAACGATTGCCGTTCTAGTAAAGTTAACATTTTGTTCAACAGATGGAACATTTGTAGGAAGTCCTGACACAGTAATGGTGCGAGTAATGGTTTCAGAAAGTGGAACTTTATCTGCATTAGTACTTGTACTTGGCCACGTGTCATTAGGTCCAACAGTCTTATGTTTATGAACAAGTGGAATAGTAATTGGAGTGTTAGTTGCTTCAAAAGTATAACTTGTTGGTAAGCTTGCTCCATTAGCCAGTTCATAGCCTTCTGGAACAGTTAAATTAAGATTGTTATCGGTTTCTCCAACACGACCACTAATGGTAATAGTTTCTCCAACTTGTTTATTATTATCGTCAGTATCAATAAAAGTAATCGTATTGCTTACTTGGTTACCTTGATAAGTAATCGTTACTGTAACATCACTTTCATTAGGTGCAACAGTAGTTTGTGCTACACCTGTTAGTTTGCCATCTGTGCTCGTAACATTCGCATAATTGCCATTGGCATCGGTAATTGATTTGATTGAATAACCTACTGGAACGTTCGATGGAACAAATGCATCCCACTGATTATTGGTGCTCGTCCATGCGTCGTTACCATCTGTAATTGTAATAGTACTATCACTTGGATCTACATAACCTATTACTTTACCTGTTACTTCATCAACAACTGCTGTTCTAGTGAATGTTACTGTTTGGGTAGTACCTTCAACAGCTGTTGGTAAGCCTTCAACTGTGATAGTTCGAGTAATTGTTTTAGACAGTGAAACCTTATCTGCATCAGTACTTGTACTTGGCCATTGATCTGGTGTACTTACATTTATAGTCTTATGAGTTACATAAATTGTCAATGCAGTATTATCTGGACCAAAAATTGTTGGTACAGTACTACTCTTTGAACTAATAACATAGCCCTTAGCTTCTAAAGCATTCTTAACCGCATCGTATGCAGTGGTTGCATCAGGTGGAACATTACTTCCTTGATTACCAGTAATTGCTTGACCATTGTTTAATAAATCAGTGTTCGGCTGGATAGTTACTGGGTTTGATGGATCATTTTCATCAATTACTTGGTAAGTAAGTGTACGTTGGATTGGCACAGCTTGTAAGAGGACAGTAGCATTATTATAGAAATATTGTACTTGCCCACCAAAGACAGGAGTTCCTTCCGGCGCATCAGTTTGCCAAGTTTTACCACCAGATTGCAAAGTCGCTGACTTAATTTCATAGTTTGCAGGAATAGACGATGCTGCATTTTTATTAGCTAATTCGATAGCTTCTTGCTCAGTCAACATTGTATTGTTTTGAGCCAAATTATAACTAGTACTTAAATCAGGAAGATTAATCGTCTGCAACTGCCCATTTTCATCAGTATACTGAAGCTTAAAATTAATATTAGCCTCACCTGTAATAGTAATATTAGCTGGCTTAACTTTGTTAGCTACAGTACTTGAATTATAAACTGCCAAACTGCTGATAAACGGCTTAGTAGTATCGGAATAGAAACCAGTACTAATATATCCCGTCTTACCCGCATCATTTACCAAGTTAGGATCTATTCCTGTGAAAATCAAACGATCGGAACGGTCATTATTATTTAAGGACGAAGTTTTAATAATAATTGACTTAATCTTAGACCAATCAGTTACTTGATCTGCTGGAACATATCCGGTCTCATCGGGCTTAGTACCATCAGGATCGTTATTACTCTTAAGATTACCTAATTCCGTAGAATACAAGAAAGTGTACCCTGTCTTCTCACCATTATAAACTGGTCTACCATTTAACTGGAAAGTAAAACTAGTATCTGAAGCTTGTGGTAAGTTCACCATCGCAACAACATTAGTTAATTTAGTACCTGATCCATTAATTAAACGAACAGCATATTCCATTTCATTAGAGCCATAAAGATCAGAGACACCAGAATCAACCAATATATCATTTTGATTACCTTGAGCAACACTAGCAGTATTAGCACCACCGACTTGATTAATGGTAAAACCATTAGCTCCGACATAGTACAAGTTAGAAGTGTTTCCCTGTACCCAATCTGGATTAAAAGTAATACCACTAGGAGCAAAATTGCTTGTGTTATTAGGATTATAAGCAGTGTTCGTTAATTTTGTCGTTGGACTAACAATATAGATTATCCCTTGATATGTACCATTAGTTCCGTCAGGTAACGTATTAAGGTGAATTTGATTGTTAGCACCCTGGCCAGCAAGAAAGTTATAGCCAGTACCAGAGTAATCAATTTTTACAACTTGACGAGAGAGTCCCGAAATTTCTGTTGGAACAGTAAATACTGACAACTTTGGCGTACCAATAACACCATTATTAGTATTAGGGACAAAATCAGGTAGCTTGGTATAGTCGGTTGAAAAGTCATAAACTGAGAACCATTCTGGCAAAACATAGTAAAAAATCGGTTCATAAATATTGTTGGTTTGTCCTCCGCCAGCGTAGACAGAAAGATATCCTACATTTGATTGTCCTGTTGCTGTGTTGTTACTTTGATATCCAAATATGCCTGAACTAGAAGTTAAATTAGCTGATGAAACGACTGTTTGATCAACTTGAATTTTGCTGGTCAAATATCTAGTTACATTTCCTTGTTGAACTGTTCCAGTAAAAGTCATGTTAGCAACTAATTGTGTGCCTGGTTTAACTGTATCTGGGACCGCGCCATATGCTTCAAACGCGTTCACGGACGCAGTAGTTTGATTTGCAAAATTATTAGTTGGCAAATCAACAGCTGTACTTTGATCTCTTTCAAAGTTATCAGGGCTAACCACAATATTAGTAATTACTCCAGTTCCAGTAATAGTGTTACCAGCATTTACCCGTCCTTCACTCGTTGCACCATCTGCGTAAGTAATTGTGTACTTATAGTTACTTGTACCAGGAATAGTTGGTGTTTTTAGTTCAGTTACGCCCAGGCTCTCATCAAAATTAAAAGTAAAGTTACTGCTGTAATTACTGTAGGAAGCAATTGATTCATTAGTAGCACCAAAGTAGGCAACTATTTGTTTATGACCGTTATTTAAAAGCTGATTACCACCATAAGCAGCTTTAGCATAAAGTGGCACTTGGGCTAGTGGAATTTGATCATTTGCACCATAAAAATCTTGACTTACTGTTGGACCAGTCCAGGTCTTCGTTTGACTCCCGTCATTATTAAGCTTTTGCACAATCGTAATTGGCGCATCAGCCGTATAAGTAGTAGCGTTTTCTGGCATAGCAATATCATATGAACCAACAAGTTGGTATGCCGGTCCGCTATTCCAGTTTTGTGTACCAGAACCTTTTGGTACGGTAATAATAACGTTATTACCTTCTTGGGTAATGGTAGTTTTATCCCCAAAATTATTGAGTTGCATTGTAGCAGATTCATCTAGCACATACCCTTTAGGCATTGGAATTGTAATTACGGTGCCATAATTAACGGCACTATTAATTTTTGAGGAAGGATAAGGAAGACTATTTTGATAATCTTGTCCAGGAGCAACCCCGTTCGTTTCATTAATTGCGAGTTGATAGATAGATTCATAGTTAGGAATCATCTTTTTTAATGCATTTTGATCAGTAGAATTTGGGTTAGGCTTACTTAAAGAAAACTTTGGATTCCATACAGGGTTAACATCGATATGAAATTCAGCTGATGTTTGTTCTACTCCATTAATTGTCCAAGTAATATCCTTAACCGTAGGCTGAGTAATTTGCATTGGCGTGGGTTTAGCACCATATCCATTGTCAGCGGGAATCGTAACGATCGGATTAATAACCCCAGAAGTGGTGAAGTTATAGATAACTACCTTATCATTACCCATATCCTTTAGAGAAGCACTCCCATAGTTAGCATCGATAGTTGGCGAATTGACACCGACAATACCATAGCTTGGGATTGAAATAGTTACAGTATCACCACTAAGAACATTTCCTGAAAGTAAAACCTTAGTTGGTTGATTACCATCTGTAGTATTTCCCCACGTATTTCTTGAAATATATAAAGTATAACGTCCGTCAGTACTTGGAATTGTCACTGCTGCGTTGGCTTTAATTTTATCAGCCTCAGCGATATTTTCTGTTAATGCTGCCAAAACTTGAAAATTAGCTGCATCCGAACTTCTAAGTAAAGATGTAACTGATTTAGCATCTAATGCTTTTCCATTATTTTCCTTAGCTTGCTGTTCAAGATTTTCTTGAATATTTTTCAAGTCTAAATTACTAGTATAGCTGGAAACTTTTGTATTCTTAGTGTCAGTAGTGGTTTCAGCTACATTTTTGTTTACATCATTAACAGCCTGACCTGACGTCTTTTGCGTAACTTTTTTAGAATCAGTTTGTGTATTAGCTTCTTTATTTGTAACTTCTGCCCTATCAGAATTTACCGTATTCTTAGTGTTATCAGTGATTCCCGAAGATTCTGTATTATTAGAACTTTTATCTTCAACTGTAGACCGATTATTAGTAACTACATCTGCAACCTTTTCCCCACTTTGCTTGTCTTGAGCTACTGCAGATTGAGAGTCTTGTTGCTCATTACCAGCAGAAGTTTCTTTCTCATTAACTTTAGTAGCTGTTTCATTTACTTCACTAGAACTTAGGTAAGTATTTTTATTTTGATGATTATCTACTAAGTCTGTCGAACTGGCAGTGTTAGAAGTTTCTGTAGTAGCAGCCTGAGCTTTTGAATTTTGCTCTTGAGTTCCTATTCCTAAGATTAATGTGGATAACAATACGGAACAAGCCCCTATAGTTAATTTTCTAATGCCGAACCGTTGTTTACTATCGTTATCTTTCCTATTAAAAAACATACCCATCCCTATCCTTTTTTCTGAATCTCTCTCATCGTTTCAATTATACCTAATTTTCAATATAATAACACACATGATGTCTCATTATTGTTATTTTTCAATAGTTTACCTATATGGTTTTTTGATATTCTTCCTTAAATTTATACTTTATCTAATGTATTAGGACCTAATCTCAGTTATTGAAAAAACAATAAACTTTTCCAAACAAAAATGAGAAGGCAAAAACCTTCTCATTTTTTACTACCAAATATGTAACAAACGGGTGGGATCAATTTTGCTTAAATTAAATTGATGAACATGTTGATGCTCATTTTCTGGAAATTCTTTTACAAAATCAGCAATATTATATAGACCAGTTGAATAAGACCAAACTCCCTTTACTTTTCGAATAGGATCTAACATTTCATTTCTAATTGGATATGCAGAAATCAAAAAGTGCTTATGATGAAATTTAAATACAAAATATGGAAGCCTAAATTGCTCAATTACTTCTTCCCTAGTTTTACCTAAAGTTATGACATTTCTATATGTTCCATATTTTTTAGTAAATTCATCATTAAAAGAAAAATAAAAATTAGAAATATGCACATGTGGAAAGTCTTCAGGTCTTACCTTATCTGGCACACAAATCACATGTGAATAACGATCTAAATTCTTTTCCTTTTGACTTAAAGCTCGTTCCATCCCATTCGGTAAAATTGAATAGGCCCAAGATGGAACTTCTGGATGAGCCTTATATTGCTCATACATCATCTTAATTACGTCTGGTTTTACCCAATCATAATGCATTCTAACCTGATTACGTTGCAATAAGTTTTCTAGACTATTATTTTGCATTAAATCGACTACAAATAATTCATAGCGATACTTTTCAACCCATGGACGAAAATGTTCAATTTTATCTGGCGTAATGTGAGTTCCATCGACAATGATAGTTTCTCCATAGGCCATCTTATGCTGCACCAAATTATCAACCATTTGCTCTGTCCGTACAGTAACATGGCGTGGAATAACTTGATGTAAGTGATCTGTACTTTCCTCATAATACACCGTCAAATCAGCTAATAGCAGCCTAATTTCATCACGAGAAATAGCGTAAGGCTGCAAGTGGTGACGAGCAATAAAGGAAGATTTACCAGATCCAGGTGCTCCTCTTAGTAAAAATATTTTACGCATTATTTTCTCCTACTCTACAAGAATTTGTTCAAATATACTCGTAAAAAATTTTACCATAAAAATACCTATACAAACTATTAAAAAAGAGTAGACCAGTCGGCTACTCAATCAATGTAGAACTTCTTTCTTTACAATATGCAAATCAGTATCAAAAGTATAAACAATTGGCTCCGCATTAGGAACTTCTACTTTTACAATATCCTCATTACTGATATCTTCAATTTTTTTAATCAAGGCACGTAGACTTGAGCCATGCGCTACAACTAATTGATCATGTCCTGCCATTAATTCAGGTGCAATATGATCCCAAAAATACGGCATTAGTCTTTCTTGAGTTTGATGTAAACTTTCTCCCTGAGGCATTAAACGCATATCATACTTTCGATATCTACGATCTTGGACAGGCTGCGTTAATAAAGGAGGCACACTGTCAAAACCACGTCTCCATTCTAAGACTTGATTAGTACCAAAAATTTTCTTTGAAACATCCTTATTAATACCGCGAAGTGCTCCATAGTGACGCTCGTTTAAACGCCAAGTCTTAGTGATCGGTAAATATAAAAAGCTACAAACATCTGCAATAATATTAGCCGTCATAATTGCACGCGATAAGACAGAAGTATGGATATGCGTTGGTGCAAATTCAGCTATTTTTTCTACCTTAAGGCCTGCATTTTTTGCCTGCGCAATCCCTTTTTTACTTAAAGGTACATCATTCCAGCCCGTATAAACATTGTCACGATTAGCTATACTTTCACCATGCCTAACTAAAACTAATTTGGCCAACTTTCTTCTCACCCGTCTCATTTAAATCATAAAAAACAAAATAATTCCAGTAATGGTAAAAACGACACCTAAGATTGTAAAAGAAATAATGCCTGCTTTTCCACTTGATGGAAGGGTTGTTAAGGCTCCAATAGTTCCTTTTGCTAGATTGTCTTTGACATCTTTTTTGGTCATTCCTTTTTTCTTATAACGATTATATGCCGTATATAAATCCCATAAGCCAATAAATAAAACTATTGCTGCGACCCAAATATTTACCTTCATTATTATTTATTGTCCTTATGTACACTTGTACCATTTACTTTTTGGTCTAAGTTTCGAACTGCTTTCTTAAAAGCATTAACAGAATTTTGATAAACTTTTCCACCATTTTGTTTCAAAAAATCTCCGGCTTGTTGTCCTTTTTCAGTTAAGTGGTCTTTAATATCAGGCCAATCATTTTCAGC
This sequence comes from uncultured Lactobacillus sp., assembly GCF_948948975.1. GTDB lineage: Bacteria > Bacillota > Bacilli > Lactobacillales > Lactobacillaceae > Lactobacillus. The sequence continues at coordinate 29,996 of NZ_CARBVX010000013.1, read as the reverse complement.
AAAATCCTTAAACTGGTCTGTAGCTTTCTTTTGATAATTTTTTAGATTTTCTTTTAGATCATTAGTATCGAATCTCATTTTTTTCTCCTTAAAATAAAAGGCTTTGCCCCTATTTTACCAAATAGCAGCAAAACCAGATTAACTAATCTTCTTTATCATCAAAAATCATTTTATCGCTAAGTCCACGTGTACATTCAGCTTGAAGTGTCACATGGTTAATTCCAAGCGGCTTTAATTTTCTAGCAATTTCTGTGTATATCTTTTCTAACTGCACAGCGTCTAAATTTTTATCCACATTAATATGTGCATCTAACATCGTCACATTGTCTGAATATTGCCAAACATGCACATGGTGAATGTTATTCACATGTGGACAAGACAAAACTAATTCATTTATCTTATTTAAATCGATACTAGGATTAGTTTCCATTAAAATATTAGCCGCTTTGATAGTAACTTCATAAGCTTCTTTAAGTAAAAAGACAGAAGCTGCTATCGTTAAGACTGGATCGACCCAGTAAATTTTCCAAATTGAAATTACAATTGCCCCAATAACAACAGCTACACTAGTTATTGCATCTGAAAGCATATTTAAAAATGTAGCTTTCGCATTAAGACTAGTCTTAGCTTCCTTCATAACTACTAACATGGAAATCAGGTTAGCAGCTAGCCCAATTAAAGAAACAATTAGCATAATTTTTCCTTTAATTGGTTCTGGATGACTAAATCGCTGGATTCCTTCAATAAACAAATAAATACTAATTACTATTAAAATAATCCCATTAGTAAAAGCTGCTAGGATTTCTGCACGATCATAACCAAAGGTTTTACTATCATTTCGTTTCCTTTTAGCAATCAAATTAGCAACAAAGGCTAAAATAATTGATCCGACATCGCTTAAATTATGTACAGCATCTGAAAGTAAAGCAAGTGATCCTGACACTGCTCCTCCAATAAACTCTGCAATTGTGATAATAATATTCAATAATGTTACCCAAAAGTAACGTAATGATGATTTATCTTTCATATTTTTTCTCCATAAATATATCGAATTTGGTATACTTATTGCAGAAAGTATAATATTCCATTTTTGATATATTGTCAATGAGGTTTCAAATAATGACACAATTAGATACCAATCTAGTTAACGAAGCAGCTAAAATATATAAAGTTTTAAGCAATAGCAGACGAATTTCCATCTTATTTTTTTTACGCAATGCTTCAACAGAAGTCGACGTCTCGACAATTGCGACTACTCTAGAACTAGCACAACCTGTTGTATCAAAACAATTAGGTATTTTAGAAAAGTATAATCTAGTTAAACATCATAAGCATGGAACTCATGTCTTTTATTTTTTAAATGATCCTGATGTTTTATCAATGATTGATGCCATGATTGAGCACGTAGAACATACTGCAAACGAACATCCCACAAACTTATACTAAAAAAGATGCAGCTTTGATAGCTACATCTTATAAATTTGGAATGTCAGTGTTTTTTACACCGTAATTAATTATTTTAAATTTTCCATTATCATCAATTATTCCACGCGTTACACTGCCATTATCTGGAAACGGAATATCGTGATCATGCGTAGTTTGATCCCAGTATTTAATTCCCAAAGTCTTAATAAAATCTCCGTGAGATACAATTAAAACTCGTCCTAGACCTTTTGTTTCTTCAGCTAGTTGACTAATTGCTTGATCCATTCGATTATCAAGAGCTTCTGCATCTTCTGCTAAATGGCGTGGATCAGCCTTTTTAGTTGCTTCACGAAAGTCATGAATCCCTAATGTTTGAATGATTTTTACCACATCATTTGTGGGCTTCATCCCTCCAGCGACAGCAACTTTTTCCCAAGTTTCGTCAATATCGTCACCTTCAAAAGTACCGAAGAACACTTCACGAAATGCCGGTAGCTTTTTTATTTTACCAATCTCAGAAACTTCATTTGTATCTGCAATTAAGTGAACTGTATCAATGGCTCGCTTTAAGTCAGAACTATACATGTTATCAAAATGAACCTGAGATAAATTAGATGCTGTTACTTTTAGGTCATTAATTCCTTTTACAGTTAGTGGAGAATCCGCCCAACCTTGAACTTTATTCAACTGATTAAACATTGTTTCCCCATGTCTTACTAAATAAACTTCAGTAGCCATTTTTACCCTCTTTTCTTAAATTGTTTCACAAATTTTATTTCAATTATCTCAATGTTACCAGAATATTGCGGTAATTCAAGTATTTTCCAAAGCAGTACTACATTTAGTGTTTCACAAAGTTCTTAGTACAACATATCTTAGTTTTATCTATAGTTATATACGCAATTTTAAGTTTATTTTTTTAATCTTTAAATTAAAAAATACTATTTTAATGGGTTAAAATAAAAGTTGTATAGTACTTTAATAAAAAGGAGGACTTTTTTATGACAAAAGTTGCTGTTGTCTTCGCAGATGGGTGTGAAGAAGTTGAAGGACTTAGTGTCGTTGATGTACTACGTCGTTTAAATATTGATTGTGACATGGTCGGTCTTGATAAAAAAGAAATTAATGGAGACCATCATATCTTACTAACCTGTGATAAAGTTGTGGATGATTCACTTTTAGAGTATGACTTAGTAGCTTTTCCAGGTGGAAGAACTGGAGCTTTAAACCTTAGAAATAATGAAAAACTAGCTAAGCTTATGATTCAAAGAAATAAAGAAGGCAAATGGAATGCCGCAATGTGTGCTGCTCCGATTGCTTTAGGTCACTATGGCTTGCTAGAAGGAGCCGACTACACCTGTTATCCAGGCTTTGAAAAGGAAATTGAAAAAGAATGTCCAAACGGCCACTTTAGCACTGAGATTACTGTTGTAGATAAAGAACACAAAATTATAACGAGTCGTGGACCCGCTACAGCCTGGGCATACGCTTATACTATAGCCCGTACTTTGGGATATGATACCAAAGAACTAGAAAAAGCAATGCTCTATGATTATTTAGCTAAAAATATCGATCAAAGCCTTTAATTAAAAATCTAATATCGAAAAAAGAGATCAGGTGCCATATCTGATCTCTTTTCTTCGTATATAACAGCTAAAATATAAGCTAAAAACTTTTAATTTATCCCTTAAATTAAAAGCGTGTGTAGTTAATAATAGCAAGCTTACGGTCTTGTCTCAGCATTGCACTACACTTAATTACAATTAATTTTTCTCTAAGCACTTACTATATTTAGTATAACACGTTTTATTTTTAATTAAACTAATTTATCTTATAAACGTGCAATTTGATAGCCATTTCTTAAAAAATGTTCCATTTCTTCTGGTTCTCTACCCGTTAAGCGATGAAAGTCATCAGATGTTGCACTAAGAAGTCCCTTAGCTCCGCCTGCATACATCGATGCAAGTTCTTTTCCATCGCCTTCAGCAGCATAAATCTTTGCAAATTCACCCGTTGTTACAGGTGTATAGCCAATTTTATGGTCAGTGATCCGAGACATAATATATGATAATTCAACCATATTATAATTTTTATCCATACTTAATAGATAAGTTTGACCTTGATCTCGCATTACTGGCTGCATAGCTAAACAAGCAATTGCATGAGCACTATCATTTCTTGTAATAAAGGATAGTGGTTCTGCTCCGACTGGATAAATAATATTTTTACGTTCAATTAGTTCTTCTAGATATGGCACCAGTGGATCCGCATACAAACTATTTTTTATAATACTGTATTCAATTCCTGAGCTAGCAAGTCTTCTCGGAACATATGCATAAAATGGTGACATAACGAATGGATTATTTTCTTGATCTGCGAAAAAACTTACAAAAATTAATTTAGTTTTTGCCTTTTTTACCACTTGAAGTATATTCTCAAATTCTGTAATTCTTTTTTGTAAATTATAAGTAATGCTTGGAATGTAAACAACAAGATCAATTCCGCCAACAGCTTTTTCTAACGTATCCAAATCAAAATAGTCTAGTTTTACTTTTTCCACAGCTAAGTCACTAAACTTATCAGCCTTTTTTAAATTATGAATTCCAACTCGGATGTTATTTTCCGAAGTCATTGTTCTAAGCCAACGAGTAACTTTTTCTCCTAAATTGCCCGTTGCTCCTGTAATTAAGTATTTCATATAAATAATATATAACCTTTCTTAAGATTAACTTTCTATATTATTATAGTTCAAAACCTTTAGAAATCCTTAATGTTAGTTTAAATATACGGTTTTAGTTATTGGGGTATTAGAGAGTTATTCTTCCAATTACTACATCTCAATTATAAAGATAAATTATTATCTTCTAGTTCTTTTATAGCCCCTACTCGAGCTTCAAAGAAAAAATTTGCTATTTGGAGAGCCGAGTATTTCGGATGTTTTCTCCAGTACTGAATTACTCCTATCAATGCAGAAATACTGTAATAAGAAAACATTTCCTGTTTATCTTTAGGCATATGAAGAAGGGTATAAGGATGAGACTTTATCTCTAAGTTAATCAAATAGGTCATAAGCTTGTTAGTAAAACCCAAATTGGCATTTGTACCCATCAAAATATGAAGCAAGGAAAAGTTTTCTTGAAAAACTTTTAAAAAATCTGTTAGTGCTGTTAAGTCCGGAGATTCAGTTGTACTTTGAGTTTTTAGCTGGAGATTAAGGATCATTTTAGAATGTGGAACGTCAAGCTTATGAAGAAATTTTTCTTCGATCTTTTCTAATATGTCCCATTTATCATTATAATGACGATATATCGTGACACGATTTACATTTGCTTTCTGAGCAATCTCCTTTATAGTTACCTGATTAATATCCTTTACTTGTAAAAGCGATAATAAAGCATTCTCAATTTTGTCATTAGTTTTATTGTTTTTCATCAATGCAACACCTTGTTACTTTTTGTAGTTTTATTATATCCCTATTTTTCTTAGAATATTTGTAATCTTAATATTGAAAGGGATGTATATATGTTTAAACTATTAAAGAATAAATTTGTCTGGTTACCCATCCTAGTTGCTTTATTTATTGGAGCATACTTTTCAATTACAGCAATTCCTTCAACTCATATGAAGGTTAATGATTTACCTATTGCTATAGTTAACGAAGATCAAGGTACTACTGGAAAAAATTTAACTAAGCAAATAACAACCAAAAATTCATCTAACTCTTCTAAAATGAGTATTAAATGGACAGTTTTTAATTCTCAAGAAGATTTGTTAAAAGAAATGAATAAAGAAAAATATTATGGAGCAATTGTTATTCCCAAAAATTTTTCCTCTAATCTTCAAAGTCTAATGACCCCTAACCCCAAAAAAGCTAAATTAAAAATCATCATTAATCAGGGTATGGGAACTACCATTACGACACAAGTAAATACAGCCTTAACTGAAATGACCCATCAAATTAGCACTGCCTTAGGCAAGCAACTACTACAAACTTTATCTAAAAAAATGCCTGCCATACCAGCAGAAATGGCTTCCAATTTAACTAATCCACTAACTATAGAAACAGAAAAAATTAATAAAACCGGTGATTTAGCAAATGGGGGCGCCCATTTCTTCCAATCTGTTTGGCTAGGATGTTTAGGAACCTCAATGCTTCTTGGATTTGCCTTTTCAAAGATTAAATTTAAATCTCTTCGAGAAAAATTTAGTGCTTTAGGAGTTCAGCTACTTTCTGCAATTATTTCATCCTTTGTAATTGGATATGGAGTGATATATCTACAATCCACAATTCTTAATGTAACTATTCCTAATTTTACCTTACTTGGTTTATTCCTATCACTATGCGCATTCTCGTTCATTATTTTTATTAACGGCGTAGAGTCTTGGGTAGGATTAATTTCAATTCCAGTTTTTATGTTACTTCTATTCTTCGCTGCTCCATTGTTAACTGCTATACCTGAATCATTAAATGACTTTTACAGTACACTGTCTAATTGGTTACCTATGTCCTACATGTATAGAGGTGTCAAAAGTATTATGTACTTTAACAACTCACCTTCTCAGTCAATAATTATGGGGTTAATTTACACTATAATCGTTGGACTAATTTTAGTAATAAGTGCTCAATTTAAAAAAGATAAGAAAAAGGAAGTCGATGCTTAATGAAACTGTTCATCTTAGGGGCCACTGGCCGAACTGGAAAAGAATTAATTAAACAAGCAACGGAACGTGGATATGAAATAGTAGCATATGTACGTTCACCACAAAAATTAGTACCACAGGATAATCTCAAAGTTATTCAAGGCAATCTCAACGAAACATCAAAAATGGAACACGCCTTAGCTTCTTGTGATGCTGTTTTAGTAACTCTCGGCAATCCCGTAAATGACAGTTCAGCTAATTTGTTTGAAAGTCTAATGCCTAATCTTATTAAAAGCATGCAACATACAAACATATCTCGAATTATTAGTCTATCTAGTCTAGGAACTGGAGATACAATTAATAATGTCTCTTATCCCTACAAAATGGGTGTCAAAACTTTTCTAAAAGGAAACCAAGCCGATCATGAAAAAGGAGAACAATATCTTATCCATTCTAATTTGAATTGGACTCTAATTTATCCAGGTCCCTTATTTAATGGAGATAAAACTTCTCATCCTTTAGTAAAAAATGCAGCGTCTGGATATAAGATGCCTGGTGCTCCTAAAACTAACCGAGCCGATGTGGCTGCCGTCATGTTAGATCAATTAAACAAAAAATCAAGTTATAAACAAAAATTAATTATGTGTTCAAAACAGGAGGACTGAAAATGAACAACGTACAAAAATTAAAGGAGATGTTATCAGAAAGTAAATTCACAGTAGTTATCACAGGAGCTGGAATTTCCAATAGTTGCGGAATTGCAGATATGGAAAAGATGAATGTCTTAAATACTATCGAAACTTCTTTAGCTCCCCTCGTTCAGATGCATCCCGAACGTTCTTACAATTTGTTACATAAATCATTTTTAAAAGGAATTTTCGAAAAGGGACCTTCTCTAACTCATCGTAAAATTTCCAGTTTAGAAAAAGACGGATTAATACAAGGTACAATTACTACCAATATTGATCATCTACATTCTTTAGCTGGCTCAACACAAGTAGCAGAAATTCAAGGCTCATATGCAATCAACAAATGCTCTCAATGCGGACATCATAATGATAATATTGAAATTTGGAACAATGGGCATGCACCCCGATGCTCAAAATGCAATGGCTTAATGTTATCCTTTCCCGTTTATTCTCATGTTGGTGTATATGAAGAGGCAATGACCCAAGCTAAACAATGGATGACAAAAGCTGAGTTAGTACTAATTGTTGGCTCTAAAGGAAACTATAGTTACTACTTGAATAATTTATCTCCCTCAACCCCTATTATTCAAATAAATCCTCAAGTAACTCAATTTGATAACATTGCTACACTAAATATAAAAGATGAAGCCGATAATGTCTTCAAAAAATTATAAATAATATTATACGCAAGCTAAAAACCACTTCTACACATTTTCCTGTTGTTGAATATCCTTGATATTCTGTCAACAGGATTTTTTAATGCAAAAAGAGATAATACACATCTTAAACCTTTTAAATTCAATTCGAATAATACAATTGATTATTTATATTCTCATTTAAGGATGGTATCAAATTTCAAAATAATATTAAAGATTCTATTACTTAAACTAGGTATAGGTCATGTCACTGTCTGTTATCCCAACGTATTTTCAATAGAAGTAGTCTTTTTAAGATAAAAAACACTGATACTTACTTAATTTTTCCCAACAAAAAAGACATCCCTTTCGAGATGTCTTTTGCATAAAACGTAATATAAATATTAACGCTTTGAGAATTGTGAAGCTTTGCGGGCTTTCTTCAAACCTGGCTTCTTTCTTTCCTTCATTCTTGGGTCACGAGTTAACATGCCAGCCTTCTTAAGAGGACCACGGAAATCTGGGTCAACTTCAAGAAGTGCACGTGCAATACCTAAACGAATTGCACCAGCTTGTCCTGAGAAACCACCACCGTTAACGTTAACTAAAATGTCGTATTGACCTTCAGTTTCAGTTAATGCTAATGGTTGCTTCATATCTTGAACCAAGTTAGGGTATGGAATGTACTTAGTTACGTCTTCTTTGTTAATGGTAATTTGACCGTTACCTGGTACTAAACGTACGCGGGCAACAGAATCTTTACGACGACCAGTTCCAGCGTAAGCTGCTTGTTGTGCCATTATTTAAAACCTCCTAGATTAATTCGTTGATGTCTAACTTTTCAGGCTTTTGTGCTGCGTGTTCGTGGTCTTCACCAGCGTAAACATGCATCTTCATGAATTCTTGGTGACCAAGAGTATTCTTTGGCAACATGCCTTTTACAGATAACTCAACTAATCTTACTGGGTTCTTAGCTAATAATTCACCGGCAGGAGTAGCTCTTAAGCCACCACGGTAATCTGAGTGGCGGTAGTAGATCTTATCAGTTGCTTTTTTACCAGTCAACTTCAATTTAGCTGCGTTAACAACAATAACATAATCACCAGTATCAACATTTGGTGTATATTGAGGCTTATTCTTACCTCTTAAAATTGATGCTACAGCAGTTGATAAACGACCAAGTGAAACATCAGTCGCATCGATAACATACCACTTACGTTTAATATCACTAGTTTTAGCTAATGGGGTAGTACGCACTTTAAATTCCTCCGTTTTTCTTCTGTTTGACAAACAATAAGTTTCCGGGGCCTATCGTGGACAAACATACGTATATTAATTTACGTCGTTTTGCCTGAAAAGTCAATCCTTTTTAAGGTCTAAACGATATTTTTTAGGAATATCTTCATAAAAAACATGTTGTAAATATAATCCACTGGCTGGTGCAGTAGTTCGAACTTCTTGTCGGTCTTTCGCCTCTAAAACTCTTGGTATATCGTCAACAGGTCTTTTTTGATTGCCTATTTCTAATAGAGTTCCAACTAGAATTCTTACCATGTTATATAAAAAGCCATTTCCAATAAAATCAAAAATGATCTGCTTTTTATCCGGGTCGGGCGTAATATTCACATAGTAAATTGTTCGCACCTTATCCACAATTTGTCCACCACTAGCAGCAAAACTGGTAAAATCATGTTCACCAATCAAATCTTTAGCTGCTTGCTGCATTAATGAAATATCTAAAGGATATGGATAGTGGCCGGTGTAAAACCGATTAAAAGGATCTGTAAAGCGATGTTGATCCACTACATATCGATACCATTTTCCTTTAGTTGAATATTGAACATGAAAATCCGCATCAACAATTTCACTTTCAAAAAACACTGTATCAATCGGCATTAGGGCATTTAAAGCAAGCATCATATTTTTAGCTGGGATTTCTTTTCCCGGATAGTCAAAGTGAATAACTTGTCCCTTAGCATGAACACCGGCATCAGTTCTTCCCGATCCGTGTACTACTACTCTTTTTCCCTTAGTCATCTTTTTCAATGCTTCTTCAATCACGCCTTGTACTGTTCGTTCATTCGGTTGAATTTGAAATCCATGAAAAAGATGGCCATCATATGCCATGGTTAGTTTATATCTCGTAGTCATTAATTAATACGTCCTTGTAAGTAATAAAATTAGCGTCAATAGCGCAAAATAACCTAAGTTAACCCAATCATACTTTGACCACTTTAAAACTCGGTAGCGGGTCCTTTTAGCCCCTTCTCGATAACCTCTTGCTTCCATAGCCGTAGCCAAATCAATTGCGACAGTCAAGGAACTAATAAATAAGGGAATTAAAATTGGGATAATCGAATGAATTCTCTTAATTAAGCCACCACTATTAAAATCGGCTCCACGCGCTCTTTGAGCATCCATAATTCGTACAGCCTGATCTAATAACGTCGGCACAAAGCGAAGCGCAATAGACATTACAAGAGCAATTTGAGCTACTGGAACTTTTAGGTAGCCAAGAGGTTTTAAGATCCATTCCATTCCATCTGCAATTTCTAATGATGTGGTCGTCAGAGTAAGAACTGTCGAAATCAGAATAATCATTACAAAACGAATGAAGATGAAAATAGAATTCTGAATACCATATTCACTAATGTGGAAGATTCCCCACTGCCAATAAACTTTTCCACCTGTAGTAAAAAATAATTGCAAAACTGAAGTAAATAAAATTAACCAAATTAATGGCTTTACCCCATCCCAAAACACTTTAGGCTTTAATTTTGTTGCCCAAACAGCAAGTAAAGTAAATATCGATAAAAAGAAGTAGGACAACCAATTATTAGCAAGAAAGATAATAACAATAAATAAAAATGTTGCAATTATCTTTCCTCTAGGATCCATTTTATAAACGATAGAATCACCAGGAATATAACGTCCAATAATAATTTTACTCATCCATTTTTCCTCTCGTCTTTAATTCATCGGCAACTTTACTTACTAAAGACTCAACAGTTAGTGGTATCTCTGAAAATTGAAAACCACCTTTTTGTAGCTCCCGAGTTAGCCTACTAGTTGCTGGTTCATCGAGATAATGTTTTTTTACCCACTCCTGGTCAGAAAAAATCTCTTGAGGGCTAGCATGTTTTATTAAATGACCATGATCAAGGACTAACATATCATCTGCATATTCACTAATATCATCCATATTATGTGAAATTAGAATAACTGTATTACCAGCTCGTTGGTAATCCTTAAATATCTCAAACATTTGTTTCTGTCCTTCAGGATCTAGTCCAGCTCCAGGTTCATCGAGACATAAAATTTCTGGTTCATATGCCATCACACCTGCTATTGCCACACGACGCATTTGGCCTCCGGAAAGTTCAAAAGGAGATTTATCCATCATATCTTCAGAAAGGCCTACTTTTTTAATCCACTCGACCGCTTGCTCTTTTGCCTTTTGTTCTGAAAAGCCAAAATTAAGTGGACCAAACATCACATCTTTAAGCACCGTTTCTTCAAATAATTGGTTTTCAGGAAATTGAAATACTAGGCCAACTTTTTTTCGAATTGCTTTTAGTGACTTGCTTGAAGTATTTGCATTAATCGGATCACCCGCGATAGTGATTTTTCCCTTACTTGGAAGCAATAAACCATCAAAATGCTGCATGAGAGTAGACTTTCCACTTCCGGTATGACCCGCAATCGCGACAAATGATCCTTTTTCTATTTTAAAAGATATATCTGCCAATCCTTGAGTTTGAAATGGAGTTCCAGGTGCATAAACATAATCTACATTTTTGAATTCAATTGACACAAATATTTCACCAACTTTTCCTCACTATTGATTTCTCGAGGGATATGAATTCCTTTTTTTATAAGTCCATTTTTAACCTTATAAAATAAAGGGAGATCTAATCCGGCACTTTTTATTAAAGTCTCATTTTCAAATATCTCTTTCGGAGAGCCACTAGCCAATAATTTTCCTTTATCTAAAACTAACATCTGGTCTGCCTGTACCGCTTCATTAATATCATGAGTAATAGAGAAGATAGTCAAACCATTTTTATTTTGTAAATCTCGTATAAGACTAAGAATCTTCGTTTTACCTGCTGGATCTAACATACTTGTTGATTCGTCTAAAATTATTAATTTTGGTCCAATCGCTAAAATGCCAGCAATAGCTACTCTTTGCTTTTGACCTCCAGACAAATATTGAGGTTCACTTTTTTGAAAGGAAAGCATATCCACTTCGTCAAGCACATCATGAACAATAGTCTGCATCTTAGAACGAGGAACTTGGCGATTCTCAAGACCAAAAGCTACATCATCTTCTACGGTAGCACCAACAAATTGATTATCAGGATTTTGGAATACAATTCCTACACGGTCTCTAATATCCCACATTGTTTTTTCTGTCAACTCAATACCATCAACATTAATTAACGTATTAGGATTATCATTAGGCAAAAGAATACCATCTAATAGACGCGCAATTGTTGATTTTCCGCTCCCATTATGACCTACTAAAGTAGTCCATGATCCTCTAGGAATAGAGAAACTAATATCATTTACAGCAGGCACTTTACTATCTTTATAGGTAAAAGAAAGATGCTCAACGGTTACTATATTATCTTTCATAAATATTCACTGCTCTTTTTCCATAATATGTCATTGTATCAATTATAAAAAAAGAGCAAAAAAAAATCATCCACAAAGAGGGATGATTTAACATCTAAGCTAGACTAGGCAAAAGCCACCATCATCACGCTTATTCTCGCTTTTGTGAAAGATTTATAAAATAATATTATATTTTACCTAATTAAACTAATTCAATGATCACCATTGGAGCAGCATCACCCTTACGTGGGTTAGCTAACTTGTACATTCTGGTGTAACCACCATTACGATCTTTGTAACGAGGTGCAATATCACTGAAAAGTTTTTGAAGTGCTGATTTTACAACAACTGCGTCTTTTTCTTCATGAATATCAGCAATTTCATTACGAACAAAAGCAGCTGCCTTTCTTCTAGCACTTAAATCACCGCGTTTACCTAAAGTAATCATTTTTTCGGTAGTTTTACGGATTTCTTTAGCACGGGTTTCAGTGGTAACAATGCGTTCGTTCATGATCAATTGAGTGGTCATTTCTCTAAGCATTGCTTTTCTGTGTGCACTATCGCGACCTAATTTACGGTATGCCATGAGTTTTCCCTCCTTATTATTCCTACTTAGTCATCTTGACGAAGTGATAGACCAAGATCGGCAAGTTTATTCTTTACTTCTTCTAATGACTTACGTCCTAAGTTACGTACGCGCATCATATCTGCTTCAGATTTATCAGCTAATTCTTGAACAGTATTAATTCCTGCACGTTTCAAGCAGTTATAGGAACGAACGGACAAATCAAGCTCTTCAATCGTCATCTCAAGCTTCTTTTCGTTCTTATCGTCCTCTTTTTCTACCATTACATCATCAAACTGCGCATCCATATCAGTAGACATAAATACTTTGAAGTGTTCTACAAGAATCTTCGCAGCGAAACTAAGGGCATCATTAGGTGTGATTGAACCATCAGTCCAAATTTCTAAAGTTAATTTGTCATAGTCATCTCTCTTACCAACACGAGCACTTTCAACTTGGTAGTTAACTTTTTTGATTGGTGAGAAGAGTGAATCAACGGGGATGACACCAATAGGCATGTCATCTGTCTTGTTTTCACTTGCGGGAACATAACCACGACCATTCTTGATCGCAACGTTCATATGCAAATGGCCACCATCAGCAATACTACAAATATATTGATCTGGATTTAAGACCTCAATATCCGAGTCGACCTTCAAATCAGCAGCAGTTACAATTGCTGGTCCAGTTACATCGATTTCAGCAATTTTTTCTTCATCTGAGAGTGACTTTAACTCTAGTTTCTTCAAATTAAGAATAATCTTCGTGACGTCTTCTTTAACGCCAGGAATTGTTGAAAATTCATGTAATACACCATCAATCTGAATGTAAGAAAGTGCCGTCCCTGGAATAGAAGTAAGTAAAACACGACGGAGTGAGTTACCTAAAGTAGTCCCGAAACCGCGTTCCAGTGGTTCGACAACAAACTTACCGTATGCCTCCTCTTGGTCTACTACGGTAATATTTGGTTTTTCAAATTCAATCATTACTGGGCCCCTTTCAAAACGTAATGTCCTGCACGCAGGAATAAACTAGACACGACGACGTTTTGGTGGTCTGGAACCGTTGTGCGGCACTGGAGTAACGTCGCGAATAGCAGTGATTTCAAGACCTGCAGCTTGAAGTGCTCTAATAGCAGCTTCACGACCTGCACCTGGGCCTTTAACTGAAACTTCAACATGCTTCATGCCTTGATCCATTGCAGACTTTGCAGCTGCTTCTGCGGCCATTTGAGCAGCAAATGGTGTAGACTTACGACTACCCTTAAAACCTAAAGCACCAGCGGAAGACCATGCGACTGCGTTACCTTGTACATCAGTAATCATGACCAAGGTATTGTTAAACGTAGAATGAATATGAGCAACGCCGCTTTCAACATGCTTCTTTACACGGCGTTTACGTGCTGTTTTCTTTGCAGCCATTAACTTAACCTCCTATTTAATAAATTATTTTCTCTTTGAACCCTTACGAGTACGAGCATTATTCTTGGTATTTTGACCACGAACTGGTAAGCCACGACGGTGACGAATACCACGGTATGAGCCAATTTCAACTAAACGCTTGATGTTAAGGCTAACTTCACGACGAAGATCACCTTCAACACGGTACTTGTCTACTTCGCTACGTAATTTTTCTTGATCTTCTGGAGTCAAGTCATTAGTACGAATGTCTTCAGAAATACCAGCATCTTTACAAATCTTTTTTGCAGTTGGTTCACCAATACCATAGATATAAGTTAATGCGACTACAACTCTTTTATTTCTGGGTAAGTCAACACCAGCAATACGTGCCATTAAATTGCACCTCCTAATAAAAATATCTAACTATTAACCTTGACGTTGTTTGTGCTTAGGGTTTGCAGAGCAAATCACCATAACACGACCATGTCTTTTGATAATCTTGCAATGTTCACACATTGGTTTAACAGATGGTCTAACTTTCATGTTTGCCTCCGTAATTACTTAATAAAACGATACGTAATCCTACCCTTAGTTAAATCATATGGTGATAATTCAACTGTTACTCTATCACCAGGTAAAATTCTAATGTAGTGCATTCTAATTTTACCAGACACATGAGCTAAAATAGTTGCACCATTTTCTAATTCAACTTTAAACATAGCATTAGGTAAGGTATCGACTACCTTACCCTCAACTTCGATGACATCTTCTTTTGCCAAAATTGTTCCTCCACATGAACAAATAGTCACACTTAGGCATTATAACACGGAATTGTAAAAAAACAATAACAGACTAGTCTTTACTTAAAATTTTGTCAATGTCTTCAAATACTTTTTCCGGAGTTTGTTCACCGTTAACAGTTGAAAGAATTCCTTTTTCTTCATAAAAATCACGAAGAGGAGTATTCATTTTCTTGTTAACTTCTAAGCGATTTTTAACAACTTCTGGCTTGTCATCCTCACGTTGGAAAAATTCATGTCCTCCGCAACGATCACAAGTACCTTCTACTTTAGTTGGATTTGAAATCTTATTGTAAGTTGCCCCACATTTTTTACAAATGTAACGTGCTGATAAACGTTTGATCAAAACATCTTCATCAACATCAATTGCAATTACATTAGTTAACGGTTTTTCCAACCGTTTAGTTATATCTTCAAGAAGTTCTGCTTGAACAGTGGTTCTTGGAAATCCATCCAAGATGAATCCGTTCTTAGTGTCGGGTTGCTTAAGTCGTTCTTCAACTAACTTAGCTGTAACTTCATCTGGGACCAAATTTCCTTTATCAATATAACTTTTAGCTTCCAAACCAACAGGAGTTTCATTAGCCATAGCTTCTCTAAACATATCACCAGTAGAGATATGTGCTAAGTGATACTTATCCACAATGCTTTCAGAAGCTGTTCCTTTGCCTGCACCAGGCAAACCTAAAAGAATTAAATTAATCATTTTTATCCTTACTATCTAATAAATCCAACGTATTCGCGTTTCATTAGTAACCCATCAACTTGACGAGCTAATTCTAAAACAACACCAATAACGATTAAAAGACTTGTTCCACCAAGACCAATTGAACTTGGTAAACCAAAAATATTTGTAGCAAGTTGTGGTAACAAGGCAACTAGGCCTAAAAATACCGCACCTACTGTAGATAATCTAATCAAAATTTTAGATACATATTTTTGTGTATCTTTTCCTGGCCAAACGCTAGGAATATAGGCTCCTTGCTTTTGCAAGTTCTCAGCCAACTTTTCTGGATTTACTTGAACAAAGGCATAGAAGAAAGTGAACAAAATAATCAATAGTGTATAAATCAATGCACCAGGTGTAGTTTGTAAACTAAATATTTGATTACAAATCTTAAACCATTGTTCATCTCCATGTGATCTTTGAAAAGCCATCAAAATTGTAGCTGGTGTAATAATAAAGGAACTGGCAAAAATAACTGGAATAACTCCAGATACGTTAACCTTTAATGGTAGGAAACTTTCGGAGCCACTTGTTGCTGCTCTACGAGTATATTGAATAGGTACTCGTAAATCAGCTTGTTGAAACCATGTAACAAATTGAGTTACTAGTAAAATGGCAATAATGATCGCGATGAAGAACAAAATCCCTTGCCAACGATCGCTAGCACTATTATTAATGATGAAATCTTTATATAATTGATAAATTCCATTTGGAAGGCGAGAAATGATTCCTGCAAAAATAATAACAGATACACCGTTTCCGAGCCCTTTATCAGTAATTTCATCACCTAGCCAGGTCAAAAGCATTGTCCCAGCAGTCATAATAATGGCAATCTCAATATAGGTTTGAGGAGTTTGTGTTTTAACCAAACCCATTTCAGTTAAAACATTAAAACCAAGAGTAATTCCAAGACTTTGAACAAAAGCAACGACTAAAGTAAGATAGCGCGTTACCTGATTTGTTTTTCGTCTCCCGACTTCTCCTTGTTTCCCCCACTCAACTAACTTAGGAACAATATCCATTTGGAGTAATTGAATGACAATTTGGGCAGTGATATAAGGTGAAACACCTAATGAAAAGATTGAATAAGTATCTAATCCACCACCGCTGACTGTATCCAACATTGGGACTAAACCAGTTTGTGCAACCCGTGTAATAGCTTTTGCATTAACACCCGGAACTGTTATATTAGCTCCGATTCGATAAAGCAATAGGATAAAGAGAGTAAAGAAGATTTTTGATCTAATATCTTTATCCTTAAAGGCGTTCTTCAAGGTCGAGAACATTAGATCACCTCAACAGTTCCGCCAGCGGCTTCAACAGCTTTTTTAGCAGCTTCTGAGGCTTTGTTAACTTTTACAGTTAACTTAACCTTTAATTCACCGTTAGCTAACAACTTAACTCCTGCAAGTTCTTTTTTAACTAAACCTGATGATTTTAATGTATCGATAGTTACTTCACTACCATCATCAAATCTGTTTAAATCATTTAAATTAATAATAGCGTATTCTTTGCGGTTAACGTTCTTGAAACCACGCTTAGGCATTCTTCTGAATAATGGCATTTGACCACCTTCGAAACCTAAACGAGTCTTACCACCAGTACGAGCTAATTGACCCTTTTGTCCACGACCAGCAGTTTTACCGTAACCACTAGAAGTACCACGACCAACACGTTTTCTGTTGCGACGTGAACCTTCATTTGGTTTTAATTCATTAAGCTTCATTAATTGGCACCTCCTTGGATTCTAATTACTTATTAACCTCTTCAACTGAGATCAGGTGAGCAATCTTCAATAAAGCGCCACGAGTTGCAGCGTTGTCTGGAAGAACAACAGTGCTATTTACCTTACCAAGACCAAGAGCTTTAACAATTTTTCTTTGTTTTGGAAGACGGTGTGCGACGCTTTTAATTAAGGTAACTTTTAAATCCATTATTTAATCTCCTTAATCTTCTAAGCTTTTTGATGACTCACGAAGCTTCAAAACATCTTCACGAGTCTTTAATTTACTCAAACCGTCCATAGTAGCACGGATAACATTGATTGGTGTATTTGAACCAAGTGATTTAGAAGTAACATCTGAAATACCAGCTAAATCCATGATAATACGAACAGCACCACCAGCAGCAACACCAGAACCAGCTTCAGCAGGCTTCAACATAATGTTACCAGAACCGTAATGGCCCATAACTTCATGTGGAATAGTAGTACCAACAGTAGGTACCTTAATCATTCTCTTTTTACCAGCTTCAACAGCCTTGCGGATAGCTTCTGGGACTTCTTGAGCCTTACCAGTACCAAAACCTACATGACCTTTTCTATCGCCGACGATTACAACAGCAGCAAATCTCATGCGACGGCCACCCTTAACAACCTTGGTGATCCGGTTAATTGCTACTAATTGATCTTCAATATCGTCTTTTTTACGATCTTTACGAGAATCTCTACGAGAATCGTTGCGGTTTGCCATTAGTTAATTCTCCTTTCCTAGAATTCTAATCCGTTTTCACGTGCTGCATCAGCAAGAGCTTGAACACGACCATGGTATAAGTAACCACTTCTGTCAAATACAACACTCTTGATGTTTTTCTTAGCAGCAGTTTCAGCTAAAGCTTTACCTACTTCAGCAGCTTGTTCCATCTTAGAACCTTCTGCTGAAATATTTTTATCATTTGTTGAGGCACTTGCAAGCGTTACACCCTCTACATCATCAATTAATTGAGCGTAGATGTTTTTGTTTGAACGGAAAACACTTAAGCGTGGGCGCTCAGCAGTACCAGAAATCTTTCCACGAATACGTTTATGACGCTTTAAGCGTAATTTGTTTTTATCTGGTTTAGAAATCACAATTTCACCTCAAAAATTTTCTATTTATTATTTACCAGTCTTACCTTCCTTGCGACGTACATATTCATCTTCGTAACGAATACCTTTACCCTTGTAAGGTTCTGGTGGACGAACGTCACGAATTTCTGCCGCAAATTGACCAACAACTTGTTTTGAAATACCTTCGATTTCAATTGAAGTTGCTGATGGAGTTTTAACAGTAATACCTTCTGGTGCTTCAAATTCAACTGGGTGAGAGTAACCAACATTTAAAGTTAATTTCTTACCTTGTGCAACTGCACGGTATCCAACACCAACTAAAGTTAACTTCTTAACATATCCATCAGTTACACCTTCAATCATGGAAGCAAGATTTGCTCTTTCAGTACCGTGAAGAGCTTTATCCGCTTCACTTGAACGACTAAAATGAATTTCTCCATCTTTTTGTTCAAAGGTAATGCGTGGATCAAAGTATCTAGTTAATTCACCTTTTGGTCCCTTAACAGTGATGTCGTCACCATTCTTGGTAACTGTGACCTTTTCAGGAACCTCGATGACCTTTAAACCAATTCGGCTCATTAATAGTTCTCCTTTCTGTCAAAATTACCAAACGTAAGCAATAACTTCGCCGCCGACGTTCTTTTCTCTAGCTTCTTTATCAGTAATCACACCTGCAGAAGTAGAAATGATAGCAATACCAAGACCATTAAGAACTTTTGGTAAGTTTTCAGCACTTACATAGTTTCTTAAACCAGGCTTAGAAATACGCTTTAAACCTGAAATAACGCGTTCGTTATTAGGACCGTACTTCAAGAAAATCTTGATCATACCTTGTTTGTTATCATCTTCAACTTGGTAATCGCGAATAAAGCCTTCGTTCTTTAAGATTTCACTAAGTGATTTCTTCATTGATGATGCAGGAATCTCAACAGAAGTATGTTTTGCCATGTTGGCATTTCTAATTCTAGTCAAGTAATCTGCAATAGGATCTGTCATGACCATTTAATTTGCCTCCTTTACCGTTAATTACCAACTTGCCTTTTTAACACCAGGAATTTGACCCTTGTGTGCTAAGTCTTTTAAGCAAATACGGCATAATTTGAACTTGCGGTAAACAGAGTGTGGACGGCCACATCTCTCGCAACGAGTGTATTCACGAGATGAAAACTTAGCAGGACGATGATTTCTGACGATTTGTGATGTTTTAGCCATT
Source organism: uncultured Lactobacillus sp. (assembly GCF_948948975.1). Lineage (GTDB taxonomy): Bacteria > Bacillota > Bacilli > Lactobacillales > Lactobacillaceae > Lactobacillus. The sequence continues at coordinate 10,457 of NZ_CARBVX010000013.1, read as the reverse complement.
AATGTCCTCCAAATTATTTAGCAAAAGGCATACCAAACTCAGTAAGAAGTTCACGAGCTTCTTCATCTGTCTTGGCAGTAGTTACAATAACAACGTCCAAACCTCTAACACGGTTTACCTTGTCGTAATCAATTTCTGGGAAAATTAATTGTTCTTTGATACCTAAAGTGTAGTTACCACGACCATCAAATGATCTAGAACTAATTCCACGGAAATCACGAACTCGAGGAAGAGAAACGTTGATTAATTTGTACAAGAAATCGTACATTCTATCGCCTCTAAGAGTTACCTTAGCACCAATAGACATACCTTCACGTAAACGGAAGTTTGCGATTGATTTCTTAGCTTTAGTAATCAAAGGCTTTTGACCTGAGATTAAAGTCAATTCTTCTACAGCTTCATCAAGATTCTTTGCATTAGAAACTGCATCACCGACACCCATGTTTAAAACGATTTTATCAATCTTAGGAATTTCCATAACTGAATCGTAATTAAACTTTTTGTTCATAGCTGGTGCGATTTCATTTGAGTATTTTTCTACTAAACTGTTTGCCATGTGCGTCCTCCCTCCTATTTGTTGTTATCTTCTTTTTTAGCAATAACTTTTACATTAGATGCATGGATAGAACCTTCTTTTTCTACCACACCACCATTAGCGTTGGTTTGTGAAGGTTTCTCATGCTTTTTGATCTTATTAACACCTTTGACAACGATACGGTTAGTCTTGGCGTTGACTGAAAGTACAGTGCCTTCTTTGCCTTTATCTTTACCGGCAATAACTTTTACTTTGTCACCTGTTTTAACAAACATCAGTGCACCTCCCTAAAAAATTATAAGACTTCAGGAGCAAGAGATACGATCTTCATGAAATCGTGCTCACGCAGTTCACGGGCTACAGGCCCAAAAATACGAGTTCCACGAGGACTCTTATCAGCATTAATTACAACTGCTGCATTTTCGTCGAACTTGATGTATGAACCATCTTCACGGCGTGCACCTGATTTTGTTCTAACAATAACTGCTTTTACAACATCACCTTTTTTGACAACGCCACCTGGTGTTGCTTGTTTAACAGCAGCAACTACGATATCACCAATATTACCGGTCTTACGCTTAGAACCACCTAAAATCTTGATAACTAGGAGTTCTCTTGCACCGGAGTTGTCAGCAACCTTTAAACGGCTTTCGTGTTGGATCACTAGTTTATCCTCCCCTCAATAAAATCCGCGTAATTAAATTGACTTCTTAACAATCTTAGTTAGACGGTAACGCTTCGCATGTGATAATGGACGGGTTTCCATGATACGAACAGTATCGCCAATCTTAGCTTCGTTGTTTTCATCGTGAGCGTAATACTTCTTTGAGTACTTGATACGCTTCTTATAAACAGGGTGGTTCTTGTAGGTATCTACAACAACTGTAATAGTCTTATCCATCTTGTCAGAAACAACTCGACCTTGGTATACGTGACGATTATTTCTTTCGTTAGTTTCGCTCAAGTTAATAACTCCCTTCCGTTAACTAATTCTTGCTCAATTCTTTTTCGCTAAGAATTGTCTTAATTCTAGCAATGTTCTTGCGGACTTGTCTCAAGCGAGCGGTGTTCTCTAATTGACCCGTTGCTTGTTGGAAACGCAAATTAAAAAGTTCTTCTTTATATTGCTTTTCCTTTTCTAACATTTGATCAGTGGTTAATGCTCTGATATCTTTAGCCTTCATTAGATTCGCCACCTACTTCCGAACTCTTCTTAACAAACTTAGTCTTAATTGGAAGCTTGTTTGAAGCAAGTCTTAAAGCTTCACGAGCAACGTCTTCTGAAACGCCACCGATTTCAAACATAATCTTGCCTCTTTTAACAACAGCTACCCAACCAGCTGGTGCACCTTTACCGGAACCCATACGAACACCAACACCTTTTGCAGTGTAGGATTTTTGTGGGAAGATTCTAATCCAAACTTTACCGCCACGCTTCATGAAACGAGTCATAGCAATACGAGCAGCTTCGATTTGTCTATTAGTAATCCAGTGAGATTCAACAGCTTCTAAACCATATTCACCAAATGCAATGGTCTTTCCACCTTTGGCTTCACCGCGCATTTTACCACGGAATTCACGACGGTGCTTTACACGCTTAGGTACTAACACTATTAGTTTCCTCCCTTCGCTTTCTTAGAAGGTTTGTTCTTACGTTGTGGTAAAATTTCACCACGGTTAATCCAAACCTTAACACCAATTTGACCATAAGTAGTTGCAGCTTCTACCCAAGCATAATCAATATCTGCTCTTAAAGTATGAAGTGGAACACTACCTTCAGTATGCCATTCTCTTCTTGCCATATCAGCACCATTCAAACGACCAGCGGTTTGAACCTTGATACCTTTAGCACCAGAACGCATAGATCTTTGAGTTGCTTGACGAGTTGCACGTCTAAATGCAATTCTTGCTTCAAGTTGGCGAGCAATGCCTTCGCCTACTAATTTAGCATCTAAATCAGGCTTTTTAATTTCAACAATATTAATGTGAACGTTCTTGTTAGTTAAAGCACTAAGTTGTTTTCTTAAAGCTTCAACTTCCTTACCACCTTTACCAATAACCATACCTGGCTTAGCAGTGTGGATAGAAATGTTAATTCTGTTTGCGGCACGTTCAATTTCTACAGTGGAAACAGATGCATCAGCTAACTTTTCAGAGATGAACTTTCTAATACGTAAATCTTCATTTAAAGTGTCAGCGTAGTTTTTGTCTGCATACCACTTTGCTTCCCAATCACGGTTAACACCGAGACGGAAACCATTTGGGTTAATCTTTTGACCCATTAAATTTACCTCCCTTAATCGTTCTTCTCAGATACTACAACTACTACGTGGCTAGTTCTCTTATTAATTGGAGAAGCCATACCCTTAGCACGTGGACGGAATCTCTTTAAAGTTGCACCTTCGTTAACGTATGCTTCTGATACGTAAAGATTTGCACTTTCAAGATCGTAGTTGTGTTCAGCATTTGCAATAGCTGACTTCAAAACTTTTTCAACGATTGGGGAAGCAGCTCTTGGCGTAAATTGTAAGATTGCGAGAGCTTCAGCAACACTCTTTCCACGAATAAGGTCTACTACCAAACGGGCTTTTCTAGGAGCGATGCGAACTGTTCTTGCTTCAGCTTTAGCTGAACTAATTTGTTCTGCCATTTAGATGTCTCTCCTTCCTATTATTTACCTACTGTAGTAGTGGCCTTATCAGCGACCTTGTGACCGCGGAAAGTTCTAGTAGGTACGAATTCACCTAACTTATGACCAACCATATCTTCAGTAATGTATACTGGCACATGTTTTCTTCCATCGTAAACAGCTATTGTGAAACCAACAAAGGAAGGGAAAATAGTTGAACGACGAGACCATGTTTTAATTACTTGTTTCTTTTCGGAACCTTCTTGGGCTTCGATCTTCTTTAAAAGGCTTGCATCAGCAAAAGGACCCTTTTTAATACTACGGCTCATTAATTAACCTCCTTCGTTTAATTATTTGTTACCTTTACGGTGACGAATAATAAGTTTTTCACTTCTAGCCTTAGAGTTTCTAGTCTTAATACCACGAGACTTCTTACCCCATGGAGTCATAGGTTGTGGACGACCAACTGGAGCCTTACCTTCACCACCACCATGTGGGTGATCGTTAGGGTTCATTACGGAACCACGAGATTGTGGACGTTTACCCAACCAACGACTACGACCAGCTTTACCTAATTGAATTAATGAGTGTTGTTCATTACCAACAGAACCGATAGTAGCACGGCAAGTTGATAAAATCTTACGAACTTCACCACTTTGAAGTCTAACTAAAGTGTACTTACCATCATTACCAAGAACTTGTGCAACAGTACCAGCACTTCTTACTAATTGTCCACCTTTACCAGGCTTTAATTCAATATTGTGAATTTCAGTACCAGCTGGAATAGCAGATAATGGTAATGCATTACCTGGCTTAATATCAGCATTTGGACCAGATTCAACAACAGTACCAACTTTTAGACCCTTAGGTGCTAAAATGTAAGCTTTAATACCATCAGTGTAGTGAAGAAGAGCGATATTAGCAGTTCTGTTTGGATCGTATTCGATAGCCTTAACAACTGCTTTTACATCATCCTTATTACGCTTGAAGTCAATGATACGGTATTTTTGTTTGTGACCACCACCACGGTGTCTAACAGTAATATGACCGTATGAGTTACGACCAGCAGTATGACTTTGAGATTCAAGTAAAGTCTTTTCAGGCTTTTTCTTGGTAATTTCAGCAAAGTCGGAAGAAGTCATATTACGTCTGCCGTTTGTAGTTGGCTTATATTTGATAATTGCCAATTGACTGACCTCCTATTTACTAATTTTCTTTATTATCATTGAAGATCTTAATGTCATTAGAATCTTCAGTTAAAGTAACGATTGCTTTTCTACGGCGAGCAGTCTTACCAGTGTAACGACCAACTCTCTTTTCTTTACCGCGAACGTTCATAATGTTAACATTTTTAACTTTTACATCAAAAATTTCTTCGATTGCATTACGAACTTGAGTCTTGGTAGCTGATACAAGCACATCAAAAGTATACTTTTTATCATCCATTAAGTTCATGGATTTTTCGGTAACTACAGGCCGTAAGATGATATCACGTGCATCCATTATGCCAAAACCTCCTCAATTCTCTTAATAGCGTCTTGAGTTAATACAAGTTTTTGGTAGTCAACCGCATCAACAACATTTAAGCCATTAACAGGTACAACTTTCACTTTTGGAAGGTTCTTACCTGATAATTGAACATTCTTATCATCAGACACAACTAAAACCTTACCAGAAACATTAGCATTATCTAAGATAGCTTTTAATTCTTTAGTCTTAGGTGCTTCTAAAGTTAATTGATCAAGAATGATTAGATCATTGTCAGCAACTTTTTGGGAAAGAACTGACTTCATAGCTAAACGACGTGCTTTACGAGGCATATCCATCTTGTATGAACGAGGAGTTGGGCCAAATACAGTACCACCACCACGCCATTGTGGAGCTCTAATAGAACCTTGACGAGCACGACCAGTACCTTTTTGTCTCCAAGGTTTCTTACCACCGCCACGAACAGCTGATCTGTTCTTTACAGCAGAAGTACCTTGACGCTTACCAGCTCTTTGTCTAATGATAGCATCAAAAACAACACTTTCATTAGGTTCAATACCGAAGATTTCTTCATTTAAATCTACATTACCTGCAGACTTACCTTTTTGATCGATAATTTCTAAATTAGCCATTATAGTCCTCCTTCCTATTTAGCAGCTTTAGCAGCAGATTTTACAAAAATTAATGAGTTCTTTGCACCTGGAACATTACCTTTAACTAAAAGTACGTTCTTTTCAGGTACAACTTTTTCAATTACTAAGTTTTGTACGGTAACTTTCTTGCCACCCATGTGACCAGGTAACTTTTTACCCTTAGGTACACGGTTAATGATTGAACCCATTGAACCTGGGATTCTGTGGTATCTTGAACCGTGGGTTTCTGGACCTCTTGATTGGCCCCAACGCTTGATGTTACCTTGAGTACCATGACCTCTTGTAGTTCCAGTAACGTCAACTACGTCACCTTCACTAAATGAGTCCACCGTGATTTCTGAGCCGACTTCGTAGTCCTTAAGCTCGACATCGCGGATTTCCCGAATGAAGCGCTTAGGTGAAGTCTTTGCTTTTGCAGCATGACCTTTGGCAGGTTTGTTGCTCAATACTTCACGCATATCTTGGTAACCTACTTGAACTGCTTCGTAACCGTCTGATTCGTTAGTTTTAACTTGTAAAACAACGTTAGGGGTTGCTTCGATAACAGTTACAGGAACCAAAATACCGTTTTTAGTGAAGATTTGAGTCATACCGACCTTTCTTCCTAAGATTCCTTTGGTCATGATTACACCTCCATATATGTTTTAAATTATAATTTAATCTCGATATCAACGCCGCTTGGTAAATCAAGCTTCATTAATGAATCAACAGTCTTAGGTGTTGGATTCAAAATATCAATTAAACGCTTGTGTGTACGGATTTCAAATTGTTCACGTGAATCCTTGTTCATGTGTGGTGAACGTAAAACAGTGAATAAAGTTCTTTCCGTAGGTAGTGGAACAGGACCAGAAATTTGTGCGCCTGTTCTTTCAGCAGTAGCTACAATCTTAGCAGCTGATTCATCGAGAATACCATGTTCGTATGACTTTAATCTAATACGAATTTGTTGACTTGCCATCTAATAACCTCCTTCGTCTTCTTTAAAAGATGACTAGCTCGGCAAAAATTACCGACTCACCTCTGTGGCAATGCAGCCTGGTGTGCCGCAACCTTTTGCGTCAAAGCATTGCTTTTGTGCACGGGGTATACCCCTCCAATATTTTCGCACGTTTACTATTGTACTGTGTCTTTCCTTAAATAGCAAGCTTTCTCAGCATTTTATTTTATTTTTTGTACAAAAAAAGAGATATCCTTCGATATCTCTTTTTTTTAACTCTCTAATTAAAATTATTCAGCGTCTTCGCCACCACGTTTTTTGATGATATCAGCTTGAATAGACTTAGGAGTTGGTGAGTAGTGGTCAAATACCATAGTAAATGTACCACGACCTTGAGTTGATGAACGCAAAGTAGTTGCGTAACCAAACATTTCTGAAAGTGGAACAAATGAGTTGATTACTTTAGCACCAGCTCTATCTTCCATACCTTCCATAGAACCACGGCGTGCAGTGATTGAACCCATTACATCACCTAAGTATTCTTCTGGAGTAGTTACTTGAACTTTCATGATAGGTTCAAGAATAACTGCACCAGCCTTAGAAGCAGCATTTCTTAAAGCAAGAGATGCAGCAACCTTGAAGGCAGCTTCTGATGAGTCGACTTCGTGGTAACTACCATCATATAACTTAGCCTTAACGTCAATTAATGGGTAGCCAGCAAGAACACCATTCTTCATAGCTTCTTGTAAACCTTGGTCAACTGAAGGAATAAATTCACGAGGAACTACACCACCAACGATAGCGTCTTCGAATTCGTAACCTTTTCCTTCTTCATTTGGAGTAAATTCAATCCAAACATCACCATATTGACCTTTACCACCAGATTGACGAACAAACTTACCTTGTGCTTTAGCTTCCTTAGTGAAGGTTTCACGGTAAGCAACTTGCGGTTCACCAATAGTTGCTTCAACGTTAAATTCACGTTTCATACGTTCAACCATGATGTCTAAGTGTAATTCACCCATACCAGAAATCAAAGTTTGACCAGTTTCTGGGTTAGTTTCAGCACGGAAAGTTGGGTCTTCTTCAGTAAGCTTTTGTAAAGCAACATCCATCTTATCACGGTCAGCTTTTGATTTAGGTTCAACAGATACTTGGATAACTGGATCTGGAACTTGTAAACTTTCCAAAATAAGTGGGTGACCTGGATCAGTTAAGGAGTCACCAGTAGTAGTGTTCTTCAAACCAATAGCACCAGCGATGTCACCTGAGAATACTTCTGGAATTTCAGTTCTTGAGTTAGCGTGCATTTGAAGCAAACGACCAACACGTTCACGAGAGTTCTTTGATGCATTTAATACATAAGAACCTGATTGAAGTGAACCAGTGTAAACACGAATGAAAGTTAAACGACCAACAAATGGATCAGTTGCAATCTTAAATGCTAAAGCTGCAAATGGCTTCTTATCGTCAGCCATAAGTTCAACTTCGTCACCAGTCTTAGGATCATGAGCAACGTAAGGTTTTACGTCAAGTGGTGATGGTAAGTAATCAACAACACCATCAAGCATCATTTGAACACCCTTGTTCTTGAATGCTGAACCTGCGTAAACTGGGAAGAATTCTAAGTTCAAAGTAGCTTTACGGATAGCTGCTTTTAATTCATCGTTAGAAATTTCTTCACCGCCTAGGTACTTGTCCATGATACCATCATCAACATCAGCAACAGCTTCAATTAATTCGTTACGACGCTTCAAAGCTTCTTCCTTGTATTCATCAGGAACTGGAATAGTATCCCATTTTGAACCAAGCTTATCTTCATCATAAACGTCAGCAACCATGTTGATTAAGTCAATAACACCTTCAAAAGTTTCTGCTGAACCAATAGGCATTTGAACAGCTTGTGCGTTTGCGTTTAAACGTTCATGTAATGATTTAACGGACTTATCGAAGTCAGCACCGATTTTGTCCATCTTGTTAACGAAAACAATACGAGGAACACCGTAAGTTTCAGCTTGACGCCAAACATTTTCAGTTTGTGGTTCAACACCAGCTTGAGCATCAAGAACAGTTACAGCACCATCAAGAACACGAAGTGAACGTTCTACTTCGATAGTGAAGTCAACGTGTCCTGGGGTATCAATAATGTTAATTCTGTAATCCTTCCATTGAGCAGTAGTAGCTGCGGAAGTAATAGTGATACCACGTTCCTTTTCTTCTTCCATCCAGTCCATTTGTGAGTCACCTTCGTGAGTTTCACCAATTTTGTGGATCTTACCAGTGTAGTACAAAATACGTTCAGTAGTAGTAGTCTTACCGGCATCGATGTGGGCCATGATACCAATGTTACGTGTCTTATCCAAAGGGAATTCACGTTTGTTAGCCATAAGATTAATCTCCTTTTACAAACTAACGATTAGAAGCGGTAGTGAGCAAATGCACGGTTTGCTTCTGCCATTCTGTGGACGTCTTCACGTTTCTTAACTGCTGAACCAGTGTTGTTAGCAGCATCCATAATTTCGTTTGCAAGACGTTCATCCATAGTATGTTCATTACGTAAACGTGCGTATGAAACAAGCCATCTTAAGCCAAGAGTAGTTCTTCTTTCTGGACGAACTTCAACTGGGATTTGGTAGTTAGAACCACCGATACGGCGAGCCTTAACTTCCAAAACTGGCATAACATTGTTCATTGCTTCTTCAAAAACTTCAACTGGTTCCTTACCAGTCTTATCTTGAATAATACCAAAAGCATCGTAAAGAATTGAAGATGCCTTTGCTTTCTTACCATCAATCATTAAGTGGTTAATTAACTTAGTAACCAATTTAGAGTTGTAAACTGGATCTGCTAAAACATCTCTCTTAGCAATATTACCTTTTCTAGGCATTAGTAGTCCCTCCTATTAACTGTTTAACCCTTCTTAGCACCGTACTTAGAACGGCCTTGTTTTCTACCATCAACACCTGCAGTATCCAAAGCACCACGAATGATGTGGTAACGAACACCAGGAAGGTCCTTTACACGACCACCACGAATCAAAACAACGGAGTGTTCTTGTAAGTTGTGACCAATACCAGGGATGTAAGCAGTAACTTCAATTAAGTTTGAAAGACGAACACGAGCGTACTTACGTAAAGCTGAGTTAGGCTTCTTAGGTGTCATAGTACCTACACGAGTTGCAACTCCACGCATTTGAGGTGCTGGGTTGTAGTTCATCTTTTTCTTCATGCTGTTGTAAGCATAGTTTAAAGCTGGTGAATCAGATTTAGTCGTCTTTGAGTGACGGCCTTTTCTAACCAATTGGTTAATTGTTGGCATTAAAATTTCCTCCTAAAATTGTTCACACATCCGGGAGTTTCTTTTCTGACCTCACGGACATCATGTTTTTAATAGCACAATGGCTAGTGTAACACGATTTTTTAATTCCGTAAACAATTAAAAAAACTTTTTTTAATTTGCGTATATAAATATCGGAGGTAAAAAATGTCAACATTATTTATTCATGGACTTAATTTTATAGTTGGAACTATTATCGGTTCTCACTTGTTAGTGATTGTACGGCGTTTTGGACAGGAAAATTTTATCACAGAGAGATCTCACTGCGATAGTTGTCAAATCCCTCTCACCCTTCTTAATCAAATTCCTATCTTTTCATTTATGCGGTATAAAGGACATTGCTTTTTCTGCAATGCACCTATCCCTATAGAAACTTTTTATTGTGAATTACTCGGTGGGATTGCATTTTTCCCCTTAAATCCATACCTTGATCAGTCTTACTATTTATTCATCACCCTTATTTTCCTAATTAGTATCTTTGATTATTTTGACCAATCTTTCCCTACCTTTATCCTTTTACCTTTAATTTTGCTTGTCTTTCTCACTCGTTCTTTTTCAAGCTACGACATAACTGAATGGATCCTAATATTTACTACAATTTCAATTTTTTTAATAATGAATTTAAAAAATAAATTTGGTTATGGTGATACGATCATTTTTGCTATTCTGATTTTTTACTATGATTTTTATACTGCACAATATATTTTCCTTTTAGCTTCTATTTTTTTACTTATTGATCATATAGTTTGTGATAAGCGGAACTCCTATCCTTTTATTCCTTTTATTTTTTTAAGCCTTATATTTTATAATTTTCTCTAATATACAAAACATTCTAAGCTAAATAGTGAATTAGTTATCCGACGGGATAATTGATTCACT
>NZ_CARBVX010000012.1 GCF_948948975.1 uncultured Lactobacillus sp. | reverse complement strand
GGAGCTTAATTATGAAACATAGAATTGGTCGTGTAGAAGGCGAAATTTTACGTGAATTGACAAAGATATTACGTAAAAATATTCGTGATCCACGTTTAAATGATGTCACTATCACAGCTGTAGAATGTACAAATGATTTATCATATGCGACTGTTTATTACAGTATGTTGACAGATGATCCAGCAAAGGAAAAAGAAGTAGCTGAAGGACTCGATAAAGCAAAAGGTATGATGCGTCACTTGCTTGGTCAAACTTTAACTGTTTACAAGGTTCCTGAGTTGATTTTTAAGCGTGATACTTCTGTTGCTTACGGCTCTAAGATTGATAAATTAATTAACCAAGTCAAGAAGCAAGATCAAGAACGTGAGAATAAAAATAAATAAATGAAAAAGACGCCGAAAGGCGTCTTTTATTTTTGGAGATTAAATATGCTAAATGGAATTGTAGTAGTAAATAAGCCACGCGGAGTAACAAGTAGTGACTGTGTTTATAAATTACGAAAAATTTTACAAATTAGAAAAATTGGACATGCAGGTACGCTCGATCCAGAAGTAAATGGGGTATTACCAATTGCAATTGGTCAAGCTACAAAGTTGATTGAATTGATGCATGAAAAGCCAAAGTCATATATTGGAAGTGGAATGTTTGGGAGAGCAACTGATAGTTATGATTTAGATGGAACAACCACTGCAGAAGAAAAGATAGTTACTCCATTTACAAGTGATGAAATTATTAGTGGAATGAAGAAACTTACTGGAAAGATTGATCAAGTTCCTCCAATATATTCTGCTGTCCGTGTTAATGGTAAAAGACTTTATGAATATGCTCGAGAAAATATTCCGGTAGAGCGTCCAAAAAGAAAAGTAAGCATCTATAATTATGAATTAACTCAAGATCCAGAATATGATCCACTAGAAAAAACAGAAAGTTTTAATTTCGCCATTCGCTGTTCTAAAGGAACCTATGTAAGGTCTCTAGTAAATGATTTGGGAGAGGAATTGGGAGTTCCGGCTGTGATGACCAGTCTTACTAGAACTAGCAGTTCAGGTTTTGATTTAAGTCAAGCGGTAGAGTTAGAAACTATTGAAAAAGAAATAGAGTATCCTGAAAAATGGCTCCAACCAATTGATAGCTTTTTTGTAGATTTACCCCAGCTTCAAATATCGCCAGATCAATTTAAAAGAGTTTCAAATGGAGCAAGCATTAAATTGAATACCAGTTATGCTAAGGTGGCTTTGGTTTATAATGGACATATAAAGGCTATTTATCAACGACAAGGTAAAATTTATCGTCCTGAAATGATGCTTTTAAAAAATGAATAGTGAGAGTAAAAAATGAAAGTAATAACCTTAGATTATCCTATTTTTGCACCTATCACGACTAAAAAGGTAATCTTAACGCTAGGTTTTTTTGATGGGGTGCATATCGGACATCAAAAACTCATTAAAGATGCCAAGCTCATAGCAGAACAAAAGAACTTACCATTGATGGTAATGACTTTTGATAAACATCCTAAAGAAATTTATAACAACGATCATAAATTTGTCTATTTAGAAACTGAGCGAGAAAAAGAGCATAAAATGGAGAAGTTGGGAGTAGATTACTTAGTCATTATTAAATTTACTAAAGAATTTAGCCAACTTTCACCTCAAGATTTTGTTGATCAGGTGGTAATGAAACTCAAGGCTGATACAGTAGTAGTGGGTTTTGATTATACTTATGGCCCCAAAGATATTGCTAATGTAGAAAATTTTCCTAAGTTTGCTAAAGATAGATTTAAAATTGTAGTGGAGCCAAAACAAGCAATAGATAAAATAAAAGTAGGCTCTACCTATATTAGAAAAGCTATTCAGCATGGAAACGTTGAATTAGCAGCTGAGTTACTTGGCCAGGCTTATGAAACTTCTGGTGTTATTGTTCACGGTTTCAGACGTGGACATAAAATTGGCTTTCCAACTGCTAATCTTGAAATCTCTGACTCTAAAGTTTTACCGGCTGAGGGAGTTTATGCAACTAGAGCAAAGATAAATGGAAAATGGCATGATGCTATGACTAGCGTGGGCTACAATGAAACTTTCAAAACAAATCATGGTTTAACAATTGAAACTAATATTTTTGATTTTAATGAAGAAGCCTATGGTAAGCCGCTCACTTTAGCCTGGTATAAATTTATTCGTAAAAACAAAAAATTTTCTGGCATAGAAGATCTTTCACATCAATTAGATCAGGATAAGCGTGATATTAAACAATATTTTTATAAATTGAAAAACTAATTTTAGGGTTACTTTTATATAATCTATGTGATAGAATATTTCTATCAATTGAAATTTAATATTTGAAAGAAGGTTACGCCCTTGCGTTTTTAATCTTGCAAAATAGCATAGTTGAATTTTAATAATTATTTTTCTTTTATAAGGACAACTGTGCACTTTTGACAAGATTGAACGTAGATGGGATCTTCTTTATTATTGCTTAGCGAGGAGAAAGTCTACACTTGTCAAAAGTGTAGGCTTTTTTCGTGAGGTGATTAATATGAGTAATATTAATATTTCAAATCTTTCTTTTAAATATCCAGATAGCTCAGATAATATATTTAATAATTTAAGTTTAGACTTGGATAGTAGTTGGAAATTAGGTTTAGTAGGAAGAAACGGAAGGGGAAAGACAACCTTCTTAAATCTTTTACGAGGTAATTTAAGGGGAACAGGAAAGATACAAGCTAAACTTGAATTTAACTATTTTCCGCTTACTGTTAATGATAAAAAACAATTAACTTTATATGCGCTGCAAGAACAAGTTTCATTTGAACAGTGGGAGCTTGAGCGTGAATTAAATTTAATGAAAGTTGATCCTGAACTTATTTGGCAGCCTTTTAATTCTTTAAGTGGTGGAGAACAGACTAAGATTTTGTTGGCATTATCCTTTATTAATAAAAATGGTTTTCCTTTAATTGATGAGCCCACTAATCATTTAGATGAAGACTCCAGAATGCAGGTTATAGCCTATTTACAACGACATTCTAATGGCTACATTGTGGTGAGTCACGATCGTGCTTTCTTAAATCAAGTAACAAATCATATCTTAGCAATTGAAAATACCGAAATTCATTTGTATCAGGGAAATTTTGCCAGTTATGAAGATACAAAGACAAAGCGGGATAAATTTAATCAAGGTAAGAATGAAAAACTTCAAGGTCAAATTAGAAGTTTGAACGAAAGTAGAAAGCGAGTAAAAGGATATTCTCTTCAATCAGAAAACAATAAAAAAGCAAGCGCTCATAAAAATGAAATCCATGCATTCATTAATAAGGGATTCTTTAGTCATAAAGCAGCTAAAATAATGAAAAGGTCGAAGAATCTTGAAAGAAGAATGGATAAGAGTATTCAAGATAAAAAAGGCTTAATGACAAATATTGAGTCTATTCCTGAATTGGAAATGAACTTTCATCCCAACTATCATCGAACTCTATTAGAAGCGCAGCATTTAGATCTTACAGTCCAAAATAAGAAATTGTTTGAAGATTTAAATTTAACGATTGAAAATCATGGGATTGTAGCACTAGAAGGAAAAAATGGATCTGGCAAATCTACATTTTTGAAAAATATTTTAAAACCAGACAAAAATATGATTTCTCTAGGAAAGCTTGATATTGTTAATGGCTTGAAGATATCATATTTACCACAAAATTTTATTGAATATTCTGGTACTTTATCTAGATTTGCAGAAAAAGAAAAAATATCTTATGAAAATTTATTAAATGTTCTTAGAAGAATGGGTTTTCCGAGAGAAAGCTTCACCACAAAAATTGAAGAAATGAGTATGGGACAGCAAAAAAGGGTAGCGATTGCCAAATCATTGGTGGAAGAAGCAGATATATATTTATGGGATGAGCCAGCTAATTATTTAGACGTATTTAATCAGAATCAATTAATTAACATGTTAAGAAAAGAACAACCAGCAATGCTATTAATTGAACATGATAAGTATTTTATTAGTCAGGTTACAGATAAACGAATAAAATTAGGAGGTGGAGAAGCTAAATAATTAAAGGGGAGAAAAATTGGTATTTGATCATAAAAAAGAATATAAAGATTTATATTTTCCAAAAAAGAAATCTGAATTAATAACTATTCTTGAAATGAACTATCTAGCAGTTTCAGGAAGTGGTGATCCAAATAAAGAAGATGGAACATATAGAAATACTCTAGAAATGCTGTATAGTGTCGCTTATACCATTAAAATGAGTAAGAAAGGGGAACACAAAATTTCAGGTTATTTTGATTTTGTTGTTCCACCTCTTGAAGGTCTCTGTTGGATGAGAGATTATTTAAAAATCGACTATGCTCATAAAGAAAACTTTTCTTGGATTTCAATGATTCGCTTACCCGACTTTGTTACTTTTAAAGAATTTAATTGGGCAGTTAAAATTGCTAGTGAAAAGAAGAAAAAAGATTTCTCGGAAATAAAATTTTTCAAATATAATGAAAGTCTCTATGTCCAGCAAATGCATATTGGTAGCTATGATGACGAACCGATGACAATTGAAAATATGCATAAATTTGTCGAGTCAAAAAATTATCAAATTGATATAAAAAATCCACGCTATCATCATGAAATATATTTAAGTGATCCGCGAAGAACTAGAGTGGAGCGATTAAAGACTGTAATTAGACTACCAATTAAATAAACTTAGCAAGTACTGAGTAGTTGCTTTTTTGTTAAAAATCAAATTGATTTAGCACTCTGCTTGCACAATTGCTAATATATGGTATTATATAAATTGTTAGCACAGAAGAAAGAAGAGTGCTAATGATGGGGGCGAGAAAATGTTGACTGAACGGCAAGAACTTATTTTAAAGACTATTATTATGGACTTTACTCAGACACATGAGCCAGTAGGTTCCAAGACCGTGATGAATCAACTGCCTGTCAAGGTCTCTAGTGCAACGGTTCGAAATGAAATGGCGGTTTTGGAAGAGAAGGGGTTACTTGAAAAGACACACTCGTCAAGTGGACGAATTCCTTCAACTGCTGGCTATCGATACTACTTGGATCATTTAATTAATCCAGTAAAAATACCAGCATCTATCTATAATCGAATTGTTTACCAGTTAGACCAACCCTTTCAACAAGTTAATGAAATTGTGCAGGAAGCTGCAAAGATTTTATCTGATTTGACTAACTACACAGCTTTTGCAGCAGGACCTGAAACGCATTCTGTAAAAGTTACAGGTTTTAGAATTGTTCCTATATCTAGTCATCAAGTGATGGCCATTTTAGTAACTGATGATGGCAATGTAAAGAATCAAATTTATACTTTGCCTCATCATACTAATGGGGAAGAAATTGAAAAAGCTGTTCGATTGATTAATGATCAATTAGTTGGAAAATCACTCAGTTCAATTAATGAAGTATTACTCAAGCGTATTGCTGATCATCTTATTGCTCGTGGATCTGCACCAGAAATATTGGATCTCTTACAAGATGTCATTAAAGATGCGGCTAGTGAGCAAATGTATGTTGATGGTCAAATTAATCTTTTGAGTAATTATGAAAATGATGATTTAACCAAGATAAAATCACTGTATAAGTTAATTGATCAAAATGATGCACTTTCAAGTTTAATTGGTTTTAATCCTGAAGATGAACTGAAAAATGATTCTAGTTCTAAGGTTCAGGTTAAATTGGGTTCAGAATTACCATCCGATTTACTTGAAAATTACAGCTTATTAACTGCACAATATAGTGTTGGTAAATATGGTAAAGGAACAATTGCACTACTAGGGCCAACAAACATGCCATACTCGCAGATGATCGGATTACTCGAGTATTTTAGGAATGAACTAGCAAAGAAATTGTTAGATTATTATGGTAGATTTAAGTAAGGAGGTTAGCTGTGAGTAAAGAAGAGTTTCCGCATGAAAAAGATTTAAAGGACGAGGTGACCCCAGATAAGGCACCAAAAAAAGATCCAAAAGCAGCTCCGAAAGAGAAAGTTAAGGAAAATCCAGCAGAGAATTATGAAAAAGAAATTGCTGAATTAACTGCTAAAAATAAGGATCTTGAAGATAAATACTTACGTAGTGAAGCTGAGATTCAAAATATGCAAGCACGCTATGCGAAAGAACGTGCTCAGTTAATAAAATATGAATCTCAAAGCTTAGCTAAAGAAGTTTTGCCTGCAATGGATAACTTAGAGCGAGCATTAGCCGTTAAGGCTGATGATGAAGCTGCTAAGCAACTTCAAAAGGGCGTTCAGATGACTCTTGATTCATTAGTTAAATCAATGAAAGATCAAGGAATTACTGAAATTAAGGCCGAAGGTGAAACTTTTGATCCTTCTCTTCATCAGGCTGTTCAAACTGTAGCGGCAGAAAATGATGAACAAAAGGATCGCGTAGTTAAAGTTTTACAAAAAGGATATCAATATAAAGATAGAACATTAAGACCAGCAATGGTTGTAGTGGCTCAATAAGAAAGGAAGTTCTATATATGTCAAAAGTTATTGGTATTGACTTAGGTACGACAAACTCTGCTGTTGCCGTACTTGAAGGTAAAGAACCTAAAATTATTACTAACCCAGAAGGTAACCGTACAACTCCTTCTGTAGTTGCTTTTAAAAATGGTGAAATCCAAGTTGGAGAAGTAGCTAAGCGTCAAGCAATCACTAACCCTAACACTATTGTTTCGATCAAGAGTCATATGGGTGAAGAGGGCTACAAAGTTAAAGTTGGCGATAAGGAATACACTCCACAAGAAATTTCAGCTTTTATTTTGCAATACATTAAGAAGTTCTCTGAAGACTATTTGGGTGAAAAAGTAACTGACGCAGTTATTACTGTTCCTGCTTATTTCAACGACGCACAACGTCAAGCTACTAAAGATGCTGGTAAAATTGCTGGTTTAAATGTTCAAAGAATTATCAACGAACCAACTGCTTCAGCTTTAGCATATGGTCTTGATAAAGATGAAAATGATGAAAAAGTATTAGTATACGACCTTGGTGGTGGTACTTTCGATGTTTCTATCTTGCAATTAGGTGATGGAGTCTTCCAAGTATTATCAACTAATGGTGATACTCACCTTGGTGGTGACGACTTTGACCAAAGAATTATGGATTGGTTAATCCAAAACTTTAAGGAAGAAAATGGTGTTGACTTATCTAAGGATAAGATGGCATTACAACGTTTAAAGGATGCTGCAGAAAAGGCTAAGAAAGACTTATCTGGTGTTTCCTCAACTCACATTTCACTTCCATTTATTTCTGCCGGAGAAGCTGGTCCACTTCACCTTGAAGCTGATTTAACTCGTGCTAAGTTTGATGAATTAACTGATGATTTAGTTCAAAAGACTAAGGTAGCATTTGACAATGCTTTAAGTGATGCAGGTTTGACTGTAAATGATATTGATAAAGTTATTTTAAACGGTGGTTCAACTCGTATTCCTGCAGTTCAAAAGGCTGTTAAGGATTGGGCTGGAAAAGAACCTGACCACTCAATTAACCCAGATGAAGCTGTTGCTTTAGGTGCAGCCATTCAAGGTGGTGTTATCTCAGGTGATGTTAAGGACATTGTCTTACTTGATGTTACTCCATTATCACTTGGTATTGAAACTATGGGTGGTGTCTTCACTAAGTTAATTGACAGAAACACTACCATTCCAACTTCAAAGAGCCAAATCTTCTCAACTGCGGCTGATAATCAACCAGCAGTAGATGTTCATGTTTTACAAGGTGAACGTCCAATGGCAGCTGATGACAAGACTTTAGGACGCTTTGAATTGACTGACATTCCACCAGCACCACGTGGTGTTCCACAAATTCAAGTTACTTTCGATATCGATAAGAACGGTATTGTAAATGTATCGGCTAAAGATATGGGTACTGGTAAGGAACAAAAGATTACCATTAAGAGTTCTTCTGGTTTATCAGATGAAGAAATCAAGAAGATGCAAAAGGATGCTGAAGAGCATGCTGAAGAAGATAAAAAGCGTAAGGAAGAAGTTGATTTACGTAACGAAGTAGATCAATTAATCTTTACTACTGAAAAGACTTTAAAGGAAACTGAGGGTAAAGTTCCTGAAACTGAAACTAAGAATGTTCAAGATGCTTTAGATGCTTTGAAGAAGGCTCAAAAAGACAACAACTTGGATGAAATGAAAGAAAAGAAAGAAGCTTTATCAAAGGCTGCTCAAGATTTAGCTGTTAAGCTTTACCAACAAAATGGTGGTGCTCAAGGTCCACAAAATGGTGGTCAACCAAACAATGATAATGGCTCAGACAACGGTCAAGGTGGTTCAACTGTTGATGGAGACTTTCATAAGGTAGACCCTGATAAGTAAAAAGTTTTATAATTAAATCAAACAAGAAAAGAACTGCGTGATTGTAGTTCTTTTCTTTTATGAATAAAGGAGTTTTCAGATGGCACAACGTGATTATTATGATGTGCTGGGTGTTGATAAAAATGCTAGTGAAAGTGATATTAGTAAGGCATATCGCAAACTAGCAAAAAAATATCACCCAGACTTAAACCATGAACCTGGTGCTGAAGAAAAATACAAGGAAGTAAATGAAGCATATGAGGTTCTCCATGATAAACAGAAAAGAGCTCAGTATGACCAATTTGGCCAAGCAGGTGTAAATGGTCAAGGTGGTTTTGGTGGTCAAGGCTTTGGCGGTTTTGGCGGCCAAGGTGGATACTCATCTCAAGGCTTTGGTGATTTTGGCGATATTTTCGGTGATATCTTTGGTTCAGCATTTGGTGGAGGTAGAAGTCGTGTAGATCCAACTGCACCGCAAAAAGGACAAGATTTAGATTATACGATGACCATTGATTTTATGGATGCAATCAAAGGAAAAAAGACAGATATTACCTATACTAGAAGTGAAGTCTGCCCTACCTGTGATGGCTCTGGTGCTGAAAAAGGTACTCATCCAATTACATGTGATAAATGTCATGGAAGTGGAGTAATGACTGTAACCCGTCAAACACCCCTTGGCGTTATTCAACAACAAACTACGTGTGACAAGTGTGGAGGGCGTGGAACAATCATTGAACATCCATGTCAAACTTGCCATGGTCAGGGTACAGTTGATAAAAAACAAACTCTTCAAGTTACTGTTCCAGCGGGTATTGATAATGGACAACAGATTCGCTTAAGTGGTCAAGGCGAAGCCGGAAAGAATGGTGGTCCTTACGGAGACCTGTACATTGTATTTAGAGTCAAACCAAGCAAAGAATTTAGAAGAAATGGGACAACTATTTATACGGAAGCTCCAATTTCATTTGCTCAAGCAGCTTTAGGAGATAAAATTCGTGTAAATACAGTTCATGGTCCAGTTGATTTAACTATTCCAGCAGGAACTCAACCTAATACTAACTTTAAATTGCGTGGTCAAGGTGTACCAAAGATAAATGGTACAGGCAATGGAGACCAAGAAGTAACAGTTAAAGTAGTTATTCCAAAGAAGATTAATGATAAGCAGAAGGAAGCTTTGGTTGATTACGTTAAAGCTGGTGGCGGTAATATTTCCCCACAAGAAAAGAATTTCTTTGAACGTTTAAAAGATAAATTAAACGGAGAATAAAAGTGAAAACGTATATCTCTATAAGTGGTGAGATATGCGTTTTATTTTTGTTGTAATAAATAATTGCTTTTAGAAAATGTTGCATTAAGAATTTTATCTACTCGTAGGCCTTTGATATAATTAATAAAGCGAAAAGGGTGAGAACATGGATATAAAAAAATTACAAGATTATCAAAAACATATTCGAAATTTTTCAATTGTTGCCCATATTGATCATGGAAAATCAACGATTGCGGATCGTATTTTGGAATTAACAGATACGGTTTCTGAACGTCAAATGAAAAATCAATTACTTGACGATATGCCGCTAGAACGACAACGTGGTATAACTATTAAGCTGAATTCTGTAGAGGTAAAATACCATGCTAAAGATGGTGAAACATATATCTTTCACTTAATTGATACGCCAGGGCACGTAGACTTTTCATACGAAGTTTCAAGATCTTTAGCGGCCTGTGAGGGCGCACTGTTAGTAGTAGATGCCACTCAAGGTGTACAAGCACAAACTTTGGCTAATACTTATTTAGCTATTGATGATGACTTGGAAATCTTACCAGTTATTAATAAAATCGATTTACCATCAGCAGATCCAGAGATGTGTAAAAACGAAATTGAAGAGATGATAGGTCTTGATGCTTCAGATGCAGTAGAAGTTTCAGGAAAAACAGGTCAAGGCATCCCTGAATTGCTGGAAGAAATTGTGAAAAAAGTACCTGCACCTGATGGTGACCTTAATGCTCCATTGAAAGCTTTGATTTTTGATTCAAAATATGATGATTATCGCGGAGTTGTTTTATCAGTTCGAATTGAAGAGGGAACTGTTAAACCCGGCGATAAAATTCGCATTATGAATACTGGAAAAGAGTTTGAAGTAACAGAAGTAGGTGTTTCAAGCCCACATCCCGTTAAAAAAGATATGCTTATTGCCGGAGATGTAGGATATTTAACTGCTAACATCAAGTCGGTTCGTGAAACTCGTGTTGGTGATACTATTACTAGTGCTGAAAATCCGACTGAAAAGCCACTTCCTGGTTATCGTCAAATTCCACCAATGGTATACTCTGGTATGTATCCAGTTGATAATCAAAAGTATGATGATTTAAAAGAAGCACTTCAAAAGTTACAATTGAATGATGCTGCCTTAGAATTTGAACCTGAAACATCTCAAGCACTAGGCTTTGGTTTTCGGTGTGGATTTTTAGGCTTGCTTCATATGGATGTTGTTCAAGAACGACTCGAGCAAGAATTTGGCATGGATTTAATTATGACTGCACCAAGTGTAGACTATCATGCTATTATGAACGACGGATCAACTAAATTGATTGATAACCCAGCTGATTTACCTGATGCTGGTGAGTATAAGGAAGTTCAAGAACCTTATGTTAAAGCAGAAATTATGGTGCCGAATGATTTTGTAGGACCAGTAATGGAATTATGTCAGCGAAAACGTGGCGAATTTGTAACTATGGATTACTTAGATAAATATCGAGTAAATGTTATTTACAATATGCCACTAGCTGAAATTATTTATGATTTTTTTGATGAATTAAAATCTTCAACTAAGGGCTATGCATCCCTTGATTATGAAATAACTGGTTATCGTGCAACAGACTTAGTTAAAATTGACATGCTTCTTAATAAAGAGCCTATTGATGCTCTCAGCTTTATTGCACACCGTGAAGAAGCACAAAATCGTGCTCGTCAAATGACAACAATGTTGAAAAAATTGATTCCACGTCAAAACTTTGAAGTTGATATTCAAGGTGCCATTGGAGCAAAAATTATTTCTCGTGCAACAATTAAGCCATATCGTAAAGATGTTACTTGGAAGATTCATACAGGTGACCCTGATCGACGTGCAAAATTACTCGAGAAACAGCGTCGTGGTAAAAAGAGAATGAAAGCAGTAGGTAGAGTAGAAGTGCCTCAAGATGCATTTATGGCTGTCTTAAAAATGAACGATGACGACATCAAAGGTAAGTAAATAATGTGACTTTATAGACGTACCAAGGGTTTTGGTGCGTCTTTTTTGTTAAAAATATAAATTTACGTAAAGTCTATCGCTAAGGTAATTGATATTCTTTTTCTAAATTTGTGTTAGAATTTATAACAGTATCAATTAATTAAGGAATAGAAAAAATGGCACAGACAAAGAAAAATAATTCCAAGAAAACTTGGATAATTAGAATTGCTGCAATTATTTTATTAATCATCGGATTAGGGATGATTTTCAATAGTCAGATTCGAGATATGATGGTTAGACAAAATCAAACGACTGCCTTAAAGAAGTTAAATAAAGAAACTGTTAAAAAGAATCAAAAGAAAAAAGGAATGTTTGATTTTTCTAAGGTAGAGGAAATCGACTTTGGTCAAGTAACAAAATCGCGTGTCAATAATACAGCGAATGCGATTGGTGCGATTGCGGTTCCCAGTGTAAACATGTACTTACCAATTATGAAAGGATTAAGCGATGATGCGATGTCCACTGGTGGGGGAACGATGAGACCTGACCAAGTGATGGGAAAAGGCAACTATCCTTTAGCGGGACACTATATGACTGCCAAGGGAGTATTATTTTCACCACTAGAAAGCACCAAAATAGGCGAAAAAGTATATTTGACTAATCTAGATAAAATTTATGTTTATCGAATATATATGAAAAAAATTGTCGATCCAACAGCAGTTTGGCTAGTTGATAATACTAAGAAAAATATTGTTACTTTAATTACTTGTGCTGATGGTGGAGTTAATCGCTGGGCAATTAGAGGAAAATTAATTTCGGAAAAACCAGCAACAGACAAAAACCTTCAAGTTTTCAAACTTAAATAAAGGGATTTACTTCTTAAATGAAAGGAAGTAAATCCTTTTTAACTTTTGCTATAATAGAAACTTAGATGTTTATAAATGATTTAGGTGAACAAGAAAATAATGAAATGGCAACAAAGACAAGCAAATGATTTAGATCAAGAATTAATTGAGGATTATGGCTTAACGGATATTCAAGCTAAGCTTTTTGCTTTAAGGGGAATAAATACTGCAGAAAAATTGGATTTTTGGTTAAATGCAGACGAAAATGATTTAGCAGATCCCTTTTTGATGCATGATATGAAAAAGACAATTGATCGAATTAATCTAGCGATTGATAATGGCGAGAAAATAACAATCTATGGCGATTATGATGCTGATGGGATTACAGCAACAAGTATCATGATGGATACGTTAGAAATTTTGGGTGCCGATGTTCATTTTTTTATTCCAGATAGATTTAAAGATGGTTATGGACCAAACATGACGCGCTATCAAGAGATAGTAGAGGATGGAACTAAGTTAATCATTACTGTTGACAATGGTGTAACTGGTGTTGAAGAAATAAAGTACGCTCAAGAACATGGTGTCGATGTAATTTTAACTGATCATCATACTTTTCAAGATCAAAAACCAGCAGCCTTCAGTACAGTTCACTGTAATTATCCCGGCCAGAAATATCCATTTGATGATTATTGTGGCGCAGGGGTTGCCTATAGAATTTGCCGTGCATTAATGCAGGATACGATGCCTGAGTTGTTAGATTTAGCCATGATTGGAACAATTGGCGATATGGTAAAAGTTACTGGTGAAGGCCATATTGTTGTTAAACGGGGATTAGATATTCTGAACCAAACTGAACGACCAGGCTTACGCGCTCTAATTAAACAAGCGGGTCTAACTATGGGACAAATTACGGCAACAGATGTTGGCTTTAATATTGCACCAAGATTAAATGCTGTGGGACGTTTAGCAAATGCTAGTTTGGCCGTGGAATTACTTTTAAGCGATGATGAGGAACAAGCTGAAAAAATAGCCACTAAGATTGAAGAATTAAATAATGAGAGAAAAGAACTTACAACTACAGTTTATGAAGATTGCCTAGCTCAAGTTGAAAACAATGGATGGCAGCATCGAAATACTTTAGTTATTTATAATCCTGATTTTCATGAAGGTGTCTTAGGTCTTGTAGCGAATAAAGTGGTCGAAAAATTGCATAAACCTACTCTTGTCCTTACTAAGGATGAGTCAGGTGAGCTAAAGGGATCTGGTCGATCAAGCGAAGGTTTTAATTTGTTTAATGCTTTAGAGCCACTGAAGGATGACCTTTTAGATAAATTTGGTGGTCATGATTTTGCTTGTGGCTTATCTTTAAAAGCCGACAAGCTTGAAGAATTACGAGTACGCTTTGAGGATAGTTTTAAACCAAGTACCGATCTTGAGGTAAAAGATTTTGACTTTGAATTAAATTTAAAAGAGATAACACCTGATACCGTAGCTGAGATAAATCTAGTTGGTCCATTTGGGACAGGTAATCCGGAACCGATTTTTAGTATTAGTGAACCGCATATTAAGAGCCTGTTTAAAATGGGAAAAGATAAAAATCATGTAAAGTTTACAGCAGAAAAAAATGCGGGGAAGCTTACAGTTGTTGGGTTTAATAAGGGATTTTTAAATCAAACATTACTTCCTTTTATTAAAGAACTTTACATTACTCTCTCTCTTAATAGTTGGAAAAATATTTCTAACGTTCAAGGGATGCTAGCTGGAATTGAATATGGCGCTCCCAAATTAGCTGTCTTTGATCAAGTAATTGATATGCGTCAAGAAGACTATGTGATGGGATTTGCTGATAAGTATTTGATTTTTGATAAAAAGATTATTCCATGGGCGAGAAATGGATTGGGTATTCCAGAAGAAAAGATTAGGCTAGCAAAAGATTATAATGGAAATTCTGAAGTGGTTGCTTTACTAGATACACCACGTAATCAAATGGAGTTAAATATCGCTTTGGAGAAAAAATATCAACAGCTCTATTTACGCTTTTTATTTGATCAATTACCAATCAATACGTTGCCAAGTAGAGATGTTTTTGGTACAACTTTAAAATATATTTATGCGCATCCAAACCTAAGTCTTGATGATTATCAGGCTGTATCTTCTTATCTTGGCTTAGATTATCAGTCTGTTTTATTTATTTTACGTGTATTTTTTGAATTGAACTTTGTCTCATTCACTGATGGA
Organism: uncultured Lactobacillus sp.; assembly: GCF_948948975.1. Lineage (GTDB taxonomy): Bacteria > Bacillota > Bacilli > Lactobacillales > Lactobacillaceae > Lactobacillus. Next base: position 49,055 of record NZ_CARBVX010000012.1, on the reverse strand, counting down.
AAAATTATCGGTAATAAAAATCCTGAAAGTAAAAAACTAACTGCTTCGAAATATTTCAACAGTGTATCATCCCAGATAAAATTTACTAATCAGTTAAGAACGATGCCATCAAACCAATTGATTAATTATGTTAAGCAATATTTGAAGTGATCATTACTAGTTATAAATTGTTAAAAAGTTCGGTTTAAGCCTGATTTTAAAGCAAAAATTTGGTAGAATATACAAGTCAAAGACCGCTCGGTCTAATTTTTCAATGAGAGTCTAAAATGGAGGTTTCTCTTTAAATGGCAATTGATTTTAAAGAACACATTGCAAGTGTACAGGATTTTCCAAATAAGGGGATCGTCTTTCGCGATATTACCCCAATTTTACAAGATGGGAAATTATATCGCGCTGCTACTCATGAATTAGCTGATTATGCTAAAAGTCGTGGAGCAGAAGTAATTGTTGGACCAGAAGCCCGTGGATTTATTGTTGGCTGTCCTGTTGCAACAGAATTAGGAGTTGGTTTTGTACCAGCTCGTAAGCCTCATAAGTTGCCACGCGAAGTAGAAAGTGCTTCTTATGATTTAGAATATGGTTCTAATGTCTTAGAAATGCATAAAGATGCAATTAAGCCAGGTCAAAAAGTTGTAATCTGTGATGACTTGATGGCAACTGCTGGTACTCTTCACGCAACTAAGGAATTAATCGAAAACTTAGGTGGAGAAGTAGTAGGGGCAGCATTTTATATTGAATTAACTGATCTTAAGGGAAGAGAACAATTCCCAGATTTAGATATATATTCTCTCGTGAAGTACCACGATGCTTAATTCTTTAAAGGAGCTCAATCGAGTTCCTTTTTATTTTGCTTCTTTTTAATCTCTTTTGTATTAATTTAACAAAAAGCGCATAATAGTTATGTTTGTATGAAAGAGGGAGTGTTTTAGTTTTTTATGAAAAAAGACAAATCAGTCAAAATTGGACTAAAGAGTCTAGTTTTGATGATCTTTTCAGCTATTTTTGGCTTTAGTAATTCTTTGACAGCCTATTACCAAATGGGTTATGCAAGTATTGTGTGGTATATCATAACCGCAATTTTATTCTTTTTACCATCAGCTTTAATTTTTGCCGAATATGGTGCAGCTTTTAAAGGGGTTAAGGGGGGAATTTTTTCTTGGCTTAAAGGCTCAGTTAGTGAAAAAACAGCCTTTATCGGTACTTTTATTTGGTTAGCTGCTTGGGTAGTTTGGCTTGTATCATCGACACAGTTTTTCTTAGTATCAGTCTCAACAGCAATTTCGGGTCATGATACTACTCAAAGCTGGCACTTTTTAAATTTGACATCAACACAACTTTTAGGAATTTTAGAAGTAGTATTCTTAGTAGTCGTAACATTTTTTGCTGCTAAAGGTGTTGATAAGATTGCAGCTGTAAGTAACGTTGGAGGCTTTTTTACTTTAGCCATTACAATTGGTTTTACTTTGGTATCAATTTTAGTATTCTTTTTGAATCATGGAAAGTTAGCAGAACCTTTAACAGTTCAATCACTAGTTCATTCACCTAATCCGGCTTTCCAATCTCCAATTGCCATTGTGTCTTTCATTGTTTATGCTTTGTTTGCTTATGGTGGGTTAGAGACATCTGCTGGTGTAATTGATTCAGTAGATAAACCTGAAAAAACGTTTCCTAAGGCTTTAATTACTGCAATGATTTGGATGACGGCTCTATATGTTTTAAATATTTTGATGTGTGGGGTAGCTGCTAATTGGAGTAGTCAGTTAAGTGGCAAGAATGTTGATTTGGCTAATGTTGAATATGTTTTAATTAACAATTTGGGAGTTGAAACTGGTAAAGCATTTGGATTATCTCATTCCGCATCATTAGCTCTCGGATCCACTTTTTCCCGTTTTGCTGGATTAGCTGACGTTTTGGCAGGGATTTCAGCAGCATTTTTAATGGTTTATTCACCTGTTAAGTCATTTATTGAAGGCTGTGATCCAAAACTTTTACCTAAATCCTTGGTTAAATTAAATCGACACGGAATGCCAGAGCGTTCAATGTGGCTTCAAGCTGTTATTGTTAGTGTTATTATTTTATTTATTTCCTTTGGTGGTAACGCAGCAGGTCAATTCTATACTATTTTAATGGATATGATGAATGTTTCTTCATCAGCCCCATACTTATTCCTGATTGGTGCATATCCATTCTTTAAGATGAAAAAAGATATTGATCGTCCATTTATCTTTATTGAGGGCAAAAAACGTGTGTGGGCTGTAACAATTGTTGTTGGGCTAGTAGTAGCAATAGGAATTGTCTTTACTTGTATTGAGCCATTATTTACTGGAGATTATGCAACTTCATTCTGGACTGCTATTGGACCTGTAGCATTTGGTATTATTGCTTGGATATATTATTCATATCAAGAAAGAAAATCTGTTACTGTAATTGATGAAGAAGAATAAATAAGAAAAAGAGGCATACTCAGCTAAAAAAGCTAAGTATGTCTCTTTCTTTTTATAAAATTGGTGATAGCAATCTTGAAAAGTATTGTTTAAATTTACGCCAATGAGATTGCTTTTCAAAGTATTCTTTTGTGAGTAAAGTCGATTCTTTTAAATCTTCTTCAAAAATTTCTTTTATTTCCTTGGCGAGAGCGGAACTATAGGTAAAAGCATTTACTTCAAAGTTTAGTTGATAGCTACGGAAATCTTGATTTGCGGATCCAACTGAAGCGATATTAGATCCACTAACAATAGTTTTCGCATGAATAAAACCATTATCATATTTGTAAACTTTAACCCCCTGATTAACTAGGTATTTTGCATAGTATTCAGTTGCCCGGTAGACAAAGGGGTGATCTGGCATAGAGGGAATCATAATTCGTACGTCAACTCCACTTTTTGCTGCAATGATTAAAGCTTCTAAGATTGAATCACCCGGGATTAAGTAAGGAGTTTGAATGTAGACGTAATTTTCTGCCTGAGCAATTATTTCTTCATAAGCTCGCCGAATACCAAAATGACTATTGTCTGGTCCGGAGGAAACAATTTGCATTGGCACCAAGTCTTTAGATTGAACTACTTTTAATTCAAATGTTTCTACTAAGCTGTCAATATTATATTTCGGAAGGTGAGATCTACGACAGCTGGTATTCCAATCCATCGCAAAACGAATTTCCATTAATAGGGCAGCTTGTCCTACTACGCGTAGGTGTGTATCACGCCAGTGTCCAAACTTTTTACTTCGATCAATGTATTGATCACCAATATTGAAGCCGCCAATGTATCCAATTTCATTATCGATGATTACCAATTTTCTGTGTAAATGATAATTAGCACGAGGAGTAGTAAAAAGACGGTTTCCAGCTGTTGAAATGAAAGGTTGAGCTTCTCCACCTAGTTGACGAAGTTTTTTAAAAAAAGATGGTCGTGTACCACGAGAGCCGCTTGCATCATATAAAACTCTAACTTTAACGCCTCGACTGGCTGCTTTTTCTAAAGATTGTAAGACCTGATTTCCTAATTGATCATCATAAAATGTATAAAATTCTACATTAATGGTTCTCTTTGCTTCATCAATATTTTTTATAAGATTTGGAAATAAAACTTGTCCGTCGATAAAAGTCTCGACTTCATTATTAAAAGTTAAAAGTGCATCATCATTATTTAGATTCAGTTCTACTAAGCGTCTTGCACGTGGATTCTGGGCTTTACTTGGTAGTAAGTCATGGATTCTTAATAGCCTATTTTGTTCATTAAGAAAATGGTCTCGAATTTTTTTCTGTTCAGTTTCAATTGAGAAGATATCATCATGTGATAATTGTCGACCAGTAAATAAATATAAAACAAACCCAACATAAGGGAAGATAGACAAAATCAAGAGCCATGCCCAAGTAGAAGCAATATCACGATGACTACGAAAAACTGTCCAAATTGCTAGACCAACATTAATTAACCAAAGGATTTCGATTATTCTTCTAATTATATCCCAAGTTAAAATCATTATAATTCCCCCAAAGTTTATAATATATAATTCTACCATATCACTGAATGCACAAAATATAGTGTTTGTATTTACCAAGATACAAAATATATGGTATTTTAAGATGAAGATGCGGAATAGAAAGAAGAAATAAAATGGCAACTTTAGAGCAACCATATTTAGATTTACTAAGCAGGATAATGAGTGAAGGGCACGACAAGGAAGATAGAACCGGAACAGGGACTAGAAGCTTATTTGGAGCCCAAATGAGATTTGATTTAACTGATGGTTTTCCTATTTTAACTACTAAAAAAATACCTTTTGGACTTATTAAGAGCGAATTGTTATGGTTTTTACGAGGAGATACTAATATTCGCTTTTTGCTAGAACACAATAACCATATTTGGGATGAATGGGCTTTTAAAAACTGGGTAGAGAGTAATGAGTATCAGGGGCCAGATATGACTAATTTTGGCCTAAGAAGTCAACAAGACCCAGAATTTAAAAGGATATATCAAGAAGAAATGCAAAAGTTTGATCAAAAAGTCCTGGAAGATCAAACTTTTGCAGAAAAATATGGAAATTTGGGAGATGTCTATGGCGCTCAATGGAGACATTGGCAGAAGCGTGAAGGTGGCTTTATTGATCAAATTCAAAATGTAATTGATCAAATTAAGAAAACACCTTATTCTCGTCGCTTAATTGTTAGCGCATGGAATCCAGAAGATGTACCAACATCCGCTTTGCCTCCATGTCATGTCTTGTTTCAGTTTTATGTTAATGACGGGCGTTTAAGTTTACAGCTGTATCAAAGATCAGGTGACATGTTTTTAGGTGTACCGTTTAATATTGCGAGTTATGCTTTACTAGTGAATTTAATCGCGCGTGAAACTGGTTTAAAGCCGGGTGAATTTATTCATACCTTAGGGGATGCTCATATTTATAAAAATCACTTTAACCAAGTTAAAGAATTACTGAGTCGATCTGCATATGACGCTCCTATGCTTTGGCTAAATCCGGATAAAAAATTAGTACAGGATTTTGAAATGAAAGATATCAAGTTAATTAATTACCGGCATCATGGCACTATTAAGGCACCGGTAGCCGTTTAAATGTTGAGGAAAGAACAATGATTAGATTTATTTGGGCAGAAGATGAAGATGGACGTATTGGTTACCAGGGTGCTTTGCCCTGGCATTTGCCCGCTGATTTAAAACATTTTAAAAAGCTGACTAGTAATCATATTATCGTTATGGGACGAAAAACATTTGATAGTTTTCCAGGATTACTTCCTAAAAGAAAACATATCGTCCTTTCTACTAATCCAATTTTGCAACGTAGATATCAAGATAATTCACGAGTTAAAGTTTTTTCACAAATTAAACAGTTGAAAAATTGGATCGAAGATCACACTGAAGAAACAATTGATATTATTGGGGGTGCTGAAGTTTTTAAAGAATTTAAGGATGAGGTAGATATTCTTGAAAAGACAAAAATTCACCATATATTTAAGTGTGATACATGGATGCCGGAACTAAAGTATGAAGACTTTAAATTAGTAAATTCCGAAAGTCATCATCCAGATGAAAATAATAAATTTGATTACGACTTTTTAGAATATAAAAGAATATAAGAAGATTTACTTATATAAATTTAGAAATGCTGATAGTTATTACTTTTTTGTAATGGTATCAGCATTTTTATGTATTTAGTTACCGGTAACAATTAATCTTGTATTGAAAGCATTTTCACTCTTGCTTAATATAAAATTATTGAAAGCGCTTAGCTAAAAAGTGAGGGAGAAAATTATGGATGAAAATAACAACGTATCTGGATTACCAGAACTTGCAAAAAGTGTGATCTGGATGATTAATTTTGGTTACTTAGGTATTCAAATTGCTTTTACTCTTGAAACATCACAAATGAGTCGAATTTTTCAAACCTTAGGAGCTGATCCAACGAAGTTAGGGTGGTTCTTTATTTTACCGCCTTTGGCTGGGTTAGTGGTACAGCCAGCTATTGGATCATTCTCTGACCGAACTTGGGCTCCAAAACTTGGTGGAAGAAGATTACCTTACTTGTTAATTGGGATGATCTTTGCAGTGATTATGATGTTATTTTTACCAAACATTGGGAGTTTAGGCTTAGGATATGGCTCTATTGAAGCATTAGTATTTGGAGCTATTGCAATTGCAATTTTAGATGTAGCAGCAAATATGGCTATGCAACCATTTAAAATGATGATTGGTGATATGGTTAATGATGAGCAAAAATCATATGCATATGGTATCCAAAGTATGCTTTCAAACTCAGGTGCAGTAATTGCAGCATTTTTCCCATTTCTATTAACGGTTTTAGGAGTTGCTAACACTGCTAAAAAGGGTATAGTACCTCAATCAGTTGTAATTTCATTTTATGTAGGAGCTGCAATACTTGTCATTACAAGTTTGTTAACCGTAACAAAAGTTCATGAATATGATCCAAAAACTTATGCTCGTTATCATGGTATTAAAGAAGAAGATAACAAAGAAGGTGGAAACTGGTTTGGACTGTTAAAAAAGGCACCTAAAGTTTTCTGGCAAGTTTCATTAGTACAATTATTTTGTTGGTTTTCATTCCAATATTTATCAACTTATGCTACAGGTGCAATTGCAGAAAATGTTTGGAAAGTAACCGACCCATCTTCGGCTGGTTATCAATTAGCCGGAAACTGGTTTGGGGTTTTAACAGCTGTTCAATCAATTGCCGCAGTGATATGGTCATATGTTTTGGCAAAGGTGCCAAATGACCATCATAAGTTTGGATATGGTATTAGTTTATTGTTAGGAGCAATAGGATATGGTTCTATCTTCTTTGTCCATTCTCAAAATATTTTGATTGTGTCATTTATTTTAATTGGAATTTCTTGGGCAGCTATGAACACTTATCCCCTAACTATGGTTTCTAATGCCTTATCCGGCAAACACATGGGGACGTATTTAGGTTTATTTAATTGTTCCATTTGCTTACCTCAAATAATTGCTTCATTATTAAGTTTTATACTATTTCCACTAATGAATTATTCAATGCCAGCAATGATGTTGACTGCAGGAATTTCGGGTATTTTAGCAGCAGTTTGTGTGCTGTTTATTAAGGAAACTTATAAAAACTAAAGCTTATTAAAAATAGGTTACTCTGATAAACATATCAAAGTAACCTATTTTTCTATGGATTTAGTATATTTTATTACTTGTTTTTCATAATTGGTTGATAGAATAAATCAATTATAATTGCTGCAACTAAGGCCACAATTATGGTTAAGGCAAGATTTGCAAAGCTAATTTGAGTCATAGCTAAACCAAATAATGCTAAAGCAAAAGTTAACAAGACATCAATAATTTGAACTATAGCAACTGATTTTGATGGGGCTGACTGCCAGAAAAATTTTCTAGTTCTAGTAATTAATACAATCAACATTGCACTTAAAACTAGATAGACATAAACCATCGTAGAAACAGTTCCTTGAGCATAGTTTTGGGATACAAGGTACCAAACAAAGCTGAAACCAATTGCGGTCCATCCTGCAGCAAGAGAGAAAGCGATCTTAGCTAATTTAAGCATATTCCAACTTTCAGGTTTATAGGTAATATGCGTATTATCTGTTCCGATCATCATAGTTACCATGTTATTCATAATGGTATAAATTACCATTGCATTTAATGCCATTGGAATATAGTTAAAGCATAAGTAACCAAATGTTAAAAGCATTGTTAGTTCGGCAGTCCGAGATAATTTGGTCAATGACCAGGTTGTCATTCTTTGATAAACTCGATGACCAGCGTCCAGAATTTTAACAATAGGGGTTAAACCATCTTCTAAAAGGACCATCTTACCACTTCGTTTAGCAACGTCAGCAGCATTTGAAACGGCAATTCCAACTTCAGCTTGCTTTAATGCAGGAGCATCATTAACTCCGTCACCAGTCATCCCCACAATATAGCCATCTTTTTGGAATAGTTTAACCATTTTAAGCTTATCTTCTGGTAAAACATCAGCAATTCCGGCTAAATCATTAATATCAGTTTTATCATTGAAATCATGGATTGAAATAACTTTTCCTTTTAAACCAACCTCTTTAGCCACGGCTTCAGCAGTTCTACGGTTATCTCCAGTCAACATAATTGGTTTGATTCCACGCTTTTTAAGCTCTTCTAAAGCTTTCTTTGAATCTGACCTAACTTTATCACGTAAAATAAATATTCCGGCAAGTTTGTCATTAATTAGAACTGCAACTGAACGACCAGCAGTGAAATCAATATTTTTAACTTCCTTATCAGCATTTTTATCTATTAAAGAAAGTTGTTTAAAAGAACCTAACTTAATATTGTAGCTGCCAACGGTAGCCATTGAATATCCAGTATCAGATGTGAAGGGGATAAATTTTTCTGGAGTATCAGGGGTAATGCCTTTTTCTTTAAGATATTCATCTATTGCAGAATCGATGATACTTGGACTACGTTTATCAGTAGCTGCCCCAACTAGAGCAAGAACTTTCTTATTTGAAAGACTGCTTAGATTATCCCATTGAGAGACAGCTGTCTTGTTTTCAGTAATTGTTCCAGTTTTATCAAGTAGCAGTAAGTTTAAGTTGGCAGCATCTTGAATACCTGTTAAGTCTGATGTTAAGACACCTTCTTTACTTAGCCGAGTTGCCTCAAAAGAATTAGATAATGCAAAGGTAGATGGCATAGCAACCGGAATAGAGGCAATAAACATCATCGCTAAGAAAGGCAACATCTCAATGACATTCTGTCCACGAATCAATGCCGCAATTACTAAAATTAGAGTTAATACACCGTCTAAGAGACATAGGTAATAGATGATTTTGGTTAACAATTGTTGCAAGTGACCAGGAGCAGCAGAATTGTTGATTAGATTAATAGTTTTTCCGGAACGGGAATTGCTTCCTGTTGCAGTTACTATTGCTAAGGCATCTCCATCCACTACGGTAGTTCCGGCATAGGCAGTAGCACCAACAGATTTTTTAATGGCTTTTGATTCGCCAGTAATTGAGCTTTCATCCACTGTAATCTGTCCTTGAGCAATTTTTACGTCCGCCGCTAAAACATCTCCACGTTTTAAGCTAATTAAGTCTCCGACAACTAAGAATTTTGAATTTATTTGTTTCCATTTCCCACTTCTTTTTACAGACACTGTTGGCGTTAACTCATGAGAAATTGTATTTAAAACTCTACGAGATTTTTTCTTTTGAGTCGCTCCATTAAATGCGGCAAATAAAAGCATTAATAAAACAAATAGCGACTGGATCCATTTACCTAAAATACATTCTAATAGTAAGGCTGCTTCCAAAATCCAGGCTGATAAGTTCCACAATTTGGACATAAATTCTTTAAAGAAATTAAATTCAGGTTCGGGAACTTCATTTAGACCATCTTTTTTAAGACGCTCTTCTGCCTGGGCATCGGTTAACCCTTGCAGTTCTTTATTTTCCATAAAAATCCTCCGTTAATTCTCTATTTTCTTAAAATATTTTAGCGCAGTTCTTGTTATTAAGAAAATATCAAATTAAGATAGGAGATATTAAAAATATAGATAATAATTTAAAAGGTATTAATAATGAATATTAAACAATTAAAATATTTTTTAGTGGTTGCTGAAGAACGGCAGATTACGTCTGCTGCTAAAAAGTTATATATTGCTCAGCCTCCTTTAAGTTATCAGTTAAAACAATTAGAAAAAGAAGTAGGAGTACAGCTTTTTGTTAGAACTGCTCATGGGATAGAATTGACAGAAGAAGGAAAAGTATTTCAAAAATATGCTGAAAAAATTGTTGCTCTGAGTATATCTGCTAAAAGCCAAATCCACCAAATTAAAGAGGGTGAATTAGGAAAAATTAGAATCGGGGTCATTTCTTCTTGTGGTGGAGTTGTCCCAAACGAGCAATTTAAAAAATTAGTAAAATACTATCCTAATGTATCCTTTGAAATACATGAAGCAAATACTTTTGGCATTGTTGAACAACTACAAGACGGAATATTAGATTTGGGAATAGTGCGGACACCTTTTAATCTTGAAGGACTAAATTTTAAAGACTTTCACCAAGAACCAATGGTGGCAGTGACAAGAGAAGGTTTTTTTGAAAGAGAAGAAATTAAACATCTTAACGAATTAAAAGATAGTCCGATAATTTTATATCGAAGATTTCAAGAAATATTTAATCGTAGTTTTCGGCATCAGGGAATAAGGCCGTTCTATTCAGTAACTTGTGATGATGCAAGAACAGCAATTCACTGGGCCGATGAAGGTTTAGGGATAGCTTTAGTTCCGGAATCGATTGCCCTTACTTATGCCAAAAGTAAGCTTATCCCAGTAAAGCATACTAATTGGATTACACATTTAAATTTAGTATGGCGTAAAGATAGAGAGGTAACACCACTAATGGAAAAGATTATTGAAATGTTTTAAATTAAAAAGCCAACCAACGTGGCTGGCTAAAAAATCTAATTATGTTTAATAATCTTATAGTTTAGATAACGCTCAACAGCCTGACGCATTAACTTAGTTTTGCGGGGCTTGTAAATAATGATCTTTGCCATAATACGAGTCCTTTCATTATCAACTGATATAGTTTTAAGATACAGAAAAACTATGAAAGAATGATGACTTTTTAAAGATTAATTTTAGAATTAAATATTTTGTATTTACCATTTATTTTTTAATTGCTATAATAAAAACGTCGTAATTGGAGAGTTGGCAGAGTGGTAATGCACCGGACTCGAAATCCGGCGAACCGGCTTATACCGGCGCGCAGGTTCAAATCCTGTACTCTCCTTATTTGATTAAAAGAATGTTGATATAGCAACGTTTAGAACAATAAAAATACTAGAATGGTAACATTTTGGTAACATAAAGAAAAAATGCATCCGGAAGGGTGCATTTTCTTTATATATTTAATTGTTTTAATGCATTAACTGCATCTTCTTTATTTTTATTATTTACATGCGTATAAATATCTAAAGTCATTTGGATATTTTCATGACCAAGCAGCATTTGAACAGTTTTAGGTTTTACATTAGTTTCCGCAATAAGTAGTGTTGCAAAAGTATGTCTAAAGCCATGAACTGTTATATGACGTAAATCAGGTTGTGGTTCTTTTAAGTTCTGTGTGTTTGCATACTTAACTTTTTCTTCATGATCCTTAGCATAAATTGATTTGAGCCATTGATCTGGTTTACTCATTTTTAAATACGTTCCTTTAATTGTGTGAAAGAGCTTGTTAGAGATTATTTTTTGCTTTTGCTTATAATCTATCAAAACTTCTTTTAAACTGTCTGAGATGGGTAAAATACGCTTAGATTTAGGTGATTTAGGTGGCTGGATAATTGTTTTATTGTCTAAACCATATGCCAAGGTTTTATTTACGGATAAAGTACCTGCTTTTAAATCAATATCTTGCCAAGTTAAAGCTAATGCTTCGGATTTTCTAAGGCCAGTAGCAGAAAGTAGCTTGAAGTAAGTATATTGAACTAATCCATACTCTTTGGCCACTTCAAGAAATTGATTTAGTTCATCTCGTGTATAAACATTATGTTCAGTATCTCTACGTGGTCGAGATGTCTTTTTAGGGATAATGATCCGCTTTAAAGGATTTTCAGACACATAGTTTAACCGAATACCATATTCAAAAAGAGCATTAAATTCATTAATAGCATCCCTATATTTAACAATTTGTTTTGCTTTCCTATCAGCCCACTTTTGTAATTCAGCTACTGTAATCTTGTCAACGTATTGATTACCAAAATCCGGAATAACATGGTTATCAAAGACTTGTTTATTTTTATTCGCAGTAGATTCTTTTACCTGAGTCTTATAGTTTTCAAACCATAGATCACGTAATTTAGAAACTTTAATCTGTTTTTGTTTTACAAAATTATCTGGTTTAGTTTGAGATAATTTGTTGAATACTGTTTCTGCTTCAGCATAGGTTTTAAAACCACGCCGATGAACTTGTACTCGGTCACCATTGCTGTTTTGACCCAGTGAAATAACAAATTCATATCGTTTCTTTCCAGATTTTAATTTATAGTCTTTAATACTAGAATTTTTTCTTTTTGGCATTCTATATCACCTCATATTTTGCTAAAATAGGGTAGATGAAAAGCGTTGAATTACCAGTTCAACTTTTCATCTAACATATATATGTTTATTTTGCATTGGTCATAGTGATGACCGACCCGTAAAGTGTTACCAGCGCTTTGCGGGTCTTTTTTTGTTTCTTAGATAGATATTTTGTACGTAAAAAAACTCCCTATCAGCTAAGCATGATAGAGAGTGAAGGGACTAAATCCCACGTATTTATATAAATTAAGGAGCTAAACTCCCAGTACACTCATTATCACACATTTAGCTTTGATATTCAATCTTTAGAGACATATAGCTGCATTAACCTATCACTGATAGCGGTCATTTGATCACTAGATAATTTAATGTCTCCTGAGGGATCAAATCTATTTATTTTTCGTATTCGTAATTTACTAATTGTAGTTATATCTTCGATACGTGCAAATGTATTTTTATTATATTTTTTATAAACGGAAACTACCTTAGCTAATTGTTTTTCTTGTACTTGACATTCAGCAATTTCCTTTACTAGTTGTTGCCCTTTCTCATCTAATTTTTTAGCATCTTGTTCTAAAGAATTGGCTTCTAAGCTTTTTTGGATAACAGCATTATAAAGTTCAGAAAGAGAAGAAACTTGGTTGGAATTAGAGTCTTCTGTATCATTAAGAACCTTCTCTACTTTTGCCTTAAGGACAGTGAGATCTTGATTAAACTTTTTATTGTCATCAAGAAGCTTCTGACGCATAAGTGTAATTTCTTTATTATGCTTTTCCAACACCTCTATTTTCTTTTTAACCTTATTTAGATGCTCTAGGATAAGAACGGAAGTTTGATTAAATATTTCGGTCCCCAAAGAAAATAATCCTGGCTTTTTCTTTGAAGTTAAGGGGATTACGGTAAGAGTACGATTTTGAGGGCTGTCCTTTTTATTTAGGACTACTGCAAAGTGTAAATTACTAAACTCACTCCCTTCATTAACACCAAAATTCACACTTATTATAGAGCCACGCGAATAGTAGTAATAACGGTCAACTATTTTTTTATTTGCCTCTAGAGAGAAGTAATGAGAACTTTCTTCTAGCCAATATGGAAGTGATTTAAATTTTTGCTGGTAATGGTATTTATTTGGATCGCATACTTGTTTAAATTTTTTAGATGCGTTTTCAATGTGTTCATTTTTATCCATATTTTTTGTGTTTTCCTCAAAGAATAATGGTGTCTTATATAAACGGCTTTTTATTTACTTATAACAGATGCGCGGTCGGAACGAGCGCGCATCTAGGGCGCCCGTGGGTTAGATTATCTCTTGTTGATTTCGTGAATCAAAAGAAGTAAGATAATCAGTATAAGTATTGTTTGGTTCATGGTTGTCACCTTCAAAGCACAGCTTGCTGTGCTACGCTTAGGAGAGTGACATAACATGAAAGGAGCGGGCGCCCTAAGAGCTTTTCGGCTTTAAGGGATGCTCGTTTTTTTATGCTATTAAGATTTGTACTTAAATGTTTTACCGCAATCCATACAAATCATTTCAATCTTTTTGCTATTTTTACCAGCAAATCCAGCAAGTGATCCTACACCACCAACTAGAACCGTACCGGCAACTGCCTTACCAACAGAAAAAGCCTTTTTCTTTCGACCGATTGGCTCAACGTTAGTAGATTTACATTTAGGGCATCGCGGCCCTTTATGAAATAATCCCATTTTTCAAATCCTCCAAGATAACTTGTATATTTTTGCGTGTAAGTCTATGGATTAGTATACGAATTAGATGCTTCCGCTGCCGTTTGTGCTTGAATATCTTTTGCTTTTTGTGTAGGTGAACCATCTGAATTGATTAATCCATTTTGACGAAGCCATTCATCTTGCCCTTTAACCCAATCATCAGCTGAACCATCAGGATTAGATCCTGCAGCATGATCTTGACCCGGAAGGAGAGGGTGTCCGTTTGGATCATATCCACGCTCTTTATTAATTTGTCCTTGAGTTTTTTGCTGTTGAACCTGTGTGTTTTGTTTTTGAGTCTGAGTGGTATTAGCAGAAGACTGATCATTTTGCTGTGGGCTTGCACTAGCATCCTGCTGAGCTGACTCTTGCGCCATATCTTTAGTATCAGTATTAGACTGTTCATTCTTAGTATCTTTTTTGCTAGACTGCTTTTTCGATTTGTGTTTTTTAACTTTAGTGGTAGCTTCCTCGGCTTGCTTTGTATTGCTTGAACGATTTGAAAGACTTAGCGCTCCAAGAGATAGTCCAACTAAGGCAATCGCACAGAACGAAATAATATTTCTTTTCATATTCATCCTCTATTATTGAAAATTATTGAATTATACTTTATATATCTTATTACTATTAAGATTAAGAAACCCTAATCATAGTCTGCATACTTACCGTCGTGTAAAAAAGGAAAACTTTTATTTAACGTAGAATAGTAATGTAAAGAATGATTAATATCTTCTAATTCAGTAGTGAAGCGACGAGGCAAATTACAGTTTTTGATAAAGAGATTATAAGTCTTTCTGTCATTATATGTGCGAGTATTCTGGTATTGCCAATCTTTTAATTGGCGAATTAAAAGTAAAGCATCATATTTATCGAGTAAACACATTAAAACTATTAATATGCCATATATTCCATTTCCAAGATTCTTTGTATCAAATCTCTTTTTTGTTATGTCAACTTCTATTATTGAATATAGTTGTTTATATTTTAAATTGTACCGGCTTTTAAAATGAACAATTCGATCGCCGTGAGCTAGCGCATTTCTAAAATCATTTATAGAATGAATCATTGTAGAAAATAATTCAACTAATTTATTTTTGAACTTCTTTTCTAAGGAATCGGCAACTTTATCTACAATATTAGGATCATCTTTGTCAATGTCTACTTTTTGCTTTAATTCCTTTTCTATTTGCCAAAATATATATTCATTCCATTCTTCTTCAGTAGATTTTGGTCTAGAACCAAATTCTTGATTTGCAACTGGTAACATTGACTTTATAATATATATTTTTAATTTAAAGGGAAGAATACCAAATAGCATTCTTGTTTCTCCCAGCATTGCGTCATTCAATAAAATCCAAGGAGGGACCACATCATAATTATTTTTGTAATAACGTAAAGGCTCGCTACGTGGACGACTCAATATCCTTTCAAATTCATAAAGTATACTTGAAGTTCGGCTTGCATGGCGCAAATTAAAATTATGTGGATTTAAATATTGTTTAGGATCTACTCCAAAATTAGATGCTAGGGCATAGCTTATATTTTCTTTAAGACGTTGTTCTACATTTAAAGTAAAACGAAATAGAATGTTTCTAAGATCATCTTCTATTCTATGGTATTTATATAGATCTTCTAATGTAGTTTGAATAGGGTATTCTTTTTGACCTTTTCTGTATAGGTCTTCTTTATATCTATTTATAAGATTATAGTAGCCACGGCTCTGGAGTAATTCGGTTCCAATTCGGTCATTGGTTACAATTAAGCCATGATCTCTTAAATTATCTAATTGTTGTTGATAAGTTAGAAATTTTACTTTTTTCTTCATTAAACGAAAAACACCTCATGGAATATTTACCATGAGGTGTTTTAACGACCCGTGTACATTACAGGCATTTCAGCTATACCACTATGGTAAATATAAAAATATCAATTGTCAAATATTAATAGCTTATTTTAAAGAAAAGCTTTACATACTCGTTTATGGTGCATGCTAAAATCAATGTGATTTTTAGACAGATTGGATTGCCTTTTTACAAAATAAAAAAATCTATTTTGCTGCTAGATACTCTATGACCCAGTCTTTATAAGAAGATGGAATGCAATAATAAAGCATGAAATTATCTATATTCCAATCTTCTTTAGGCACATCATAGAAATAATAGTCAGCAAGAATTTTGATTCCCGTTTGTGTTGCTTTGACTTCGACAGGCGATGAACTACTTTCTCCGCAATAGAATTGCTTTATCTATGATTTTCTTTGAATACTCAAGCTTGTTCCTCAAGTAAATAGTAGCAATCTCTAGGGATGCCGAAAGCTTGAGCGAAGGTGTACATATTATAGAAGTAAATATCGTGTAAGTCGCAATATTCAGTTAAAAGATACAAACTGAACTCATTTGCTTCTCGTTCTAAGCGAATACTGTTTACCGAACTAGAATGGTATTCGCTTTTTTCGTGTCCTAGAAATAGATGTCCCAACTCATGACCAATAATAAAAGGAATTTCATCTATATTTTTCCAGTTAGCGTTAATTACGGCAGTGCGATACTCGGGGAAAGCTTCGGAAGGATCATCGTTTTTTGCGGCGTAAGAGAAAGTAACACCGTACTGATGATCCAGAGCGTAATTCATTAACCACCTAATTACTTGATTTCTAGCTGCTGTTTTTTGTTCTGGTGTCTGATACATGGGCTATTGGTCCTTTTTTGGAAGATTATGTTTTTCTGCGTACTGTTGGGCCAGTAAGCGGAAAGTATCGTTCAAATCTTCCGAAATAACTCCTTTATAGGGCAGACCAAGATCTTCGTAATTAAGTTTATTAGAACGAGTATCTTTTTTTTGTGTTTCACTTGAAGAATTTCGATTGTTGGATTTTCCCATTAGATAATCATTTGAAACTCCAAAGAGAGTGGACATTGTAGTTATAGTGGCACTATCAGGTTCTCTATTACCGTATTCATAGTTGGCATATGTAGTTAGAGGAAGGTTCATTTTTTTAGCTGTTTCTGTTTTTGTCCACCCAGCTAGTTTACGTTCACTTTCAATTCTTTGACTTAAAATACTCATGATTTTAATACACTTTCTTTTTCTCTTTTTGAGTATATCTTAAACAAATATTTTCAATTTGAAAATATTTTTTCTCAAAAAGAAAAGAAAAATGTTGACTTTCTCAAAATGAATAGTATTATAGTGTATGTAATCAAGTTATTCAAAACGAGAAAGGTGGTGAACAGCTTGGTAAATGTTATTGAAAAGGATGCACAAAAAATCGCAAAGAATTACTTAAAAACGCATGGCATTAAACAATCTTATGTAGCCAATAAAATGGGCATTAGTGAGACAACACTAAGTAGTCGTTTAAATGGACGATTAAAGTTTGATGCAAATTTTGCAATTGCCTTTGCAAAGGCCTTAAATTTATCGCCGTCTATTTTTTTAAAATAAAGTTATTCATTTTGAGAAGAAGTAAAAAGAGGGTAGTTTATGAAAGATTTAATACCAATCAAAGTAGAAAACGATCAGCAATTACTAAGCGCTAGAGACTTGCATAAAGGCTTAGGACTTAAAAAACAGTTTACGGATTGGGTAAAACAAAATTTTAAAGATTTTGAAGAAAACACTGATTTTGTGTTTACACCTCAAAGTGTAAACATGCCGAATGGCGGTACAAAGCAAATTAAAGATTATTTTTTAACAATCGACATGGCTAAACAGCTTTGCTTGATGAGTAGAACCGAAAAAGGCAAACAATATCGTAAATACTTAATCGAAGTAGAGCGTAAATGGAATGATCCACAAGAAGTAGTTAAGCGTGGATATGCAATCTTACAAAATGAGAATACTCAGTTAAAACTAGAAAACAAGAATTTAACTGTTCAACTTGAAGAAAGCAATAAGAAGGCTAGCTACCTGGATATCATTTTAGGAACGCCAGATGCATTAGCGATTACGCAGATTGCCGCTGATTATGGTTATGGTGCAGTAAGCTTCAACAAACTTCTAAAACAAGTTGGTATTCAGCATAAAGTTAATGGCCAATGGATTCTTTACAAGGTCTATATGGGCAAAGGCTATGTAGTAAGTCAAGCTTTCACTTTTAAAGATCATTTAGGCAAGGACAGAAGCAAGACAACTACTTACTGGACTCAGAAGGGAAGAAAACTTATCTACGATGTGCTTAAAGAAAATAATATTCTGCCGTTAATTGAACGTGACGATATTGCATAGGGACGTAATCATGAAAATAAAAAAGGGGTCTTTATTTTGGAGACCCCTGGTGGAAAACAGTCAGTAACAATCATAAATGGAGCTTGGTTTGTTCAAGATCAAAGAGACAACTATTAACCTTTCAAACGGCTCCACATCAATTAGTAAGACACCTAAGGTAACAGGTAGGGGATAACAGTATTTTGTTAATAAGCTGAGCAGCTTAGAAGCTTAGGAGATAGAGATGGAAAAAGAATCAAAAATGGAAAGATTAGAGCTTTTTCAAAGACTGATTGAAGAAAACAATAGTCTTAAGCAACAGGTAGAAACTGCTGCAAATCTACAAGAAAAAGTGATAGCTGATTTTCAAATTGAAAAAATTATAAAAATCAAATATCGAAAGGGATTAGGAACAAAAGAAAATCCAGTACGAGTTATTACCTCATACTGGAGCTTTGATGGACATCACTTATTCGATTTGGAAGTGTGATTGGTACGGCGGCTTACTGGTGGATTTTTAATCATCAAGTGATAGTCAACACGTGCAATATAAATCTTTAAATATTGCTTAATTTGTTCTAATTGAGTCTTTAAATCAAAATTTGCTGGACGATTCCAATGAGTAAAATCATTTCCGTTAATTCTAACTACATCAGTAGAAATTAAGCTTGCCTCATCGTCTTTGAAATAATGCGAGATTGCATCATTTAGCTTTAGCTTAGCGATATCTTCTTTGGATTCGCCAGAAAAAGCTAGAGCGAAATCTTTTATCAAAACTTCTTCAGCAGCCCTATATCCCATACCTGCGAGATCTAAATTTCCGTTATTTTCAGCAGTTTCTGCTTGATGGTAAAGATCAATAAAACGGGGAGAAAATTTGGTTAGATTTTCTGAAAAGTTAGTGAGGGTATTGCTAGGATAAAGAACCCATAATTGAGTTTCTTTACCGCTACGATCTGGACTGATGAACTGTAAAGAATAATGCTCATGGTTACAACTAGGACAACGATGAGTCAAAAAAAAGACACGACCATCTGAAGTTCCTTTAGTTCCTTCAACTGTTGTAATTGGATTATTTGAACGACTGCATTCAGGGCAAAGATCTGGAATTAAATAAGTTGATTGATAGTAATTGGGATATCCCATGCTCATTTTTTGAGATCTATATTGCATATAATTATCCTTCTTTCTGTATAACAATGTTATTGTAACACAATATGTAGTCTTTTAACCGCAAAAATTAGAAAGGAACCACAATATGTCGTGGCAAAGAGTAGAAGAAGTATTACAAATTAAAAATATAAGCTTAAAGAGTCTATCTATTAAATCAGGCCTTAACTATGAAAACCTTAGAAATTATCGATATAAGCACTATGAACCTACTTTCAAGACAATGTGTAAGATTGCTGACGCTTTGGGAGTTAGTCTTGATGAATTGAGAGGAGATAAGGATGAAGTTAACACTAGAAGGTAAACCGGAAGAAATTCAAGATATTCTAAGTTTTATCCATCTTCAGCAAGAAACTTATCTTGCTGTAAAAGGAGTAGATAGAGCTAGTAAGGAAAGTATTTTGATTCATTAAAAAGGAGATGATTTCATGCAAATCGCAATCCCAGAACGAGTTATTGAAAGAGCTATTCAACAGAAGTATTTTAACGTGACGGCATCAGCAAACTTCTTAGGAGTTAGTCCATCTACATTTAGAATTTGGCTGAAAAAGTTTGATTTTAAGCCAATTAGTATTGATGGCCAAATCTTATATGACAAGGATGTCTTACAAAAGTTTATGGAGGATCACAAACTATGAGGAAATGGATTAATCAAAAAATTAACGAATTTATGGGTACTGCACTCACAATTAGAGAAACCGAAATTCTAACACTAAGTACACTCATTACTGCATTAGTAGCAATTGTTTTTACGATGTACACAGCGATTTTTCCAAATATTTAAGTAAGGTGATGAAAAAATATGATTAAAAACAAAAAATACAGGGATCCATTTAAAGGGATGAGCTTTAAAGGAAAACCTGTATCTAGAGAAGAATATATTGCAGCTTATGAAAGCTACATTAAGCGTTGTTCTGGCGAAGCCAAAGATTAGTTCTAGATGAATTGGTTCTAAAACTAGAAAATTCAGAAATTGAAACTCTGATTGTATCTTCAAGACATTGGATTTCGTCAAAAATTTTATCTATGTCTAAAGGACTAATCAAAATGATTTCTGTAGGTAAATGTTGAAACCATTTTGTATCAGGTAAATTTTCTAGTTTAGTTCTAATAGCTACTGCCAACGGTTGATTAGTGGGTGCAACTTCATAATCAAACGTTACAAGGTACTTATGCATAATTAATCCTCCTTTCTTGGAATTAATTATAACAATAGTCAGACTTGAAAAGAGGTGAGGTAGATGACGCTAGAAACACGATTAATCAGTAACAGTAATGCTTTCTTCACTAGAGAAACAAGACAACCGCTTATACATGATGAATATCAAAAGCAATTTGAGACAGATTTAATGACAACAAAAAAGCCGTTAACTGCGCCAACAGTTTAACGACTACAAAAAATACAAAACCAAAGGAATTATAACATGAATAAGATTAACGAAGCTAAAAAAGACATGATTACGTTTGAAAATGAAAATTTTCCAATTAGTTTTAAAAAGGCTGAAATAGACTTTCCCGGGTACGAGCTACTAAATGCTAAGGTAGATGATTTAGCTAAAGGCTGGGAAAGCTATGTAGTAACTTCTAAATCGTATCCTTACGATAAAAAGACTAGGGCAGAACTAAATCGCATTCGGAAAGCCTTAAATGATCGAAGAAAATCAATTACACAACAAGCTAGTCAACCTATTGATGAGTTTACTGCTCAAATTAAATCACTTGATTTGAAAATTAAGGTAGCTGTTGATCACATTAGTGAAGGAATTAAGTCTTTTGATGATAAAGCTAAAAAAGACAAACATCAGCAGAATTTATTGCAACTGGGTAAGATTGCAGTTGAATATAATGTGCCTTTACAGGAGCTTGATTACCAAGAAAAGTGGGATAACAAGACCACTAGTTGGGGAACTATTGAAGAAGAAGCTAGACAACAATTTGAAGTAATTGCTGAAAGACTAAAGGCTAGAAAAGAAGCTGAGCAAGTTATTGCTACTAAGGCTAATGAGTACACTAAACCTGCTATGACTGCTAGTCCATATCTTCAAATGCTTGATTATAAGTCGCTGCCTGACGTACTAACTCAAATGGATAATGACCATGATTATTTAATTAAGCAGGCTAAACAGCAAGAAGAAAATCGCAAGAAAGCTATAGAATCGCTTGAACAACATGGCGATAAGTATGTCGATGCTAAAACAGGCGAAGTAGTTGATAAGGTACATAGCGTCACACTTAAGCTTACTGGTACTACAGAACAATTAACAGCCCTATCTAATTTCATTCGCGATTGGGGTATTAGCTATGAGAGGGTGAACTAAGATGGAGATCTATGGAAAAGAAGAAGACAGAGCTAAGTGGGCAATGCATTATGCGCAAGTTAAAGCTAATATTAGCCAGCCTAAAAGAACACATAATGTTACTGTTTCAGGCAAAAATAAGCAAGGAAAACCTTATAGCTATGACTATAAGTATGCTGATCTAGCAGACATCGATAAAGCAGTAATGGATGGTATTAAAAAAGCTACAGATAAAGAAGGTAATGTAACTTTTAGTTATTTCTTTGATATTCAAACAACTAACACTGCAGTAACCGTCCAAACACTTTTAGTTGACGCCTCAGGCTTTACTGTAAAAACAAATAAAATCGTTTTTCAAAACGGTAAAGCATATGATGCACAAGCAACCGCCAGTCTTATCAGTTATGCAAAAAGATATTCACTTAGTGGTGCCTTTGGGATTGCTGCAGATGATGATAATGATGCTAAAGATCAAAAGATTATTTATGAACCAAAAATTTTAACTAAACAAGAGCTTGAAAATTATCAAGTATATTACAATGGCGTGCAAGCCAATTTGTACGACTTGTATCAAGAAGCAAGAGACGGTATCAAAGATGCCCAAGATTGGTTTAAAGAATCCCATACACCAGAAGATGCGCAAGCTATCCATCAAATTGCACAGATTTTTAAAAAGAAACACCCCGGAACAAAAGAATCTGATAAAGCAAAGAAAGCTGCTCTTGATAAGATACAGCAGTCTCGACCCGAAGAAGTCAAAAAGGATCCGTTTGATGAAAAGAAGGTAGAAGTAGATTCAGATCCTGTTACAGATAGTCTATTTTAGGGGAATGCAGAATGGCAAAGATCAAGAAAGTATATGAAAAATCCTACACAGTTATAGATAATCATGTCATTCAGGACACTAATCTCTCTTGGAAAGCTAAGGGATTGTTTGTTTACCTATGGTCACAGAGTGATGAATGGAATTTTTACGAAAAAGAAGTAGTCAAACATTCTTCTGATGGAATTTCTGGTCTTAGGAGTGGATTAGCTGAACTTGAAAAACATGGCTATTTAAAACGAGAGAGAAAGAGAAGTAAAGGCCAGGTAAAAGAAAGCATTTGGACCTTAAGTGAGACACCTAATTTAGATTTTCTAAGACAGGGGAAACCTGATTTAGAAAAACCTAAACAGGAAAAGCCTAAATTGGAAAAACCTAAACAGGAAAAGCCTAAATTGGAAAAACCTAAACAGGAAAATCGAACACTAATAAATACTAATCAAAATAAATACCAAGATAAACAAGTAAGAAAAGAAACAATTACTAAATCTCTCTCTAAAGAAGAGAGGGAGAGAGATGAAAATGTAATTGAAATCTTAATCAATTATCTTAACCATTGTGCTGAGGAATGGAGAAGACCAATAATTACATTTTCAGATTCTGAAATAAATAAGATGATTAGAGCAGTTCATGGAAAAGATACCCGAAAACTTAAAGAAGCAGCTGAAAAGACTGTTATTTACGGTGAACAGTATCCACAAGGGTACCTACTTACTTGCATAAAGAACTTACCGGAGGAAGAAGTAGCAAATGAAGAATAGACTTAAAGAGTTACGGATAGAAAAAGGCCTAACACAAGAGGAATTGGGCAATCAATTAGGATTAGCCAACAACACTATTAGTCGATATGAGACCGGTAGTAATGAACCACCTAAATTTGAAACTTGGCAAAAAATAGCAGACTTCTTTCACGTTCCTACTGAGTATCTACTAGGTATTACTAACGATAGAGTGACACTAACAGTTAATGATCTAAACCCAGCAGAAGAAGATGCATACAAGCGTATCACTGCAATGCTTAGTGAAGATTATCCAAAAGGTAGTATTTCTAAAAATAAAATAGGTCGATTGTTAGCAGACGAAGGTTTGTGGGAGGAATAAATGAGCGGACATTTATCAGCTGAATGGTGGTGCGTTTTTATTTTAATTAATTTGTTTTTTGGAGATGGAATTAGAGATGATCAAAAGTCCTACGTTCTAATAACATGTTTAACGATTATTGATGTGGTTTTGATTTTTTTGAGATTTGTATAGAGGAGAAATATGAAAGTAGCATCTGATGTACTAGGTGATCTAAAGACCGCCTATGTTGATAAAACAATTGTAAAGAAACTTGATGAGCATAAACCGTTAGAAGACCTAGATGCTCTTAACTTAATCGGGGGGGTATTTTCAGCCGGCTATCAAGCAAAAAGAAAGCACCTAGCATTGGCCAATCCCTTTAATGATTTTTATGCGGAGGAGAAAAAAGAAAGTCGAAGGGATGCCTATAGCAAATTAACCAGCAAGAAGCTTGCAGACACCTTGAATGAAGAATATGCACGGAGTCAACTATTAGGTAAGTCAGCATGGCAAAATGAGGATTTTCAAAAATTAATGTTAGAAGTAACTGCTAGATGGGTAGCAGATAATAAACGGAAGAGAGTTAAGTTGGAGTTTTAAGATGAGCTTTAATAACCACGTATTTGAATACAAATGCTTTGATAACAAAATAGAATATCTTGCTTGTAAAGATCCTGAATATGAATGGAAAAATCGAATAAATTACCTTTTCGATCGGTCAAGTTCAACGTTAAGCATTAGTGGTGATTTTGGATTTGCAGTGTTCTGCTGGTATTCAAGTCAAAACACTTTGCGAGATATTGCGGAATACAGTAAAGATTTAGGCTACTTTGCTTCTAAAGTAAAAGCAGCAGAAGAATTATGGAGTTATGATTACAGTCTTTTAGATGAACAGCTTAATGATTATTTACGATTATCCGATGAAAATGATGATTGCTATTTATCAAAATCAGAACGTCAAGAATTAAAGAACTCTATTTTGGAAAGCTGGGATGATAGAACGGGCTATCACATGAGTTCTGATTTAGAGACCAAAATAGCTGTAGAGTTTGATCCGAATTATTGGGAAAACTTGCCTGACGGAAAAGTTATTAGTGACTGGATAAGGGATTATGCTTCTGGACTACAAAAGTGGCTAGACCAGGATACTAAAAATAAGTGATAAAGCGTTTAAAGAAATAAAGCATGGAATTGAGGATTAAAAATGAAGTTGGAATGTGCAAACTGTGGAAAAGTATTTGATAAAGATGATGACATTTTAACTATCACTGATAATCAACTAATACTTAGATATTTTGATTGGCCAGACGGAAGAGACAATGCTTTCTGTTCAGAAGATTGCTTATGTGATGCCTTAATGGCGGAGTATGTCAGCGTAGATGAATTTAAAGAAATGTATAAAGAAGGAGAAGAAGAGTAAAGAATGATGGAGAAAAAAGGATGCCAATATTGTGATTTTCAAGGTCCGGACAATATTGGAATGGAGATAAATAGTCAATTACGACTATCGGAAGAGCAAATGTTTCAATCTGATTGGGAAGAGGGATATTGGTTTAACTATTTAAAGAAAGTAAGTTCAAAGGGAGTTGTTCTTGTTAGTCTTCATACTGACAATGAATTTTATGGGTGCGATAGTGATGAATTAAGAATTCATTACTGTCCGATTTGTGGAAGGAAACTGATTGATGAAAATTCTTGATGTTTGTTGTGGATCTCGCATGTTTTGGTACGACAAAAAAGAACTGCATACAACCTATATGGATATTCGTAAAGCTGTTTATACGACTATGGATCGTGGTAATGAGCGAAAGATTGAAGTCAATCCAGATGTTCAAGCAGACTGGAAAAATATTCCGTTTGCTGATGAGACCTTTGACTTAGTTGTATTTGATCCGCCGCACTTAGTACGCGCAGGTAAGACTAGCTGGCTAGCAAAGAAATACGGAACCCTTGACTTAGTGACGTGGCCGAATGAATTTCATAAAGCTTTTAATGAAATAATGCGAGTGATGAAACCGACAGGAGTGATGATCTTTAAGTGGAATGAAGATCAAATACCGATTAAGGAAGCTTTAAGGGCATTCGGTCAGCAACCCATTTTAGGAGACATGAGAAGTAAAACGAAGTGGAGTGTATTTATCAAGCCAGAAAAAGCAAAAGATATTCCTGCAACGCAAGATAAATCAACCCATAAAGTTATTGAAGACTGGCGTAAAGTTATCAAAGGAAATTAAAAAACGAGGTGCATTAGTGAGAGTTGAATTTATAGTAGATGGTCAGCCGATTGGAAAAGCTAGACCAAGAGTAACTAGAACAGTTACTTTTACACCAAAAAGAACATCTCGGTATGAAGAGTTGGTTAGATATGCAGCAACTAGCAACTTTGAGGGATATTTTAAAAAGGGATGTGCCTTAGATGTAAAGATTATTGCTTATTTTGGAGTACCTAAGAGTTATACAAAGAAGAGACGAGAAAACTGTCTAGCAGGTATAGAATTGCCTACCAAGAAGCCTGATATAGATAATATCGGAAAAATAGTTTTAGACGGTATGAATCCAAAATTGCGTAAAAATAAGCAGTTACACAAAATGGTCGAAGTGATGCGAGGTATATATCAAGACGATCAACAAGTTACATATCTGACCGTAAAAAAGAGGTATGCAGACCGTGCAAGAGTTGAAGTTAGAGTTAAGGAAGATGAGGGAAGATAATGAAAAGAGTAAAGATTTATGACCAAGAAAAATATAAGTGGGCATTAGATAGCGCATTAGATGCTTTAGGCAGAGAAGATAGAACGTTGTTCATGGCTCGTGTTGAGGATATGGTTACAGTTAGCAATGCATCTAAAGTTGATACTTTATATATGTTTGCTCAAAGCGCCTATTTAAATGGTTTGTCGTCAGACTTTGTTTGCGGAGGTCATAAATAATGTTATGTAGTGTATGTGGTGACGCCTTGCATCCGGGAGAGGGCGTTTATTCTTTTATAAATGCTGATGATAAAGAATATATTTTCTGCAGTTTAAGATGTTTGGAAGAATATTTTGGAATAGAAGAGTGGTATGTAGGTTAATGAGTAATGACTATAGGCGCTATCATTTAGCGCATGATGAAGCGTATAAAGACTTAAATTTGATCCATAAGTATGATACTGCATCCCTTACAGTAAAAGATTTATGGGAGCTAAAACAGGCAGCATACCGTGAAGGATATCTGCGTGCGATGGATGTAAGACAATACAGAGATACGGGATTGGAATGATAAAACTAGAACTAGGAGCTGATACAGTGAGTTTATTTCCGGAATTAGATGAGAAAGAGACCTTAAAAGAAGTAGCGAAATTCTTTACTAAAGATTTAGAACGATTGCTATTAATGAGTGGCCATGAATTAGTAGATCTTAAGTCTCCAACATTAAGTTCGGCTCCTGGTCATAGCAATGGTAATAACAACAGTGAAAAGGCAATAATTAGAGGCTTAAATGCTGAAGCAATGGTTAGAGCAACTAATGATACAATCCATCATTGTTCGCACAATTCTCAAATTATTTTGATAGGATTGTTTATTCGCAAATGGCCATGGAATGAAGTTAAGCCACTGGTTTACAGTGAGAATAACAAGTTTAGCTATTTACGCAGAAAAGCAATGTTTGAGTTTGCTGACGGATTTGATTATTGGCAAAGAGTAAACAACTGCCAACCTATTATTGACCTACACAAGTATAAATAAGGGTAATTTTGCGGGAATATGGTGGTAATTCGTTGATACTTATCTATGCTTAAATATATATTGTCGAAAAAAGTAAAAGTTTTTCGATAAATCCATTAGTACGGTTTGCAATACGAGCAATATTCATCCGTATTTTTTACAGTTTTAGATCTGAAAAGATCTCTCAGCATGTTAGCTATTTTTAACTCGGCCCTTACTGTTAAATAGTCTCATGGTTAACATGCAGCAACATTTAGGTTCGATTCCTACTTGTTGCTTACCTAGGGTTTTGATGCTACTTCCCTAGGACTAGATGTGCGATGACCCCACGGTTCGGGAGAGCGTATCATAATTAAGAGCTGGTTGGTCGTGCATCGGACTGTACGACTGCCGTGGGTACGACGACACAATTTGGAATTAGAAAGAAGGTATCTTCTTTCACAATATATTAGGTTCGAATCCTGACGTACTCATTGTCCGGCGGAAAACGGACGTAAAAATTAAATCTTTACCTTGTCATACAATTGGTAAAGTACTTTAAATGATAAATTCACGGAATAAGTCATTTAATTTTACAGTTATTAGGTTGATTGTTTTAGCGGTAGGCAGGTAAGACACGAGCAGACTAGATGTGACTAACGTAACTCCTGCATTAAACTGGAAAAGACACACCACGGCAATCGTAAAAACGTAGCATAATAGACGCGGTTCCCCTTATTTTGGCTCGTTGGTCAAGTGGTCAAGACACTGGTTTTTCATACCAGTAACACAAGTTCGATTCTTGTACGGGCTATTGCTATTTAAAGTAGCAAAATCCTAAATACTATTTATTAAGAAGGCTGTATGTCTTCTTTTTTTATTGATAAAATTACTTTGAAATAGTATTTAGGAGGATATGAATGGCAACAAAAAAATTATATTTTCATAGATTACAGATGTATTATTTGAATGGCATTAGCGATGGAAATGATCCTATTTTTTTAGATATATCTGAAGAAAAAGAAATACTCTGTAAT
This sequence comes from uncultured Lactobacillus sp., assembly GCF_948948975.1. Taxonomy (GTDB): domain Bacteria; phylum Bacillota; class Bacilli; order Lactobacillales; family Lactobacillaceae; genus Lactobacillus. The sequence goes on along the minus strand of NZ_CARBVX010000012.1, from coordinate 20,968 downwards.
ATTTTGAATGGTATAGAAACAACTCCGAAGTTTATGGAATTTAAATATAAAGAAAGACGTGTAGCCATTGAATTTATATTGGGAATAGATAATTTTTTAAAAAATAAATCAGGAATAATTTGTGGAAAACTGTCTCATCCTCGTGATAAACATGCATATCAATTACGCACAAAGGGAAGAGCTGATGAAGAAGAAATTGCAACAAAAAAAGATCAGCTCTTTGAGGCGAGATCCTATTTCTTGATTGACACAGATTCAATGATAATAGCTTATTTATATGAGCAATCTGCTCCTCACATAAAGGCTTTAGGTGATTGGGTCTATTTTGCCACAAAAAATAATGCAAATATGTCTACTGTATGGGGACAAGTTACTGGAATAGCTACCAAAAATATGATAGAAAATCTTAAAAAAGCTGCTTATATTGGAAATATTGAATATTATATGGAAATTCCTACTAGCTTAGCTGCTGAATATACACAATTGAGCGAAGGCGAATATAAGAAGCTAAAAAATCAAAAGTTTATAAAATTACAGTGCAAACTTGTTACCGAAAAAAGAGGTGTGTCGGCCTTTGACGATTCTGAAGAAGTAGGTGGTTTTTTTAAAGGTCTAAAAAATAATCCTTTTATAAAAAAGGTAAGAGTTAAAATGAAAAATAAAAAAGAAGACCATGTTACAGAAGTACAATTAGTTAATAATCCTTTGAATTACTCAATAAATTTTGATTTTGACGCAATGAGTAATACAGAGTATGATAAGACTATTTCTGAGCGAATTCAAAGCGAATATAATACACATAAAAAAGAAATAAATGATGTGTATAAATAAAGAATTTTAATAAAAAAGAGAAAAGGAGATAGTTATGAAAAAGATGTATAGAAGAAATAAATCTCTTTTCGTTCTTTCCGTTCTTCTTTTTGTTTTAAATATAAGTATTGTACTTATTTGGATAAAAACTAATCTCTTTAAAGGTATAATAACAGTTAATCAAACATTAGGTAGAAGTATCATAACTATTGATACAGTATTGATTGGTTTTTCATACACTGCCTTAAATACAATGCTATCCTTTAGTAATAATGATGAATTTAACAGTATAGATAAAGATGGATACATTGATAAATACTACAATGGAGTATACGTTTCAATTGGTTGGTTCTTTATCGCATTACTATTAGGAGTAATTACTGGTTACTCTAATCTTGGAGAAAGATATCATTGGATATTTATGGCACAATTTGTAGTGAATTTAGATGCTTTTTCTTTTTTCGGATTAACTTTGATTAGATTTAGAAATTTAATTAATTGGGTAAGAAAAAATAAAATAAGAAAGTTAAAGCAATAATTGAAAATAAAATTTTAATAAGTCAGCGAAAGCTGGCTTTTTAATTTGGAGAAAATATGTCAAATAATTATAAATTTAAACGAGATTGGGAAAATGCTGAAAAAGCCATTTATGATGGTGAAGGTGAGTTTGATATTCCTGTAATTGCGCCGGAAGATTACCATAACGTTGAATGGATTGGATTCAATAAGGCTAAAGCTACACAAAACAGAGAAAATAAAGGGATTCACTTCTTTTTAGATGATTATCAATTCGTAAGATTATGGAAAAATGTTGATAGATATGTAGATTTGTTAAAAAGCTATGATTTCGTTATGTCGCCAGATTTTAGTACCTATACTGATTTTCCGAAGGCAATGCAAATTTATAATCATTATCGCAAACATTGGGTAGCTGCTTATTTACAAGAGCATGGAGTTCATGTTATTCCAACTATAAGTTGGTCGACTTTGGACAGTTTCGAATGGTGTTTTGATGGAGAGCCTCAGAACAGTACAGTTGCCATTTCTAGTGTGGGATGCAGCAAAACAATAGATAAATTTATTACTGGATATAATGCAATGATTGACAGACTGCATCCGTCAACAATTATTTTTTATGGAGATATACCGGCTGAATGTAAAGGCAACATAGTGCATGTTAGTTCATTTACCGAAAAATGGAGAGAGGCGAAAATGCTTGGGTGGTAGAGGATCAGCATCTGGAATAAGTGATAAAGGAAGAAAATATGGAACAGAATATCGCACTTTATTTCAATCTAATAATATTAAATTTATCAAATATGATATAAGTAAGAGTGCGACCAGTCCCTATGAAACTCGTTCTAATCACAGAATTTATGTAACCATAAATAATAAAAATGAGCCTAAATATATAACGATGTACAGAAATAATGGTAAGAGATTAGCACAAATTGATATCTCAGGTCCGGCACATACTCAAGCTGGAAGAAAATTTGAAACGCCCCATATACATGTAGGATATGAGCATCAAGGTTCATACGTAAGAAATCTAAATTTCTGGGAGAAGAGATTATTATCTAGAACTAAAAATATTTGGTACAATAAGAGAAAAGACAAGTGAACGTAGTTTATTAGAGAGAAGAACAATGGCACTATGCTTAACAAACGATTCACGAGTTTACTATGAAAGTAGTAGATAGTTAGGTGGGCGTGCATAGAGGTCAGATAGGTGCGGGTGCAAATCTCGCCTTGCTTGTCTTAAAGAAGACGATACTCAAACGAGTGTCGTCTTTTATTATGCATTAAATTTTAGAAAGGTGGTGTGGTGATATGTCATGAGCAAAATAGAAGATGCAAAAGCAGATTACTTAGCAGGCATGAAGTATAAAGATATTGCTAAGAAATATGGAGTTGCATTAAGTACTGTTAAGTCATGGAAAACTAGAAATAAGTGGCAACGTAATGCAACTAAAAAGAAAAGTATGCATACAAAACAAAAAAGTATGCGTACAAAACGAGAAAAGGTTGCACCATCATTGCCATATCTAGAATTACCAAATAATGATGAACTTACTGACAAGCAAAGAACCTTTTGTTTGTACTATTTACAGCGATTTAACAGTACGTGGGCATATCAAAAAGCTTATGGTGCAAGCTATGAAGTGGCTATGACAAATGGAAGCCGGTTGCTCAGAAATGCTCGGATAAAGTCTTATCTAACTGAGCTTAAGAAACAACAGTCTCAAGAGTTATATGCTACGGCAAATGACATATTGCTACGCTATTTAAAACAGGCTACTAGCGATGTTACTGACGTTCTCTCATTTAAGACTGAAAAACATCTAATTTACTACAAAATTCATGATAAAGATGGCCCATACGAGGACGCGGGAGGTAAGTTCCGGTATGAGCCTAAGATTGATCCAGAGACAGGTGAACAAGCATATTACTATGAACATCTAATTACTCTGAAAGATAGTAAAGATATCGATACATCAAACATTAAGAGTATTCGTATTGATAAAGGTGAGCCAGTAGTTGAGATGGAAGATCGCCAGAAAGCAATGCAAATATTACTTGATCGCTTGCCAGAACCTGAGGTTAGTGATGACAGTACTGCTTCATTGTTACGTGCTCTTAAAGATGGTATGGATAAGATTTGGAGTAAAGATAATGAAGATAACTAGATTTAACTTTGTTCCGTTTTCTCGTAAGCAACTGCAAGTCTTAAGCTGGTGGATTAATCCTCGAACCATAAACCAGGAAGCCATTATTTGTGATGGTTCAGTTCGTGCTGGAAAGACTGTAGTAATGGCGCTCTCATATATATTGTGGTCCATGACTAATTTTTCAGGACAACAATTCGGAATGGCTGGAAAGACTATTGGATCTTTTAGACGCAATGTACTTCGCCCATTAAGAAGTATGTTAGAAAGCGAAGGATATAACGTATATGATTCTCGTTCTGAAAATATGATAACAATCAGCAAAAATGGGCATACAAACTTTTACTTCATCTTTGGTGGTAAGGATGAAGCATCCCAGGACCTAGTTCAAGGTATTACTTTGGCTGGGTTCTTTTTTGATGAAGTTGCACTTATGCCACAAAGCTTTGTTAATCAAGCAACAGCTCGTTGTTCAGTGACAGGCGCTAAAATGTGGTTCAACTGTAATCCGTCTGGCCCGTTTCATTGGTTTAAACTAAATTGGATTGACCAGATGAAAGATAAACGTGCTTTACGCATCCACTTCACGATGCATGATAATCCATCTCTTGACAGTGTAACTATTAGCAGATATGAACGCATGTATTCGGGAGTGTTCTATCAGAGGTATATCCAAGGTCTATGGGTAATGTCGGAAGGAGTTATCTATGACAATTTTGATAAAGACACAATGGTAGTTAATGAATTACCTAATCATTTTGAAAAGTATTATGTATCTTGTGATTACGGTACATTAAACCCTACTGCGTTCCTATTATGGGGACGCAATCATGGAGTTTGGTATCTGATTAAAGAATATTATTACTCAGGAAGAACTACATCCCATCAAAAGACAGATGAAGAGTATTGCCATGATCTCAAAGAGTTTCTTGGGAACATTAGAGCTGAGATGATTATTGATCCTTCTGCAGCTTCTTTCAGTACAACTTTACGACAGAATGGTTTTAAAGTTCGAAAAGCTAAGAACGACGTGATCGATGGCATTCGCGTTACACAAACTGCAATGAATGAAGGAAAGATCAAGTTTAGTAATAATTGTCCTAATTTATTTAAAGAATTAGCAAGTTACGTTTGGGATGAAAAAGCTGCTGAACATGGAGAAGATAAGCCTGTTAAGCAACATGATCACGCATGTGATGCAATGAGATATTTTGTTTACACAGTTATCTATAAGCGGGTTAATGCAAAAGTTACTAAGCGTCCTCTCATTCGTGGATTATAGAAAGAAGGTGTAAAGGTGGCATTAGTGATTGATAAAGATTTACTTGGCGATGTAAATGAGCCCAACATTGAAGCCATAAATTATGCAATTAAAGAGCTAAAGAGTCGTCAAAAACGATTAGACATGCTGTCTGATTATTACAATGGAAAGCAAGAAATTGAAAAACATACATTTGAAAATGCTAATGTTGGAGCTTCTAATGTAATGATTAATCATGCTAAGTATATTAGTGATATGAATGTTGGATTTATGACAGGTAATCCGATTAAGTATGTTGCTGATAAAGGAAAGAATATTGATGATATTTTAGATATATTCAAGCAAATTGATATCCATAAGCATGATATTGAATTAGAAAAAGACTTATCTGTATTTGGTTACGGTTATGAATTACTTTATTTAAAGCAAACAGATCCTATAATTGCTAGAGATAAATTAGGAAATGAAAAGCTTACACCTAATACTGCTTTAAAGATTGAAGTAATAGATCCTCGGGCAACCATTGTGGTAACAGATGATACGGTTGAACATGAACCATTATTTGCTGTTTTTGCTCAAGAAAAGAAAAATCTGAGTGGAGAAACAAATGGTTATAGTATTACGATTTATATGCCTCAGAGAACTGTAGAATATCGTACAAAGCTGGGAATGGAAGTAACCCCCTACTGATCCGATTGTATATGATGGCGAAAATCTATTTGGTGCAGTTCCAATAATCGAATATCGAAATAATGAAGAACGGCAAGGTGATTTTGAACAATTGATTTCGCTGATTGATGCATATAACTTACTTCAAACAGATCGAATTTCAGACAAGGAAGCTTTTGTGGATGCACTTCTTGTTACATTTGGATTTGGTTTAGATAATGATAAGGACGATAAACAAAGGTTAAATCGAGGCGTTATTGAAGCTCCTCCACGCGAAGAGGGAGCAGATATTGAGTGGCTAACTAAAAGTTTTGATGAAACACAAGTTAATTTGCTTAGCCAATCCATTGAGAATGATATTCATAAGATTTCATATGTGCCAAATATGAATGATGAAAAATTCATGGGTAATGTGTCAGGTGAAGCAATGAAGTTTAAGTTGTTTGGCCTGGAAAACTTATTATCAATTAAACAACGCTATTTCTTTGATGGCTTACGTCGAAGATTGCAGTTAATTCAGACGATAGTAAACATTAAGGGAGCAAATGATGATGCTAGTGGATGCAAAATTTCACTTACTGCAAACATTCCATCTAATCTGTCAGATGTTGTAAATAACATCAAAAATGCTGATGGTGTCATCCCTAGAAAATATACTTATAGTTGGTTGCCCGACGTTGATAGTCCTCAAGATGTAATTGATGAAATGAATGAACAAGATGCCGAAACTATCAAGAAAAGCCAAGAAGCATTAAGACAGCAAGATCCCGATCGTTTAGAATTGGAGGAGTCTCAAGATGATTCGAGTGAAGATAATAAAGAACCCCAATCAGACAACAATCATAGCAGCCGGACACGCTCAATATAGTGCTAAAGGTTCTGATATTGTTTGTGCTGCATTTTCTACTTTGTTAACACATACGGTTAATAATTGTACTAACGTAAGTACTATTGATAAAAATGGAACATTAACGGCTATATTTGCAAATAGTGAACGCATTGAGAATAAAACATTACTAAATGCATTTGAGAATACGGTCGACCAGCTTATAAGCCAATATGGCAAGTATATAGCATGGTCTTGATTAATTATGAAAATTGATAAGAGTAAGTTTACATATTGGCAATTGCGAGACTTACAAAATGAGCAGCAAAATCAGGATGAAGCTACTGAACGATTGAAAATAATAAATAATGCTTATCAAAAAGCTCAATCATATCTAAGCGACGAGGTTCAAAAGATCTATCGTCGCTATTTTTATGCTGATATTTCAGAACAAGAAGTATCAGATATTATGTCCTCACATATCTCTCCCTCTGAATTAGTGACGCTAAAAGCTTTGGCTAGCAACATTACTGATAAAGAGAGCAAGATAGCTATCGACGATTATCTAAGTAGATTAGCGGCTAAGAGTAGAATTACTAGATTAGAAGAGCTACAAGTTAAAGCTTATATTGCCGCTAAGTCAGCTGGAGATGTTGAATTAGATCAGAACATTAAGTTACACACCGATGTAATGAAAAGAACGTGGTCTGAAGTTGAAAGACAGGGAGCTGTATATGATAAAGCAAAAGATTATAATCTGCCTGATATTAAAGTAAAGCCAAAATTAGAATCAAAAGAAAACAAAATTATTATTAAAAATCCTGAAACTGGCAAGAAGGTTGCTAGTGTGAAGATGGAACAAGATATCCCTAAAGACAAAATCACTGAGATACCTAATCGTTACGTTGAAGCAGCATTAAATACCCGGTGGGAAGGTAAAAATTTTTCATCGCGTATCTGGGATAATACTGATAAGCTTGCTGAACGCTTGCAAGAATTGTTTACGACTAAAGAATTGAGTAATATGTCCGAAAGAGACATGATTAAACAGATTGCCCATGAGTTTAATACTAGTAAATTTAATGCTTGTCGTTTGATTAGAACTGAGGCTAACTTCTTTTATTCCAAAATAAAGCTGGATAATTGGCGTAAACGTGGAGTTGAACGATATCAATTGCTTGCAGTGATTGATAGTCGAACTAGTGAAATATGTCGTTCAATCAATGGTAAAATATTTAAAGTTAGGGATGCGGTTTTTGGAAAGAATATGCCACCTCTGCATCCCTTTTGCCGAACTGTACCTGTAATCTATTTAGGCCCTAAAAATAATGCTGTTAGCTATATTAAAGAGGTTAAGAAAAATGAGTAAAATTATTCCACAAGAATATGACACTGTTCTTTTGAAAACAGGAGAAATGGTAGGCTTAATAGATCAAATGGATGAGACTCATTTTTTGCCTGACTATGGTGTTGAAACACCAGAACAAGAAGAAAAGACGATGGCTATGAAGCCTATTTCAATTGATGATATAGAAAAAGTTATATATAGATCTAAAGACACTCATTAACTTAATTGAATGTCTTTTATTTTGGATTGACCTAAGCATGTCATGAAACTACTTAAAAAATTGAATACGTATGTGGACTTGTTACTGCATACCAGGAAGGCACCGTGTAGAAATATGGGGTGTCTTTTCTTATGCAGTCATATTTCAAGTGTGCATGGGTAGAAAGGAATTTTTATGAAAAATATCGTATTAAAACTAAATTTACAGAGATTTGCTGATGATGGTCAAAGTGAAGGAGGTGAGGAAAGTAATACTAATTCTAGTGAAGCTGAAGTAAATGAAGATGTTTCAGGTGATACAAAACCGTTTAAAACTTTTGATACTCAATCTGAAATGGATTCTTTCTTTGATAAAAAATTAGCTAAAGCGTTAGATACCGCCCGTTCTAAGTGGGAGAAAGAACAGAGTGATAAAGCTCAAAAAGCTAAAGATCTTAAAAATATGTCTCCTGAAGAACGGCAAAACTATGAGCTAAAGCAACGTGAACAAGCTTTAGTTGATAGAGAAGCTGATATTACTAAGCGTGAAAATAGGAATAAATTAGCTTCTAAATTGATTGAAGATGGTTTGCCAGCTGAATTAGTAGATGTGTTTGATGACGTTTTAGCTGATAAAGATAAGATGACAGATACTTATCAAAAGGTTAGTGAAGTATTTCGCGGCGCAGTTCATGATGCCGTTGAAACTCGATTAGCTCAAAGTGCAAGACCTCCAAAGAGCTTAGATGGAAATCATGATTATAAATCTCCTGGAGAAATCTATGCTGAAAAAGCTAATAATTCTCAAAAGTCTAAAAACGATTTTTGGAATTTAGAAAGGAAATAAGAATGTATACACAATTTCAAAATGGAAAGCAATTAAACTTTCTTGCTTCTGAAAAGTTTACTGCTTTCCCAGAAACAATTAATAAAGATAATTACAACGTCCAAACAGATGACTTAGGACGTAAATATGTACCAGCGGGAACGATATATCCAACTAATGATGCAAAAGCTGTCGGAATCACTGTAAATGATGTGTACGTGTCAGAAGATGGATCTAATCAAATGGTTGCTGTTATGCGTGATGGGTGGGTGTTAAGTCAAAGATTGAATCCAACTCCAACAGCAGAGGCTATTAAGGCAATGTCAGCAATTCACTTTAAAGATTTGGATACAACGGGAGCTGCATCTGGTAGTACCACAAAGAACTAATAGAAGGGAGAATATAATTAATGAAAAATCAAAAACTACAATTAGATTTACAACGATTTGCAACACCTATTCTTGATATGTTTAGTCAAAATACGGTGCTTGACTATACCCGCAATCGTCAATATCCAGAAATGTTAGGCGATACTTTATTCCCAGCGGTCAAAGTACCAACACTTGAAGTTGATATTTTGAAAGCTGGTAGTCGTGTACCAACAATCGCAAGTGTTTCAGCTTTTGATGCTGAAGCTGAAATTGGTAGTCGTGAAGCAAGTAAGATGACTGCTGAATTGGCATACGTGAAGCGCAAAATGCAAATTACTGAAGAAATGCTAATCAAATTGCAATCACCACGTAATACTGCAGAAGAAAACTACTTAAAACAGTATGTTTTTGATGATATTGACGCTATGGTTCAAGCAGTTAAGGCACGTGGCGAAAAAATGACTATGGAAATGTTTGCTACTGGTAAAATTACTGATAAGAAAAATGGTATTGCTGTTGATTATGGCGTGCCAAAGCAACATCAAGAGACATTATCAGGTACCAAGACGTGGGATAAGAGTGATGCTTCTATTATTGATAACTTGCAAGATTGGTCAGATTCACTAGATGTTACACCAACCCGAGCTTTAACTTCTAAGAAGGTTTTACGTACTTTAATGCGTAGTACTGAAATTAAAGAAGCTATCTTTGGTAAAGATACCGGTCGAGTTGTTGGTCAAGCAGATTTAGATCAGTGGATGACGGCTCAAGGATTGCCAGTTATTCGTGCTTATGATGGTAAATATCGTGATGAAGACTCAAAGGGCAATTTAACAACTAGCTCTTACTTCCCAGAGGATCGCATCGTTCTTTTCAATGATGAAGTCCCTGGACAAAAGATCTATGGTCCAACTCCAGAAGAAAATCGCTTAATTTCAAGCAATGCTCAAGTATCTAATGTCGGTAATATTATGGCCAAGATTTATGAAACTAGTGAAGATCCAATTGGAACATGGATTTTAGCAGCGGCTACAATGCTTCCATCATTTGCTAGTGCAGATGATGTGTTCCAAGCTAAGGTACTTTAATTAAGGGAGGTGCTTAATGTGGATCAACTAACGGAAATAGTTTCAGCTTTAAGTACTCGATTAGAAAATACCAATAATGTCTTACTAACTGAACTAGTTAAAGAATCGATAGCACAGGTACTAGATTATACTGGCCAAAAGAAATTAGTTGGTAGTATGGATATTTACGTTAAAAAACTAGCAGTTATTAATTACAATCGGTTAGGCATTGAAGGAGAAACACAACGTTCCGAAGGTGGTATAACTAACTATCTTGAGACTGGCATTCCAAAAGATGTTCGGCAAGGATTAAATCGTTATCGAATTGCTAAGGTGAAAAAGCTATGAGATTAAAAGACAGTGATCTTACAACTGTTTATCTTAGAAAGCCAATGAATACTCAAGATGATGAAGGTTATAGTATTTGTGGCTGGAGTGATCCACAACCAATTAGAATGAATGTTCAATCAGCTGGTGGTACGGTCAATGCTCAACTTTATGGAAAAGATATTAAATATATCAAGACATGTAAGTATCAAGGTGACTTACTTGCAGAGGGACGTGGTGAAGGTTTTGGCGTTTGTCTAAAGGTTCCAAGTTCTAGTGATCCTGATTACAAGATTACGGCTATTCAGGAGTTTTCTACTCATAAAAACGTTACTTTAGAACGTATAAAGAGGGATGAGCAAAATGATTGAAGTTGAACTTAAAGGAGTCAATGAATTAAGAGCAAAGCTAAAGAAGCTACCGGATATAATGGCAAAAGCAACAGCTAATGCTCAAGAAAATGCAATTGAGCAGGCGGAAGCCTATGCAGTTGATGAGTTGCAATCCAGTATTAAATACTCCACCGGCGAACTTGCTCGAAGCTTTAAACATGAAGTGAAGGTTGATGGAGATGAAGTTATTGGTCGTTGGTGGAACTCTTCTATGGTTGCTGTATTTCGTGAATTTGGGACTGGGTTAGTTGGTGAACGGTCACATAAGCAACTTCCTAAAAATGTTGCCATTATTTATAGACAAACCCCATGGTTCTTCCCAGTTGATTCAGTTGATCTTGATCTCACGAAAATATACGGCATTCCTAAGATTAAGATTAATGGAAAATATTTTTATAGAACTACTGGACAGCCAGCAAGGCAATTTATGACCCCTGCTGCTAATAGGATAGCTAAGGAAGCGCCAGAGATTATAAAAAGATCAGTAGATCAAGAACTTCATGATAAATTGGGTGGTTAAATGGAAATCTATAATGTTAAAGCACTAGTATTTAAGACTTTAAAATCTATACCAGAATTAAAACTAGTTTCACCATCTTATCCAGATAAATTTACAACATTCCCAGCTGCTATTTATTCGACTAGTCAATCTTCTTATATACGGAATGCGCAACAAGAAGAGACAGACACTGAATGGAAGATAACAATTGATTTATATAATGACCATGGATCATTAACTGATGTAAAAGAAAGGCTCATTGCTAGATTTTCAGCAATGGGCTTTTCTAATAGTGTTGGTGACCAAGATTTAAATGGAGTATCACGTGTGGTCATAGTTTTTACAGGAATTGTAGATAATACTAGCCATCGTGTATATCAGAAAGGATAAAAATGAACAACGTAAAATTTTATAGTGATTTATTAACATTAGACCTTCAACGTTTTGCAGTTGATAATTCAGAAGGTCTTGCAGGAACAGGAACAAAACTCGAAAGATCAGTAGATGGATCATCTTGGGAAGAAATTGCTGATATTAAAACCATCCCTGAATTGGGTGGAGATACTGAAAAAATCGATGTAACTACTTTAGCAGATGATAGACGTAAGCAAGTTGAAGGTATTCAAAATGCTTCTAATGTTCAATTCCAAGCAGTATATAAGGGTGCTAGTTTTGCAAAAGCTCTAAAGGAGGCTGGTGATAGAAAGCAATATCAATGGAAAGTTACGTATCCCGATGGAATGACTGCTACGATGAAAGGATCATACAACATTAAATTTGGCTCAGTAGCAGTTAACGGTGCATTAGGCTATACAATCACTATTACTGTATCTGATGGTCCTACATTTACTGCTGCAGGAGCAAGCCAATCAGCTGGTAAGTAATAAAAAGTGATAGGCGTGGGTTCGATTCCTGCGTCTATTTTTATAAAACATGAATAGGAGAAATTATGGTAACAACAATTAAGAAAGCAACTAAAACAGTACAACTAGGTGATCTTGAACTCAATTTAAAACTAGGTGGCCGTGAAATTTTTAAAATTGAACGCCGGTTAGGTAAATCAATGCTTTCACTTTTTATAGATTCACAAGGTGGAAATAAATTACCTCCTGTAAATGAAATTCTCATCGTATTACAAGGTGCAAATCAAAATCATGGTGTAACAGACAAACGAGTTATTGAAGCATTTGAAAAATATTTAGACGATGGTCATACCACTATGGATCTGTTCAATGAATTAATGGAACTATTTGACGAATCTGGTTTTTTCGGCAAGAAAAAGAAGAAGGCTACAAAGACCAATACGGAATCGGACGAAGTAACTCTAGATCCAGTAGAAGCAGAAAGCGAATTGATGTAGACGCAGATCGTTTCGAGACAGTATCTGATCTATTTAGACATCTGTATCCAATCGCAGTGGAATCAGGCATAGATGCTGATCATTTTTGGGACATGGATTTTGGTGAAATTATGACCCAAATTTCAGCAAATGAAAAACGTCGATTAGAAGATTTACGAGCTAAGGCTTATATGGATCATCGTTTAAGCGAAATGATGGCTTTTGCTTTTAACGATCCAGCAAAAATGCCCAAAGTTGAAGAAGCTTATCCATTTGTGAAAGATAATTTGGATCAAACAAATAAAATATCTGAGGAAGAACCCGATTGGAAAAAAGATCAGATTATTTTTATGCAGCAAGCCCAGAAAATCAAACAATTTAATAAAGATAAAGGAGGTGGAAATTAATGGATCTAGAAGAACTTGAGTTAAGATTTAGAGCAAATTATGGGGATGTCATTCAAAAGGTTGATGAATTAACTAATCTTATTGTGCAAAAAACAAGTGATATGCAATATAAGATGCAAAATAATTTAGATAAATTTCAGCAATCAATGAACGAAAGTACTTCAAGAGCTAATGGAAATGTTAAAGAAGAGGTTCGTCAACGTAGTGAAGCGGAAGAAGCTAAACAAAAATTACTTGAACAGACTCTTAATACTCAAAATGAGGTTACGGATAAGATTGTTCAAGGAAATAAGGAACAAGCTGAAAGCTCTAAAGAAGCTGTTAATCAGTCAGAAAAAAGTCTGGATAGTTTAACAGCTCGATTGCAAGAAGCCTCTAATATGCAACAACGAATTGCACAACAAACTAGTGCAGCTCATGATGTAGTAAAAGATATTTCTAAGCCTAAATCACAAACACAAGTAAAAGAAACATTAAAGTCCCCTTCACAGAGTGACTACTCAAGCTTTGATAACTATCAAGAAAAACAAATTCAGAGTTATCTGCCAAAGCGTCCTGTTGATTTAGGTATTGATGATGAAATACAAGCTGAAGCATCTCGAGCTAAAAAAGAAGTTGATAGCTTAGTAACTCACATCAACGAGAAGATGGAACAGGCTCGATCAATGCAACGGAGAATTGCTACTTTAACAGCTAATCGAGACAATCTGGATATGAGCAAGCAGGGTAGTAAAGTTAAAGCAATGAGATTAGATGATCAAATTGCTGACGCTCAAATTAAGATGGAACGGTATCAGACTCAAGCTAAGGCTCTTGCACAGGAAATGTCGCAGGAGCTTGATACTGTTCCCAACTCATTAAGACGCATTGAGCGTGAAATGGATCAAACGGAAGGCAAGATCGAACGAATTAGACGTTCTATTGCTGAAATGAGGGATAATGATGCGACTCTTGGCCGATCTTCTGGTACTAATAAAGAGCTTAAGAATGCTGAGGCTGAGTACAGAAGATTAGTTGCCCGAAGTAATGAGTTAGCAAAGGCATATACATACGTCAGTGCACGTGGAGATGAGTTAAGAAACAGTTCTTCACGAATTAATACTGAATTAGCTGAAGAAAACAGAAATGTCTCAAATCTTGGTTCTAAGTTTAGCAGGCTAAAAAATACTATTTCTAATGTTAATTCATCTCTTAGACGATTTGGTAATAGTGGAAATTCTTCTATACGGAAAGCTGGATCAGGCGCTTCAGTTTTAAGTGAACGACTAAAGGGCGTTCGAATGGCAATTCGAATGTTAGCCAGTCAATTAATTGTGTTTACTCTGCTCTACCAAGCAATTATGATGCTTGCCCAAGGTATGGGTGCAGCATTAATGACTAACCGACAATTTGCAAGTAGTTTTAATGCAATCAAGGTAAATCTATTAACGGCGTTTTATCCGATTTATAGTTATGTTTTACCTGCTATAAATGCTCTTATGAATTCATTGCAAAAAGCAACTGCATGGATTGCTCAATTTACTTCTGCGTTAACAGGAATGAGTTTGTCGAGTGCTAGAAGCGGTGCTCATGGTTTGTACGATCAAGTACAGGCAATGAATGATACTTCAAAGGCTGCAAGTAAAGCTAATGAGGCTGTTAAAAAACAACAGCAAGAACAAGCTAAAGCAGTTCAACGTGCTAATCAGCAAATTGCTCAAGCTAATCGTCAAGGTGCGGCAGCCGTTGCAGCAGAAAATGAAAGAATAAAAGCATCTAACGAACAAGCTAAAAAAGCTTTTGAAGATACAAAGAAAGCTAATGAAGACCTTCAAGCATCACTAATGGGCTTTGATGAGCTAAACATTCTTGATAACAATAAAAACAATCAAGATAATGACAGCTTTGAAGCTCAACCACTAGAAAAATTTACCCCACAGCAAAAGCAAGATACACCTATTTTTGATAATCCCGGAGTAGATGATAGTGAGGCAGGTGGGAATCAAGGTCTTGACTGGAATGTTCCATTAGTTGCATCCCAAAATGCTATTGATGCTGCTAATAAAGTCAAAAAGGTTTTAGGCGAAATCTTTGATCCTATGAAGAAGGCTTGGGATGAAAAAGGTCAAGCTGTTGTTGATGCAGCCAAGTATTCATGGACCGAGATTAAGCGCTTATTAGGGGATGTAGGTAATTCTTTCTTACATGTTTGGGACAATGGAACAGGACAAAAAGTAATAGAGAATTTACTTCAACTTTTAGCCGATATGCTGAATATCATTGGCGACATTTCCCTAGCTTTTGCTGAAGCATGGGAAGAGAGTGGCCGAGGAACTAAGTTTATTCAGACTATCTTCAATTCTCTCAATAATGTTCTTGAAGCTATCCATCATATAGCTCAAGCGTTTCGTGATGCATGGAATACTGGTGATCTTGGTAAGAGAATTTTTGCTAATTTGCTTGATTTAGCTACTAAGTTAGTTGAGTTTGTTGGCGATATTGCTAAGTCTTTTGATGAGGCGTGGCAACATGGAAATGCCGAAACTAGACTATGGCAAGCATGGCTAAATGCACTGAATAATATACTTGATACTTATAAACATATAGTTACATCAATTGATGAAGCATGGAAACACTCCAACTTAGGCGTTTCAATTTGGAGTCATATTATTCAAATTGTAACTGGTGTAGGAAACACTATTGGCAATTTAGCTGGTCAATTTGATAAAGCGTGGCAACATGGAAATGTTGGAACTTCTATCTTTAAAACTTTGCTCGGTATGGTAGATGACATGCTTGGATCACTTGGCGATATGGCAACGTATACTGCAAACTGGGCTAAGAAGCTTGATTTCACTCCATTGCTTCAGTCAATTGATAATCTGCTAAAAGCTATTCGACCAGTGACCAAAGATGTTTGGGATGGATTATCTTGGGCATATAAGAATGTTTTGCTTCCACTTGCAGGTTTCACGATTACTAAAGTAATTCCTGAGTTCTTAAATGCTTTAGCTGCAGCTCTTAAAGTTGTACATAGTGTAATTAAAGCAGCGGAACCAGTTTTAGAATGGTTCTTTGATAGCTTTATTAAGCCATTAGCTAAAATAGCCGGTTTTGCAATTGTAGAAGCCTTGAAGCTTTTAACTAAAGCACTTGAAGGATTATCTGATTGGATAGATCATCATCAAACAGCCGTTAAGATCATGACTGCAACGTTACTTACGCTTTTAGGTATTAAAGTTGCTAAAGCTACTATTGCTGGAATTCAAAGCTTTACTGATACTCTGAAGATTCTTGCAATGCTCAAGTTTGATAAATTGAAAGCTGCTGCAAAGTATGCTGATGATTTATTAGGAGTAGCAATTGAATTTGCAAAGCACCCAATAACTAATATTAAAGAACTTGCTAAGTTGAGTTTTGAAAATATCAAGGGTGGCTATAACCACATAAAAGATCTTTGGGGTGAAGTAAATAAAGGCTGGCAGGATAGTAATCTTGCCAAGACCGATTTTCTTAAATCTGCTCGCTCTTCAATACAATCTGGCGAACCAATGAAGCTGGGGCAAAAACTTGGTACTGGCTTATCTGGTGCTATGATTGCTGTAACTTCAGGAATTGATATCTACAAAGGAATCAAAGCTAATAACAAAGAAGAAAAATTTGCAGATTTTGGTTCTGGAATTGGTGGTGCAGTTGGTGGTGCTATTGGACTCTGGTTCGGTGGCCCCTTAGGTGCAGCCGTAGGACAACAAATTGGCTCATTAATCGGTAAATGGGGCGGTGTTGGTGCCTCTAAATTTGGTGATGGTTGGTCTAAATACGGCAAAGGCAAGAAGCCTAAAGACTGGGTTGAAGCAATAGGTTTTAAATCTCATGAAATCTTAGATAACTTTACCTCTTGGGCTAAGTCCGTTGGTAAGGATATTAATACCAATATTTCTAAAGGCAAAAAAGATGTTCAAACTGCTAGCTCTAATATTCATAAATGGTCCACTAATTTTATTTCTGGTGCAAAGAAAGATATTAAATCTTGGGCACAAAATATCGGTTCTAACATTCATAAAGATGTAGATAAAGGTAAGAAATTAGCTAAACAAGCTGGAGATAAAGTAAAAGAATGGTCTACTGACTTTATTAGCGATGCTAAAAAGAAGGTTCATGATTGGTCTTCTCAAATTGGTTCTGACGTGAATAACAGTGTTGAAAATGGTCAAGCAATGGCTAAGAATGCTGGGACTAAGATCAAGAATTGGACTACAGGCTTCAGAGAATCAGCTAGTGGACTGGTAAGATCTTGGGCTGAAAGACTAGGCGATCACATTAATAACGGTTCTGAATCATCACGTTCAGGAGCTACTAATGCGGGTAGCAAACTATCTAGTTGGACACGTAGCTTCTTTGGAAATGCGAATAGCAGTATTTCTAGCTGGGCTGGTGGCTTGGGTGGTCACGTTGATAATGGCATTGGCAATGCTTATAACTCAGCACGAAATGCCGGTGAGCGATTAGGAAGTTGGGTATCTAGTTTCAGACATAACACTTCAAGAACCTTAGGATCCTGGGCTGGTACTCTTGGTAGAACTATTGGTGATGGAATTAGGGACGGTATCTACAACATTAGTAGTGCTGTTCGGAAAGTTGTAAATGCAATTGTTAAACCAGTTCAAAATGCTACTAATAAAATTAGAGATGGTATCAACTGGGTACTCGGTAAGCTTGGTGGTGGATCCATTGGTTGGGGTTTCTTCAACTGGAATTCCTATGCAACCGGTACAGATAATCACCCAGGTGGTTTAGCACTGGTTAATGATCAAGCCGGAGACACTTATCGGGAAAGTTATGAATTACCTAACGGAGAACAAGGTTTATTCCCAGCTGAACGTAATTTGTTAACTTACTTGCCAGCTGGCACAAAAGTTAAAACTGCAACTGATACGGCTAATGAATTAGCAGCTATGGTTCCCAAATATGCTGGTGGTATAGGTAACTTTAATTTCGATTTTAGTGGTATCTTTAGCGGAATTAGTAGCGCTCTTGGAAACCTAAATTTTGGGAATATATTTGATGGGGTTGGCAATTTTGTTGATGGTGTAATGGAAGAACTTGAAAAAGTTACTGATGATATAGCTCATCCAGAACGATTAGTTAACTACATTATTGATAAATTTGTCACCTATGATTGGAGTTTAGGCGACGCTTCATTAAAGTTTGCTAAAGGCGCTGTTCATCAAGAAAAGAAAGGCATGATGAATTGGGCTAAGAAAGTTATCAATCAATTTGGTGGTGCAACTCATCAAACAGGGCCGGGTGCGGAAGGTTGGCGTAGTGCTGTTAAGAAAGCATTGCGCAAGAATGGTCTACCTGCAACACCAGCATATGTAAATGCATGGGTTCGTCAAATCCAAACTGAGTCTGGTGGTAATGAACATGCTGTACAAGGCGGTTATACGGATATCAACACCTTAACAGGAGACTTGGCAAAAGGATTGTTGCAAACTATCTCTGCAACTTTTAACGCTTATAAATTCCCTGGTCACGGTAACATCTTCAATGGATACGACAACATGCTTGCTGCCATCAATTATGCAAAGCATCGGTATGGATCGGATATGCTGGCTGTAATTGGTCATGGTCACGGTTATGAAGATGGTGGATTAATTGCTAAACACGGTTTCTATGAAATCGGTGAAGGCGACAAGCCAGAAATGGTAATTCCGTTAACTAACCGTGAATTAGGTATGAGAAGAATTAATGAAGCTATTGCTTTTATGAATAATAACTTTGGTAGTGGCTTACAACTCCCTACGTCTCTAAATAGAAACTCAATTAGCAATGACTCTATTTATGCTGAAAATCAGTCCAATACTTCCACAATGAAAAGTGGAGGCTTCAAGGAGATGAGTACAGAGTTAGTAAATGCGATTATCCAAGCTCTTCAAATGCAAAATATTAATAGCAACAATGGAAAACCAATTGATTTACATCTCTCTGTAAAAATTGGTGATGAGTCCTTCGGTGAACATGCTATTAAAGGAATTAATGCCATTAATCAAAGAAATGGTAGAAATATGTTGAATCTCTAAAAAGGAGGAAATGAGTGATTGTATTCTTTAAAAATTTCCGGGACAGTGGTTAATCCTGCCCCGCAAAATATGCAAATTGCTATTCAAGACATAGATGCTAAAGCAACTCGAGATGCACAAGGTCTTTTACATAGAGATAGAGTTGCCACAAAACGTAAAATAAATTTATCCTTTGGCGCTCTAACTGTGTCTGAATGTGCCAAAATTTTAGCCTCTGTTAAAGCTGAGTTCTTTAATGTTGAATATCTGGATCCAGAAACAGGCCAAAATAAATCGGGCACTTTTTATGTTGGTGACCGAACTGCACCCGTCTATTCTTTTGTAGATTCCGTACCAGTATGGAAAGGTCTTTCGTTTGATTTAATTGAACAGTAGGAGGTGAAAGAATGCTAAAACAAATCAAAGAAGTTCAAGATGCGTGGCGAGCTACACAACGAACTTTAGATATTAAAGTAGTTGTTAATGGTAAGACCTATGAAGCTACTGATATCAATAGTTTGAAATATGATTCGGGAGCATATACCGGAGATACATTTTCAATTGGTTCTACGTACTCTAATAATGTGCAGATTGAATTTTCTCATCTTGTTGAAGGATTGAAGCTAGGAATGGAAGTCCGTCCTAGTATTGGAATAAAAACGTCTAAAGGCTATATTTATGAACCATTAGGCGTTTTTATTATATCCAGCGAAATCAAGATGGATCGAAATAATAATTTAACATCTATTAGTGCTAGTGATAGATTTTTTGGATTAGAGGGTAAGTATAAATCTAAATTAGTATATCCAGCAAAGGTTTTAGATATAATTGCAGAAATCTGTGCTCAGTCTGGAGTTAAAGCTAATGCTGATGATTTAGCACGGCTTCCACATCAAGCTGATTTACCTATTCCAATTAGTGGCCAAAGTTGTAGAAAAGCTCTAGGTTGGATTGCACAATTATACGCGGGTTACGCTACATTTGATCGACAAGGATTGTTTACTATTCGCACAATTGCTGAGCCTAATTATGAATTAGATCCTAGTCAATATGAACAAGCAGGCCTAACTAAGAATGAAGCACCATATAAAATTGGTGGTATTCAGTGTCAAACGGTTATTACTACTAAAACTAGAGATGGCGAGAACACTGAAGAGACAAAAACTTATCAAGTTGGTGATACTAGTGGTTCGCAAATTAAGCTAGAGAATAACATTATGACGCCTGATCGGCTAAATAATATTTGGGAGCAAATTAAAGACATTAGTTTTTATCCATTTAACTTGAATTGGTTCGGTAATCCTGCTATTGAAGCTGGAGATTGGCTCCGGTTAGAAGACAAGCAAGGTAATAAATTTATCGTTCCTAATAACAGTTACACGCTTGATTTTAATGGTGGACTTTCAGCAACTTCAAAAGCTGATCAAACATCGTCTACTGATTCAGCAATTAGCTGGAGAGGTACTTACGCTCAAATTATTGAAGAACTTCAAGCACGGAAAGCACCTGATGGTACAGTTATTTTTCCGCCTAGTGTAGTAGAGCCTCCAAAGAATGCTAAGCCTAATGATGTTTGGTTTAAACAGAATGGTAATTCTACAGAATTGTGGGTATTTACCGCACAAGAAGATGGTAGTGGAAAATGGATCAGAAGAGATCTCACTCCAGATGAAATCAAAAAGCAAGTTCAAGAAGCTCAAAGTGGCTTAAACGATGCTAAAAAACAAATTACTGATAATCTTGCTAAAGCTGATGGAGATATTGCCGAACTAAACGCAAGTATCAGAGAGCAGAAAGGAACAATTGATGGTCTAAGTGCTACTGTTAATACAATTGCCATCCCTAAAATTACTGATGTAACTAACAAAGTATCTGATGTAGTTACTAAGGTAAATGAGCAGAAAAATATCGTTACTGGATT
>NZ_CARBVX010000011.1 GCF_948948975.1 uncultured Lactobacillus sp. | reverse complement strand
GTAGAGCACCTGACTGTTAATCAGGTTGTCGTCAGTTCGAGTCTGACAGCCGGAGTAAAGTTGATAAGTTAAAGGAAGAATGAAGAATTATCTTTATTCTTCCTTTTTTGTATAGTTATTATTTTTTTTAACTTTTTTAACTTTATGCAAGCATTTTCAATAAAAAAATGGTATGATATTAAAAGCAAACGTATACATTTATTCTGCTATAAAGTATTCGTGGAGATATTTTGATTAAGGGGGAAATCAAATGGTAGGAATTGTCCTAGCTAGTCATGGTGGCTTTGCTGATGGAATCTTTCAATCTGCTGAAATGATTTTTGGTAAGCAAGAGAATCTAGCTCATGTGATTTTAAAGCCTGATGAAGGTCCGGATGATATTAGAGCTAAGATGGAAAAAGCTGTTGCTTCTTTTGATGATCAAGATCAAGTATTGTTTTTGATTGATCTATGGGGAGGTACACCATTTAACCAAGCAAATAATCTTGTTAAAGAACATGAAGATACTTGGGCTATTGTATCAGGTATGAATCTACCTATGGTTATCGAAGCTTTGGGGCAAAGAATGGCAAGTGATAATGCTCATGATATTGCCAAAGCTATTGTTAAACCAGGTCGTGATGGAATTAAAACACAACCTGAATCTCTTATGCCTAAAGAGGAGACAAAGGCTGCCCCAGCTGCTAATGCACAACCACAAGGTGCTATTCCTGAAGGTACGGTTATTGGCGATGGTCACATTAAGTATGTTTTAGCTAGAATTGATTCGCGTCTTCTTCATGGACAAGTTGCAACTGGTTGGACTAAGGCCATGAATCCAAATCGAATCATTGTTGTTTCCGATAATGTTGCGAAAGATAAAATTCGTAAAACAATGATTAAGGAAGCAGCACCAGCTGGTGTACCGGCAAATGTTGTTCCAATCAATAAGATGCTTGAAGTAGTGAAAGATCCACGTTTTGGAAATACTAAGGCATTGATCTTATTTGAAAATCCAGAAGATGCACTTAAAGCTATTAAAGGTGGAATGGACATTAAAGAATTGAATGTTGGATCCATGGCATATAGTGATGGTAAAGTGAATGTCAATACTGTTTTGGCAATGGATCAAAAAGATATTGATACATATAAGAAATTAAAAGATTTGGGCGTTAAATTTGATGTTCGTAAAGTTCCTTCTGATGGTAAACAAAACATGGATGAACTTTTGGATAAAGCTCAAAAATTAGTTGATGAAAAGAAATAAATTACAGGGGGATTTATATAAATGAATGCTATTCAGATGATTCTGGTAGTGATCGTTGCCTTCTTTGCAGGTATGGGAGGAATTCTTGATGAATTTCAATTCCATCAACCTCTAGTGGCATGTACTTTAATTGGTTTGGTTACTGGTAACTTAACTATTGGTATTATTCTTGGCGGTTCACTACAAATGATTGCTTTAGGTTGGGCTAATATTGGTGCTGCCGTTGCTCCAGATGCAGCTTTAGCATCTGTTGCTTCAACTATTATTTTGGTTCAAGGTGGACAAGGTCAAAAGGGTATTGGTACTGCGATTGGTATTGCTATTCCTTTAGCCGTTGCTGGTTTGTTCTTAACTATGTTAGTTCGTACTATTTCTGTTGCCATTGTTCATATTATGGATAGAAAAGCAGAAGAAGCTAACTGGAGAGCTATTGACCGTTGGCAAATGATTGCTGTTGCTTTACAAGGTTTACGAATTGCTATTCCAGCCGCATTATTACTTGCTATTCCAGCTTCTGTTGTTCGTGCTGGCTTAAATGCAATGCCAGCATGGTTAAACGAAGGTATGACCATCGGTGGTGGTATGGTTGTTGCTGTTGGTTACGCGATGGTTATTAATATGATGGCTAGCCGTGAAGTATGGCCATTCTTCATCATTGGTTTCTGTTTGGCAGCCGTTAAAGAATTAACTTTGATCGCTCTTGGTGGTATTGGTATTTCCCTTGCTATTATGTACCTTGCTCTTGAAGGTTCTAAGGGTGGAAACAACAATAGCTCTAATTCTGGTTCAGGCGACCCATTGGGCGACATCCTGGATGACTATTAAAATTTGAGCGAAAGGAGGCTAATTATACAATGACTGAAACTGCACAAAAGAAATTAACTTTAAGTAAATCAGATCGTATTAAGGTTTGGTGGCGTTCTACTTTTCTTCAAGGTTCATGGAACTATGAAAGAATGCAAAATGGTGGTTGGGCTTACAGTTTAATCCCAGCATTAAGAAAATTATATCCTGAAAAGAAAGATCTATCCCTTGCATTAAAGAGACACCTGGAATTCTTTAATACACACCCATACCTAGCATCACCTATTATTGGTGTTACTCTTGCTTTGGAAGAAGACAAGGCTAATGGTGCGGACGTTGATAACACTGCTATTCAAGGTGTTAAAGTTGGTATGATGGGACCTTTAGCCGGCGTTGGTGACCCGGTCTTTTGGTACACTGTTCGTCCTATTATTGGTTCATTAGGTGCTTCACTTGCTTTGAGTGGTAATATCTTAGGACCTATCTTGTTCTTTGTATTATGGAATGTAATTCGTATGGCATTCTTATGGTACACTCAAGAAATGGGTTACAAAGCTGGTACTAAAATTACAGAAGATGCCTCAGGTGGTTTATTACAAAAGATTACCCGTGGGGCTTCTATGATGGGTATGTTTGTTATCGGTGCTTTAATTGAGCGTTGGGTAACAATTAACTTCAAACCAGTTGTTTCAAGCGTTCCACTTCAAAAGGGTGCTTATATTGATTGGAATACCCTTCCAAAGGGAGCAGAAGGTATTCACAAAGCTTTGAGTGAATACAACTTAGGTAATGGTATGGCCTTAGATAGAATTAAGGAAACAACCTTACAACAAAACTTGGATAGTTTAATTCCTGGTCTTGCTGCAGTTCTATTAACTTTCTTATGTATGTGGTTATTAAAGAAGAAAGTTTCACCAATCGTTATCATTATTGGTATATTTGTTGTTGGTATTGTGGGTCACGTAATCGGCTTACTATAACAATTAATCAGATAAGAAACGGTCTTGTTTAGACCGTTTTTTTATATATGAAAAGGTTTTTTATATGGTTCAATCATTAAATGCAAAATCAGAGTATGTGGATGCTGCGACTTGGTTTAGAGGAATTCCTACATATGGAAAAGTTTTAGTCGGAGATAAAGGGTTTGAGTTTTATAGTGATAATAATCCAAATGACTATGTACAGATTCCGTGGGATGAAGTAACCGTTGTAGTTGCGGATGTATATTTTGGTGGAAAATATATTCCTCGTTTTAAGATTTGTACTAAAAAAAATGGTAGTTTTATTTTTGCTGCGAGACATGTAAAGCCAACTTTGCGCGCTGTTCGAAAGCATGTACCAGCAGATAACATGAGAAAAGCTCTTACCATTTGGCAAAAAATCAAACGGAATTTTAAGCAAAAGTAATTAAGGAGATTTAGCTCTGTGGCTAAGCTCCTTATTTTTTGTTAAAAAGGCCTTGGCATTAACGCGTACCTGTATTAAAATATCATTAATCAATTTTTGATATCTAAAACTAGCTCTCAAGTGACTGCTAGTTTTTTTTATAGGAGTGGCACTAAGTAATGGAAAATAAAAAGTCAATGCCTAAATTGAAACGTTCCATGACAGCTGGTCAAATGGAAATGATCTCTTTAGGTGGGGCAATTGGTGTTGGATTATTCATGGGATCTACATCAACTATTAAATGGACCGGGCCTTCAGTTTTACTCGCTTATATGTTTGTTGGATTAATTTTGTACATTGTAATGCGGGCCTTGGGAGAAATGTTATATGTTAATCCAGGAACAGGATCATTTGCAGATTATGCAACTGAATATGTCCATCCATTAGCGGGATATTTAGCTGAGTGGGCTAATGTATTTGAGTATATAGTTGTTGGAATGTCTGAAGTAGTTGCAGCAACTGAATATTTAAAGTTTTGGTGGCCAAAAGTGAATGTGTTTTGGTCAGGAATTATTATTATTTTGTTTTTAGTGTTAGCAAATTTAGCTAGCGCCAAAGCATACGCTTCCCTAGAGTTTTGGTTTGCAATGATTAAAGTTGTAACTATTATCTTAATGATTATTTTAGGATTCATTGTAATTTTCTTTGGAGTAGGGAACGGCGGAAAGCCAACTGGGTTTAGCAATCTATGGTCACATGGTGGCTTTTTCACTGGTGGAGTAAAAGGTTTCTTCTTCTCAATGTCAATTATTGTTGGTTCATATGAGGGAATCGAGTTACTAGGCATATCCGCTGGTGAGGTAGCAAATCCTAAAAAAGCCATTGTAAAAAGTGTTAAATCGGTTTTGTGGCGTATCTTAATTTTCTATGTTGGAGCAATTTTTGTTATTGTTACGATCTATCCATGGAATGAATTAAGTAATATTGGCTCTCCATTTGTAACTACATTTGCAAAGGTAGGAATTACAGCAGCGGCAAGTATTATCAACTTTGTGGTTTTGACGGCAGCCTTGTCAGGAGCAAACTCTGGAATTTATTCATCTAGTAGAATGCTTTTTAAATTAGCTCATGATGGGGATGCTCCTAAGACCTTTGGACATATTTCTAAACGAATTGTTCCTAATCATGCAATTTTAGGTATTTCCGGGGGAATACTAATTGGATTTATTATTAATATGATTGCAGCTACAATTAATAAATCTACTCAAGATTTATTCGTTGTCGTTTTCTCGTCTTCAGTCTTACCAGGTATGATTCCATGGTTTGTAATCTTACTTGCTGAACTAAAATTTAGACGCAATAATCAAGATTTACTAGTAGACCATCCCTTCAAGTTACCGCTATACCCTATTTCCAATTACTTTGCATTTTTGATGCTGATTGTTATAGTTATCTTTATGCTTATTAACCCTGAAACGAGAGTGTCTGTATTAGTGGGAGCTGCTGTCTTACTTATAGCTACAATTGTTTATCTATTTCGACATAAAAAGGATGGTGTAAATAATGGAGAATAAACAGAATCATCCTCCTAAATTAAAACGATCGATGACTGCTGGACAAATGGAAATGATCTCTCTAGGTGGAGCCATTGGTGTTGGATTATTCATGGGATCTACATCAACTATTAAATGGACGGGGCCATCAGTTTTATTAGCCTATATGTTTGTAGGACTAATTTTATACATCGTAATGCGAGCATTGGGAGAGATGCTATATGTTAGTCCGGGAACAGGATCATTTGCAGATTATGCAACAGAGTACATTTCACCATTAGCAGGATATTTAGCAGAATGGGCGAATGTCTTTCAATATATTGTTGTTGGTATTTCAGAAGTTGTGGCTGCCACAGAGTACTTAAAGTTCTGGTGGCCCGAAATTAGTGTTTTTTGGTCTGGAATAATAATTATTGCTTTCTTATTGTTGGCAAACTTAGCTAGTGCTAAAGCTTATGGAACCCTAGAGTTTTGGTTTGCGATGATTAAAGTAGTAACAATTGTGATAATGATTATTTTAGGCTTGCTAGTAATTTTACTTGGTGTTGGAAATCATGGGAAACCCCTTGGCTTTAGTAATCTATGGGCACATGGTGGCTTTTTCACTGGCGGAATAAAAGGATTCTTTTTCTCAATGGCAATTATTGCTGGTTCATATGAGGGAATAGAGTTAATTGGTATTTCTGCTGGCGAAGTCGCAAATCCGCAAGAAGCAATTGTAAAAAGTGTAAAATCAGTTTTATGGCGTATCTTAATTTTCTATGTTGGGGCAATATTTGTAATCGTTACAATTTATCCTTGGAACCAATTAAGTAATATCGGATCTCCATTCGTAGAGACTTTCACTAAGGTGGGAATCACAGCAGCTGCTGGTATTATTAACTTTGTAGTCTTAACGGCAGCTTTATCAGGTGCTAATTCTGGTATTTATTCATCTAGTAGAATGCTATTTAAATTGGCACATGAGGGAGAAGCACCAAAGACTTTTGGAAAATTATCGAAGCGTATTGTTCCTGATCGGGCTATCGTTGGAATTACATCAGGTATTTTAATCGGCTTTATTTTGAACTTAATAATGTCAACTATGAATAAGTCAATGGGAGAATTATTTGTTGTTGTCTATAGTTCTTCTGTTTTACCAGGAATGGTAGCATGGTTTGTAATTCTGATTGCTGAATTGAAATTTAGAAAAAATAATGCGCACTTAATGGCTGAACATCCGTTTAAGTTACCTCTATACCCATATTCAAATTATTTTGCATTTGCAATGCTATTAGTGATTGTTGTGTTTATGTTTATTAATCCAGAGACACGAATCTCTGTGGGTGTGGGCGCTGGAGTTTTGGTATTAGCAAGCCTTGTGTATATGCTTAAACATCGTAATAAAAAATAATTAATTGGACCATTCCTTTAGGGATGGTCTTTTTTATCAGGACATAATATTAGCTTATGATGGGAAAAAAGTGTTAATTTTAAGTCATAGTGTTTACGCATTAAACCATATAATTTATAATTAAATTTAACTGGTAAAAAGTAAGTTGAAGGAGCGAGTAAATATGAAACCAATTATTGGAATTTCTGGTTCGATAATTATTGATGATGGTGGTATTTTTCCAGGCTATCGTCGGAGCTATGTTAATGACGATTATGTTGATTCTATAATTCAAAATGGTGGCATTCCTTACATCATTCCTTTCAATGAAGATAAGGAAGTTGTGAAAGAGCAGCTTTTAAACGTTCAAGGATTAATTTTATCTGGTGGTCATGATGTAGATCCTCATAACTATGGTGAAGAGCCTGAACAAAAATTAGGGGATATTTGGCCTGAAAGAGATAAATTTGATATGCGACTCCTAAAATTAGCTGAAGAAAATGGTATTCCAGTTTTGGGCATTTGTCGTGGTGCACAAATTATTAATGTGTATCATGGTGGAACCTTATATCAGGATCTTAGTTATAGAAAAGAAAAAACGTTAAAGCATAGTCAAGGTCAGACCCCAACTTTGCTTACTCATACTGTAAAAACAGTAGCAGGTACTAAGATTGCAGAATTGTTAGGCAAAGAAGAGATGCGAACAAATTCTTTTCACCATCAATTAATTAAGGATGTAGCAGACGATTTTAAGGTTTCAGCTCGCTGTGTGGATGGAGTAGTAGAGGCAATTGAAAATAAGGATGCATCAGTTATTGCTGTTCAATGGCATCCTGAAATGCTTCATCGCGTAGTTCCTTATCAAAATAATCTGTTTAAATATATTATTGATAATGCAAAGAAAAAATAGAAAGAAGTTATTAGGAGATGAACGAAAGTGAAACAAGTAAATTAGGCTTTTGGTCTATTGTTTTGTTAGCCATTAATTCGATTATTGGCTCAGGAATATTTTTAACACCTGGCAGCGTAGTTCAACAGGCTGGATCTAAAGCTTTAATTGTATATTTTATAGCTGCAATTTTTGCATCTATCTTAGCTATTTCTTTTGCAGCAGCAGCAAAATATGTAACTAAATCTGGAGCAGCTTATGCATACTCAAAGGCAGCTTTTGGAAATAATGTTGGTTTCTACATGGGAATTTTGCGTTATTTTTCAGCTAGTGTTGCCTGGGGTGTAATGGCAGTTGGGGTTATTAAATCTACTATTTCTATTTTTGGTGGTAACCCAAATGAGACGATGAGCGTAACTATTGGCTTTTTAATATTAATGGCTGTTATTACGGTAATTAATTTATTTGGTCAAAAAGTTGTTAAGTATGTTATGAACTTAGCAACTATTGGTAAGTTAGCTGCTCTAGTATTAATTATTGTTGCAGGGGTAGTTTTATTAATTGTAAGTGGTGCTTCAAGTAATTTAAGTCAGGTAGATCAAATTACTCAAAATGGTCAGAAGATTGTTCCTACTTTAACTACTACAGGTTTTGTAATGGCAATCGTATCTGCCTTCTATGCCTTTACTGGATTTGAATCAGTTGCTTCTGGGTCAGATGATATGAAGAATCCCGCTAAAAACCTTCCACGTGCCATTCCTTTAGCAATTATTGTTATTGCGATCATTTATATTGGCGTTGTTGCTGTTGCAATGATGCTCGATCCAAAAGCATTAATGACAACAAAGCAAGTTGTCGCAATTGCTGCTATCTTTAAGAATGAAGTTTTAAGGGATGTTATCTTAGTTGGTGCTTTAGTTTCAATGTTTGGTATTAATGTTGCTTCTAGTTTCAATGCCCCACGAATTTTAGAAGCTATGGCACGTGAAAATCAATTCTCAAAGGCTTTAACTAAAAGAACTAAGAATAATTTCCCAATTAGAACCTTCTTTATTTCCGTATTACTTGCAATTTTAATTCCAATGGCATTTGAATATAATATGGTTAATTTGATTACTTTAAGTGCTATGGTACGTTTCTTAGGCTTTATTGTAGTTCCATTGGCAGTTATTCAATTCTATCGTGGAAAAACCGCAGAGCCAGTTTTAGATGCGCAAAAGAATATGTGGACTGATATTGTCGTTCCAATTCTTTCCATTGCTCTAGTAATTTTTTTACTAATAGAATATAACTGGAAGGCTCAGTTTGGGGTAGTCAATGCACAAGGCCAAGTAACGGGAATTAATTGGTATGCTGTAGCAATGATGATTTTTGGATTTATCCTTTTACCTCTAATTATGTTTATTATCTCTAGAAAAGATCGTAAAACTAGTAAATAATAAAAAAGACTGTTAAGCTCATTGGCTTAGACAGTCTTTTTGTGTGCTATAGAATTTTTATGTCAGCAGCTTCACACGATTCGATCATTTCGGGAGGCCAGATAGTTGCTTGGACTTCGCCAATATGAGCTTTTCCAAGCAAAAGCATGCATAAGCGAGATTGACCAATACCGCCACCGATTGTATAAGGAAGTTTACCTTCTAAAAGCATTTTATGGAAGGGTAAACCAGCTCTTTCTTCAGTATGAGCTTTTTTGAGTTGTTCTTTCAGTGACTCTTCGCTAACTCGAATCCCCATTGAAGAGATTTCTATTTTACGTTGTAAGGGTTCATACCAAAATAGTAAGTCACCATTTAATTCCCAGTCATCATAATCTGGTGCACGGCCATCATGCGGTTTGCCGCTACGCTTTAATTTATCCCCGATTTTCATTAAGAATACTGCTTTTTTCTCTTTAGCTATTTTATCTTCACGCTCTTCTGGTGCTAAATCTGGCCAGCGATCTTCAAGGTCTTGAGTAGTAATAAAAGTAATGTCACTAGGTAAGCGGTAAGTAGAACCAGGATAGCGCGCGCTGAGCTCTTTTTCAGTTTCTTTAATCGCTTTAAAAATTTGTTTGACAGTGGTTTTAAGAGTCTCAATGTTTCTTTCTTCTTTAGCAATAATCTTTTCCCAGTCCCATTGATCTACGTAGATTGAGTGAAAATTATCTAAATCTTCATCACGGCGAATTGCGTTCATGTTGGTATAAAGACCTTCATGCATTCCAAAACCATAGCGCTTAAGTGCTAGACGTTTCCACTTGGCTAAAGAGTGTACAACTTCGATTGTGTCATCTGGCATAGCCTTCATATCAAAAGCAACGGGACGTTCAATCCCATTTAAGCCAGTAGATTTTTCAACGAACATTGGTGCTGACATTCTTTGAAGGTTTAATTTTTCAGCAATTTTATCTTGAAAAGTTTCTCTAATGAAAACAATTGCGGCTTCAGTATCACGAATGGTTAAACTTGGATGGTAATCCTTAGGTAATATTAATGTCATAATTATATGTACTCCTTAGAAAAATTTTAAGAGTAAAGAAAAAGCCCTTCACTCCTGAGTTTCTCAGGACGAAAGGCTTTTTTCCGCGGTACCACCTAAATTGTCTAAAATAGACCAGCTTAATAGAACACAATCATGCTCCTCGGCTTGATAACGTACCGATGACGGCGTAGCTTACTATAACTTAGGCTAGCAGCACAGCGAAAAAGTGTTATTCGATAATTCAGGGTCTACTAGCTTCTCACTAACGCTAATTCACTGAAAGAATAAAATTATCTACTCGTCTCTTCATTGCTTTTTAAGTTTTATATTAATTATATTTAACTCGATTTGCGTTGAAAAAGCAAGAGGTAAAAAGATAATTTTTTTCTAGTGTGTTATGATGAATCTTGCATAAGATTAGGAAAGTTGGAAAAATATGACAAAAAAGAGATTGTGGACGTGCTTGGCAGCATTAGCCTGTGTTTTTTGGGGCATTTCTGGGTTATTTGCTAAGGGATTATTTAATATCAACTCAAGTATAACGCCAATTTGGATTTCACAAGTTCGAATGGTAATAAGTGGAGTTTTGCTACTGCTTTTTGCTCAAATTACTGGTAAGCACCCACTTAAAACTATGACTGATAAAAAAGATGCAATTACCGTTATTGCGTACGGCTTGTTGGGATTATTACCTGTGCAATATTGCTACTTTATTGTTGTGCAAGAAGCTAACGCTTCAATTGCTACTGTATTACAGTTTATCGGACCATTTTTTGTCTTATTTTATATGGTAGTCTTTGAGCACCAGGTATTACGTGCAGTAGATGTAATAGCCGCTGTTGTTGCTTTTATAGGAGTTTTCTTTTTAGCTACACATGGGCACTTTAATCAGTTGTCCTTAACTCCTTCTGTTTTGTTTTGGGGCCTTATTTCGGCAGTAGGAGTAGCCACTAATACTCTAATTCCACGACGATTACTTGATCATACATCAAGCTTAGTAGTAACAGGATGGGGTTTACTTTTTTCAGGCATTGCTTTGGTAATAGCACATCCGGTATGGCCAAAGATTCCGAATAATATTAATATTTTTTGGCTAATGGCTGGTGTAATCGTGATTGGAACTCTAATTCCATTTCAATGGATGATGGGATCACTTCGTTATATCAAACCATCAACTGCTAGTTTATTAGATGCTTTTGAGCCGGTTTCCGCAACGATTGGGTCAGTAATTATTTTTGGATTAGTGATGGCTCCAATTGATTGGGTTGGTTCAATAATGATTATTTGTGCGGTATTAGCACTTAATTGGGAACCGAAAAGTCATAATAAAAAAGAGTAGTTACTCGTGATTTTTGAGTAACTACTCTTTTTGTAATTAATCATTTCTTTTGCTGATTTTACTATGTTTATATCCATAGACGCAGTAAATAAATAGCCCAAATAAGAACCAAACACTAGCAAAAATATAAGTTTTAACAGATAAAAAGCACATCATTCCAATGCAGGCAAGTCCCGAAAGAATTGGAATTACTGGATAGAATGGAACCTTAAAGTCTCCTTCTGGAATATCTTTTCTTCTTCGTAATAAAATAACTCCAAATGAAACAAAGGTGAAAGCAAGCAGTGTTCCAATTGAAACTAAGCTGGTAAGTTCTTCAAGAGAAAAGAGACCACCCATAATGGCAATAACAATTGTTACGATCCACAAGGCATTTTCTGGAAGACCATGTTTATCAATTTTTCCTAAAAAGCTAGGTAGAAGCCCATCACGTCCAATAGAATAAATTAAACGTGAACTTGAGTAAATCATGGTTAACATCATTGTACTCATGCCGATAATAGCACCAATCGATAATAAGTCTGCTACCCAACCTTGGTTAACTACCTTTAGAGCGTAGGCAACCGGATTGGCTACATCAAGTTGTTTATAATTTACCATTCCAGTTAAAACTACTGAGACTCCCATATAAAGAAGTGCCGCCACGATTAGAGTACCGATGATTCCAATAGGCATATTTTTTTTAGGATTTTTAACTTCAGCTGCTGAAGATGAAACAACATCAAAACCTAAAAATGCGAAAAAGACTGTTGTAGCTCCACGTAAAACGCCCGTAGTTCCATATGGCGTGAATGGCTGATAGTTTTTAGGCTTAATAAAAAATAGACCAACACCAATAAAAATAAATATGATTGCTATCTTAATTAAAACAGCAGCATTATTAAATTTCATGGATGCTTTCATTCCACGAGAAAGTAAGATTCCAATTAATAAAACACTAATAACTGCCCATAAATTTAGGTACGTACCATTTAATGGATCAAATGGTCCCTCAAAATGATGCGGGATGTGTAAGCCAAAGCTGTGTAGCAAGGAGTTAAAATAAGAAGCCCATCCAGCAGATACGGCAGCAACTGATAACATATATTCTAAGATTAATGCCCAGCCTAAAATCCAGCCAATAACTTCTCCGTAAAGAATATTTCCGTAGGAATAAGCCGAGCCTGCAACCGGGATGCTAGAAGAGAGTTCGGCATAACACATACTCGCTAGAGTACAAACTAATGCAGCAATTAGAAATGAAAGGGTGACACCAGGGCCCGCTTCTTTTGCGGCCACTGTACCTGGTAAAATAAAAATTCCTGTACCGATAACTGCGCCAATACCAATAGTTAATAAGTCAAAAGCCCCGAGCGTTTTGACAAAGTGCTTATCAGTACCAAGATAACGCTTGAGGCTTTCTTTCCTAAACGGATTCAACTTCATTAGCAGTGCGCTCCTTGTGACGTTCTAAAATCATTTTAACAATTGCGTTTGCCACATTTGTGTTTCGAAGTAGCGGTCCGTGTGAATATGATCCAATAAAGTTTTTGTATCGTAAACCTTCAACTTTATCTTGAGGATTGTTGCCGTAACCTTCAATCATTTCACCAAAGGGATGAAGCATATTAGTATTATCAAAGTAAGTTTGTCCTGAATGATTTTCGAAGGCTTTTACTTCGCCCCATTCAGTCATGTAGCGCGTATCACCAATCATTCGCTTGTCTACCTTAAAAATTGTATGTAGAGGTAAGATTCCTAACCCTTTGATGGTAATGCCAGAGTTAGTTTTATAATAGTCTCCCATCAATTGATAACCACCACAGATACAAAGCATTGGATTACCGGCTTTGATATAGTTTTCAATTGTTTCTTTATGACGTGGCAGATCTTTAGCTACAACAGTTTGTTCAAAGTCTTGACCACCACCAAAGAATAAAAAGTCGTAGTCATTAGCATCAAAACTAGCGTCTAATGAAATGTTATCAACTTCAGTTTGATAGCCTTGCTTATCCAATAGGTAACGAATTACTTTAACATCGCCAGAATCTCCATAAGTATTCATTAAATCTTCGTATAAGTATGCAATTTTTATTGTTTTATCTGCCATAATTATCATCCTTATTTAAATTGTATGTTCAAAGTATAACTTAAAATTGCCTTAAATCCTAGTTAGTAAAAAATATTAGTTCATTTCTTCTTGGGCGGCTAGATGGTTGATTGGGCCATATTTAGAGCCAACATTTATTGGATGTGAAATTGCTTCATAGGTAAAATCTTTAGCGATTTTAACAGCAGTTTTGAGATCAGTACCTTTAGCTAATTCAGCTGTAATTACCGCTGATAAAGTATCACCAGTTCCGTTAACTCGGTCTGTTTTAAAATATGGCTTAGTTAACCATTCTTCTGAACCATCTGCTAATAAAAGGTAGTCCTTAACTTCGGTTTGATTACTATTATGGTGACTACCCTTAATTAAAACGTTCTTAACACCCATTTTTTGTAGTTTTCTTGCACCTTGTTTAATCTCATTTTCATTCTTTAGTTCAAGTCCAGTTAATTTCTGAGCTTCAAAAAAGTTCGGTGTAATAATGGTTGCAAGGGGAACTAATTCATCAAGAAAAGCTTGATAGGCATCATCTGCCAAAAGGGTAGCTCCATGTTTAGTGATGATTACTGGATCAAGCACAATATTTTGCATTTGGTAATGTTTTAAGTTTTTAGCAACTACATCAATGATGTCTTTATTAGCTAGCATCCCTGTTTTAACAGCTTTTATTTTAAAGTCTTCATTTAAAACATCAAATTGCTTTTGAATAAAATCTAATGGCATTAATTGTTGTGCAAAAATACCTTGAGAATTTCCTGCGACAGCAGCAGTTAAAAGCCCCATTCCATAAACACCACGTGCATAAAAAGCATGTAAATCTGCTGGCATCCCAGCACTTCCGTCGCTATCATGACCTGCAATTGTTAAAGCCTCAATATGTTCTTTTGTCATCTTGCTAACTCAATCCTCCTAAAATTTATTTTTGGTAAATTATTACTATCAATTATAAAAAATAAACTAACAAAGTGAAAGTGTTCTGTACGCAAGGCAGAAGGGAAAAACTTTTCTTGAACTTAAATCTCAAATACTTAATTAGTTTAGAAAATAGTCTAGAATATAAACTGAGAGATAATATGGAGAATAAAGGATGAAAAATATGGAACATAATCGTTTAGTTACCTTTGATGGTACTGTTAATTTTCGCGATATTGGTGGCTATGAAAATAATGAAGGTAGACATGTTAAGTGGAATAAAATTTATCGTTCTGATTCCTTAAGTAGTCTAACTAAACGCGATGAGGAAAAGTTAGAAGAAATGAAAGTCACAGTAGATTGTGATTTGCGTACAAGTAATGAACAATTAATGGCCCCGGACGGACAATGGAAAGGAGTAGAAGTTCTCGATTGTCATGTTTATGCAGAGGATAGCAGCGGTAATTTTGTTAATGACAGTCATAAACTGTATCGCTTTTTACATCATATTCCGAAAGTTAATAGTTATTTAGGTGAGATTTATCAAAATGTGATTTTAAGTCCTGCTAGTCAAAAGGCTTTTGCTCGTGTGTTTGCATCTCTGCTTACATTGCCTGAGAATGAAGCGTTAGTGTATCACTGCAGTGCTGGTAAAGATAGGACAGGAATGACCACAGCATTAATTTTAAAGGGCCTTGGTGTTGATGAGCATACAATTGCCCGTGACTATTTATTAACAAATGAGCTGTATACGTTTGGTCTTAAAAAACAACTTCCAAGTGATTCTGAGATGATTAAAATGGTTAATCGAATGAATGTTACGGAAGGGGAAGGTACCGCTATTGAAGGAATTACTCAGACAATTGATAGCGGGTATGGTGGTTTTGAAAATTACTTTACGAAAGAACTTGGTTTTTCAAAGCAAGATCTAAAAGATTTTAGGAAAATGTATTTAGAGTAACAAAAAACATTAGACACATTGAAGTGCCTAATGTTTTTTAGTTTCCACTAGATTCACGTTTAAGTAATTCTACGGGTAAATAGTAGGTATAGTTACCCAGTTCTTCAGTTGGATTATCGATTCTTTTTTCTAAAAGTTTAACAAGTAATTGTGCAATTGAGGGAATAGGTTGAACAATTGTAGATAAACGTGGTTCAAAATCACGGACAACTTTACTACCATCAAAGCCAATAAGTTTTAAATCTTTAGGAATATGAATACCTAAATCATGGCTGATATTTAAAATAAGAAGAGCAGTGAGGTCATCCGACGCGACTATTCCATCTACTTTATGATTTTCTAGTAAGTCTCTAATTGCCATTTCTTTTAAGGCGAGAGTTTCGTTAAAGATTACTGGATGGATATGTTCTGTTAACTTGAGTTCCTTAATTGTTTCTTTGTAGCCCAGGAGCCGTTTTTGAGTAGGGTGTCCATCTAAAGTGGGATTTCCGACAAAGTAAATGTGACGCGCACCATGATTATAAAGCTCCTGAGTAGCTAAACTGCCGCCTTTAAAGTTATCGGCACTAACAATCGGAATATTGTCCGACAGTTTTCGATCAAAAGATACAATTGGTAAGCCAGTTCTTTGATATTCTTCAATTCCTAAGTTATGTGCACCAGCAATAACACCATCGACTTGATTAGCCATTAACATTTGTAAATAAGTACGCTCTTTTTCTTTGTCATTGCCTGCGTTACAAAGGATTGCTTTATAGCCATGCTTAAAAAGGCGATCTTCTATTTTAGAAACTAATTCTCCAAAAAAAGGATTAGAAACATCCGGGAAAATTAAACCAATTAATTTGGTTTTCTTGCCTTGCAGAGATCGAGCAACTGAATTAGGTTGGTAATTCAACTCTTTCATTGCTTCATGAACTTTTTTACGTGTTTTTTGACTAATATAGCCGTAATTATTAATTACGCGTGAAACTGTAGTAACGGAGCAGCCTGCTTTGGCAGCTACATCGGTTAATTTGACCATTATTATCTTCCTATAATATAGAATTCATGCTCCATAGTCGTCCCGTGTACTTAGTGTCTTTGTCAAAAGCAATTTTTTGGTTTGGAGTTGATGCAAAGAATCTTAAAGTTGCAACATGACGACCATTATTGATGAAAATTTCGCATAATGAGCCATCGATGAAAATATCTAAATCTAGATCTTGATCATCTTTCAGGTCAATTGTTCTAGTTGCTCCATAATCTGGATTAACAGCTGGACCACTTGAAGCACGATCAATTGTTAATTTTGCATTTTGATCTGTATTAAAATCCAGGACTAGGCTTGTTGATAAATCTTCATTAGAAGCTAAGTGTAATTTTCCACTTTGACCAGCTAGTAAGTGAAGTTTTAGTTCATATTGCTTACCGGCTGCTTGACTAATTATCTTTTCATTATTGAGCTGTTTCTCATTATGACGTAATTTCTTAATTGCGTCTACTGGATGTTGATATAACGCCCCATCTTTAATTTCTAGTCGCTTAACTTGACTGTAGCAATTAGCCCAGTTCTCTTTATCGGTTGGATAAGTACAGTCTGGAAGACCAACCCAAGAAATAGCATAAGCATTGCCATCTGGTGCGTTAAAAGCTTGAGTGGCATAGACATCAAAGCCATCATCTAAATTAGCTGGATGTTCTTGAAGAGGAGTAAATTTTGCTTCACTTAAGTTAATATCTTTTCCAATCCAGTACATATTTGGATAAATATTTTTGTAGTCAGCAACTGACTTGTCTAATCCTTGAGGACAGAAAATTAAAACAGGATAATTATTAACAAAAACTAGGTTAGGACATTCAATCATATAGCCCATTTCGTCTTTGCCTAAGTCTAAGTAGCCATTTTCATGCCAATTTTTGAGATCAGTTGATTCATAGATATCAATGTGACCCTTCTTAGTCTTAGCATCTTGGGCCCCAAGTAAAACGTAATATTTTCCATCATGCTCAAATAATTGTGGATCACGGAAGTGTTCACTAACATGATCTGGAGGCAAGATTGCGGCGTCCTTAGGTTTAGTAATATGATTATCTTTATCCATTTCCGCAATTACTTGATAAGGAATTCTAGTCCAGTCTTTATCGCGGTGATTCCCTGTATACATTAATAGAAGTTTTCCATCATGTTCCATTGCTGAACCTGAGTAGGCACCTGCATTATCTAAGTCACTGTCTGGATCGATTGCTGAACCAAAATAATGCCAATGCACTAAGTCCGGAGAAGCATAGTGAATCCAAGATTTAACTCCATGAACTGGTCCAAATGGATAAGACTGACAAAATAGATGGTATTCACCATTATAATAGGAAAATCCATTAGGATCATTGATTAATCCAGAAAGTGGGTGGATATGATAGTGCATTTGATAAGGAGAGGTTGCAGCTTGAGCTTGAAGATTTAATAAAGTCTGTGCATCCCAATCTTTATATTTGCGATAACGTTGTTCTCTTGTCCATTCCATAACTTATTCACCTCATTGAATATGTAAACGCATTCTTATATAAGAATGTTAACTTAAAGCTGGTCTATATGTCAAACGAATAACAGTATTAAACTAATATTTTGAAAAAATAGAAATTAAAATGTGGCAAAATAATAACATTTTTTGTGATAAGCGCTTGACATAATTTTAGAATACGCTATCATAATACATGTAAATATTTAAAACGCTTACACATTTTCAAGGAGGAGACAGACATGGATCACAAAAAAGTTGCTGAAACAGTTATTGAAGCTGTTGGTCGCGACAACTTAGTAGCCGCTGCTCACTGTGCTACGCGTCTACGTTTAGTCTTAAAAGACGATAGTAAAGTAAATATGAAAATGCTTGATAGCGATCCAGATATCAAGGGTACTTTTAAAACTAACGGTCAGTTTCAAATTATTATTGGACCTGGGGATGTTAATAACGTCTACGATGAATTAATTAAAATGACGGGTTTATCAGAGCTTTCAACTGATGATTTAAAGAAGGTTGCTCAAAAGGATCAAAAGTTCAATCCAGTAATGGCCTTTATTAAGCTTTTATCTGACATCTTTGTTCCTATTATTCCAGCCTTAGTAGCCGGTGGTTTATTAATGGCTTTGAACAACTTCTTAACTTCTCCAGGTTTATTTGGAGCTAAGTCAGTTGTTCAAATGGCACCGAGCGTTAAAGGATTATCTGAAATTATCCAGGTAATGTCCGCTGCTCCATTTATTTTCATGCCTATCTTAGTTGGTATGTCTGCTGCTAAACGTTTTGGAGCTAACCAATTCTTGGGTGCAACTATTGGTATGATTATGACCACTCCAGCTTTAGGTGGAGCTGGTAAATATTGGGATATCTTTGGTTTACACGTTTCTCAAACTAATTACCAATACCAAGTTATTCCGGTTTTAGTAGCAGTT
The DNA here is from genome assembly GCF_948948975.1 of uncultured Lactobacillus sp. GTDB lineage: Bacteria > Bacillota > Bacilli > Lactobacillales > Lactobacillaceae > Lactobacillus. Next base: position 45,424 of record NZ_CARBVX010000011.1, on the reverse strand, counting down.
TGGCTTTTAGCTTTCTTAGAAAAGAGATTCCACAAGTGGCTACCATCTGCAGTTGACTTTACTTTCACACCACTTCTTTCAATTATGATCACTGGTTTCTTAACTTTTACAATTATTGGACCAGTCTTTAAAGGTGTGTCAGATGCAATAACTACTGCTATTGTTTGGCTTTACAATACTACTGGTGCCTTTGGTATGGGTATCTTTGGTTTATCTTACTCAGCTATTGTTACTACTGGTCTTCACCAAAGTTTCCCAGCAGTTGAAACTCAACTTTTAGCTGAATATGCACGTGGTCGTGGATCCGGTGACTTTATCTTTGTTACCGCATGTATGGCTAACGTTGCGCAAGGTGCTGCTACATTTGCTATTTACTTCTTAACTAAGAATGAAAAGGTTAAGGGCTTAGCAAGTTCATCTGGTGTTTCTGCATTACTTGGTATTACCGAACCAGCATTGTTTGGTGTTAACTTGAAGTACAAGTTCCCATTCTTCTGTGCTTTAATTGGTGCAGGTGTTGGTGCTGCTTTTGCAGGATTAATGCATGTTACTGCTGCTGCTCTTGGTTCAGCTGGTTTCCTTGGATTCTTGTCAATGGTTCCAAAGAGCATTCCAATGTGGGCACTTTCTGTAGCAATTAGTTTCATTGTTGCCTTTGGTTTAACCTTTGTATATGGCAAACGTCACTTTAAGGAAGACGTAGTAGAAGAATCCGGTACTGTTGAATCTGCTGGTGATCAAGTAGCACAACAAGAAAAAGCTGAACAAATTATCAAAGAAGATAAAGAATTACATGATGAAGTAATTGCTGCTCCTGTTTCAGGCAAAGCAGAAAGCTTAAAAGATGTAAATGACCCAGTCTTCTCTACTGAAGCAATGGGTAAGGGTGCTGCAATGGTACCAAGTGAAGGTACTATCTACTCCCCAGTAACTGGTGAAATTACAGTTGCTTATGAAACTAAGCATGCTTATGGAATTAAATCCGACGAAGGTGCAGAAGTTTTAATTCATATTGGTATTGACACTGTAAACATGAAGGGTGAAGGATTTACTACTGATGTAAAACAAGGCCAACATGTTGAAAAAGGTGAAAAGCTTGGAACAGTTGATTTAGATGCTGTGAAGAAAGCAGGATACGATACAACTGTTATGACTGTAATTACTAACACTACTAGTTATGCAAATGTTCAACGTATTGATGGCGTAGAAAAGAAGCATGGTGACGACTTAATCGCAGTTACTAAGAGATAATTATTGATAAGTAAATCAAAATAAGCTCATTTCCTACTTTGGGGATGAGCTTATTTTTTGTTCTAAGTTTAGGACTAGAATTATATAATTACATATCATTAACTTAGAAAAGAGATGAAATAATGCAAATTGGGAAAGAACTGAAAAAACTACGGTTAGAACTAGGACTAAGTCAAACAGAGATGGTAGGAGATATTTTAACAAAATCCTATTATTCAAAAATCGAACGAGGATTACATGAAATTAACGCAAAAGATTTGATTGAAATACTTGAACGAAATAGAGTTAATATTTCCGATTTCTTTCAGGGTATAGAAAGTAAGGGAAAAAGTAAAAAATATTTAGAGCAGTTAAGAAATGCATATTATGAACAAAATCTTTCAAAAATTGTAGAAATAAGAAAAATTTGTGCTACAGATTATCAATACAGAAATGTTTATGCTCATGCTCTTCTTTTAGAGAACTTTTTTAAAAAGAATAAACTATCATGTAAAGAAGAAGCAATGATTAAGAAATTAATACTTAATATAGATGAGTGGGGAGAAGATAACTTGCGCTTGTTTGCTATGGCTATATCTCTGTTTGATGAATCAGAGATTGAGTATGAACTAAATATGATTTTAAGAAAGTATAAGGAAATAGATAAAGCCAGCAGGAAAATTCAAGAAATACTTGGAGGAATAATGGTTAATTATTTAAACATAATGTTCTTAAAACATGATAGAAATTTTGAGATGATAAGCAAATTGAGGAATTTCTTGTATAAGTTACCGGTTGAGCCAAGAACTATATTTTTTAAAGTGATGGCAGATTATTATGGTTATCTTTTTAATGAAGAAAAATTAGAAGCAAAAAAGATTTTAGACTTTTTTGAAAGACATGGGATGGAGTCGATTACAGCCTATATAGCATTTTAGTTGTGTCATGATAGACACTTCGCTGATGGATTTTTAACAGTTTTGTATTATATATTCAAAGCCTTGAAATTAATAATATTTTATCTATTAGTGGAACGAATAAAAAATGAATGTTAATAAACTTATATTAGAAATAAGCTATTTATTTTGTTGTATAGGTCCGATCGTTATACTTATTATTAGAAATATAAATGATCTAATGACTGTAACATTTGGAATATTATCAATTATTTTTCTTATATATATGTTTTGGTATATTTTTATATTTCACAAGAATAAGTTTTGATTAGCAAATTCCTAATAATTATTTTTTTATCAATCTTGCATATATTTGCCTATAATATATACTCATGATCATAAATCAAAATAAGCTCATTTCCGTTTTAGGGGATGAGCTTATTTTTGTGATGAATTTTTTTATTGTTCACTACTTAGATGAATCTCTCTATCAAATAACTTATTCATATCTTGGTTAAAGTTATGGGCAATAAAAATAATAGTAATAGGCGTTCTAAGCAGTTCCTGTAAAATTTCAAAAGTTGCCTTTTGATCAATGGCACTTGTGCCTTCATCAATCAAAAGAAAAGTATCATTATGTATACAGGCACGAGATAAAATTATCTTTTGTCTTTGACCACCAAATTTTGTACATCTAATTTTGTTTCTATTTTTAGAGGCATTTTCTGAATATCATTTTTAAAAGAAAACTTATTAATATATGTAGCCACTTTGTTATTAAGACTAGCATCAAACATTGTGATATTATTCTTAATACTATCTGGAAAAAGAATAGGGTCTTGGGGAATATAGCCTATTTTAGCCTCATTTTGATCAATTTTTTGTCCATTTTTATTTCTAAAGCTTATCGTACCTGTGTTTGGCTTTATTTTTCCTAGAATAATTTTAAACAAAGTTGTTTTCCCGGATCCTGAGTCTCCAGTTAAAAGAATTTTTTCACCTGCTTTAATATCTAAATCTGGGAATTTAATTATTTTACCGCCAGAAAACTTAATAGAAAGATTATTAGTAGATAGGCTGACGGGAGATTTTAAATTTATAAATTGATTAATACTAGAAGTTGCATTCTGTATTTCGGTATTAAGTTTGTCTACAGAGTGAATTTGACCTATGTCCGTTGTAAGCATTTTAATTGCTGTATTAATATACAAACTAAAACTTTCCACAGTAACTATTACACCAAATAAAACTATATTTTGGGTAACTAAAAAGGCTGTAACTCCTAAAAGAAAAAGCTGTAATAAGGAAGCTAATCCTTTATTGAGAATGATTAAGGACTGAATTGTTTTAGTCCTTGCGATATTAGCATCTTCTAATTTGTTAGATGCGTGATTCATAACCTTAAAAAGCTGTGAACCAGCAGAAAATTTTTGTAATTCACTTAGTCCAGTTAACCACTTTTCAGCTGTATTCAAGTAATTCTTATTGGCTTGAGATAATTTTAAAGCAGCTTTTTGTAGCGAAGAATGGAGTAATTTAGGTAAATAAAAATTTAAAATGCCAACTGTTAAAACAATAACTAGTAGACTCCAATTAAAAAATAGTAACCCGATTGATGCAAAGATAATTTGGGTTAGATAATAAGGAATATCTGTATATACTAAAAGTTTAGATTCATTTATTAGGTTCAAATCATTAGTTAATCTATTTTGAATACTGGCAGAATTATGATTTTTACCATCATTAAAATAATGACTTACCAATTTGATCCTAATTTGATGATTATATTGTTGAATTTGTGCTTCAATCCAGTACTGACATATGTTAAGACCTATATAATTGAGAACGAGCAAACTTAAAGATAATGAAATTAAAATAAAAAATTGTTGTAATTTACGTTCTTTAAGAGCTGTTATTTGGTAAGTATTGATATAACTAACTCCAATAGATAGAGCAGAAGTTAGTACTTCTAGACAAAGTAAAGCAATCATTCTGGTTTTATTTACATTGTATAAACCTTTAAATGACATAGAATATCACCTCTCATATTTAAGATGAATCTTTCTATCGAATAAATTCTCTGTGATGGGGTCTAGATTATGTGCTATTACAATCACTGTTTGATTAGATGAAACTAAGTTTTTAAGAATATGGTATGTGTTTGTGGAATCAATTGCGCTTGTTGCCTCATCGGCTAGCATAATAGGAAAATTCCGTATTTCATTTCGCGCTAGAATAATTTTTTGTTTTTGACCACCAGAAAAATTACTTTTATCTAAATCAACTTTAGTTTCAACTCCATTGGACATATTTAAAACATCTTTTTTTAGGCAAGTGCGTTCAACAAATTTTTTAACTAAAGAATTTAATGAAGCATTGAACATCGTAATGTTATCAGAGATAGATACTGGAAATAAATGTCCATCTTGAGGAATATAGCCTATTTGAGCATAATTAGGCTCGAGTTTACGATTGTACTTATCTTTAAAAATTACTTGTCCTGAAGTAGGTTTTATTTGATGTAAAATCAGTTTAAATAAAGTAGATTTTCCTACTCCACTATCACCACATAAAAGAATTTTTTCTCCTTTCTTTATTTCAAGATTCGGGTAATATAAAGTTTCTCCGTTTTTAAATGAAATACTAAGATTGTGGGTGCTAATTGAATAAATTTCATTATTAGGTTTTTTTGAAGGTCTATTAAATTGTTGTAATTCAATAATTTGTTTATTTATTTCTTGAACTGACTGCATACGAGTCATGGCAGTAGTAATGGTTAGTAAAGAGCTTAAAATCGATGTGGAAAAGTTTCCGGCAGCGATTACAACTCCAAAAGTTACTTGATGATTAAAAAATAAAATTGCAGCTAAAAAAGTAATTGCTATTTGAGAAAAAGAATTAGTACAACCATTTAAAAAGTCGGCAATAGAAATAATTTTTTGCTTTTTTACAAAGGCATTTTCTAATTGTCTACTTGTTTTTTGCATCACTAAGTTTAATTTATCAAAAGCTGCATATTTTCTTAATTCCTCTAGGCCATTAAATCAATCTTCAATTGCTAATAAGTACTTACTGTTTTTATTTGAAATTTGTTTAGTTGCCAGTGAGCTCTTTTTTCTTGTAAAACATGGTATGTAAAGTGTAGTAATTGCTAATATACAAGCTAATAATGTAAGTGACCAGTTCATAAGAAAAAGCGTGCTGATTGAAGTAATTAAAAGAAAAATGGATTGAATAATATTTAAAAGCTGATTAGCATAATTCTTATTAAGTAATTGCAAATTACTATTTAGTTCATTTTCCATTTCAGCTACTTTCGAATTATTGTTGTAATAGTAATGTTTAACTATCTTATCTCGAATATAATGTATATATTTTTGAGTTTGTTTGCTGAAAAGATATGTGGCCAATGAACTAAGAAGAGTTGCAAGAAATGAAAGAAAAATACTACTAACTATGAAAAATAAGAAACCAATCAAAATGTTTTTAGCTAGTTGATTATATGCAAATTGAATAATATAAGAGCTCGCTGACGCTCCCAATGAAAAAAATATTTCTAAAAGTAGTATTACAATAAAAAGAGTTAAATCAATTCTAATTAATTTTTTTGTGGTCATTTTAATCATCTAGATTCTATGAATTTTTTTACATCTTTTTCTATAGGAGTAAATAAATGTGTTTTATAAAATTAGATTTAAATTAATAAAAATATTAATACTTGTTCAGTTAAATTGCAATATATTTTTAATACTGTTTTAGATATTATCTAATAATGATGGGTCCAACAATATGATCGGAGGAAGCAATGACTAATCTTCACGTAATTCAAGCAGATATCACCAAATTAAAAGTCGACGCAATTGTTAACGCTGCCAACCGTACTCTTTTAGGCGGCGGAGGGGTAGACGGCGCAATTCACCGGGCTGCTGGTCCAGAATTACTAGCAAAGTGTCGAACGCTTAAGGGATGCGACACTGGGGAAGCAAAGATAACTAAAGGCTACAATTTACCAGCTAAATATGTTATTCACACTGTAGGACCAGTTTATAATCCGAATTTTGCTCAAAAAGATGCAGAACTTTTAGCGAATTGTTACCGCAACAGTCTCAATTTAGCTAAAAATTATAATTTACATTCAATTGCTTTTTCTTGCATTTCAACTGGTGTATACGGCTATCCAAAAGAAGAAGCTGCCAAAATAGCTGTTGAAACTACAATAAGCTGGCTTAAACAACAAAAATTCAATATTAAGGTCTACTTTTGTGTATTTGATTCAGAAAATAAAGCCATATATAATAAACTAACGTCTTAACTAAAGTGAGGAGTTTTAGATGAGTTTAAAATATGCAAAACGAAGTCAGGTGATTTGGTTTGCGATCTTGGCTGCAATAAAGGCTTGTAATATCTTATTTGTGGCTTACATGATCAAAATTATGCTGAATGTCGCATCATCGCATTCAAAGGATGTAATGCATTTAGTGCGTTTAGCAGCTTTAACAGCTTTAGGGCAGCTATGCTTTATGATGAGTAATTTCATCTATGAGCGTGTAAAAATGGGAATCATTCGTGATGTTAATATGGTTTTCAAGCGGGCTAATTTACAATATTTGGTTGATCAAGGTGAAACTGATATAAAAAATGGCTTGTCACTTATGACGAATGACTTAAAGCAAATCGAAACAAATCGAATTACGGCTCAACTTGATATGATATATCAAGGCTTAACTTTTGTCGGGTCACTAGCGTTTGCCTTATATAATTCCTGGCAAATGACCATTATTTTCGTAGTTGCAATGGCTGCTCCAGCTATTGTACAAATTTTTACTAGTAAGATTATTACTAAAAAGTCTAAAATTTGGGCTAAAACAAATGCTAATTATACTCAGAATGTTTCTGATTCATTAAATGGTGCTCAATCAGCTAAACTCTATAATGTTAGAGATAATATTGTTGTAAGAGCAACAAAATCAGCTCAAAATATGGAAAATGCTCTGCGAAATATGAACTTAACTCAAGCTTGGGCCTTGGAATTAATATATTCTGCTGCTGAATTATTTTGTTTCATTATTCCATGTACTATTGGCGGGATAATGATGATGCAGGGAAGCTTAAGTGTTGGTACCTTATTTATGATGGTAGACTTAGCAATGAACTTCATTACGCCAGTCGTAACTTTGTTTAATGAATTTAATCAAGTTAAATCAACAGTTCCAATGTGGAAGAAAACACAAAAAGCTCTTGATTATGAAATAAAAGAAAATTCAGAAAAAGCCAAGAAGTTTGAAGGACTAGATGTAAAAAATCTTTCGTATCGAACTAAGGCAGATAAGCATACAATTTTTACAGATGTTAATTTACAGGTTAAACCTGGAGAAAAGATTCTGCTTATGGCCCCCAGTGGTTGGGGCAAAACCACTTTGCTGCGCCTAATGCTTGGCTTAAAGAAACCAGTAAAGGGTGAAATTTTGATTAACGGAAAGAATGTAACTGGGGACTGGGCAAAAGCTCATAATTATTTCTCTTATGTTAATCAAAAACCTTTTATGTTCGATGATACGTTGCGGTTCAATATTACCTTAGGTAGAAAGGTTAGCGACGAAAAATTAAAGGAAGTTATTCATCTAGCTGGTTTAGATGAATTAGTTAAAAAAGAGGGGCTTGACCATAAAGTTGGCGAAGCTGGCAATGGTTTATCAGGTGGACAAATCCAACGAATTGAAATTGCTCGTGCCTTATTGTCAGGGCGACCAATTTTGTTAGCTGATGAAGCTACGAGTGCTCTAGATCCGAACTTGTCTCTAGCAATCCATGAAACTCTTTTGAAAAATCCTGATGTTGCAGTAATTGAAGTTGCTCACAAAATTTCACCAAAAGAAAAAGCGATGTTTAATAAAATTGTTCATTTAGACATGAGTGAAGGAAGTAAAAACAAAAATAATTAAAAATAAGCTTGAGAAGTTTCATACCTCTCAAGCTTATTTCTTTAGTTTAATTTTGCAAAAAAGTTAGTAAAAATTTTTTCTTGCTTCGGATCGTTCAATAGCTTATCTGGTCGCCATTGAATACCTAACATTGTTTGATCAGTTGATTCAATAGCTTCAATAATACCGTCAGGGGTAGTTGCTACAATGTTAAAGTTGTTAGCAATAGTCTTAATAGCTTGATGGTGGTGGCTATTAACGTAGGGATGAGTCCCTACAGCTTTAGCAAGTTCACTTTCATCAGTTACATTAACATGGTGACTTTCTAAAGAGAGATCATTTGGCTGAATATGTTGAACACCTGCACCAGAATTTTGAGCATAAATATCTTGGAAAAGTGTACCGTTAAAAGCGACATTTAACATCTGCATTCCGCGGCCAATTCCTAAAATTGGTAAGTTGGAATCATGAGTATTTTTGATCAAGTTTAACTCAAATTGATCTCGATGGGGATCAGTTTCTCTAAGCTCAGGAAGTGGCTCTTCATTATAAAAAATTGGCGTAATATCAGGACCATCGCTAAGAATCAAAGCATCGAAATTGACGCTAGGTACTGGCATAGTCTTTAAGCTTACGGGAGCAAAGACAAGAGGAAGAAATCCAAGTTTTACCACCGTATCAACAACACTTCGATCAACAATTACCTCACTATTTTTAATACCTGCAGTAATACCGATAGTTTTCATTAATAAACACTCCCCTAATAAATTGGATATTTATAAAAATTTAAAACTAGGTCTGAATTTTTAATAATATTATTTTAACATAGTGTGTTAAAAGCAATTATCACGATCTTTTTAAGTTACATAATTTTCTTAAAAAAGTAATGCGGATAGTCTTCTAACATGCTAATATTGATTAGCACAATAAGGTAAAGGTAGAGAATAGTGAATAAGATGGAAGATTCTAAAGATAAGAAAAAAGTTTTAACTAGAGAAGAGTATCGAAAGCGACTAGCAAGCCATGGTAAAGTAAACATTTGGGACTTATTCTTAAACCGGCCATACATTTCAGTAGCTTTAATTGTGCTAGCAATTCTATTTATTATGACCAGGTGGTGGCTTGGTCTAGTAATTTTAATAATTGCTGCAATTGCTGGAGCATTTATCATTGTAAAAAGTAAAAATCCTGATCGAACTCTTAGTCTAGAATTTAAATTAGGTGGAAACAAAACACTTCATTTACTTAAAGCATTGCAGCTAGGAGCTTCAATGATCATGTTTTTATCCACTTATATGCGACAAGTTGTAACTATTAATTTTCAGACTACTGGCTCACAAGATATGTTAAAAATGCTTCAAGGGGCGGCTGCTAGTACCAATAATATTTATGCAGCGCAAGGAGCAAACGTAGTTGGTTTACTTGATAACTTATTAGGCGGCAGTTTATGGGGAACATATCGTTATGCGACAAATAGTGGGCAATTTATGAATGATCCTGCAGGTAGATGGATTATGATTTGGACTTTCCTTTTAATGGTAGCTCCTGCTATTTGTGTTTTGGCACAATTTTTTAGAGAACCATATTCACGTCGTGCTATGTTAGTAGGATCTGGTATTTCAACAGTGTTATTTGTTCTAACACCAGCCTTAATTCATCAATGGGCATATCAATTTGCTATTAACCATCAAATTAATCCAGCACAGATTGGTCAAATGTTTAGTGTCGGCTATATGGCTTACTTTGGTATGGGATGTAGTATCCTAGTATTTGTAATTGCTATTATTCGGAGCATTAAACGTGATAAATTTTAATGAATGAAGATAAAATTGCTACTATAATTTAGGTAGCAATTTTTTATTTGGAGAAAAAAGATGAGTTTTGATCAAAGAAAAGTAGAAATTAACAAGCAAATGATTTTAATATCTATTAATACTGGTGTAAGTGAAAAGGATATTTTAAAGCAAGCAGAGGAAATAAAAAAACTCCAACCTGAGATGATGGAGTGGAGAATTGATTATTTTAAGGACGTAGTTTTAATGAATAGGTTACTTGAAGTTGCGGGAAAAGTAAAAGATGTGATGGGATCTATTCCTGTTTTAATTACATTTCGTAGTCAAAAATTCGGTGGTAAGACTGAATTAGATAGTGAAGATGCATATTTAAACCTAGTAAAAATTGTAATTGATTTTAAATTGGGATATGCCGTTGATATCGAGCAAGGGCATGTGGCTGATAGAGTAGAAGGGTTAATTAAAGATGCGAAATCTAAGGAAATACAAGTTGTACTTTTCTAGATAAAAAAACTCTTTCGGAAAAGTGACCGAAAGAGTAAAGTTAAGGAAAGCTACAAAATGTTATATGAAAGCGCTTCAATCGCCTTCATAGATTATTATAGTAGAGTGTGAGCTGAAGTGCAAATATTTTTTTCAGAGATGGAGAATAAATTTGAATAACGATCCACTTATATTTGAATTTGCGATAGCTAAAGATAAACCATCGAGTTTTAATAAAGATAAAAGTAATGCATGTCCTTTTTGTGATGTAGATAATTTGACCAACATTTATCAAACAAATGGATCGATGATTTGGCTTGCGAATAAGTTTCCAACTTTAAGGGATACAAAACAAACCGTACTGATTGAATCAGATAAACATAGTGGGGATGTTGCTACATATTCACAAGAATATAATCGCCGCTTAATGAAGTTTGCTCTCGAATGCTTCGACAAGATGAGGCAAAACAGAGAATTCAGATCAGTCCTTTGGTATAAAAATTTTGGACCTAAGTCTAATGGATCACTATCTCATCCACATATGCAAATTGTCGGTTTGTATAAAGAAGATGGCTATAAATATATTCACGAAAATAATTTTACTGGAATTACTGTTTTTAAGACAAATAATATGGAAGTTAATTTTGCGACACATCCAGTTCAAGGCTTTCAGGAATTAAATGTTAATTTAATAGATAAAAACGGCTTAGATCTTTGGGCAGATTGGATTCAATACGCTATCCGTTATACCTTAGAAAAGATGTATGGAGGAAAATGTGATTCATATAACCTGTTTTTCTATCCCAATAAAGACGGAATCTGTTGTAAAATTATCCCACGTTTTTATGCACCGCCTTATTTTGTAGGCTATAAATTATCTGAGTGTAATGATAATGATACCTTGATGAAAGAAGCAAAGAGATTATTAAATTTTGCACGAAAATCTTGAAATAATATTTCAGTACCTTAGAATGTTGAATAGAAATAGAGGTACGTTATGGATTTATCTACTAAAGTTTTAAACAATTATCCTAATTTTAAGGGAGCATCTAAAAAGATTGCCGATTATTTATTGGCTCATCCAAAGACTTTTTTACAAGAAGATGCACAAGGCTTAGGAAAAATCACTAAAACTAGTGCGGCTTCGATGATTCGTTTTTGTCAACAATTGGGTTTTAAGGGACTAAAAGATTTTCAAATTCAACTTGCTCAAGATACACCACAAGAAAATGAAAATACAATTGAACCGATTGTGGATAATCATGATAATCCACATATTGTTTTACAAAAACTTCTATCAAGTATTGAACATAATACTGAAAAAACAGCTCATTTGATTGATGGAATGGCCTTAAATCAAGCTATCAATTTTTTGAAAAATGCTGATCGAATCTATTTAGCTGGTGTTGGTGCATCCAGTTTACCAGCTCAAGATCTTTACTATAAATTTATTCGTAGTGATAAAAATGTCATTTTTAATCAAGACGTTCATATTGCCTTAGAGAGAATCTGTTATTCCCATTCGACAGATGTTTTGGTTATTTTCTCTTATAGTGGCCTGACTCAAGAAATATTATTACTTGCTGAACAAGCACGTAAGAATCATACTCCGATTATTGCTATCACTCGTTCTCATCAGTCTCCCTTGGTTGAAGTCAGTGATGTAGTTTTAGGTATATCAACAGATGAAAAACTACTTAGAGTAGGTGCGATAAACTCACTTTTTTCTGAAGTGTTTGTTTCAAGTGTCTTATTTTTAGCAACGATTAATCAAGATTTACCTAGATTAGAAGAAAAGTTTAAAGAAACAGAACTAGTAACTAATCAATTAAAGCAATTAGATGAGTAGTATTCTAATAACAAATTAAATAAAGACTGTAACCTACTAGAAAAGATGCACTTAAGCATCTTTTTCTTTTGAAATTAAAAGCTATCTTGATATAAGATAATAAAAAGTTTTAAAATAACTTTATAATAAAAGATACTGATATAATATATAAGATAACGTAAGTTAAGTTTTGTCTAATTCTAATAAGAAAGGCGATTGCTTTATGTTAAAGGATGGAATTACTGACATTATCCAAAAGTATGATATTGATGCAGGTGTAATTGTTAGGTGTAGCGATCAAATTATGTATCAATATCAAGCTGAGAAAATTTTTCCAGCAGGAAGCTTGATTGACTTAGCTATTGCTGCATATATTGAAGATCAGTGGAAAAAGACCCCTGAAGTCGTGGATGAAAAAATGGAAGTTACTGATCTTTCTCGTGTGCGTGGCGCCGGTATTATTGGTGATTTACGTCGTACTAATTGGAGCGTTCGAGACCTAGTTTATTTAACTAGTGCACTATCGGATAATGTAGCTACTAATCTATTAATTGAAAAATTTGATATTTATGAAATTGATGAGTGGTTAAAAAAGAATTATTCCGGCATCCGATTGGGGCGAGAGTTAATGCGCTATTCAGCTAACGGTCAAGATAATGAATGTACAGCTGCTAGTGTTGATAAGTTGATTACACATTTAATGACTACTCAGAATCTCTTCTGTGCTTTAGTGCGTAAAGGATTGAGTAATCATACTATTTCAACAGATTTAACTTTTTATGGGGAGAATCTTCTTACCTACAATAAATTGGGACGGGATCGTCAGGCATGCCATGAGGTTTGTGCTTTTATGACGAAAAAAGTAACAGTATTTTGTACCGTTTTGAGTAGTTATGAAGGAAGAAATATAGAAGATCGCTTATTCTTTCAAGAATTAAGTAAATTGATTTTTTTGCATGTAAAAAGTGCTGACTTGGCAAAATAGGAATCCTGAGAATAGATAAGGATTCCTATTTTTAATAAACTAAATTGCAAGGGTAGAAAATAGGGAGTGGAGGAATAATTTTTGAAAAATATTTTTCGAAAAATAGATATGTATTCTAAAAATTTTAGAATGCATTGGCTAGAGTATGTAGCTTTGTTTATCGGAATAGATATTTTTACGCAGATGCTAATAATTCCGTTATTCAGATATGTAACAACTGGAATTTTAAAAGCTAGCGCAATTCCATTCGTTTCATATCAAAACATTGTTACCATTATTACCACTCATAGTGGAGTTGCTCTACTTTTAATCTTTGAATTGGTTATCCTGCTTTTAGTAATTTATGGTGTATTTGCCTTAATATTATTGGGAATTAGAGAAATTTCTCAGAATCGATTTTCTCTTAAATTACTATTTCAAGAATTATGTCAGACATATCGTTCTGTTCGAGTAGGGTCTATCTTATTACTAGGCCTGTATTTTTTATTAATTGTACCTTTTGCAGATATGGTTTATCGAACACCGTTATTAGCCAAAGTTCAAATTCCAGAATTTATTTTGGATTTTATGACTAGAAACATTTGGCTGATTAGTGGATTGATAATTTTTTATTTGCTAGCTTTTATTTTTGGTATCAGATTGATTCTGACGCTTCCCTTGATGATTTATCAAGAAAAAAAGACATGGCCTGCGATGAAAAAAAGCTGGGAGTTAACCAGCCACAAAAATTGGTGGGCCCTCTTAAGTAGCTTATTGGTTGCAGGAATCTGTGTTAGCGTAATTTTAGTTAGCTGCAATTTAATAATTTATTTCTGTCAATTGGGATTAGATCATTTGCCAGAAAAGCTTAGCTTTAGTTTTGCGATTTTTAATCTGTTGCTGGTTCAGATCCTCAGTGAGTTAATTGCAATTTGGATTAGTGTTATTTCTATCTTAATTGTCGTCACACCGTTAAATGGTTTTAAGTGGGAAGATCAGAAAAAAGTAAAAAGTAAAAAGACAGTTAAAATAGTAGATTCCTGCTTAATAATCATTTTTGTATTAGCTGCAGGAATCAATAGTGCCTTGTATTTAAAGGGAGCCTATATGCAGCGTCCAGTCACTATTTCACACAGGGGAGTAAGTGATAAGAATGGGGTGCAGAATACTATTCCGGCTCTAAAAAAGACAGCAAAACTTCATCCAGATTATGTGGAAATAGATTTGCATGAGACAAAAGATAATCAGTTTGTAGTTATGCATGACGAAAATTTGAAAGAGTTAGCTGGTATTAATAAAACTCCAAAGGATTTAACTTTAAAGCAGTTGACCAGAATTACGCTTCATGAAGATGGTCACCAAGCTAAAATCGCCAGTTTTGATCAATACCTAAAAGCTGCTAAGGAACTAAAGCAAAAATTATTAATCGAAGTTAAAACAACACCTAATGATTCTCCAAAAATGCTTCAAAATTTTAATAAAAAATATGGCAAGCTAATTGTTAAGCGTAAATATCAAGTTCAATCATTAGATTATCGTGTTATTGAGGGCTTACACCAGATTAATCCTAAGTTATTTGTCTTGTATATTGAGCCTTATAATTTCACTTATCCCCAAAGTGTTGCAGATGGGTATTCAATGGAATATTCTACCCTAAATAATGATTTTATATGGCAGGCTCAACTTCAAAATAAGCCAGTATATGCTTGGACAGTTAATAGTCCACAAATGATGATGAAGATGATGTATGACAATGTCAATGGAATTATTACTGATCAACTAGCTGAATTAAATGAGACAGTTAAAGATTTTGAAGATAATCGTAGTTACGCTAATAAACTGTTAAACTTCATTTTAATATTGCCTGATGATAATAAATAATTAGTAAGAAAGCATCCCTGAAAGGGATGCTTTTTGTATAGAAGAAAATGCTTATGTTTTGATAAAAGAAAGCGCTTCATGTTAAAATGGGTATATACCAATAATTAAAGAATAGCTCAAAAATATTAATAAAAGGGGGATTAGAAAAAATGAGTAATAGGTCAAATGCAGTCAATGCCTGGGTAAACAAGAATATAATGCCCGTTGCAGCAAAAATTGGTGCCTTTAAGCCGTTAATTGCAATTCGTGACGGAATTGCAATGGCAATGCCATTAATCATTGTTGGATCACTATTTATGGTTATTAATGGTTTTCCAATCAATGCTTGGACCAACTTTTTAACTAAAACTGCTGTTCATGGAGTGAGTTTGTCACAGATTCTGGTTAAAGTAAGCAATGGATCTTTCGGAATTATGGGATTGATTGCAGCTTTTGGAATTGCATGGAGCTATGCCAATCAATATAAAACGGATGGCGTTTCTGCTGGGATTATCTCAGCGTCAGTTTTCTTTATTGTGACACCAAGTATCATGAGTGGAGGAAAGACTCCTGCTGAAGGCTTCCCATATGTTTATCTTGGAAGTCGTGGATTATTTGTGGCAATCTTTTTAGGCTTGCTCAGCGCTTGGATTTTTCAATGGTTTATTAATCATAATATTCAAATTAAAATGCCTGATACAGTTCCACCTGCAGTCGCAAAAAGCTTCTCCGCTTTAATTCCAGGTACAGTTTGTATCTTTTTAGCAGGATGTATCTACTGGCTATTTTCATGGGCCCACTGGGGTAACTTACATGATGTAATCATGAATATTCTAGCTAAGCCATTAGGATTATTAGGTAATACCTTACTGGGGACTTTAGTATCAATTATTTTGGTAAGTTTATTCTGGTTTGTCGGTATTCATGGAGGAAACGTAGTCAATACGGCTATGTCCCCAATCTGGTTAATGCAAACGGATGCTAATAGAGTGCTGAATCAATCAGGAAAATTAGATTTAGCCCATGGTGGTAATATTATTACTCAGCCATTTATTGATAATTTCGTATATATGGGTGGAGCAGGTGCTACTTTAGGCTTAGTTTTATGTGTAGGTTATTTAGTTTGGAGAAAACGTGCAAGTAAACAGAATGAAATTTTAGCTCCATTAACTATTGTTCCCGGAATTTTTAATATTAATGAGCCTACTATGTTTGGTTTGCCAGTAGTTTTGAACCTGAGTTTAATTATTCCGTTCATTATTGCACCTATGTTTAATGCTATTACTACTTATATAGCAATGAAACTGGGATGGGTGCCACTATGTAACGGAACAGTTATTCCATGGACAATGCCGCCACTTATTTCAGGTTTCTTAGCAACTAATAGTATTGCAGGATCAATCTTGCAATTATTTAATATCATTGTTGATATTTTGATTTATTTACCATTTATGAGCGCTTTAAATAAACGACAAATTATTGAAGAAAGTAAGAAAGGATAACATATGGTTACTAGAATAATTAGTGCAAATGCTAGTGAAATTTTAAAAATGAATGGTACTCAATTAAAACAAAGTATCAAGGCTAGTGAAGGTAGAACTGTTTTAAGTGAGAATGTGGTTACTGAGCCAGCAATTGATAATCTAACTACTTCAGAAATTGCTGCTGCTTTTGGAGCAGATTTAATTTTATTGAATTTATTTGATACTTTAAAGCCTAAGGTAAGTGGCTTAAAGATAGATAAGCCAGAAAATACAGTTAAAAAACTTCAAAAATTAACTGGACGCCCAATTGGAGTAAACTTGGAGCCAGTTGATGAGAAAGCAGAGATGGAATCAACGAAGTTGCAGATTTCTTCAGGAAGAACTGCAACAGTTGAATCGATGAAAGCTGCTGAAAAATTAGGTTTTAACTTCGTTTGTTTTACTGGAAATCCTGGTACTGGTGTAACTAACAGAATGATTGCTAAAGCTGTAAAAACAGCTAAAGAAAATTTCTCAGGTTTAATTATTGCGGGAAAAATGCATGGAGCTGGGGTGGACGAACCGGTAGCTAGTGAAGAATCAGTTAAATCTTTTCTAGATGCTGGTGCAGACGTCATTTTAGTGCCTGCTGTTGGAACAGTTCCTGGTTTTACTAGCGAGGAATTAATTAAGATAGTAAAAATTGTTCATAGAGATGGTGGACTAGTAATGAGCACAATTGGAACTAGTCAAGAAAGCTCTGGAGCTCAAACTGTTCATGATATTGCTCTTCAAAATAAAATTTGTGGTGTTGATATCCAACATATTGGAGATGCTGGTTGGGGAGTAGTGCCGCCAACAGATACTATTTTTGAATTAAGTAAGACAATTCGCGGAATGAATCATACAATTTCCCGGATGGCACGTTCAATTAATCGTTAAAAAAGATAATAAATAATAGATAAAAAGAAGATATCTTAGTAAAGGTTACTTTGATATCTTCTTTGTTTTTAATATTCAGTTTTACCTAAATCATCTTCTGGCCGGTGAAGCTGCAGACGTAAGCCATAGACAGAAAATTCCTCACTATTTTCTTGGCGGTCAAGCTTAATACGTACATGATCGCCATCTTGTTCAAACTCCACTTCATTTCTAGTATCAATCCAAGCTGCCTCTTCAACGTGCGGAACATGCTTTAGTTCGATACTTTCTTCAAGTGGAATATGGATGAAAACGTAGCGTTGATATTTAGCAATGGCATTATAAAAGACATGAACATTGTCTTCATCTGGCTTTATTTCATGGTCAGCCCGACTTTCATAATATGCATGTCCAAAGCGACTAATCCACTTACGTAAAGTTTCCATTGCAGGATCTGATTCAGACTTAATAGATCCATCTGCGTTTAATTCGACTTCAAAATAGATGTTCATATTATCTAATCTAGCAGCAATTAATTTTGCTAGAACATCAGGAGAAATTAATTTTTCCGCTGGTCTTTTTTGACAAAATTTAATTGTATATTTTTGACAAGCCGCTTTCATCTCTGTCATTTGTGCATCATTAGCGTCTTTGATACTTACGCCTCTAAAGCCACAGTCTCTTGCATATCGTACAAGAGCATCGGCATCAATTACACCTTTTGGAGCAACTTGATACTGCAATACAAGTCCAATATTTAAATCTTCTTTTTCACTCATTTTACTATTCGCTTTCTATGTCATATTCAAGATTGATTATAAGTGGAAAAGAAATTTTAAGCAAAGCAAAATAGTTTCACGTATAATTAGGGAGGACTATAGAAGGGACAAAAAATGATTATTTTTAATATTGTTTTATATATTACCATTGGTTTCATTGTTTATTTTGGTTACCAAACTGTGCTTCATTATCATAAACATGAAAATATTAATTTTCTCCGTGGCTTAATTGTCAGTACACTTGTCTTAGCAGTGCTAGTTTCTTTACAAATTTACTGGGCACTCCCTAATATTATTGGCCTATTTTTATGGCTATTTATTATGTTCTTGTTTATTAGTGTAGCTGCTAGTGCTAGATATATTACCGCTAGCTTGCAAGATAAGAAAAAACGAAAGATAGAGCTAATTGCTTCTGCTACTCTGGCAGTTATTAGCTTGATTGCTTTATTTATTGTGGTTGCCAATGTCAGATAATAATATGAAAATAATTATTGCTCCCGCTAAAAAGATGCGGGTTGATCAAGATACTTTTTTGGTTAGATCAGAGCCCGCTTTTTTAGATAAGACTCAGGAGCTATTAGACTTTTTAAAAACAAGAAATTTTAATCAGTTACAAGACCTATGGAAAGCGAATGATAATATTGTTCGTACAAACCAAAATAACCTTTTAACAAGTGAACTCGATTCTAAATTAACGCCAGCACTTTTAGCCTTTTCAGGAATTCAGTATCAGTATTTGGCTGGGGATATTTTACCCGAAGAAGGACTAGACTATCTTCAAGATCATTTGCGTATTTTGTCAGGCTTTTATGGTATTTTGAGACCTTTTGATGGTATAATTCCCTATCGTTTGGAATTGAAGACTCAAATGACTGGCTTTAAATACTACAGTCTCTATAACTTTTGGAAAGATCTTCCGTATCAAGAGCTTTTTGCCGATACAGATACAGTTATTAACTTAGCGTCTTTAGAATATTCTCGTTTGATTTCTCCATATTTAAAGAATAATCAAAAAATGATTACAATTAAGTTTTTAGAAAATAAAAACGGAAAGTGGAGACAAAGTGCTACACATGCTAAGATGGCGCGAGGAGAAATGGTTCGCTTTGCGGCTAAAGAGGGAATTAATAGACCAGAAGATTTAAAAGAATTTTCTGATTTTGGTTATGTTTTTTCAGCAGCAGATTCCTCAAATGAAAATTATATATTTAAGAAATTGTAGAAAAAGAGAGATCAGACGATTTCTCTTTTTCTATATAAATTAAAACGCATTATTATTCTATAAAAAATCTGCTGTTAATTTAACAGCAGATTTTTGATAGTTATCACTAAAACAATGGTCTGCACCTTTGATTAAGTGTAAAGTGCTGTTTTGATAAATTTGATCGTATTTCTTTGAGGCATTCGGGGAAACAACAGTATCATCTGTACCGTGGATTAAGCAGACAGGTTTAGTAAATTGAGCAGATACTTCATAGATAGGCAATTGTTGAGCAATGCGTAAGTAAAATCCACCTAGGGTTAAATCTTTAAAAGGCAGACGGTCTGGGATATGGTCTGGATTATAAGTAACTCCTTGTGTATTACCTTCAAGAGCATCACTTTTTAAAGTAGCAGCTGGTGCTAGTAGTACCACCTTTTTTATAATATCAGGATAAAGCCCAGCTAACATTGAAGCAACGACACCGCCTTGAGAATGACCGACTAGATAAATATTACGTACGTGTGGATCTGTTTTAACGTAATTTAAAATGGCATTTGCGTCTTCAATTTCATTTAAAACAGTCATATTTTCAAATTTACCATCTGAATCACCATGGCCATTAAAGTCAAAGCGAACACTAGCAATATTTTCATCCCGAAGACTGTTAGTAATTTCTTTTAGCAAAGAAGTATTACGGTTAGCGGTAAAACCATGAAAAATAATTGCCATATCATATATTTCTCCGAAAGGGTCTTCCCGAGTTCCAACTAATTGTAATCCATCCCGCTCAAGTGTAATTGTTGCCATATTAATGCCTACTTTCTTTTTGTCTAACTGTATTATAGTCTGACATATGAGATAATTTAGTAGCTTAATAAATTTTTAGTATAATGTTTTCTTGTATAAAATATAAAGGATTGTGATGAAATGGATCTGTTATTAGTAAGACATGGGGTTAGTGAACATAATACTTCAGATGTGATCTCCGGCGGTACTAGTAACCCTAACTTAAGCCAAGCAGGTGTTAAACAAGTAGAAGAAGTAAGTAAATTAATTGATAATAGTAAGCTTGATCGAGTATATGCAAGTCCATTAATTAGAGCTAAAAGAACAGCACAAATTTTAACTGATTTTCAGAAAGAGATTATTACTGATGATCGACTTAGAGAAATGAATTTTGGCTCTTGGGACGGCCAACATGCCGAAGAGCTTAAGATAAAATATCCTGATGCTTTCGATGATTTAGGAACTATTAACAGTAAATATGCAGAATACGCTAAAAACGGTGAAACTTTTAGTCAAGTAGCAGATCGAGTTGAAGAATTTTTATCTGAAATTCAACTCGATGCTAATGACAAAACAATTATGATTGTTTGTCACGGATTTGTGATTAGGAGTTTAATAGCTCGATGGTTTAAACTAAAAATTGAAGATGTAATGACAGTAAGAAATGTTAGTTTTACTGAACTTCATTTTGAAAAAAATGATATTGAGCGACCAAGATTAATGACTTTTAATCGGACGGAACCCTTGTATTACGGAATTAAGAGGTAGATTATGTTATGCGAGTAGTAATTTTACGTCATGGAACTACTGAATTAAATAAACAAGGAATGATTCAAGGATCAAGTGTTGACCCGGATTTAAGTAAAGAAGGACGTGCTTACGCAGAAAAAGCTGCTAAGAATTTTGATCCTAGTCAATTTGATGCAGTATATGCAAGTCCCTTAAAGAGAGCCCAACAAACTGCAAGAATTTTTGTGGGAGATAAAACTCCAATAAAAACCGATAAGCGGATTGAAGAACTAAACTATGGTTCTTGGGATGGAAAATCTTCTTCGGAATATCGTAAAAAGTATCCAGATGCATTTAATAGTAAAGGACTAATTAACGATAATATCTATAAATATGCTTCAGATGTAGAGAAGCGTGAAGATTTTAGAAAAAGAATTGCTACATTTTTTGATGATTTATATAAAGAACATGCTAATGATACAGTTTTAGTAGTTTGTCATGGTGTAGTAAGTCGAATGATTTGTGCTCATTTTTTAACTAATGGCGATATTAAGTATTTTGACCAAATGCAAAATTGTGGTCTAGCAGAATTACACATTAATCAAGAATATGGAACTTTGGTTTACTACAATCGCGTTTTAGCATAATAAATTTAAGGCTTGATTTTGATATCTTATCGAAATTAAGCATTTTTTATATCTATATGTTGACACAGTGTCACTTTAGGAATAGACTTAAGACACATCGAAAGTGACACGGTGTCACAAGGAGGGAAGGCATGGTTAGTGAAACTTTTATAAATCTTTCGGATGAAAAGAAACGAAAGATTGAAGGCGCGCTATTAAAAGAATTTAGTACTTATCCCTTAGCTAAGGGACAAGTAGCACGAATTGTGAAGGATGCTGGAATTGCTAGAGGAGCATTTTATAAGTATTTTGGCGATTTAAAAGGTGCATATACTTATCTTTATCGTCTTGCGATGAAAGAAGTTCATATGGGACTTCCAACAAGGTTAAGAGAGTTTGATCCCGAATCTTTTTATAAGATGACAGTTGATTTTATTAATCAGACTGAAAATAGTATGTACTTTGATCTCATCAAATTACATCTTAGCCAGAATCAAGCTTTTCTTGGAGATGATAAAAAGCAGAAGGATGCTTTTCTTAATCTCGACTCTCAAGTCTGGGCTGCCATGGTTTTAACTCATGAAGCAATACATTTAGCTTTATTTAATAAAGAGAAGAAAGAAAAAATTCTAAACAGATACCATGAAAGTTTATGTTTATTACAAAGGAAGTAGGCAAAAATGTTTTTAGCTCTAAAAGAAATAAAATATGAGAAGCTACGGTACGGCTTAATTACATTGATGATATTTTTAATTGCATATTTAATTTTTATGCTGTCATCATTGTCAGTAGGTCTAGCTTCAGAAAATACACAAGCAGTTAATAGCTGGCAAACTCAATCAGTTGTTTTGAATGACAATTCGAATGTAAGTTTAAACCAGTCTTTACTAACTAAAGAAAATCTAAAAGATTTTAAAAAGACAAAAAATGATAGCTATATCGGAATAGTTCCGATTGTAATGAAAGAAAAGAAACATCAAACAGTTTCAGCTCAATTTATTGGATTAAATAAAGATGAATACATTTATAAAGATCTGGAAGTAGTTTCTGGTCGTAAAGCAAAGCATGATGACGAAATAGCTGTTGATCAAATTCTCTGGAATCGTGGTTATCGCTTGGGCGACAGAGTAACTCTAAATGGTAGCGATCAAAAGTACAAAATTGTTGGTTTCTTAAAAAATGCCAAGATTAATATTGCGCCAATTGCTTATGGTACGATGACAGCGTGGAAAAAATTAAGACCAATGGCTCCGAATGTTGAAGCTTCCGGAATTATTTCTAAGAAAAACTTAGATTTTAAAGCTAAGAATGTTAGATCTTATGATAAGCAGACTTTTGTTAATAAATTACCTGGTTATACAGCCCAAAACTCAACTTTTGAATTAATGATTGGTTTTCTATTCGTAATTTCGTTAATTGTGATTGCAGTATTTTTATACATTTTAACTATTCAAAAAATGCCAAATTATGCTGTTTTAAGAGCACAAGGTATCCCAAGCAAGACATTAATTGGCGCTACTCTTAGTCAATCATTAATTTTAGTAATTATAGGTACGGTCTTAGCATATCTTTTAATGCTGCTTACTGTTAGCGTAATGCCAGCTACTGTACCAATCGATTTTGCCCCATGGATCATGATTTCAACATTTGCCGGGATGATTGTAATGGGAGTAATAGGTGGATTAATTCCAATTCGATCAATTCTTAAGGTTGACCCTTCAAAAGCTGTGTAAGGGAGGAAATTTATATGTCAGTAATTGAATTAAAAGATGTAAGTAAATCCTATGGTCAAGGAGAGGCCAAGGTTAATGCTCTAAAAAATATAAATTTTGAAGCTCAAAAAGGTGAGGTTGTCTTAATTGAAGGACCTTCTGGCGCCGGCAAGAGTACTTTCTTAACAATTGCAGGAGCACTACAGAAGCCTACTTCGGGTGAGGTATTTATTGGAGGAGATAACGTAACTAACTATTCTCCTAAACAAGCTGATGCACTACGTCTAGATAAAATTGGCTTTGTCTTACAGGCTTATAATTTAGTGCCTTATTTAACTGTTAGGGAACAGTTTATTTTAGTAGATAAGGTTAAAAAGACCGGTAATTTAAGTAAAGAAGCTCTTGATGGATTGTTAGATGAATTAGGAATTTCTCAACTAGTAAATAAATATCCTAAGGAATTATCAGGTGGTCAGCAGCAAAGAGTGGCAATTGCAAGAGCACTATATGCAGATCCAGCCATTATTTTAGCTGATGAACCTACTGCTTCATTAGATAGTGAAAAAGTTGAAGAAGTGGGAAAACTATTTAAGACTTTAGCTAAGCAAAAAGAAAAGGCTATTATTTTAGTTACTCATGATTTAAGACTTAATAAGTATTCGGATAAGATTTACAAAATGTTAGATGGACGCTTGAGCTTGAAAACAGAATAAACAAAAACACGTAGGTATAAAATTTCGTACCTACGTGTTTTATTTCAATTCTACAAATTAGGATCAATCTTAAACCGAAGTGGTGAATCGGCAGTTTGAGCAGTAATTAATTTAGCATTTAATTTTTGATAGTTCTTAATAGCAACATCAGCTAATTTTTTATTAGCTTCGTTTACTAACTCTACTTTTTTAACCTCATCTTTTTCTTGAGTCAATTTCTTGTCATATTCAGCTCGTAGCTTATTTAAAGATAGATTCGTTGCTTTTTGTGTATTAACTAAATTAGTTGCATATTTATTCCAATTTCGATCTACTAAAACGCTAGCCATTTTAAATACCCAGTAAGCAGAATTAGTTGAAAATTCTTCCTTACCATACTTGAACATAGTTGGTACTTTAGTTCCTTGTGGGTAAAAAGGAATGTAAACACTTTGTGCGGCAATTCCCATTGCTAGCCAATGAGTCATATCTTCTTCTCTAAGTTGCAGGAGGTGAGATTCTTGAGTAGTAGCTACAGCAATTGGACGATAGGCAGGTTGACCTTCGTTTTTAGAATTAGTTAGGTCATACTGGGTCCCATTAAAGTGATCGCTTAAAACGCGTTGAGCGTCTTGAATAGATACAGGATGATCAGGTTTTCTAATAAATGGTAAATCAAAACTTTCTGGATCTTGATTTATGGAAGGCGTTAGAAGCTTTTGGCCACTCCAAACACGTGGAGTATTATAAGTTAAATCCGAATCATCATGTGTACCAAAAATCAATCTGAAATTAAATGGCTTATTTTTTGGCCAAAGATTATTTTGATAAACAAATTCTTGAATTCCAGGAGAAGTTATAAAATTGTCCTTATCGTTGAAATCAATGATTTGAATTGCTAGTTGATTAGCAACTACGGCGTATGAATCGGCAGGGATGCGTTGAGCAACATAATGGTGACCGGAACCAATTTCCATATACCAAGCTTCATCTCTATCTGCGAATAGAATCCCATCCGCTTCTGCTGCACCGTGTTCTTGAACAATCTTGCCTAAACGTTCTACACCTTCTCGAGCAGATTTAATATATGGCAAAACAACAGTTACCATGGCTTCTTCTAAAATACCTTTTTCTTCATCAAAAGGATCCATAGCCATTACACGATCATTAGCATAGGCACTTTCAGTAGCGCTCATTGCAACGTGGTACTCATTAATTCCGTCTTCTTCGAATACTCCATATTTGTCTGTCCATTCAGGAGTAGAAGAGTAAGAAAAACGTTCGTTAGGTAATTCCATCTGAAACTCGTTATCTTTTGATTTAAAGATATTATTTTTAATTATTTGATGTGAATTAAAAGCAAGATGCTTTGGCCAAGCAGTCTTAGCATCTTCATTTCGGCCAATAATAACACTACCATCTACAGTAGCTTTCTTACCGATTAAAATAGATGTACAGGATGAACGTCCAACAGGAGAAGTCATAGGTTTCACACTTTCTATTGATATAATATAATCTATATTGTAACGTATAAAACTTAAAAATAAGTGAGGGCATTAAAATGGCAGAATTACCAGAAGATAAAAAAATTATTCTTACAACTGATTACAAAGATAATACCATTAATATGGAATTTTCTGATAATTTAGTTGATAATCGTGAAAAAGGATACATTCTTTCAGCTGCATTTTTAGCATTTGCTGCAAATGAAGGCCTAGATAAACAACAAGTTATGGAAATGATTAATTCACATTATGACCAATTTACTGGTGATGATGATTCAAGTTTATTTAAAAGATTATAGAAATTTACACAAAATTCTCCAATTTTTCATATTTTTGTTATAATATAATGACGAAGGAAATAACAGACGTTAGGCATTTATGTTATTTTTTAGATGATCATAATGTGTTGATGTTGATATGAATATGAATTAAGTGAGGTAATAAAAGTGGCTAGAAAAAAAGAAATAGATAAACAAAGGATTCTTGACGCTGCTTATAAATTGGCAGTTCGTGGTGGAATTGAAAGTCTAACTGCAAGAAATATTGCAAAAGCAGTTAAGTGCTCAACTCAACCAATTTATCTTGAATTTGAAAACATGCAAGATTTACGTAATCAAGTTTTAGCAAAAATTTCTGATGAATTGAAATCTAATACTCTTCAACAGAATTTTACAGGTGAACCATTGATTGATTTAGATCTTTCATACTTGTACTTTGCTAAAGAACACATTGATTTGTTTAGGGCAATGTTTGTAGATGGTAAATTTGGTAATCAAATGATTGTTGATACTCTAATGGGACTTGGAGTTGAAAAATTCAAGCAACAATTTGACGCAGAACAATTCTCTGAAGAAAGACTCAATCATATTGTGATTTCTAACTGGATTGCTGCTACAGGTTTAGCAACTCTTCTCATTAACAAGATGGCAAACTTTTCACAAGCTCAAATGATTAGTGTTTTAAAGGCACAAATTCATGAAGCAATGTTAAATGACCGTCTCACTAATGTTGAAGAAAATCCACTATTTGCTGCTGATGGTGACGCTTCTCTTGAAGAGCGTCTAGGCTAGTTTCACAGGTTAATTAAGCACCACGTTCAACTGAAAGTGGTGCTTTTTTGTTAAAATTAAATTATGACTTTTAAAATAGTAAGATTAAAAAGTATAATTTAATAGAAAGATAATTATAAAGAAAGGTAACGTAGAAATGAAACTCTTTGCCATTGTAGGTAGCAACGCCGATCATTCTTATAATCGCGATCTACTAAATTTTATTAAAAAGCATTTTATTGATAGATATGATATTGAATTGGGAGAGGTCAGAGATCTTCCAATGTTTAAAGAAGGTGTTGAAGAACCTGATTCAGTAGCTAGATTTGCTAAAAAGGTAGCTGATGCAGATGCAGTGTTAATCTCTACGCCAGAACAACAACACTCAGTGCCTTCATCCTTAAAGAGTGCATTAGAATGGCTTTCATCAGCTGAACACCCTTTTAAAGACAAGCCTGTAGTTATTGTGGGTACTTCAGTTTTACCTCAAGGATCTGCTCGTGGACAAAGTCATTTAAAGCTGGTGCTTTCTTCTCCTGGTTTTGGAGCTAAAGTATTTAATGGGGATGAGTTTATGATGGGAACAGCCCCAGAGCAATTTGACGAAAATGGAAACTTACCAGCAGGAACTGTTAAGTTTTTAGATCATTTCTTTGATGAATTTGATAGTTTTTATGCTGAAGTAAGTAGGAGGAACGACACATGAAATTACTGGCAATTGTTGGTACGAATGCAGATTTTTCATATAATCGTTTTTTAGATCAATTTATGGCTAAGCGGTATAAAGACCAAGCTGAAATTGAAGTATATGAAATTGCTGATTTACCCCGTTTTAAAAAAGAAGCACAACCAGATAGTAAGGTTGAAGAATTCAAAAATAAGATCCGTGAAGCAGATGGTGTGATTTTTGCTACTCCAGAATATGACCATGGTATTCCTTCTGCATTGAAGAGTGCAATGGAATGGACTGGAAGCCATGCTCAAGGAAATGCAGATGTAATGAAGATGAAACCAGCAATGGTATTAGGTACATCTTACGGAATTCAAGGTGCTTCAAGAGCACAAGAAGAAATGCGTGAAATTTTGCTTTCTCCTGATCAAAGTGCAAATGTTTTGCCAGGAAATGAAGTTTTAATTGGTCATGCTGCAGATAAGTTCGATAAAAATACCGGAGACTTATTAGACCAAGAGACTATTCATGCTATTGATTTAGCATTTAATAATTTTGTTAAATTTGTTGAACAAGCTCAAAAATAAGTTAAAACTTTATTTTCTTATAGTGCAAAAGAAACTAGGTAGAATTTTCTATCTAGCTTTTTTTGTCATTAAAGTTTATTATTTTAATGAAAGAAAGCATTTTCACAAAGCTTAGAAAAGAGAGATTTAGATGCTCGGTTTTTCAGTTTATTTAGATAAAGATTTGACTGCAGATGATCATAATTATTTGCTTGGAATGAGGAATGCTGGTTTTAAGGAAGTCTTTACTTCATTGACCAGCTTACAGGATGAAGCAGACATAGTTTTAAAAAGGTTAGATCAGTTAACTAGCTGGTGTAAGGATTTAGAATTAAAGGTTATGGCAGATGTTTCACAAGATGATTTACATTATTTAGGCTATGATTTAGCGGATGCAGAAGAAATAAAGAAGCTTAATGTTACTGGGTTAAGAATTAACGATCAAGTATTAATGCGTTTTGTATCAAAATTGTCTAAAACTATGTGGGTATCTTTAAATGCAATTTACTTACAACCAAAAGATATTACTCATTTAAAAGAAGAGGCAGCTAACTTCGATCATATTAGAGCCTTATTTGATTTTTATTCTCAGCCCGAAACTGGGATGGATAATAAATGGTTTGAAGAGAGAAATCGATGGCTTCACAATTGTAATTTAGAAACAGCAGCTTTTATATCTGGAGATGGAGTTAAAAGAGGACCATTTTTTGCTGGAGAAACTACTCTTGAGTCACAAAGAGGCGTATATCCATTAGCAGCAGCTCTCAACTTAAAAGATTTGGCCTGCAATAACGTCATTGTTGGCGATCGTCTAACTAGTGAGACGATTAAGTCTTTTGCGCGCTATACGAAGGATCATGCAATCACGCTTCATGTAGATGAAAAAAATACTTTTCTCAATGAAAATCAATGGCATAATTATTTGTATCTTGCTCAAGATATCGTTAGACTCCATAGTGAAGGTGAACTTCCAAAATTTGAAGCACAGGATTTACCTTTGGATCGACCTGTGGGAACAATTAGTATCAATAGTAATGGCTTAAATAGTAACGAAATTCATATTGCTAAGCACAACTTGCCCGCTAATAAAGAGGGGAGAGTTCTTGGAAGAGTCTGCGATAATGAGTGCAGCTTGCTTCCTCATATTGAGCCAGGACAAAAAGTTATTTTTAAAAATTTAGAAAAGTAGGGATTACAAAATGATTAGGCCAAACATTTTACCACTGCAACATGTGCCTAATGCTCGTGATTTAGGCGGTTATGTAGGTTTTGATGGTCGAAAAATTAAGATGCATCGACTTCTAAGAACAGGAAAGCTATGCCAAATGACTAAGGAAGATGAAACTTTTTTACTTAATTATGGCTTAACTAAAATTGTCGATTTACGATCACCTCAAGAAATTAAATTAGCTCCTGATATTGTACCAGCAGGAGTGGAACATATTGATAATCCAATTCATGGAAATCAAAGTGCAGAAACGGATCAAAAGATCATGCAATTGAAAAGGACCTACACTAAAGATCAATATGCTGGCTTTAAGACGATGTGTCACCAATATCATTCTTCTATTGGTAGGGAATATTCTCAAAAAGCTTTTAATAGTTTGCTTAATATCTTTGCTAATACTAAAGATGGAGCTATTATCTTTCATTGCTCTGAGGGAAAAGATCGTACAGGATTAGCTACAGTTTTAATCTTGTATCTTTTGGGTGTCGATATGGAAACTATCAGACAAGATTATCTATTTTCTAATTTAATGCTAGGTGATTATCAAGCAAAGATGAATCAAAAGATAATCAATGAGGGTGGTAGTGTGATTTTGCGTGCTAATGTTAGAAGCTTAGCCAGTGTCGCAAATGAATATTTGGATACAGCTCTCCTATTAATTGATGAAAGGTATGATGGGATAGACAATTACATTAAAAATGTTCTTAAAGTTGATGATGAGTTGATTCAAAGTTTGAGAGAATTATACTTAGAACCAAAGAAGGCATCAAAATGATAGAGAATTATGCTTCAACTCCAACTTCAAAAGTTGGACGTGGATTAGGAACTGTTATCACGCTGCAAATTTATGGCGACCAAAATAAGAAGATTTTGGATCAGAGTTTTGATTTGATTGCCGGATATGAAGATCGATTAACAGTAAATCGGGATCATTCTGAGGTAATGGATATTAATCATGCGGCTGGTATTCGTCCTGTGCAAGTTTCTGCAAGTACGTATAATCTAATTAAGTTAGCCGTTTATGAAAGTAAACAAAATTTCGGTTTTAACGCTCTGATTGGACCAGTTGTGAAATTATGGCATATTGGTTTTAAAGGAGCACATGTTCCAACGGATGAACAAATTAAAGAAAAGATGAGTCTAACGAATCCAGCAGATGTTAGATTAGATGATGATAATCAGACTGTCTTTTTAACTAAAAAAGGAATGGAACTTGATTTAGGAGGAATCGCTAAAGGATACATCGCCGATAGAATTAGAGATTTATGGCATTCCTATGATGTTCGTGCTGGGATCATTAATCTAGGGGGAAATGTTTTATTTGTAAATAATTCTCCTAAAAGAGTAAGCGGAGAATGGATTCTTGGCGTACAAGATCCGAAAAAGAAACGCGGCAATAATCTCACAACAGCTACTGTTCATGAATGTTCTGCTGTAACGAGTGGGACGTATGAGCGTTTTTTAGAAATTAATGGGAAAAAATACCATCATATTATTGATCCTAAGACTGGATATCCAGTTAAGACGCATGTGGCTGGTGTAACCTTGTTTACCCGTGATTCTGTTCAAGCTGAAATTGAATGTAAGCGACTATTTTTTGCCGGGCGACCTATTCCAGGCTGGAAAAATGATAAAGCAGGTCGCTATGGTGCAATCTTTGTATATGACGATGATTCAATGGAAAGAATTGGTGTATAAAAAATAGGATTCGGTAACTCCGAATCCTATTTTTTCTGAGTATTTTAACCAACTGTTCGACTAATACCAAATATTGTCTTAAATACGCCATTTGATAGGCCTGGTGTGTTATAAATAATTACTCGTAAAATTGGTGAATCAACTGTTTGTTGAATAAACCAAGGATTTTGAAAGGCTTGGCACATTGATAAGGCTACGTAAACTAAGAAGTAAGCGGCGATAAAAGATACTATTGCGCCTAAAACATTGTCTAATAGATTACCGATTCCCTTTTTAGTACGGTCACGTTTAGGAAGCCAACCCTTGAAAATTTTTAAAATCATTTTACCGATAAACCAAATTACAAAGAAGGCTAAGAAACGGTAACCGATTATTTCAAGACTAATGTTGCCAGTTGTAGGAACAACCTTACCAGAGAATTGTTCATAGAACCAATTTCCTAGGCTGTTTTGGCCTAGAATAGCTGCTGCAAATACAATTGCACCAAAAATCATATTAATAACACGTTGAGCAAATCCCAGTTGATATCCTTTATAAGTTTGATAACCGAGATAAAGAATCACAATAAGCGTAACAATCATGAATTTAACTCCTTTTGCTAATCATTATAGCTTATC
Organism: uncultured Lactobacillus sp.; assembly: GCF_948948975.1. Lineage (GTDB taxonomy): Bacteria > Bacillota > Bacilli > Lactobacillales > Lactobacillaceae > Lactobacillus. Next base: position 14,204 of record NZ_CARBVX010000011.1, on the reverse strand, counting down.
GATTTTAATTTAAATACATATTTTTAAAGACTTAGTTGTTTTTTGACGATTCTTAAAAAATACTACATAATTAAATACGTTAGTTTATGATGATAATAGTGTTGTTAACCGCCTTTAATTGCGGTAAATTAGGAGTGTGAAACTAGGTTTCACGGGTGAAAAATGAATCCAGAAATTTTTGCAAAAGAGCTCGCAAATTATGGCTTTGAACTTAATGATAAGCAAAAAAAACAATTTGCGACATACTATGATAAATTAGTTGAATTTAATAAAAAGGTTAATCTTACCAGAATTACTGATAAAAATGAGGTTTACTTAAAGCACTTCTTTGATAGCATTACTCCGCTCTTAGAATTTCCAGACCTATTTAAAGGTGAAAAAACTTTATGTGATGTTGGGGCAGGAGCAGGTTTTCCTTCTGTACCGATTAAGATTTTGTGTCCTAACTTAAGTATTACCATTGTTGATTCTTTGGGTAAAAGATTAAAGTTTTTAGATGAACTTGTAAACGACTTAGGTTTAGATAAAGTTACTTTAGTTCATAGCCGTGCAGAAGATGCCGGTCAAAATAAAGACTTACGCGAAAAATTTGATTTGGTAACTGGACGTGCTGTAGCAAGGATGAGTGTTTTAAGTGAATATTGTTTACCACTAGCAAAGGTTGGTGGCTATTTAGTTGCTCTAAAAGGACCCAAGGCACAAGATGAATTAGCGGAAGCTAAGCATGCGATTGATGTGTTGGGAGGAAAAGTAGAAGATGTGAAAGAATTAACTCTTCCTGATACAGCTGATGACCGTACTTTAATTGTTGTTGAAAAAATAAAAGCAACTCCTAAGAAATATCCACGTCAAGCTGGTACACCGAATAAAAAACCACTTTAAATTTAATTGGAGGAATAATTTATGGCATTTTCATTATTTGGCAATCGTCAAAAAAAGATCCCTGAAAGTAAACAAGTTCAAGAAATTGAACTCGATAAAATTATGCCTAATCGCTATCAGCCACGTCATACTTTTAGTGATGAATCAATTGAGGAATTAGCTACTACACTAAAAGAACAGGGTTTATTACAACCTATTATTTTGCGTAAGCCAGCTGATGGTCCTGAAGGGGAATATGAAATCATCGCCGGTGAACGTCGTTTTCGCGCTGCTCAATCACTTAAATGGGCAAAAATTCCAGCAATTGTTGAAGATATGGATGATGAAAAAGCAGCCTCTTTGGCCTTAGTTGAAAATTTACAACGCGAAAATCTTAATCCGATTGATGAAGCACAAGCTTACGTTCAATTGATGAAGGTTAATAATTTAACTCAAACTGAATTAGCAGAACAAATGGGAAAGACCCAATCTTACATTGCTAATAAGATAAGATTACTTAAGCTAACACCTAAAGTACAAGGATTCTTAATTGATAAAAAGATTTCTCAACGTCATGGCCGTGCACTTTTAGCTTTGAATGAAGAAGATCAAGATACTGCTGTTAGCGAGGTTATTAAAAGTGGCTTAACTGTAAAAGAAACTGAAGAGATGGTAAAAGATCTTGATGGTTATTTTACCGCTCAAGAAAAAGAAAAAGAAGAAGCGCTCGAAGAGAATAAAACTGAACAAACTAAAAAGCCTAAGAAGAAAGTTCAGGTTCGGACAGCTAATGATTTTAAAGTACAAATAAATACAATTAAAAAAGCAATTAAGATGGCAAAAGATTCAGGAATGACCGTGAAATACAAAGAAGATAAAAAAGGTGATTCCTATAAAATTACTATTGAATTGCTTAAAAAGTAGGCAAAGGGAGTAGATATGGTTCAAATTATTTCGGTTGCTAACCAAAAAGGTGGCGTTGGTAAAACAACGACGACGATTAATTTAGGTGCCAGCATTGCAAATCATGGTTATAAAGTTTTAATAGTTGATATTGATCCCCAGGGAAATGCAACTTCTGGTTTAGGTATTGAAAAGTCAACTGTAGATAAAGATATCTATAATGTTTTGATTGATGAAATTCCTTTATCTGAAACCATTCATCATACGGAAACTAAAAATTTAGATGCAGTTCCTGCTACTATTCAATTAGCTGGTGCTGAAATGGAATTAACATCAATGATGGCACGTGAAACAAGATTGAAGCAGGGAATCGATGAGGTTAACCATGAATATGACTTTATTTTGATCGATTGTCCTCCATCTTTAGGTCAGCTTTCAATCAATGCTTTTACTGCTTCAGATTCGATTTTGATCCCAGTTCAAAGTGAATATTATGCAATGGAAGGCCTAAGCCAGTTATTGAATACAATTCGCTTAGTCCAAAAGCACTTTAACAAGAATTTGGGTGTGGAAGGTGTATTGCTAACCATGCTGGATGCTAGAACTAATTTAGGAGCAGAAGTTGTTAAAGAAGTTCAATCTTACTTTAATAAAAAGGTTTATAAGACAATTATTCCGCGAATTACCAAGTTAGCTGAAGCTCCAAGTTATGGTAAACCAATTACGGAATACGCTCCAAAATCTCGCGGTTCCCAAGTATATGATTCTCTAGCAAAAGAGGTGTTGAAAGCTCATGGTAAAAAACTCTAAAGAACCTAAAAAACGTGGTCTTGGACGAGGCTTAGAAGCTTTATTTGATGAGAGCCCACAAGTTCAAGAAACTGAGGAGATTACTGAAATCTCTTTAGATGAAATTAGACCTAATCCTTATCAACCAAGAAAAACGTTTGACAATAAAAGCTTAAAGGAACTTTCCGAATCGATTAAAGAAAATGGTGTTTTCCAACCAATTATTATTCGGAAATCCGTTAATGGTTACGAAATTATTGCCGGTGAACGTCGTTTTCGTGCTTCTAAGTTAGCTAAGAAGAAAACAATTCCAGCCATCATCCGAGACTTTGATGAAGCACAAATGATGGAAGTTGCAGTTTTAGAAAACTTGCAACGTGAAGACTTAACACCATTAGAAGAAGCGCAAGCTTATGAGATGCTGCAAAAGAATTTGGGATTAACTCAAGCAGAAGTTTCTAAAAGATTAGGAAAATCTCGCCCCTATATTGCTAATTATCTTCGCCTCCTTACTTTGCCTCAAAAAACAAAACGGCTCCTTCAAAGAGGAGAGCTATCAATGGGGCAAGCAAGAACATTACTTGGTCTGAAAGATAAGGACAGTATTGATGACTTGGCTAGAAAAGTAGTTAAGAACGGAATTACAGTTCGTCAATTAGAGTCACTAGTAGCTAAATTAAACGAAAAAGAAAATAAGCCTAAGAAAAAAGCTATTAAAAAATCAGCTTTCATTAGGGCTAGTGAATCACAATTAACTGATAAATTTGGTACTAGTGTAAATATTACCGAAGGTAAAAAAGGAAATGGTCATTTAGCCATTGATTTTTCATCAACGGATGAATTAAATCGAATTTTGGATTTACTAGGAATTAATTTAGATAAATAATTAATAGGAGTGATTTTTCATGTATCATTTGGGCGATGTAGTACAGATGAAAAAACCACATGCATGTGGTGAAAATAAGTGGGAAATCTTGCGAATGGGTGCAGACATTCGCATTAAGTGCTTAGGGTGTGGTCATTTAATTATGATGCCTCGAGCAGAATTCAATAAAAAATTAAAAAAAGTGCTGCATGCAGCAAATGATCCTGTTAACTTAAAAGAGGGATATTATGTTCCTAAGGAAAATATTGCTGTACCACACTTTGAATAAAACCAATTAAGAGGAGAATAATATGTCATTAACTGCAGGTATTGTTGGATTACCAAATGTTGGTAAGTCTACTTTGTTTAACGCGATTACTAAAGCTGGTGCCGAAATGGCAAACTATCCATTTGCCACAATCGAGCCAAATGTGGGGATGGTTGAAGTTCCAGATAGTCGTCTAGCTCGTATTCAAGAATTAATTCCAGCTAAGAAGATTGTTCATACTACATTTGAATTTACTGATATTGCTGGTTTGGTAAAAGGCGCATCAAAAGGTGAAGGACTTGGAAATAAGTTCCTCGAAAATATCCGTCAAACTGATGCAATTGTTCACGTAGTAAGAGCTTTTGATGATGACAACATTACTTCAGTTACTGGTAAGGTTGATCCAGAAGAAGACATCAACACAATTAATCTTGAATTAGCGATTGCGGACCTAGATGCAGTTAACCGTAGAATTGGAAAAGTGCAAAAGGTTGCTCAGCAAGGCGATAAGGAAGCTAAGGCTGAATTAGCCGTTTTAAATAAATTAAAACCAGTTCTTGAAGAAGGTAAGGCTGCTCGCTCAATTGACTTTAATGAAGATGAACAAAAGATCGTTAAGGGACTATTCTTACTTACTTCTAAACCAGTTATTTATGTTGCTAATATTGCTGAAAGTTCAATGGCTGATCCAGAAAGCGATAAGTATTACCAAATTGTCAAAAAGCATGCTGAAAGTGAAAATGCAGAAGCTTTAGGAATTAGTGCCGCTACTGAAGAAGAAATTGCTTCAATGGATGAAGATGAAAGAAAGGAATTTCTTGAAATGGAAGGCGTTGAAGAATCTGGGCTTGATCGTTTGATTAAGGCTGCTTACCACATTTTAGGTCTACGTACTTTCTTTACTGCTGGTGGTCCTGAAACTCGTGCATGGACTTTCCATGAAGGCATGAAAGCACCACAAGTTGCAGGTGTTATTCACTCAGACTTTGAACGTGGATTTATTCGAGCAGAAGTTGTTTCATTTGATGATTTAAATAAGCTTGAAACCATGCAAAAAGTTAAAGAAGCTGGAAAGCTTCGTCTTGAAGGAAAAGACTATGTAGTTCAAGATGGCGATATTATTGAATTTAGATTTAATGTTTAGGAGTTTTTTGAATGGATCCAAAAGATCAAAATAAAAGTAAAAATACTGAAGCTGCCAAGAACTCAATAGTAGATAATGCGCAACAAGAAAAATTAAAAAAGGCGCATGAACAAAATGCTCGTGATGAAGAGATTAAAAAGATGTCTCCAAAAGAGTTGCGTAATAAGTTAAGTAATAAAAACCAAGATTACATTTTTCGTTTGGAGAAGTTTTTGACAGAAGATCAAAACTATACTATGGATCAAGTAGAGCCAGCAATTGATCAAATTTTGCCAGAAATTATTGTTGCGCAACGTAAGGGAATTCCAGCATCTAACTTATATCAAAAAGCTCCAAGAGAAAAAGCAATTGAAATTGCTAATCCTAAAAAAGAAGCACCTAAGACTAAGTTTTGGATGCATGCCGTAGATAATGGTTTATTATACTTTGTTATTTTTGCAGGCTTTTTTGGTGTAGTACAACTATTTAACACCAGCTCTAAACAACAAGATAGTATGCAACAAATGGGAATTTTAACTGTTGCGTCAGTTACAATTTTATTTGGTATTTTAATGGCATCCTACACTGATTTAATTACTAGAGATAAAAGTAAACGTCCACCAATGTGGCAAATTATTTTGATAGGTGTATTTTTATTCGGGATTATAATGGTCTGGATTACATTTACATCAATGCCATTTATGCGAGTAATTAACCCGGTCTTGAATCCATGGGTTTACATTGTTTTAGCGGTAATTGCTTTCTTTGTTCGCAGATGGTTCCGTCAAAAGTACCATGTTGTTGATCCATTGCAAATTAAGCGTCAAAATGAAATTGCCGCTAGAAGACAAAATCGTCGAAATTAAAAACGTGACTATTTATTTAAATTAGTCTACAGTATAAATAAAGATAACAAATAATTTATTTGTTAGGGGAGTGAATAGACAGCGCGAGGCGTCTATTTATTTTTATCTTTTTTAAGTAAAGAACGGGGGTTTTATATGGTTAATGTGTTGCGTAAGTCAATTAGACAGTACAAAAAATTGTCGTTGACTTCCCCAGTCCTAGTTGCCGGTGAAGCTTTAATTGAAATGTTGATCCCGTACTTGGTTGGTATTCTAATTGATAAAGGTATTATGAAAGGAAATATGGGCTATATCAATAAGTGGGGACTAATTCTTTTCGTACTAACCTTAATTTCTTTAGCTTTAGGTGCGAGTGCCAGTTATGTTTCTGCACACGCAGCAGCAGGGTTTGCGGCTAATTTGAGAAAAGATATGTTTTATCATATTCAAGATTTTTCTTTTAGCAATATCGATAAGTTTTCTAGTGCCAGTTTGGTAACACGACTTACTACAGATGTAACCAATATTCAAAATGCCTATCAAATGTTAATTAGAATTGCTGTTCGGGCACCATTAATGCTGATTTTTTCAATTATCATGTCGATTATTATCAGTCCAAGGCTATCTTTGATTTTTGTGGTAATTGCTCCTATCTTTGTTTTAATTTTGGCATTAATTATTAAAAGTGCATATCCTTACTTCCCACGTATTTTTAGAGGATATGATGTAATGAACCAAGATGTTCGTGAGAATATTCGGGGAATTCGTGAAGTAAAGACCTATGTGCAAGAAGAATCTCAAATTGAAAAGTTTGAGAAGTCTTCAGGGTTTATTTATAAGTTATTCTCAACAGCACAGAAAATTATGTCGCTTAATGCGTTGGTTGTAATGGCAGTTCTTAATATTTCTACTTTAGCGATTTGCTGGTTTGGTGCTAAGGAAATCGTTGGTGGAAGTTTGCAAACTGGACAATTAGTTTCGATGTTTTCATATTCAAACTCTGTTTTGTTTAGTTTGAATATTTTGGCTATGATCACTACTCAATTAGTTATTTCTGAAGCTAGTGGTAAACGTATTGCAGCTGTTTTAACCGAAAAGCCAGCAATCGAAAATCCGCGAAAACCTCTTAAAGACGTAACTAATGGAGATATTGTTTTTGATCATGTTAACTTCAAATACTCACCAGATGAGAAGCATTATGCTTTAGAGGATATTAACCTACACATTACCCCTGGTGAAACAATTGGTATTATTGGTGAGACTGGATCATCTAAATCGACTTTAGTTTCAATGATTCCTCGGCTTTATGATGTAACATCTGGTGCTGTTAGAGTAGCAGGACATAATGTTAAATCATACGAATTGAAGGCCCTTCGTGATAAAGTTGCAATGGTTTTACAAAAGAATGTTTTGTTTAGTGGAACTGTTGAAGAAAACCTGAAATGGGGAAATGAAAATGCAACACATGAAGAAGTTGTAGCTGCAGCTAAGGTTGCTCATGCAGATGGCTTTATTCGTGAAATGCCAGATGGGTATAATACAATGATTGAACAAGGCGGAAATAATGTTTCTGGTGGACAAAAACAACGTTTGACTATTGCGCGTGCACTTTTGAAGAATCCAGAAATTTTAATTCTTGATGATTCAACTTCTGCTGTGGATACGACAACTGAGCGTGAAATTCGTGAATCCTTAGCAAAAGACATGCCACATACTACTAAGATTATTATTTCTCAAAGAGTTGTTTCCATTAAGGATGCAGATCGAATTATTGTTATGGATCACGGTAAGATTCAATCAATTGGAACCCACGAAGAATTAATGAAAACTAATGAACTTTATCGTTCAATTGCTAAGTTCCAAGAAGAAAATAATGCGGGAAAGTAGGTGAGAGTAAGTTATGGATCAAGTAAAAGAAAGAACACAACCTAAAGGAAACCGGATAAAAGTCCTGGGACGTTTACTAAAATTAGTTCTAACAACTAGCCCATGGATGTTAGTTGTTTCAATAATTGCTATTGTTTTGGCTGCTGCTTCTGCTGTAATTGGGTCACTATTTATTGAGCGACTGATTGATACTTACGTAACACCACTCTTACATGAAAAAGTTCCAAATTATGGACCACTTTTAAACGCTATTTTAGTAATGTTTGGAATTTATGCAATTGGATTTATTTCCAATTACTTGTTTAGCATGTTGATGGGAGTGTTAGCTCAAAAAGTACAGTTCCGTGTTCGTAATGAAACATTTACCCATATGGAATCTTTGCCAATTGCTTATTTTGATCAAAATAATTATGGCGATATCATGAGTCGCTATACTAACGATATTGATACCTTGATGCAGATGATTTCTCAATCATTACCTCAATTCTTAAACTCAGCATTAAGCTTAATTTTTGTTATTGCAGCTATGTTTAGTTTGAGTTGGCAATTGACTTTGTTCTCATTTATTATTTTTGCCTTGTCCTTTGGAATTGTTAGATTTTTAACAGTGAAATCTAGCTATTACTTCAAAGTTCAACAAAATAAATTAGGTCAAATTAATGGTTATGATGAAGAAATGCTTAATGGTTTAAAGGTCATTAAAGTTTTCTCTCACGAACCTGAAGCTGAAGAAGGCTTTGATAAGTTTAATGAAGAATTGCGTGGAGCTTCTGGAAAAGCCAATACATATGCCACAATTTTATTCCCAATCATGGGTAATATGGGAAACCTATTATATGTTTTGATTGCCTTTATTGGAGGCGCGGCTGCAATTAATGGTTGGGCTCCTTTGACTTTAGGTGCAATTGCCTCTTTCTTACAATTATCACGTCAATTTAGTATGCCAATTTCTCAAATTTCCCAACAATTAAATTCAATTGTTTTGGCTTTAGCAGGTGCTCAAAGAATTTTTGAACTAGAAGATGAGCCTTCTGAAGTTGATAATGGCGATGTTATCATGTCTCCTAATAAGGAAGTCAAGAATAGCTGGTATTGGGATGTTCCAGAAAAGAATGGTGACATTAAAAAAGTACCAATTAAGGGACATATTGTTTTTGACCACGTTAACTTTTCATATGTTCCAGAACATCAAATTTTATACGATATTAATATTAATGCAAAACCAGGAATGAAAGTTGCGTTAGTTGGTGAAACTGGTGCCGGTAAGACGACTATTTCAAATATGCTTAATCGTTTCTATGAGATTCAATCTGGAAAGATAACCTATGATGGTGTTCCAATTTCTCAAATTAGAAAAAATGATTTGAGGCATTCTTTGTCGATTGTTTTACAAGAAACTCACCTCTTTACTGGGACTATTATGGATAATATTCGTTTTGGTAAACCTGATGCTAGTGATGATGAAGTATATCAAGCTGCGCGTTTAGCACATGCAGATGAGTTTATTCATGAACTTGATGACGGATATGAAACTGTAATTGATGGTGATGGCGGCGATTTGTCTCAAGGTCAAATGCAACTGCTCAGTATTGCTAGAGCGATGATTGCGGATGAACCGGTAATGATTCTAGATGAAGCAACTTCAAGTATTGATACTAGAACTGAACGTATGGTTCAAGCCGGTATGGACAACTTACTTGCTGGTAGAACTAGTTTTGTTATTGCTCACCGGTTATCAACAATTGTTAACTCAGATCTCATTTTGGTTTTAGACCATGGTCATATTATTGAACGTGGTACTCATGAAGAGCTTTTAAAACAAAAAGGCTACTACTACGAGTTGTACACTGGTAAAAAAGAATTAGATTAGTTAAAAATGGAGCCTAGATACTTTTCTCGGATCCATTTTTTATAATTCTTTAAAAACGTGGTTTAATTTAGGTAATTAGAAAGAAAACAGGTAGAATGTTAATAATAGATTTTTTATGTGATAAATAATTATAGACAAGGAGCAATCCTCATGAAGATCTTAGTTGTTGATGATGATAAAGAAATCGTTGAATTATTAAGTATATATTTAAAAAATGAAGGTTATGAACCGATTGCTGCATATAGCGGTAAAGAAGCCTTAACAAAGCTTTCTACTAATCCAGAAATTGCATTAATGATCCTTGATATTATGATGCCGCAAATGTCAGGTATTGAAGTTATCAAGGAAGTTAGAAAAGATTCGGAGATTCCAATTTTAGTTGTTTCTGCAAAAACTAGTGATATGGACAAAATTCAAGGTTTGATTACTGGAGCAGATGACTATGTAGTTAAACCATTTAATCCATTAGAAGTAATGGCACGTGTACGGTCACTTCTTCGTCGTAGCCAGAAAGAAGTAAAAGACGATAAGCCAGATGTATTAGAAGTAGGACCTTTAGTGATTAATAAAGATTCACATGAAGTTAAAACTTTAACTGGTAAGGTTATCCAATTAACTGCCTTAGAGTTTGGAATTTTATATATGCTTGCTAGTCATCCTAATAGAGTTTTTAGTGCTGATGAAATCTTCGAAAGAGTGTGGCAACAAGAATCAGTTGTTTCTGCAAAAACTGTTATGGTACACGTTTCTCACTTACGTGATAAGATTCAAAAGGCAACTGATGGTGAAGAAGTTATTCAAACAGTCTGGGGAGTAGGCTATAAAGTAGAGGCTTAGTAGGGATGAAAAAGCAGAAAGTAATCCTAACCACAAAAGAAAAAAGCGAACTTTTCGGTGAAGGCGTAATAACCGTTATTTTGCTTTTACTCTTGAACCTTTCGATCATTATCTTGATTAACCTAGCTGTCTTAAATGATCCTAGATTAGAAAATGGAATTTTCTTTTTGAAGAAAACTATTACTTTTGCTAATGGGATGCATTTATGGTCTTGGCAACGGCTTTTTATTAGCTTTATGTTAGTCGGCGATGCCATTGTAGTGTACTGGCGCTTAATCAGAAGATATCGACAAATGCAATTGCGTCACGTTATTGATGAATTACACTATATTGCAGATGGTCATTTTGATCATCGAATTCCCTTTGTTGTAAAGACAGATTTGCAAAAAGTGATTGATTCAATTAATGCGTTAGTTGATAGTACTGTTGCTTCAATGGAAGAGGAACGGCAGATAGAGCAATCAAAGGATGACTTAATTACTAATGTTTCTCATGATATTAGAACACCACTAACTTCGATTATTGGCTATCTTGGCTTATTAAAGAGCAGTGAGCTAAATGAGGATCAAACTAAGTACATTCAAATAGCTTATGATAAAGCTCTTCAAATGAAGGCCCTAGCTGAAGATCTATTTGAATATACTACTCTGCGCTCTTCGACAAATAATAAATTGGTTTTAACACCGCTGCATGTTAATTCGATGCTTGAACAAGTAGCTGCTGGTTTTGAATTAGAAGCTGAAAAGAAAAACATTACTTTTAATGTGATAACCAGGCCAAGAGACCTCGTAATTGATGCAGATGCAAAGATGATTGTGCGAATGTTAAATAATTTGATTTCGAATGCTCTAAAGTATGGACATGGAGCAACTGAAATCAACTTAATTGCAAATAAGGTAAATAACGAATTTGTAGAACTTAGAGTTGAAAATAATGGGGAACAAATCCCTAAGAAATCTTTGCAAAAGATTTTCGATCGTTTTTATCGTGTCGAAAGTTCAAGAAATTTAAAAACTGGTGGAACAGGACTGGGGTTAGCGATAACCAAAAGTATTGTTGATTTGCATGGTGGTAATATTAAATGTCAATCAACGGCAGAATTAACCAGTTTTATTATTCAACTACCACTCCATAGCCCAAAGAAAAAAGATGGTGTGCTATAATTTAGGCTGAATTGATTTAAAAATTGGGGAGAAAAAATGAGCGATTCTAGCATTTCTTTAAACACTTGCATCTTAATATTGAAGGAACACCACTTGCTTAAATCAAGCGCTGTTCAAGATGCGGTTCCAACTAAAATGGATTATATTTCCTATGATTCACGTGATATAAAAACAAATACTTTGTTTTTCTGTAAAGGTAAAGGCTTTAGACCTACTTATTTGTCAATGGCTAAAGATAGTGGAGCTACGTGTTATGTAGCCGAACAACCATATCCAGAAGGTAAAGGAATGCATGCTTTAGTTGTTAGAGATGTAACTAAAGCCATGGCTCTTTTATCTGCTGCCTTTTACAGATTCCCGCAAGATGATTTGTATGTAGTAGCCTTTACCGGTACAAAGGGTAAGACAACATCTGCATATTTCTTGAAGGGGATGCTTGACCAAATTAATGGTGGTCGAACAGCACTATTTTCATCAGTAGATGATATTGTAGGACCAAAGCCTGAAGACAAATTTAAGGCGAGTTTAACTACACCTGAAAGTTTAGACTTGTTCAGAGATATGAGAACAGCTGTTGATAACGGTATGACTCATTTAGTAATGGAAGTTTCTAGTCAGGCTTATAAGAAAAATCGTGTCTTTGGTTTAACTTACGATCTCGGATTTTTCTTAAATATTACTCCAGATCACATTGGACCAAATGAACATCCTAACTTTGCAGATTATTTGCACTGTAAACTGCAATTAATGGTTAACTCACGTAAGTGTATTATCAACGCAATGTCTGATCACTTTGATGAGATTTATGCAGCTGCAACTACTACTACTAATCCAGATAGTATCTATCTATTTGCCAGAAATGATTTTGAAAATCCTAACTTAAAGCAACCAATTGATTTCCGTTTCCAATCAGTTGAAACTGATATGAAAGAAACTGAATTTAAATTGTTCTGCGCATCCGATAAAGCTAAGAAATTACCAATTGCTGGTGACTACACTCTTCAAATGATTGGTGATTTCAATGAAATGAATGGTACTGCTGCTATTATTGGTGCTGGACTTGCTGGCGAAAATTATGAAGAATGTGCTAAAGGCATTCGTCACGTAACTATTCCAGGAAGAATGGAAGCTTTGCCATCAAAGAATCATGGTACTGTAATTGTTGACTATGCACATAATAAGGCTTCAATGATGGCATTAATGAGCTTTATGCAGCGTGAATTTAACAATCCAAAAATCATCGTAGTTGTTGGAGCTCCTGGTGATAAAGGAGTATCACGTCGTCCAGGCTTTAGTGAAAGTTTAACTGCTTATGCAGATAAAGCCTTTTTGACAACTGATGATCCTGGTTTTGAAGATCCAATGGATATTGCACAGGAAATTGATGCTGGTATTGATCATGAAAAAGTTGATGTAACAATTGAGTTAGATCGTGAAAAGGCAATTCATGATGCAATTGCAATGTCTGATAAGGATGACATTGTTTTGATTTGTGGTAAGGGAGCCGACCCATACCAAAAGATTCGTGGAGTAGATACACCATATCCAACTGACATCAAAGTTGCTGAAAGTGTAATTAATGAACTAGAAAAAGATGATGAGGAATAGGGATGAAACACTTTTTCTCAATTATCGGTGGCATGGGAACAATTGCGACTGAAAGTTACGTCCGTTTAATTAATCACCGAGTTAAGATTACTAAGGATCAGGACTATTTAAATTATATCTTAGTAAATGATGCTCAAATTCCTGATCGAACTGCATACATTATGGATCATAGTAAACCTAATTTTTTCTATGATTTAAAGGACGATGTTTTAAGTCAATCAAAACTTAATCCTGATTTTTTCGTAATGCCATGCAATACTGCTCATTACTTTTATAATGACTTAGCAGCGTTAACTGATGTACCATTTTTACATATGATGCGTATTGCTGTTCACAAGTTTGTGGATGATTTTCCAAAAGAAGAGAAAATCGGTTTAATTGCAACTGAAGGTTCTATTTATGATCATTTATATGTGGATGAATTAGAACGAGTTGGTAAAAAAGCTGAACTAGGTGGTCCTGAAATTCAACCAATGGTTAATGAGCTGATTTATCGTGACATTAAGGAAAAAGGTATTGTTGACCATGACTTATACCATAAAATTTTAAAAACAATGCATGATGAATATGGATGTAATGTAATTTTACTGGGATGTACTGAATTATCTCTTGCCCAGGAAAAAGCACCAGATCACCCATATAATGTCATTGATCCGCAGTCAATTATCGCAGATGTTTCAATTGAACTTGCTTTAAAGATTCGAAATGGAATGGATCCTAAAGAAGCTACTGCAAAATATATGTATAAATAAAGATAAAAAGCCTCTCAGATTTGGACAACTGAGAGGCTTTTTTGATCCAATAGAGTATATTTAAGAAAAAATATTGATATAATTAAAACTAACTTTAATGAAATTTACCTAGAAAGAAAAAATTATGTTACAAGTAGAGAACTTAAATAAAAGCTTTGGAAGCAAACAAGTTTTGTTTGATATCAACTTCAAGGCAGATAATGGAAAGATATTGGGCTTAATTGGTAAAAACGGTTCAGGAAAAACGACTCTTTTTCATAGCATCTTAAAGTTTGTTAAATACCAAGGAAAAATTACTATTGATGGTCATTCTTTTTCCAGTCGTGACTATAACTCTGTTGGCTATTTGCCTGAAGAGCGGAGCTTAATGCCAAAATTAACTGTTTTAGAGCAAGTGAGTTTTTTGGCTAGTTTAAAAGGAATGAAAAAAGAT
>NZ_CARBVX010000010.1 GCF_948948975.1 uncultured Lactobacillus sp. | reverse complement strand
AAGGAAGAATGAAGAATTATCTTTATTCTTCCTTTTTTGTATAGTTATTATTTTTCATGAAAAAATCCTCTAGTTTTCTTAACTAGAGGATTTAATATTAATTCCTTTTTTCTGTATAAAGTGGGTTATACATACTAAAACTGTAAAAATTATTCCTGCACTTATCATCGGGATTCGATAATTTGGAAATATTAGTAACACAATAATCATTGCTATAAAAAATGTTAGTACTGCTATATCTGATATTGGATATAACGGCATTCTAAATGTTGGAAGTTCATTTCTTGGTGTCTTTTTACGGTAAGTCATATGAGTCACGATCATAATTGACCAAATTAATAAAAACATACTGGTCGCCGTGGCAGAAATAAAGGTAAAAGCATCCTTTAAAAAGAGATTTAGGAGGGGTGCTAATGCAATTAAAACTGTTGAGAATATTAAAGCATTTTTAGGTAATTGTCGATGATCTAACTTACCTAAATGCTTACTTATTTTGTTTTTACCATTGTAATTTATTGAAAATAATAAACGGCCCGCACTATAGATAAAGCTATTAGTTGATGAAATGGCTGCACTTATAACAACAAAGTTAATTATTGAACCTGCATTTTTTATTCCTGTTGCACCTAATGCTTGGACGAATGGTGAACTTGAAGTTGAAACCTTTGTCCAAGGAATTGCTAATAGGATACTGAAAATAGCAAGCACATAAAATAAAATAATTCGAACGGGCAGTTGATCAATCGCACGTGTAATAGTTTTCTTTGGTTCTTTAGCTTCAGCAGCAGTTAAACCAATTAATTCAACACCGATAAAACTAAAGATTACCATTTGAAAACCTAATAAAAAGCCTTTTGGACCTTTGGCGAAAATACCACCATCAATCATCATGTTATTCCAGCTAACATGCCCATACTTTGTTGACGAATTTGTAATTAATAGGTAGAAGACCAGAATAACAAATGCAATAATTGTTACAATTTTAATAATTGCAAAACTAAACTCTAAGTTTCCAAATACCCGTGCTGAAATTAGATTAATAGCTAATAGTACTAATAAAGTAATTAATCCAGGAATCCAACTTTGCAAGTTGGGCCACCAATATTGAAAATAAATCCCTAGGGCGGTAATTTCTGCCATAGCGAGAGTCAACCAACTGAACCAA
Organism: uncultured Lactobacillus sp.; assembly: GCF_948948975.1. Classification (GTDB taxonomy): domain Bacteria; phylum Bacillota; class Bacilli; order Lactobacillales; family Lactobacillaceae; genus Lactobacillus. The sequence continues at coordinate 65,655 of NZ_CARBVX010000010.1, read as the reverse complement.
TATAAATATCCTGTTGTTGTTCCAATACTTTTTCCTAAATATTCTGAAATAAAATCAATATAAGTATTTTTCTTAATATCGGAAAGTATCAGTTCTCCGAGTGCTCTCATTAACAGAAAGAGGAAGAATCCAACTAAGCAATAGATAAAAATTACTGCAGGACCAGCTAGTTCAATACTATTTCCAACTCCTAGAAATAGTCCTGTTCCAATTGTTCCTCCTAATGCGATTAGTTGAATATGTGCATTTGTCAAACTCCGTTTCATAGTTTTGACCTCAGATGATTCTGAGCTATTTTTTGACATTAAAATATAAAACTCCTTTCATAGTTTATTAAAATTTTAACATAAAAATCTATGAGAACTGCTAAAACGTATAGTTTTTAAGATTTTTTATAAGGTTATGAATTAAAAAGTAACTAAATGATATTGTGAAATATTTTTCAATATTCCAATAAATGTAACCGATAACATTATTGAGAACAGTTATTTCTTACTTTTTATCATATTGTGAATTTGTAAAAAGATGCACAAAGTCATTTACAAGTGTTGGATATAAGGACTATACTGTCATTGTTCAAAAAGATATGCCTAGATTTCCGAGTAGGAGGCCCAATTAAATGGTGCAAGATAAAAAGGCGACAAAAGAAGAAACAGCAATTGATGTAAATAAAATGATTGATGGCTACGTAAAAAAAGCCCATGTTGCTTTAGATGAGATGGCCGATTTTGATCAAGAACAAGTTGATAAAATTTGCGAAGCTATCGCAAGTGCTGGGGAACAAAATAGTTATTTACTTGCAAAAATGGCTGTTGAAGAAACTGGCCGTGGAATTGTAGAAGATAAGACTATTAAAAATATGTTTGCTAGTGAAAACATTTGGAATAGTCTCCGGCATGAAAAAACTGTTGGTATTATTGAAGAAGACAAAGAAAAGCAATTGGTTAAAATTGCGGAACCTAAAGGTGTAATTGCAGGCGTAACTCCAGTTACTAACCCCACTTCAACTGTGATTTTTAAAGCTATGCTTGCTTTAAAGACTAGAAATGCTATTATCTTTGGCTTTCACCCACAAGCACAAAAGAGTTGTGTAAAAACTGGTGAAATTATTCGTGAAGCAGCAATTAAAGCTGGTGCCCCTAAGGACGCAATTCAATGGATTGAATATCCAAGTCTTGAAGCAACCAGTACCTTAATGAATCATCCAAATGTTCAAACAATTTTAGCTACTGGTGGTCCTGGAATGGTTAAAGCCGCTTATTCATCTGGTAAACCTGCAATCGGTGTTGGTCCAGGTAATGGTCCTTCATATATTGAAAAGACCGCCAATATTCCAGAATCCGTTTACGATATTGTTCTCTCCAAGACTTTTGATAATGGTATGATTTGCTCTTCTGAAAATTCTGTAGTAGTTGACGAAGATATTTACAACGAAGTAAAAGATGAATTTAAGTCTTGGAATTGTTACTTCTTAAAGCCAGATGAAATTAAGAAGTTTGAAGAAAAGTTCATTGATCCTAAGAGAGGAACTGTTGCTGGCCCAGTTGCTGGGCGTTCAGCTTATCAAATTGCAAAATTATGTGGAGTAGATGTGCCAAAAGATACTAAGGTAATTATTGCAGAATACAAGGGTGTGGGTAAAAAGTATCCTTTATCTGCTGAAAAGCTTTCTCCAGTATTTACCATGTATAAAGCTAAGGATCATGAGGATGCCTATAAGATTTGTACCGATCTTCTAAATTATGGTGGTCGTGGTCATACTGCGGGAGTTCATTCTCAAGATGAAAAAGTAATTGATGATTTTTCAATGAAAATGGATGCATGTCGTATTTTGGTTAACTCTCCAGCCTCAGTTGGGGGTGTTGGTGACTTATACAATAATATGCTCCCTTCTCTTACTTTGGGAACTGGGTCATACGGTGCTAATACTTTTTCACATAATATTGGTGCTCGAGATTTACTTAACATTAAGACAGTTGCAAAACGTCGTGATAACATGCAATGGATTAAGGTGCCAAAGAAGACATATTTTGAACATAATGCAGCAAATTATTTAAAGCACATGCCTGATGTTGAAAGATTCTTCATTGTGACTGATGAAGGTGTAGCCAGCAAATACATTAACGAAATTACTGATATTATTAGTCAACGGCGTGGTAAAAAGAGCTATGAGGTCTTTCAAGCAGTAACTAAGGATCCAGATACTGATATAATTGCTGATGGCGTTCACCGAATGAATATCTTTAAGCCGGATGTTGTGATCGCTATTGGTGGTGGATCTGTAATGGATGCTGCTAAGGCAATGCGCTTGTTCTATGAAAATCCAGATATGAGTTTTGAAGATGCGTATTCAAAATTTTTAGATATCAGAAAAAGAACAGTAAGATTTCCAAAATATAACGCTATTCAATTAGTATGTATTCCAACTACTTCGGGAACTGGTTCAGAAGTATCACCATTTTCAATTATCAAGGATGATAAGACAGGAATAAAACACACTCTCTGTGATTATTCTTTAAACCCTGATGTTGCCATCGTTGACGATCAGTTTGTAGAAACTATGCCAAAGGAATTAATTGCTCGTTCTGGTTTTGAAGCATTAGCTCATGCAGTAGAAAGTTATGTTTCGACTATGGCTACTGATTTTACTCGTGGCTGGTCGATGGAAGCGATCAAGTTGATTTTTGAAAACTTAGAGAAGTCATATAATGGTGATCAAAGTGCTAGAAGTAGAATGCACAATGCAGCTACTTTAGCTGGCATGGCATATGCGAATGCATTCTTAGGTGTAGGACATGCAATTGCTCATACGGAATCATCTGAGTTTGGTATTCCAAGCGGCTTAAGTGACGCTATTGCAATGCCATATGTAATTAGATTCAATTCTAAAAAGCCTAGAAAACTTGCTATGCGTCCGCATTACGCAACTTTTAGAGCTGATAAAGATTATGCAGAAATTGCACGTAGTCTGGGATTAAAAGGAAATAGCGACCAAGAACTAATTGATGCTTTAATCAAGAAAGTTGTTGAATTAGGACATGCTGTTGGGATGAAGTTAAGCCTTAAAGCTAATGGAATTAGTGAAGCTGATTTTAATAATAAGGTAGAAAACATGGCCGTTGAAGCTTATGGCGACCAAAACGTTGTAACAAATCCTTCTGCTTTATTAATTAGTGAAATTAAGAATCTAATGAAAGAAACCTACACTGGAAAGGGTATTGAAGCTTAATTTTTTCGTATCTCTCTTAAAATATTAATATGAATTCGCACGTAAAAAGGGAAGCAATGTATTGCCTCCCTTTTTAGTTAGACTAGATTAATTTTTGAAAAATAAAAAAGGAATACATTATCAAATTATGATTTTGTATTCCTTTTAATGTGGATCTTATGAAAAATTATAAGGTTCAGAGTATGTATGTAAATTAAAATATTACTGTAAATTAGACTAATTTAATTTGCCGGCTTTCTTCAAGATGTCTTGAGCCTTTTCAAGATAGTGGTGTTCAGTTCTGAAAGCATCAATATCTCCACCGTTGAAGTCATTTAACTTAGCAAGTTTGTCATCTAATTCTGCGAAGTCCTTCTTTAGATCGTTGATAACAGGTTCTTCTTCTTCTTCATAGACGTAGTGGTTTTCGGTTGAATCTTTAGGACCTTCACCTTTGAACTCTTCGATTTTGTCTTCGTCTTTGTCGACTTTTCTTGCGTGCTTAAGAATTGATTTAATATCCTTAATTGTTTCATGTTGAGCGGTGCGATGTTTCTTATCATCAATACTATCTTCAATCTTTGTTAAGTGACTTTCTGCATCTGAAATCTTCTTAGCAATTCTGTCTAATGCTTTCATTTCTCTTTTTGCATAATCTGTCATAACAATATACCTCCTGAAATCTTTCTATTAACTTAATCATCTTTACTATAAAATTTAATACTTATAGTTTCAAGAAAAAGATGTTATTTTATAAAAAAAGCGTATAGGTTTGAAATAACTAATGGTTTGATAAATATATATGTGAACATATTAGATAAAATGATAACACTAGTTACTATAATGTTATTTATAAATCTATGCTTTAATAGTATGTTTTTGCATGCATATAAAGTAGTTTTAAAGGCAAATGATCCTGAAGGTTGGGAAAGAATTAGTCATTTTACTTTTGAGGAAGTACAAGATGATATAGACTTACCAAATAAAATAAAATTATTATCTAATTTAGCCTATTTGTTAGGGATGCAGGGCCTAGAAGAATATCGTTTAATGCTTCCAGTTGCTCTTGATAATGGAGTAAGTCCGGTTGAAGCAAAAGAAGTAATCTATCAAGCAGTTGATTATTTAGGATTGGGACGTGTGATACCATTTTTTGAAGCAACAAATCAAGTTTTGCTCAATCGTGGTATTAAATTGCCATTACCTAGTCAAGCTACCGCTACTATGAAAAATCGTCTTGAAAAAGGTGAAGAAACTCAAATTAGATTATTTGGATCACAAATGAAAGATTTTGTTAAAAAAGGAACTATTAATAAGTGGTTAATAATTGCTTTGGAGATTATTACACCCGAAATGGCCTAGATGATAAAGAGAGAGAAATGGTAACTTTTTGTTACTTAGCTGCTCAAGGAGGATGTGAATCACAATTGTTGGCTCACGCAAAAGCTAATGTAGGTCTAGGGAATGATCAACAATTTTTAACTAAAGTTGTTTTAGCTAATGTTCCATTTATTGGCTATCCTCGCAGCTTAAATGGAATTAATGTTATTAACCAAGTAAAATAATGAATCTATTTAAAGGCGTTGAAATCATTATAGTTTAAGCGTTTTTTTATTGTACCTTCGTGGCTAGATAAATAAAAATATAGTAGAATATATGTTCGAAAGGAGCGGGGCCATGAATACCGATGAATTATTAAGTTATGCTATACGACATTTTGGAAAAAACAGTATTAGTGAAGTTAAAGACAATCCTAATTTGGTAGCTTTTAGTTCACCGATTACTAAAAATTGGTTTGCTCTTTTAAATTTAGATCCTAGAAATAAAAGTTTAAATATTAATTGCGGAGATTTTGCAGGAACAATTAAAGACTTACCCGGCTTTTCAGCTTCATCCTTAATAAAAGAAGCTAAGTGGGTTGAAGTTAGCTTAGGGTTAAGTAATCAAAAAATAAAAAAAGCGTTGGAATATGCTTTTAAAATCGCTCTTATGTCCAATAAACGTCCTAATCCCGAAAAATTAATTTATATTTCCGATGATCCTATTAAAAATGGTGAAGAAAGTGTCTATCATGAGCAAAAATTAGACTTTAAAAATTGGAAAAGATCTTCTAGTACACCTCGAGAAGAAACAAACTCTACAGAAGAAAAAATTAATTTGAATTTTGAAGATACCCGGTTTGTTCCTAAAGAAATAAAAAATATGATTGAGTCTTATCAATATTCTTTACCAGGATTTATTCGTAGAGAAAAAAATTTTTATTTACAGGGTAAATTAATGGCTTCATACGAAGATGACTATGAAGGACGCCAATCTTTCTTACGATATTATCCAACTTACCATGACTTAACAGTGGGGCAAGCAAGAACGTATTTTACTTGGCGTACTAAAATTAGACAAAATATTTATGAGAAAATTTCAGATTCATATGCCTACATTTATTTGTATGAATTACTAAACGGGATTGGAATTAAGGATCCAGAAGAAGGATTAGATAAGTTAATTAACTTTAATAAAAATTATGCGCAAAGATTTTCACCGGAGATAGGAGCTTATCTTGAAAGATGGATTCGTGATTATATTGTTTTCTATAATATAAATAAAGCAAATAATACGTTTTTTGTTAAAGAACAAGATAATGATAAAAAGTATGAACGTTTGCTATATCCAGATCAATTTTCTAGTCACGAAGTTGCAGAAAACTTAATCAAGTTATCTAATTATAAGATTTGCAATTGCCCCTTATATAAAAAGAGTATAGAAAAATTTGAATATCTTTTAGTTCTAATTTGGCACAAAATTTTAGATTTACGTAATGATGGATTTGATTTTTTTACTAGTTATGTTGCTTATAAGAATCAGATGACAATTCAACTATTTTCAGCTGCTGTATTTAATCATGAGCTAGAGCCACAAACAACTAGCTATGAAATTGATCAAATTAGAAAATATTTTTATGATAAAGAAAAAGATACCTGGTACTGTGAGTCTTACTGGGGACTGACTGGTCAAAAAAGTATTATGGGTAATTTTTTGCATGAAGTAGATCGCGAAATAAGATTACGTTTTAATTTGGGACGAAATTTAAAACCTAGAAAAATAGAGAAACATTATCTTAAAGCTATTAAGGATGGAATTGAAGAGTATCGAATAGAGGAACAAAAATTAAAACAGCCTAAAATTGAATTTAACTTGTCACAGTTATCTACAATTCGAGAGGATGCAGCGGGAACACGAGACAGTTTATTGACTGAAGAAGAACTTCAAGCTGAGCAAGAAGAAAAGGAACAACTTGAAGAAGCTATTGTAGATAATGAACAGGAAGACTATGGGTTGAGCTCAGAAGAGATGTCCACCATAATTTTGCTTTTAAAGGGAAAAGACCTAAACAAATATCTTAAAGAGCATCATTTAATGGCTGCCGTTATAATTGATAACATAAATGAAAAACTTTTTGATGAATTTGGTGATAATGTCATTGAGTTTATAAATGATATACCTACAGTAATTGAAGATTACCAAGAAGATCTAGAGGATATGTTTTTGAAAGGAACAAACTAAAGTATGGCTATTAATAAAAATAGAAAAGTGCCTAAAAGAATAGCTCAAACTATTTTAAATTCTTTAAAAGGTGGGGTAGTACCTAGAATCGGATTACCATACATTACTGTTGGAAGAAAAGCCGAAGTTGAAGCTTTGTTACATGATGTAGAGCTAATCAAAGACGGAGGAGCTTCTTTTAGATTTATAGTAGGTCGGTATGGCTCGGGAAAGAGTTTTTTACTTCAAACTATTAGAAATTATGTAATGGATAAAAATTTTGTTGTGGTTGATGGTGATTTATCGCCAGAAAGACGGCTACAGGGTGGAAAAGGGCAAGGATTAGCAACTTATCGAGAACTAATTCAAAACCTTTCCACCAAAACTAGACCTGAAGGTGGAGCATTAACCTTAATTTTGGATCGCTGGATTAATTCGGTTCAAATGCAAGTTAGATCAGAGACAGGATTAAATGATGATGCTCCGGCCTTTGAAGATGCAGTTAATAAGAAAATTTATGCAGTAATTTCTAATCTTTCTGAATTAGTGCACGGGTTTGATTTTGCAAAGTTACTTGAAATGTATTATCAAGCCTATATCAAGGATGATGAGAAAACAAAAGCAAAAGTTGTTAAGTGGTTTAGAGGTGAATATGCCAATAAAACACAGGCTAAGAAAGAATTAGGAGTCGATATTGTAATATCTGATGATGATTGGTATGAGTACTTAAAATTATTCGCATCATTCTTTAGACAAGCTGGATATGCGGGCTTGATGATTATGATTGATGAATTGGTCAACATCTATAAAATCCCAAATAGTATTAGCCGCCAATATAACTATGAAAAGATATTAACAATGTACAACGATGCCTTACAAGGAAAGTCGAAGTATCTTGGAATTATTATGGGTGGAACCCCGCAGGCAATTGAAGATAAGAGACGCGGAGTATATTCATATGAAGCATTGCGCTCACGTCTTGCTAGTGGAAAATTTTCTGAAGCCGGGAATCGAGATATGTATGCACCTGTTATTAAGCTTGATCCCCTTACTCCAGAAGAAATGCTTGTTTTAACTGAAAAACTTGCAGAGATGCATGCTAATCTATATGGGTATGAAAAAGCAATTACAGAAGATGATTTACAAAAGTTCATAAAAATTGAATATTCACGTGTGGGAGCATCAACAAATATTACGCCACGTGAGATTATCCGTGATTTTATTGAATTATTAGATATTGTATGGCAAAATCCAGAAACTGATATTGAAAACTTACTTAATTCTGATAAGTTTTCTTATGCGGAATCAGAGGCAGTTTCTAATGAAAAGTCTGATGATTTTGCTGAGTTTAGAATTTGAGTGAAAAATGGATATTTTTACACGTTTTGCTTCCTTTATTCAAGATTATATTTATGAACATGGTTGGAAAAATCTCCGTTCTATTCAAGTTGGAGCAGCAGAAACTATTTTTAATAGTCAAGATAATATCTTGTTAGCTGCTTCGACTGCTTCCGGTAAGACTGAAGCTGCATTTTTTCCAATTTTAACTGATCTCTATGAAAATCCTCCTCAATCAGTGGGTGTATTATATATTTCCCCACTAAAAGCTTTAATTAATGATCAATATGAACGGTTAAATGAACTTTGCCAAGATGTTGATATTCCTGTATGGCGTTGGCATGGCGAAGTGACTCAGACACAAAAGAGAAAATTACTTAAACATCCCTCTGGCATTCTACAAATTACACCAGAATCTTTAGAGTCATTGATGATTAATAAACATATGGATATTCCCAACTTGTTTCATGATCTGAGATATATTGTGATTGATGAATTACATTCTTTTTTAAGATCTGACCGTGGAGGGCAAACTTTTTGTTTAATCGAGAGATTATCTAAAATGGCGGGCGTTGATCCTCGTCGGATTGGACTTTCTGCAACAATTGGTGATACAAAATCTGCTGCTGCATTTTTAGGTGCTGGTTCTAAACGTAAAACTAGAGCTCCTAAAGGAGAAGGAAGCGGGCAAGTTTGGCGGCTATCAATGGAACACTTTTATGATAATGGCCCACAGGCTGATAGTAATGACTTTGATCCCACTCAACCAGTTTTAGATGAAAAAAGTGACCAAGCTCCAAACACAGCTGATCCATCAATGGCTTATATTTTTGAACATACACGCGGCAAAAAATGCTTAGTCTTTACTAATAGCCGTGAAGAGTGTGAAGCAGTTTGTCAGGTATTGAGGCAGTACTGTGAAGTAAAACATGAGCCAGATCGTTTTTTAATTCATCATGGTAATCTGTCTGCTGCTTATCGGCAAACAGCGGAGGCAGAAATGAAAGATGAAGACTCTTTGATGACTACTTGTGCTACTGCCACACTTGAATTAGGTATCGATATTGGAAAATTGGAGCGTGCCTTTCAGATTGATGCGCCATTCACTGTATCTGGCTTTTTACAAAGAATGGGAAGGACAGGACGTAGAGGCAATCCTTCGGAAATGTGGTTTGTAATGCGTGAATCACATCCTGAGTCCCGTGCTATGCTTCCTGAGATTATTCCATGGTCTTTATTACAAGGAATCGCTTTAGTTCAACTGTATCTAGAAGAAAGATGGGTAGAACCTCCTGAACCAAATCGTTTACCGTATAGTTTGCTCTATCATCAGACAATGTCTACCTTAGCTTCGAATGGTGAAATGACGCCTGCAGAGCTAGCTTCGCGAGTATTGACACTGCATTATTTTCGGAATGTTAGTCAAGATGATTATCGAGTATTACTTAGACACCTAATTAAAGAAGATCATATTCAGCAAACTGAAAATGATGGTCTAATTGTAGGTGTAAGCGGTGAGCGTGTAGTTAATAATTTTAAGTTTTATGCTGTTTTTCAAGAAAATGAAGAATATGCTGTTAAGTCAGAGTCAGAAGAGCTGGGAACTATTGTTAAACCACCGCCGGTTGGAGATAAAATAGCGATAGCGGGTCGTGTTTGGGTAGTAGAGGATGTAGATCGTAAGCGACATCAAGTCTATTGCCATCCTGTTAAGGGACGTATTCCGGCATATTTTGGGGATGTTGCAGGAGATATTCAGCCTGATATTTTGCAAAGAATGAATAAAATTTTAACCGAGAAAAAACAATACCCATATTTAATGAAACATGCTATTGCGCGTCTTAAAGAAGTACGTGATACTGCTAAAACTTCAGGGATGCTAGAAAGTAACTTAATTAACTTAGGTGGAAAAATGTGGTGTCTCTTTCCTTGGACAGGTACATATGCATTTTTAGCTTTAGAAAGATTAATCAAAATTAAGTGTGCTAAGCGAGTTGGTTTGCGTGGTTTTAATTCTAGTCGTCCGTATTTTATGCAATTTGCAATGGACGTAAGTAAGGAAGAGTTTTTAAAAATTTTAGTAGAAGAAGCTAATAAGGATTTTGACCCATTAGAGCTCGTCTATCCAAATGAAGTACCAGTATTTGATAAATATGATGAATATCTGCCCGATGAATTAGTGAGAAAAGAATTTGCTTACAGTATTTTAGATATTGAAGAAATGAGAAAATGCGTTAATAAACTGCAATAAAAAATCCATTCAATCGTGATGATTGAATGGATTTTTAATATTTATTTATCTTCGTAACCCTTTGGGTGACTCTTGTGCCAGTTCCAAGCAGTAGCAATTACGTCATCAACATCTTCATGTTTTGGCTTCCAGCCTAAAACTTTACGAGCTTTGCTTGAGTCAGCAACTAAGGAGTCAGGATCTCCGCCTCTTCTTGCACCAATGGTGTAAGGAATGTCGATACCAGTAACTTTCTTAGCAGCTTCAAGAATTTCTAAGTTAGAGTATCCTTGGGCAGTACCTAAGTTAAAGACATCAGATTTATTAGTGTCCATTACATGCTTAAGAGCTAAGATATGTGCATCAATTAGGTCTTCAACTTGAACATAGTCACGGACGTTAGTACCATCTTTAGTGTTATAGTCATCCCCAAAAATAGTGAAGTTACCATCGCCCGCAATAGCACTCTTTAAAATGTTAGGAATCAAGTGAGTTTCAGGTCCGTGATCTTCACCGATTGAACCATCACTTGAAGCACCAGCTACATTGAAGTAACGAAGGGCGATTGACTTAATGCCATTAGCCTTGTCAGCCCAGTGCATAATCTTTTCCATCATCATCTTAGTTTCCCCATATGGGTTAATTGGATTTAATGGAGTGTCTTCAGTAATTGGTAATTTTTCGGGAATACCGTAAGTAGCAGCACTAGAAGAGAAGACTAAATATTTAACTTTAGCATCTTCCATAGCTTGAAGTAGTGAAATCATTCCAGAAACATTATTATCATAGTATTTCAAAGGCTTCTTAACTGATTCACCAACTAATGAGTAAGCAGCAAAGTGCATTACTGCGTCAATATTTTCATCACGTAAGATTTTGCTTACTAAATTAGTATCCTCAATGTCGCCTTGATAGAACTTAGCTCTCTTGTCGACAGCTTTTCTGTGACCAGTGTAGAGAGAATCAAGGACAACAACATCGTTTCCTTCTTCAATTAATTTTCTAACAGCGTGAGAACCAATGTAACCAGCTCCGCCGATAACTAATACTCGCATTAACCTGTTACTCCTTTTTAAATAAATAATAACCGAATCAAGTTAATTTTATCATACTAGATTAGTTTGAAAATTCTGATTTGAAAATTTGTGCATTATTGCTACCGTGAATATCGATAACTGCAAAATCTACTTCTTTTATTGAAGAGGGATGAGAAAAAACATCATGCCACATTTTAGCAACTTCTTTTGAAGAAAAACCAAATGCTCCTGCTCCCCATGCACCTAAAACTAAATAATCTATTTGTTGATCTTCAGCTATGTTTTTAACAAAATACATTCGATCTTTTAAAGTCATGCAAGCCTCTTTATAAGAAATGTTATATAGCTTGGCTTCTCTATAATAGGGAGCTGCGCAGGTAATTACATTGATTGTATTTATCAATGTACCATCAAGATTAGTAAATACAACATTGGGACTATAAATAGCACGATTACGATAAAGATGATAATTTATATGTTGATTATTCCGCTTATAGTAATTTTTTAAATTGCTTATTATTTGATATAGGTTAGATTGATGACATAATATTTCCTCTTGAGCAGTTGCTCCTTGTAAATATCTTCCGCCCGGTGAAAGATAATCGGCGAAGTTTAAGAGAGCAATTTTACAAGTAGGATTTTTTTCTTTTAAATCAACAGCCGTATGGGCGGAACTTAAATTTATAAATTTAAGTTTGGAATATTGGTGAGTAGTATGTAAAAAAGTATTGTGCTCATCATAAATTTTACTTTGTTGAATACTTAACATAGTATTAACAGAGTATTTTTCTTTCATTATTCTATTATGTTGGTTAGCCATAACTGTATAATCATGGAACAATTTTGTATCCTCATTTTTTCTTATAGTAAATATTTATATAAAAATTATAGGCATAAAAGATGCAAATTAATATTATATGTATAAAATAATAGTTAAAAGAATAAGCTTATAAAAAGTAAGAGGAAAATAATATGGAAACAATTAAAAACATAATTATCGGCTTTGGAAAAGGCGGAAAAACTTTAGCTAAGTTTTTAGCACAAAAGGGAGAAGAAGTATTAGTAATTGAAAAATCTAATAAAATGTATGGAGGTACTTGTATTAACATTGCCTGCCTACCTTCAAAAAGATTAATTATTGAAGCAGCTAACGGCGTTTCTTATGTGGATGCAGTAAATGGTAAAAATGAAATGACTGCACAATTGCGGGAGAAAAACTATCATATGCTTGCAGATGAAAAGACTGTAACTGTATTAGATGGAGAAGCTCATTTTATTGCTGATCATGAAATTGAAGTAAAACTTTCTAATGGTAAAAAGGTTCAGTATAAGGGAGACCGTATTTTCATTAATACTGGTGCTGTTCCAGTGATGTTACCAATCCCGGGCTTAAAAGAAAGCAAGTATATTCTTGATTCAACTCAAGCCATGGATGAAAAGAAGATGCCAAAGAATTTAACAATTATTGGAGCGGGATATATTGGATTGGAATTTGCTAGTATGTTTGCAAAATATGGTAGTAAAGTTACAGTGCTTGATCATAATAAGGAATTTTTAGCCCGTGAAGATGAGGATATTAGTAATGCAGTAAAAAAAGATATGGAAGACGCTGGGATTAAGTTTGAACTTGGCGCTGATATTGAAAAGATTACTGATGAAACAAGTGATGCAAAAATTACCTATCAAATAAATGGAAAAAGAAAGACAATTAGTGCAGACCGAATTTTGGTAGCAACTGGTCGTAAACCAAATACTGAAAACTTAGGTTTAGAAAATACTGCAATTGAAACGACTGATCATGGCGCTATAAAAGTAGATGATTTTCTAAGAACTACTGTAGATAATGTATGGGCAATTGGGGATGTTAAAGGTGGTCTTCAATTTACGTATATTTCTTTAGATGATTTTAGAATTATTAAAGATCAACTGTTTGGTACGGGTGCTCGCATGGTCAGTGACCGAAAGGTAATTCCTTATAGTGTATTTATTTCACCCGCCTTATCTCAAGTTGGTTTAAATGAGAAGCAAGCAAATAAATTAGGAAAAGAATACAAGGTATTTAAATTGCCAGTTACAGCAATTCCTAAAGCAAAAGTTGCAAAGGATAATAGAGGTTTATTTAAGGCACTCGTTGACCCAGAAACTGAAAAAATTCTAGGGGCTACACTTTATGGAATTGAATCATATGAATTGATTAACATGATTTCTTTAGCAATGAAGGCCCATTTATCCTATACAGTTTTAAGAGATCAGATTTATACTCATCCGACAATGTCTGAAGCTTTTAATGACTTATTTAAATAAATTAATTGTAAAAAGCCAAATTTCATGAAAAAAGCAAAAGTTACTTTTATAATGTAAGTGATTAAAGAAATGAGGAAAAATATGAAATTTAATTCAGTTGAAGATACATATACATTGAATAATGGTGTCAAAATTCCGATTATTGGTTTTGGTACTTGGCAAACTCCCGATGGTGATGTAGCAAAACACGCAGTTGAAGCAGCTTTGAATAGTGGATATAGACATATTGATACTGCTGCAGCTTATGGAAATGAAGAAAGTGTAGCAGAAGGAATTAAGAATAGTGGCATTAACCGCCATGACTTATTTATTACTACTAAACTTTGGAATTCAGATCACGGTTATAAGGAAGCAAAAGCTGCAATTGATAAAAGTTTGCAAAATTTAGGGACAGATTATTTAGATTTATATTTAATTCACTGGCCTAATCCACTGGCTCTTCGAGAACACTGGGCTGAAGCAAATGCAGAAAGCTGGAGAGCTATGGAAGAAGCAGTTAAGGCGGGTAAGATTAGAGCTATTGGAGTTTCTAATTTTAGAAAGCATCACCTAGAGGAATTGCTTAAAACTGCAGAAATAAAACCAGTCGTTAACCAAATTATGCTTAATCCAAGCGATTTACAATCAGATGTGGTGAAAGTAAATGAAGAGTTAGGATTATTAAGTGAAGCATACAGTCCATTAGGCACTGGTGGTTTATTAGGAAATGAAGTTGTTGGCGAAGTAGCTAATGAAGTCGGAAAATCACCAGCTCAAGTTTTAATTCGTTGGTCGCTAGAACACGGATTTTTACCTTTACCTAAATCTGTTCATGATAAATACATTGCAGCCAATATTGATGTATTTGATTTTGAATTAGATGATGAGCAGATGAGTAAATTAGATAGTTTACATGGAGTTAGCGGCTTAACTACTGATCCAGATACAGCTAACTTTTAATAAAAAAGTCGAAGTAGTGGTGCTTCGACTTTTTTTATTTGTAAAATTTACTGATGCTTTACAGGGGAAGAAGATCTTTGTTATAATTCTAGTGTTAATGCTGAATTAGCTCAGTTGGTAGAGCGCTTCCCTCGTAAAGAAGAGGTCGCCAGTTCGATCCTGGCATTCAGCACTCAGGGTATTAGCTAAGAGTCTTTCAAATAAAGTTTTAGAAAACTTGGTTTGAAAGACTCTTTTTGCATTAATTAATATTTATATAATCTAACAAGGCAGGGCCACGGCCCTGCCTTGTTAGGTATACTAGTAGAAAAATGAAATGAGTGAGATTATGACTTTAATTTATACACGCTATGCCACTAATGCCGATTTATCAAATATCATGGTTATTATTAATGAAGCAAAAGATTTTCTAAAGCAGAGTGGTAGTAGTCAATGGCAAGGAACCTATCCGAATGAAGATACAATTTTAACTGATATCAAAAATAAAAGTGCCGTGGTGTTAATGGTAGATGATAAGGTAGCTGGATATGCGGCAAGTGTTGTTGGGATAGAGCCAACTTATCAGAAAATAAATGGAGAGTGGAAAAATACTAACGATGATTATGCTAATTTCCATCGTTTAGCTATTAGCAGTAAGTACCGCGGGATGCATTTAGCTAATTTTATGTTTTCAGATTTGATTTCAATTATGGTGAAGCAAGGAATTAAAAATTTTAGAATTGATACATCACGTAAAAATCAAATTATGCAACATTTAGCTTTAAAAAATAATTTTATTGAACGTGGGATTATTATGGTTGATGAAGATCCAGAGGATCCTAGTCGTTTAGCCTATGAACTAAATCTATAATTTGATATGTTCGTTCAAAATTACTACTCCAATAATTAGCAATAGGATTGCTACTGCATGAATTAAAATTTGCATTGGTTCACCATGGGCAGTAATTAAATTTCTTAAAAGGGCTGTAATTCCTAGACTCATTAAAAAGTTTAAGCTTGTATGACCCATATGCTTTAAGGCCGTCACAATCATAGCTGAAAATTCAAAGAATAAGAAGAAAGTGACTATTTCATCTAAAACTTTCGTAGGTATGTTAATTAAATTATTGCTAATCATAATACGACCTATTGCAAATAATTGACTAAACATCAGGATAAGCATTAAAGCTCCTAAAATTCCTAAAGCAATTATAGTAAAAAAGCGTAGAATATTAGCATATTTACTAGCTGTTTTATTAAGTTTCTTCATTATATATGTACCTTTCAATTACAGATAAGAATATTTTTACGCTTTTTAGTTAATTTTTCCAGAGGTGTTGTACGCCTTAATTTCATTAAAGAATGATATCTTTAATATAGAAGAGTCTAAAAATTACTTATGAGGTATTAAAAATGCCGTTTACTTTTTCTGAAATTATTGTTTTATTTTTTACATATTCTGTAATTGGCTGGATATGGGAAACAATCTATTGTTCGATTAAGGATCATCATTATGATTATCGGGGATTTTTGTTTGGGTCTTATTGTCCCGTATATGGCTTTGCAGTAACAACGATTTTAATCTGTACCTATCGGATTCAAAATAATATTTTCCTATTATATGTAGTTGGTGTAATAGTAGCGACAATTTTTGAGTATTTCGCTAGTGTATTTTTACAGTACGTTTTCCATATGAAGTTATGGGACTATTCTCATCTATGGGGAAATATTCAAGGCCGGGTTGCCCCAATTATTTCTTTATTTTGGGGAATAGGGGTAGTCTTTCTTGTAAAAGTTATTCAGCCATTTATTCAAAAGTTAATTACTTGGGAAGAAATAAAAACACATGGCTATCTTGCTTTAATAATAGTAATTGTGATGGGAACTGACTTTATCCTTACTATCTTTAGTGTAGAGAAACTACATATAAGTACTAAAAGTTGGAATGAACGTTTAGATACTCGTATAAAATTAGATGAGACCAAATTAAATCAGGCCTTTGATAAATTAATGGGAACATTATCTTGGAATCAGAAACGATTCCTTACAAGCTTTCCGCAGTTAAAGTTTACAGATACAAGGAAATTTAACCAATTTAAGAATAGATGGATAAAGAAAAGAAGAGAGAGTTAAGGAAAATGACTCTCTTTTCTTTGTTTTGCTACAGAAAGATTACATCGTTACATTATTGTAACTTAAGGCGCAAATATTACAGGAATGTAACAAGATGAAATATATCCTTAATTTTCTAGGAACTATTCTGCAATATTGAGCATGTATTATATAACCTGTAAAAAGAAATGACGAATTAATGATTCAAATCGAATTTATCAAGGAGAGAATTTAATTTTGGATATGCTTAATAAAAATTTGAAATCTACTTTAACTAAAACTGCTGCAGCTGCTGCCCTTACTTTAGCAGGTGCTGCAATTGTAAATAACACTCAAAATACTGCAAAGGCTGCAGAAGTTACTGTTGGCCAACAAGAAAAAGTTGTTACAATTAACTACCTTCCACACAAGAGCATTGCTGTTTGGAATTCATACGGTCCTGACAAGCAAATGACTGGTCAATACTTACCACATGCAACTGCTTGGAAAGTTATCAGAGCTGCATATGATGCTGCTGGTAACAAGTGGTATGATCTTGGTGCAAACCAATGGGTAATGGCTAAGTACACTCGCTTAGGAAAAGATACTGTTGATCCTAACGTTGCTTCAGAATTGTTTACTTCACAAGCAAGTTCATACAATACTGTTGCTCAAACTCAAACTACTCAAGGTTCATACTCAGCACCTAAGACTTCTGTAGGTACTTACTCTTCAGTACAAAGTACCCAACCTGCTCAAAGTACACAACAAACCCAACAAGCACAACCGGCACAATCTCAATCAAGTTACACTTCAAATGTATCTGGTTCTGAAGCAGCAGCTAAAGCTTGGATTGCAGGCCGTGAGTCAGGTGGTTCATACTCAGCAAGAAATGGTCAATACATTGGTAAGTACCAATTATCAGCATCATATCTTGGTGGAGATTACTCAGCAGCAAACCAAGAACGTGTAGCAGATAACTATGTAAAATCACGCTATGGTTCATGGACCAACGCTCAAAGTTTCTGGCAAGCAAACGGCTGGTACTAAAATTAGTGAATATAATATAAAAAGAGATGTCGTAATTGACATCTCTTTTTTGCGTTCATAGTTACAAGTCACATGATGTATTGATTTATTTTTATCTTATTTCTAATGAGTCATCTTAATTAATTTTGACCTCATAATTAAGATGGTTTGGAGTTTATTTTTTAATCGTCTAAGCATCTAATAATCATTAAAGGAAAGAAAGACATAATATGACTGATTCATAAGGAATAGTAGTTTTATATAGAAATGTTACAAGAAAGCGTGTTTAAGTTACAAATATTACATGACCTGTAACATAAGGCACTTTTATTTAATAATGTGGTAGCATTCATGTCATGGTTTTGACATTTTGAGGCTGTATTATGTAACTTGTAAATTAAATGACTGATAAATATGAAAGGAAGAATTTCTCTTGAAATTTCAATCTATCTTAACTAAGTCACTTGCAGCAGCTGCTCTTACCGCAACTGGTTTGGTAGCTTTAAATTCACAAAATACTAATGACGCACAAGCTGCTACTATTGTTCAAAATGATACTAATGTTGTAACTATTAACAATGCAAACTCTACTGTTGCCGTTTGGGATGGCGTTGAAAATGCCAACTTTACTGGTAAAGAATTAGTACATGGTACTACTTGGAAAGTTATCAGAACTGCTTACGATGTTATGGGTAACAAGTGGTATGATCTTGGTGCAAACCAATGGATCATGGCTAAGTACACTGTAGAAGGTGGAAATTCTGCTACTGCCAAAGTTGCTACCCCAGTAGCTCCTCAAGCACAAGCTCCTGTACAACAAGTACAACCGCAAACTACTGTACAAGCTCCAGTACAAAAGCAAGAAACTGCTCAAGTACAACAAGCAAAACCAGCTACTCCTGCAGCTTCACAACAAGCTTCTACACAACCTGCACAAGCTCAAACTAAGCAAGCACCAGTAGCTTCAGCACAACAAACTACTGTACAAGCTCCTAAGACTAACTACAACTACAATGTACAACGTACTTACTCAGCTCCTGTACAACAACAAAGAACTTACAGCTATGCTCCAGCACAAAAGCAAACTACTCAAGTAGCACAACCTGCTCAAACTCAAGCAACTACTAGCTACACTTCAAATGTATCTGGTTCTGAAGCAGCAGCTAAAGCATGGATTGCAGGTCGTGAATCAGGTGGTTCATACTCCGCAAGAAATGGTCAATACATTGGTAAGTATCAATTATCAGCATCATACCTTGGTGGAGACTACTCAGCAGCAAACCAAGAACGTGTAGCAGACAACTACGTAAAATCACGTTACGGTTCATGGACTGGTGCTCAAAAGTTCTGGCAAACTAACGGCTGGTACTAAAATATCAACTGAATTATGATTAAAAAGATCGTCTTTTGGCGATCTTTTTTTGTTTTTAATTAATTTTAAAAATAATAAACATTTTTTAGATTATTTTGTTGACAGACTTTCGTATTTATAATATGATATTAATCGTTGAGTGATTAAGTTCATTCAAATAGAGCCAACAAGTAAAAGGCTTGAAGGATGGGTTATAGCCAAGTGGTAAGGCAATGGTTTTTGGTACCATCATGCGCTGGTTCGAATCCAGCTAACCCAATAGATTAGCCAGGTTTTTACCTGGCTTTTTTTGTACATAAAATTGGATTGGGAGAGATTATTACGGAAACAAGACATGGGCGTAATTCTTTTTTTGATGGTGGTTTATTATCTTTTATTGGATGGCATATATTAGGAACAGTTATTACTGTTTGTACATTAGGAATTTGCTATCCTTGGGCTGTGTGTATGACCTATGGTTGGGAAATTAACCATACTGTAATTGAAGGGCACAGAATGAAATTTACCGGAAGTGCCTTTGGATTATTCGGTAACTGGATCAAGTGGCTACTTTTAACTATTATTACAGTCGGTATTTATGGCTTTTGGGTAGGGATAAAAATTCGTGATTGGAAGGCAAAAAATACAATTTTTGTTAACTAATAGAAAAGACTAGGGATGTGGCATTTTTTGTACCATCTCTAGTCTTTTAATTTACGAAAAATTATTTTTCATCAAATGGATATTTCACTCCCCAGAATCGGCAGCTCTAATAAAAGAAATTGAGTTGGCTAAAAAGAATAAAATTAAAATTATCGGTATTACTAATAATCCAGATTCTCCGATTGCGTTAAATAGTGATTATTATTTAAGGACAGGGGTAAGACAAACAGTTTTACAAAATCAATATTACTCCTCTCGTGTAGCAGCTTTTACAATTATTGAAGCCCTATTTTTGTTACTCATTAAAAGAGATGAGAAACGAATTGAAAATATTAAGCAACATGAAAAAATATTTTCTAGTCAAAAGATATAAAATGAATTTAAATCTTAGCTCAAATAGATTATCCTTAGGGTGTAAGACTTTTTATAGAAAGTAGGAATTGCAATGAGAAATGTAGCCGTAATTGGTATGGGACATGTTGGTGCGACAGTCGCTTTTACTTTATTTACTCATGGAATTGTTGATAATTTATACTTATTAGATAAAAATCAAGCTAAGGCAGAAGCCGAATATAATGATTTACGTGATACTTTAGCTAGAAATGATTATCATGTTAATGTTTTTTTAGGTGACTATAGCGATTTAAAGGATGTTGATATTATTGTAACTTCCTTTGGTAATATTGCTGCGACAGTTAAAACTGGAGATAGATTTGGTGAATTTGAAATTAATTCTAAGAATGCTAAGGAAGTAGGAGCAAAAATTAAAGAATCTGGTTTCAAGGGTATCTTAATTAATATTTCAAACCCATGTGATGCAATTTCGACTATTTTGCAAGAAACTACTGGTTTATCAAGAAAGCAAGTCTTCGGAACTGGAACTTTCCTAGATACTGCTAGAATGCAAAGAATTGTCGGAGAAGAACTTAATGAAGATCCAAGAAATGTAGCAGGATTTGTTTTAGGCGAACATGGAGCATCTCAATTCACTGCTTGGTCAACTGTATCAGTTAATGGTAAGTCTGCCAAAGAGTTGTTTACAAAAGAACAAGAAGAAAAATTAAGTGCACAACCTAATAAGAATTCAATGAAGGTAGCATTTGGTAAAGGATACACCTCATATGCAATTGCAACCTGTGCTGTTCGCTTAATTCAAGCTGTATTTAGTGATGCCAGATTATTTGCACCAACTTCTGTATATTTAGATGAAGTGCAAACCTATATTGGATATCCAGCAATTATTGGAAAAGATGGAGTAGAGAAAGTTATTCCGTTAGAGTTAACTTCTGAAGAAGATGAAAAGCTAAGGGAATCAGCTACTATCATTAAGAAGCATATAGCCCAATTAAAGTAGGTAAGAGTAAAAATAAAAAAGTTAGATTTTTTCTAATTTTTACTTGCTTTTTGCTAGGCAGTTCGTTATTATAATTAAGTAACGTTTCGGAGGCCTAGCGAAGTGGCTAAACGCGGCGGTCTGTAAAACCGCTCTCTCTGAGTTCGGTGGTTCGAATCCACTGGCCTCCATTGCTGAATTTTATTCAGCTGGTTGTATTGAACAACAAGTAAAAGTTCAATCAAATGGGTTATAGCCAAGTGGTAAGGCAATGGTTTTTGGTACCATCATGCGCTGGTTCGAATCCAGCTAACCCAATAGTTCGAAAGAACACCCAACCCGAAAAAAGGTCATCTTTTGATGACCTTTTTTGTTATATTGCAATTTTAATTTATACTTTGTATTTTACCTTTCCAGTTAAGGATACCGTCAGTAATGCTAATTAATTTCTTATAACCTTTAGATTTTAAAGATTGGCATACATAGTTTGAAAGATCACCGGACCGACAAATAAAATAGTAGGTCTCATTTTTAGGATCATTGAAGTATTTTAATTCTTCAAAGGGAAGATTATGACTATTAGGAATATGACCTGATGCAAATTCAATTGGTGTTCGTAAATCATATAAATTGATGTTAGAATCTTGTGCTAAAATTTCTGCTAATTGATTTGTAGTAATGTTAATCATAGTTACCTCCATTTCTGATTATATTTAAGCAGAAAACATTGAAAATAAAGGGAATAATGTATGAAATTTTTATGTAGAAAGGATCGATTTGTATGGCGCGTCTTGTTAAAGTCAGTGGTCGAGGAGACGGTACTACTTGGAAAAGTGCTCTTAAAGACTTGCAGCCCGATGATGTATTACTGCTTGCTCCTGGATTTTATGAATTAGATAGAGGCTTAGAAGTAAATAATATTACTATCAAGGGAACGGGGAGTACACCAGAAGAGACTGTAATTAATGGCTTTTTTGTGTTGGAGAGTAATTGCAATTTTTTCACATTAGAAAATATTGCTCTTCAAACAAAATCTGGTCATAATACTATTTATGTTGATGATGCTGCTGATACTTATCTTACTTTACGTAACACTACCCTTTATGGGGATGAAGATGATATGGCCGCAATTGCTGTGAATGGAAAATGTACATTAGAATTATTTTCAAGTAAAATTTTGAATTCTAGTGTTTCCTTATTTGCACAAGCTGACTTTAGACTTACAATGACCGATTCATTAATTGATTATGATTCTGAAAATTACGCAGCTTTAGGTATTCAGGGAAAAGGGACTGCAATTATTTCTAATAGTATTATTCATGGTAATCTAAGTACATATCCAAATTCAAATGCAGAAGTTGACTTGAATAATACGACTATTTCATATGGTTTAATTCATGGCCAAACTTGGGTAAATATGCTCAATTCAACGGTTGAAAAGAACGATGACTCTAGCTTCTATATTTCAGATGATTCATGGGTGAATATTTTACAGTCTAAATTTAAAGGCGGTATTTTTCTTGATAAGAATACGAGAACTTTGATTCAAAATAGTAAAATAGACCGTTTAATTGCATGTGATAATGCGAAAGTAACCTTAAACAATTCAACTATTATTAGTCACGCAGATTTTCAAGATAAGGCCACGGCAGATGCAACTAGAGTCGCCTTTTCTGGAAGAGATGATTTTGAGTATTTTTTAGCCTTAAATGGGCAAGCAACTTTAGGGGGCCGGGATTTAATTATTAATCCGAATGGGAGTAGGCTGGCAGTCCAGGATGATGCTAAGATTAAACTAAATATTGTTTCAAGTAGTGCTCAAGATTTAGAGGTTGAATGCAATAGTAGACCCAATATTAATATTTTGGGAATGCGTTGGGAAGCAAAGAAGAACAATGACTAATCAGCTGGTTTAAGCTAAAATAAGTTTGGTAGCAGAATGAAGTGAGGGGTTATCATGCAAGAACCGATGTATATTAAAATTCACAATCAAATAAAGCGTGATATTGAAAATAAAAAATATAAAGTTGGAGAGCGGATCCCTGCTGAGCGGCAATTAGCTTCAAAATTCAATGTCTCTAGAATGACGTTGCGTCAAGCAATTAAGACATTAGAGGATGAAGGGATCTTAGAAAGACGTTTAGGTAGTGGAACCTATGTTTCTAGCCAAAAGGTCCAGGAAAAAATGTCTGGGATCATGAGTTTTACCGATATAACTCGTTCTAATGGTCAGGTTCCTTCTAGCAAATTACTGTCTTATCGTATAACGAAGCCATCCCTATCTGAAAAAGAAAAGCTAAAAATTCAGGATACAGATAATGTATTGAGAATGGAACGTGTTCGTTTTGCCGATAATGTACCAATTTGTTATGAAGTAGCAACAATTCCTTATGAATTAGTTTCTCGTTTTTCTAAAGATGAAATTTCAAGTAGTTTATATCAAACTCTTGAAGAAAAGGGTGGCTATAAAATTGGGAGCGTTGTAGAAAACATAGGTGCAGCTGTTGCTAATGAAAATGAAGCGCGCTTATTGTCAGTTAAAAGGGGTGAACCATTGGTAACTAGACGACAGGTTACTGAACTTAGTAATCATTATCCTTTTGAATATGTTCGGGCATCGTATGTAGCCGAAAGATTCGAATTTACATTTGAAAAATAAAAAATGCATAATGTAGTTTAACTTTTGATATGTACTACATTATGCATTTTTTATTTCAAGTCTTTTTTGATTTGTGTAGTAGAAATTCCAGGAGTTCTTTCAAGATATTCAACTTTACAATAAGGTTTTAGAAAATCGAATTTTCCCTCCCAGTCATTACCCATTACGAAAGTATCGATATCATATTTTTGTACGTCATTAATTTTTTGATCCCAATTTTCTTCAGGAATAACTTTATCTACATATCTAATTGCCTCTAAGATATATTTTCTTTCAGCATAGCTATTATAGGCTTGTTTATGTTTGCTAAATTCATTAAATTCGTCTGTTGATAGACCTACGATTAAATAATCGCCTAAGGCACGAGCTCTTTTTAGAAGGCGAATGTGACCATAATGCAATAGATCAAAGGTTCCGTAGGTAATAATTTTTTTCATAATAAATACTCCCTTATAATAGTTACTATTCTAGCAGAAGTAGAAAAAAGTGAAACTTTTATATTAAAAAAGTTTCTAGGTCTTTTTTGTTAAAATAATAAGTAAAGATATTATTTCACATAGAAATGGTTAAAAAGTAGAGAATGAGTAAAGTTAATATTTTAGGAATTGAATTTGATAACTATTCTTTGGAAGAGTTCAAAGATAGATTGATTAGTAGATTGAATAATAAATTATCAACCATGGTAGTAACAGCTAATCCCGAAATTGTAATGGCTGCTAATAAAGATCCAAAATTTATGAAACTTATTACCAAGAATGCAGATTTGATTACACCGGACGGAATTGGAATTGTATTAGGCGGAAAAATGTTAAAAAAGTCGCTTAAAGAACGAGTGACAGGGTATGATCTGTTTACTTGGCTACTACAAGTAGGAAATTTAAGAAAATTACGTGTATATTTAATTGGTGCAAAGCCTGAAGTAATGCGAATTACTAAAGAAAAAATTACGCGTGATTATCCCGGAATTGAATTAGTCGGAGCGGAAGATGGCTATTTTAAGGATGACTTAAAGACAGTAGCTAAAAGAATTGAAGAATCGAAACCTGATTTAGTTTTTGCAGCAATTGGTTTTCCAAGACAAGAAGAGTTAATCTCCATCCTCCGCCAAGCAAAAGTGCCCGCAATTATGATGGGAGTTGGCGGAAGTTTTGATGTTTTTTCTGGCGTAGTAAAACGTGCTCCAGAAGCATTTCAAAAAACGCATCTTGAATGGTTCTATCGCTTAATTACTAATCCAACTCGCTTTAAGCGTATGCTTGCATTGCCAGAATTTGTAGTTGAAGTTGAAAAATCAAAAAAAGAAAATAAAAGAAAGAATTAATTAAATGAAAGTTTTACATATTAATGCTGGTTTAGAAAAAGGTGGGGGACTGTCTCATATTGTTAATTTGTTGACAGAAGCAAAAAAACAAAATGCTGATTTCGAACTCTTAACTTTGGCAGATGGCCCTGTAGCAAAAGCGGCTAAAAAAGCAAAAATTAAAACAACCATTTTAGGAGCACAAAGCCGTTATGACCTAAGTGTTTTAAAGCGCCTTACTAGATTTATTAATGAGGGAAACTTTGATATAGTTCATACTCATGGAGCACGGGCTAATCTATTTGTTTCAATGATTAAAAAGCAAATCACAGCAAAGTGGATTATTACTGTTCATTCTGATCCTTTAAAAGATTTTGAAGGACGAGGAATGGTTGGAAATATTTTTACTAAATTAAATATCATGGCTTTAAAAAAAGCAGATGGTATCTTTGCAATTACCCAGAACTTTTCTAATCTTCTAGTTGAAAAGGTGGGCATTCCGAAAACAAAAATTTGTGTAATTTATAATGGGATTTTTTTCCATCAAAATAAGGATGTTCCTAAAAAATATGCTCATCCCTATTTCAATATTATTAATGTTGGTCGAACTGAAAAAGTTAAAGGACAAGACTTGCTTTTAAAGGCAATAAGAAATCTTAATGATCAAAATATTCGCTTGCATATTGTAGGTGATGGCAATGAATTAAATAATTTAAAAGCACTGGCCCGAGATTTAGGCATTAGTCCGCAAGTAACTTTTCATGGCTTTTTGACTCACCAAGAGACTAGAAAGTTATATCAAAAGATGGATTTGGCAGTTTTAACATCTTATTCAGAAAGTTTTCCCCTTGTTTTATTAGAGGCTAGTGATAACTTAGTGCCAATTTTGTCAACCGATGTTGGAGATATTGAGAAGATGATTCCTAGTGAAGAGTATGGTTTTGTTGCTAAAATTGGAGACATAGATAGCATTAGTGAAAAATTAAGACAAGCTATCGCTAGCAGCAAGACGGATCTTAGAATTATGGCTGAAAAAGAAAAGACATATCTAATGCACGCTTTTTCAATGAAAAACCAATTGGTGGCAATTGAAAATTATTACAAACTTGTTTTAGGTGAAAATAGTGGAAAATTATCATAAAAGCAAGATTTTAGCGATTTTAATTGGAATTTTACCTTTAATTTTTGAATTTAGTAGCAATATTTGGAAGGGTGATAATGGCTTTCTCATTATTAGTGCCGCTTATGGATTGATATTGCTCTTATTAGCTTTATCGATTCTTCTTGAAGATTTAGATCAATGGTTTCTAGAAAAAACTTTGAGTCTTCTTTCAGTTTTTTTAGCGTTAACAGTAGTTCTAAATAATCTGGATATCTTCCCTCTATCAGAAATTGGAGCTTTATATCAATTAACAATTATCTCTTATATGGGGATTTTATATTTTTTAGATCGACACTTTAATACAAAGAATTTAGTATTATTATTACTTAATTTAAATGTTTTAGCCCAATTACCAATCAAAGCAGGTACTTTGTTAATTTTAATTATTTCTGTTTTAACTTTTGTCTTTTATCTGATTAGAGTTATGGTTACTTTTAGTGAACAGTTGCGTCCTTTTTTATTGTGTGTTTATTTGATTGTTCTACTTATTTCTCTAGTTTGGTATGTACCGGAATTGCCTGAGGGAATTTTAGGGAATCTTTCTTGGAATATTGGTGCAATTCTTTTATTGATAGAGCTAATTATTTTAATAGAAATAATAGGCGCAATGATTTATTTAAAAGCTAAAGGTTATTTAGCTATTAATGCTCACTTAATTGTAGGAATAATAGGATTTTTGACGATTAGTGAGCTAAGTATGCTTGTTGTTGAATCCAATGTGATTAATACAAGCTACTTAGTTTTAATCTTTATTTTGGCTTTATCTATTGTTAATATCTTTGGAAATATAAGTTTAGGGAAGAAACAAGTAAAAATTTCAGTCTTAATCCCAGCCCATAATAGTGCAAATACGATTGTTGAAGCCCTAGAATCAATAAAAAATCAAACTTACCAAAATTGGGAAATTATTTTAATTAATGATGGCTCAAGGGATAAAACAGAAGAGATTATAAGACGATACTTAGGAAATACAAAATTACCTCTTACATATACTAAGCAGACTCATCATAATTATTTTCAGTCTATTAGACATGGTCTGAAATACGCTAGTGGAGAAATAATTTTTGTTTTAGATGCTGATAAAATACTATTCAATCAAAATGTTTTTTACCGTGCTGTTAGCACTATTCTTGGTGAAAAATGTGACGGAATGTTTATCGGAATTAGAGCCATGTATCAGCGCTTAAAAGATGGTAAATTTCATTTAGTTAGACCTTATTATCGAAACGAAGTTAGTTTAATAAAAACCGCCCTGGGACTGGGAAAAAATATTTATACTAACTATGCTTTTTGGCGTAGAGAAGTATTTGAAACTAGCGTATATGAAAATTATTTAATTAATGGGATGCCAGCTTGGTATAATGCACAAAATAATTTAGGCTTAAGAGTAGCCAATGGGAATTTCGTTGGGTTAAAATATCGGGTTTCCAAAAAATCAAGTTTAGTTAATAATCACCTAAAACAAAATAATTCTAAAACTTTATTTGAGTTATCTACAAATTTGAGAACTTTGCATCATATTGTAAGCCGGATAAAGATCCCTGCCTATTCTACTCAAGCGACTTTATACAATTTAATCAATAGGCTTCGTATTGCTTCTTTATATCCATCAATTTTTAAACAAGGTCAAACTTCTTTAAAGGAAATCACGCCTCTAGTTGTTAAAAATATTAAAGATTCTGAATTGGATAATGTATATTTGAAAACAATTGTTGATTTTAGCAATAATTTTGACCCTCAGAAAACTGCAAAAATTGTTATTCCCAAAGGTACAAAAATATATTTGGGAACAGAAATTGATGAGTTTAGTAATAAGTTGTCAAAAAATATGTTAGACCAGTTTTATTACGATTTAATGAAAATAATTAGTCAAGGAACTAATATTTACAAAATTAAAAAAGATGATCAGAAAAAGTTAGAACAGATCCTAGAATTTTTTACAATTAGGGATTATGTAAAAATAATAAGTAATTAAAATATTGAAAAAGAGGCATCTATTTTGATGTCTCTTTTTGATATCTGCTCTTCTTTGATTATAATAAAATACAAGAAAAAAATTATTTGTTTTAGTGATGAGGGGATAAAATGTTTTACCCACAAGTTGATCAAGATGATTCATTAATTTTACATACTGATTTGTATGAAATTAATATGATGTATACCTATTTTAAAAAGGGAATAAGTGAAAGAAATTCTGTATTTGAAGTGTTCTTCAGAAAAGAACCTTTTGGCAATGGTTACGCAGTTAACGCTGGTTTAAGTCATGTTATCCAATACTTAAATAATCTTCATTTTAAAGAAAGTGATTTAGAATATCTCAAGGAAACCTGTGACTATGAGGATGACTTTATCGATTATTTACGTAATTTAGAATTGAAGTTAACTATTCGAAGTGCTAAAGAAGGTGTATTAGTTTTTGCTAACGAGCCAATTATGCAAATCGAAGGACCATTAGCTCAAGCACAATTAGTTGAAACTGCAATTTTAAACATTATTAATTTCCAAACTTTGATTGCTACTAAGGCAGCTAGAATTAAGGTCGCTGTTGGTAATGATGGTTTAATGGAATTTGGCTCACGTCGTGCACAAGAAACCGATGCAGCTATTTGGGGAACACGAGCAGCATACATTGGTGGCTTTGACGCTACTAGTAATGTTAGAGCAGGAAAATTATTCGATATTCCTGTCGCTGGTACTCATGCTCACTCTTTGGTTGAAGCATTTAATAATGAATATGATGCTTTTAAAGCATATGCTGAAACTCATAAGGACTGTGTATTCCTAGTTGATACCTATGATACTTTGAGAAGTGGTGTGCCAACTGCTATTAAAGTTGCTAAAGAAATGGGCGACAAGATTAATTTCCAAGGAGTTCGAATTGACTCAGGTGATATGGCATATATTTCTAAGAAAGTGCGTAAGCAATTAGATGATGCTGGCTTTCCTGATGCAAAAATTTATGCTTCAAATGATTTAGATGAAAAGACTATTCAAAATCTTAAGATGCAAGGTGCAAAAATTGATGTTTGGGGAATTGGTACCAAATTAATTACAGCTTTTGATCAACCGGCTTTAGGTGGTGTATACAAGTTAGTAGCAATTGAAGATAAAGAAGGCAATATGCGCGATACTTTGAAAATTTCTTCAAATGCCGAAAAAGTATCTACCCCAGGTAAAAAACAGGTATGGCGTATTCAAGCAAACTCTGAAAAGAAAAATGAGGGTGACTGGGTATCACGCTATGATGAAGATCCAAGAAAATTTGATGCACTCTTCATGTTCCATCCGCAATACACTTATATTAATAAGGTTGTTACTGATTATACTGCTCGTCCTTTACTACAAGAAATTTTCCATGAAGGAAAACTTGTTTATGAAGAACCTACTCTTAAAGAAACAAAAGAATTTGCAGCCAATAACTTAGACGGATTATGGGACGAATATAAGCGTAGTTTGAATCCACAAGATTACCCAGTGGATTTATCACAAAAGCTATATGATAACAAGATGAGCTTAATTAATGATATTCGTGGTCGAATTGTGAAAAGAGGATATTAAATGCGTCCATTACAAGAAGAAATTGTTGCTTATGAACATGTATTACCTGAAATTGATCCGAAAAAAGAAATTAGAAAATCTATTGACTTTTTGAAAGATTATTTAAAAGAAAATCCTTTTTTGAAAACTTATGTTTTGGGAATTTCCGGTGGTCAAGATTCAACTTTAACGGGTAAACTTTGTCAAATGGCAATTGAAGAAATGCGTGAAGAAACTGGGGATGATTCTTACCAGTTTATTGCTGTTCGTCTACCTTATGGCATTCAAGCAGATGCAAGCGATGCCGCCGATGCAATTGCTTTTCAAAAACCGGACCAAGACTTGATTGTTAATATTAAAGAACCAGTTGATGCAATGGTAAAAGTCGTTGAAGCAACTGGTCAAAAAGTTACTGACTTTAATAAAGGAAATATCAAAGCGCGTCAAAGAATGGTAGTTCAATATGCAATTGCCGGTGCCAATAATGGAGCTGTTGTAGGTACTGATCATGCAGCAGAAAATTTCTCTGGTTTTTACACGAAATATGGTGACGGTGCTGCTGATATTACTCCGTTATTTAGATTGGATAAGCGTCAAGGCAAGGCAATGCTTAAGGAACTTGGTTGTCCTAAGCACTTATATGAAAAGGCACCAACTGCTGATTTAGAAGAAGATCGCCCAGATTTACCTGATGAAGTAGCATTAGGAGTAACTTACAAAGATGTTGACGATTACTTAGAAGGTAAAGATGTAAGTGAAGAAGCAGCTGAACAGATTGAAAAGTTGTGGAAAAAGAGTGAACATAAGCGTCATTTACCAGTAACTATTTTTGATGATTTCTATAAGCAAAATTAGTTAAGTATTTTTCTTGGAGGAAATATGACGGTTTTTGTAGTTGGACCAGATGACCGAGGTTTTTTCAAAAAGCAGCGTACTACTTGGAAATTTGAAGATGCATTAAATCAAGCTTCAGATGGGGATGATATTCTAATCAAGAGAGATTATCAGTTCCCACTTGAGGATCAAAATTATGTAATTAGCAAGAGTCTAAATATTTCTGGCGAAGATAATACTTTTATTTTAGGCGGCTTTATCATTAAAAATGGCGCCCGGGTAAAATTAAATAATCTGACTCTGAGACACTATCGAGATAAGAATAATTCCCTTCAAGTAACAAATAACAGTCAGTTAATTGCGACACAGGTTTCGGTCGTTAATGATGCTACGACTGGTCAAAATTATCCAATTATTTATGTAGATGATGGTGCTAGTGCTCAATTTGATGATTTGTACGTTAAAAAGGATAAAATTGGTGACGGTGCACATAGAATTTATGTTGAAAAAGGAAATCTAGAGATAAAGAATAGTACTCTTAATTGTAAAATTATTTCTATTGGAGCGAATTTAACTCTTCAGAATACTGCGCTTAGCTATGGTGAAAGTAATGCCCTTAATTTATCTTCGAATACTGTTGCTACATTACAAAATGTAACTGTAACGGGTGGAGTAAAAGAAAAAGATTATCCTTGCATTTTTAGTAGTGAATCTACTCTCAATATTGTTTCTTCAATTATTGAAGAACCTAATTATTCGGAGGCCCTTTATTTACAAAAAGCTGCTCAGGCAAAAGTAGAAAATTCAATAATTGATTCTTTATATCTCTATGATCAAAGTAAGATAGATGTAGGAAATACAAGTAGAATTGTTGAGTCAATTACTCTAGAAGATCATAGTGCTTTAACTGGAGAAACTCTTTTACTTGATGGTAGAGATAATGGGAAAATTAACATTTTTGCTAAAGGTGAAAGTAATATAAAGCTAGACTGGATTGGGCTAGCCTTTGAAAGTTCACCTAATATTAAAATTGAAGATAATGTAACTTTTAATGTTCCTAAAGTTTATGTGTTGAAATTTGATTCTACTAATGATGAATATGATTTAGATGAAAATAATCAATACACGATAGTAAAAGATAATTTACAAGACGATATTGAGTACTTTACTACCCAGAAAAAAGAATCTAACTCTAAGCAGGCACATAAAACAGAAAAAGACCAAAAGGATCTACCAAAAGGTCCTCAAAAGTCAGGTATGCAGCAGCTTGATGAAATGATTGGTCTAGAAACGGTGAAGCAACAAGTCAAAGAATTTATTGCAGTCACTGTTTTAAATAAAAAGCGTGAAGAAAAAGGTTTAAATACTAGTTCTCAAACTTTGCACTCATTGTTTTTAGGAAATCCAGGAACTGGAAAGACAACCGTCGCACGTATTGTTGGCCATGTTCTATATGAAAAAGGCGTAATAGCTGAAGATAAGTTAATTGAGACATCTCGAGCTGATCTAGTAGCGGGCTATATTGGTCAAACAGCCGAAAAAACTAGAAAAGTTCTTGAATCGGCTCTAGGTGGGATCTTGTTTGTTGATGAAGCATACACCCTAGCTAGTGGTGGTCAGAATGACTTCGGTAAAGAAGCAATTGATGAAATATTAAAGTTTATGGAAGATCATCGTTCTAATATTATGATCATCTTTGCTGGTTATACTAACGATATGGAGAAGTTTTTAGAAACTAACCCAGGATTACGTAGTCGTATTCCGAATAAATTTGATTTTGAAGATTATACAGTTGATGAAATGGTTCAAATTGGGTTGTTTGCTCTAAAGAAACAACAATATCATGTAAATCCTTCAAGTTATGCAGACTTATTGAAGAATAACTTAAGTAAAGATAACGATAACAGTAATGGGCGTTGGGTTCGAAATCTAAATGATAAGATCATAAAGAAACAAGCAGTACGCGTAGCCTTGAGTGATAGTTATTCAGAAGAAGACTTGATAAATATTACTGATGCGGATTTAGATGCTGTTAGACTTTAATTTTTAAAATTTAACTGCTATTTTTGATGATTTTTATAAAAAGAACTAAACTTGTAACGGACTAAATAGTTTAATATACTATAGATGCATAAGAGAGTAACGGCAAGTTATTGCGATAAGTTCAACAACCGAGATGAATATCTCTGGGCTTATCTTAATTAGTGAGACTTATGACTGATAACTGGTCATAAGTCTTTTTTGTTTATTGGAGGGTTGTACGGTGAAAGGGAAATACTATGCTCAAGATATTCCTCAAATTGAGAAAGAGTTGAACACATCGTTAGACAATGGATTGTCTGATAATGAAGCAAAAAAGAGACTAGCTTCAGATGGGCCCAATTCTTTAGCTTCAAAGAAAAAGCGTAGTATGTTTATGCGCTTTATCGATCAATTTAAGGACTTTATGATTATTGTCTTAATTGTAGCCGCCGTTTTATCTGGTGTAGTGGCTAATGAATGGACTGATGCAGCAATTATTATGATTGTTGTTTTGTTAAATGCAATTTTAGGGGTAATTCAAGAGGCTAGATCAGAAGCTGCTATCGATGCTCTAAAGGAGATGTCGACACCGAATGCCCATGTAAGACGTGGAGGTGCAATTTTAGAAATTCCAAGTACAGAGATTGTGCCTGGTGATATTGTCTTGCTTGAAGCAGGAGACGTTGTACCAGCGGATATGCGACTAGCTAAGACTGCAAGTTTAAAAGTTGAAGAGTCAGCTTTGACAGGTGAGTCAGTACCTGTTGAAAAAGATAGTGATGTGTTAAAAGCTGATGATGTAGCATTAGGTGACCGTGTTAACATGGCTTACGCAAATACTAATGTAACTTACGGCCGAGCAGAAGGTATTGTTGTTGGCACTGGTATGAATACCGAAGTTGGTAAGATTGCTACAATGCTTAATAATGCAGATGAAACAGCTACTCCATTAAAGGAAAACTTGAATCAGCTTGGTAAGACTTTAACAATTATGATTTTGGCAATTTGTGTGATTGTCTTTATCGTAGGAATGTTTACCAAACAGGGAAGCGAGCCAACTAATAAATTAATTATCGATATGTTTCTAGTTGCTGTCTCCTTAGCTGTAGCTGCAATTCCAGAAGGATTACCAGCTATCGTAACTATTATTTTGGCTTTAGGAACGCAGACAATGGCTAAACATAAGGCAATTGTTAGAAAATTGCCAGCTGTTGAGACCTTAGGAGCTACCGATATTATTTGTTCTGATAAGACTGGTACTTTGACACAGAACCAAATGACTGTTGAAAAAATTTACTATAATGGCGAACTTCATAACGATGAAGCACCGATTAATAGTGATAATCCAGCTATGATGTCAATGATCTTAGCCAATGACACAAAAATTGAAGATGGTGGTCGGCTTTTAGGGGACCCAACTGAAACAGCCTTGATTCAATATGCTTTTGATCAAAATATTAAAGTTGAAGATCTTCTTAAGAAAGACAGCCGCGTTCAAGAAGTTCCATTTGATTCAGAAAGAAAATTAATGTCTACGGTTAACCATTATGGCGATAAGTTCTTTGTGGCTGTAAGGGGAGCGCCAGATGAATTATTAAAGCGAGTAACAAAAATTGAAAAAGATGGTCAAGTAACGCCAATTTCAGATAATGAAAAAGAAACAATTCTTGCATCAAATAAAGGGATGGCTGAACAAGCTTTACGTGTCTTAGGACTTGCTTACAAGATTGTAGATAAAGCTTATGATGATCCAACGACTAATAATGTTGAGCAAGATCTAATCTTTGCTGGCTTAGTGGGAATGATTGATCCAGAAAGACCAGAAGCAAAAGCTGCTGTTGCCGAAGCAAAAAGTGCCGGTATTAGAACAGTAATGATTACTGGTGACCATCAAATTACAGCTGCTGCAATTGCATCTCGCTTAGGCATTTTAGAAGAAAGTCCAGATAAAAATAAGGCTGTAATTACTGGTGCAGAACTTGATAAGCTTTCTGATGAATACTTCAATGAGCATGTTCAAGACTACAGTGTCTATGCTCGTGTTTCACCAGAAAACAAGGTTAGAATTGTTAAAGCATGGCAAGCAAATAATAAGATTGTTGCTATGACTGGGGACGGTGTTAACGATGCACCTAGTCTAAAACAAGCTGATATCGGTATTGGTATGGGAATTACTGGTACTGAAGTTTCAAAGGGTGCAGCTGATATGGTTTTGGCAGATGATAACTTTGCGACAATTGTTGAAGCTATTAAACAAGGACGTAAGGTATTTGCCAATATCCAAAAAGCAATTCTTTATCTGATGAGTTGTAACGTTGGTGAAGTTTTAACAGTATTTATGATGACCATGCTTGGTTGGGATATCTTAATGCCAGTGCAATTGTTGTGGATTAACTTGGTTACTGATACTTTGCCAGCAATTGCTTTGGGTGTTGAACCAGTAGAGCCAGGAATTATGAAGAAGAAGCCACGTGGTAGAAAGTCAAACTTCTTCAGTGGAGGCGTTGCAAGCTCGATTATTTACCAAGGTATTTTAGAAGGTATTTTAGTTTTAGGTGCATATCAATTTGGCTTGCATGTCGGTCCTCATGTTGGAAATGCAGCTATGCAGCATGCTGATGCTTTAACGATGGCCTTCCTTACCTTAGGATTAATCCAATTATTCCATGCCTTTAACTCTAAATTTATTCATAAATCAATCTTTAGAGCACAAACATTTGAAAATAAGTGGTTTAATGGAGCAATTCTTATTTCTGCTTTAGTTATGGCAGCAGTAGAAATTCCATTTTTAACTAAGATTTTTGATGTAACTGAGTTAGATGGAATGCAGTGGTTAGTAGTTATCGTTGCAGGATTCTTGATGATAATTATTGTTGAAATTATCAAATTCTTTGAACGGAAAGCTGCTAGAAAATAATGTAGAAAACAAAAGATGTTAAAGCAGGTTAAGAAATCTGTTTTAGCATCTTTTTTCTAAAAAATTTAGTTTTGGAGTTAAAATATTAAAAAGTAAATTTTAGAAGGGCTAAAGAAAATGAAAAACATTGGTCAAATATTAAAAAAAGAACGAAAAATTAGAGGCCTGACTCAAGAAGAATTTGTAAAGGAAATTATTTCTGAATCATATTATTCTAAAGTTGAACGTGGACTGAATGAGATTAGTGCTAAAGATCTATTTGCTATTTTGGATCATAATAATATTAGTGAAGAAGAATTTATCTCTAAGTTGCACGATAGTAAAGACAGTGAGAAAGATTTAGAAATTGAACTACTTCAAGCTTTTTATCATAAAGATATTAAAGAAATTAATAATATATTTGAGACAATTTCTAATTCGAATTGTAGTGAACGTTTAAAACTTACAGCTTTGATAGTACAAGCGCAATCTCAAAATAGAATTAAGACATTAAGCAAAAAAGTTAGGTCGAGAATTAATATAATTTTTTTTGAGAATAAAGAATGGGAAATAGATATAACTGCACTTCAACTTTTTTGTAACTCTATGCTTTTATTTGACTTTGAAGAATTAAATGATCGTTTTTATCAACTGTGGAATTTTTATAATTGTAAATTAGATAAATACTCTTTTCATATCCAGAAGTTAATCGGGACGATTTGTATCAATTTTTTACAGAATTGTTATTTAAATAATAAACATAATGATGTGGAATTAGCTTATAATTTAATTAATCAATTGGCTCCAATTCCTGATCTCGGAATGTTTCAAATTGTTAAGAACTATTATTTATTTTGGTTTAAAAAAGATTTTACTCAATGCAGAATAATTAAAGATTTTCTAATTAAGAATAAATTGAAATTATTTACAAATAATTTACCACCTTTAAATTAGAAATCTTCAAATATGACGATTAAAAAGTAAAAAATAAAAATAAGATAAACTTTAAATTAAGAAATTTTTATTGAGAACTAGGTAGGAGGCTAGAAATTTATGGTATGGCTTGGATTTACCATAGTATCAGTAAATTTTCTTTTAAATTTATTGTAATTATTTTATTAGGAGTCTTCATTATGAAGATCATGGATAAAAGTCGTAAGTTTGATGAAGAGAAGAATTTAGGTAGAGAACTACCTGCTGCAGGATGTTGCTGTAGTTGTAATGGTAATGAGGAATCATCAGATTAAAGGAAAAAGCTCCTGGTACAGGAGCTTTTTTGGTAGGTGAAAGTTATGGAATACAAAGATATATATGATTGTGGTAACAAACTTAATAAGCTCGCATTTAATAGAACCTTCTCATTAGCCACAGGAAGTAAAGAAGATTATTATAATCGCTTTGTAAGAAGGACGGATTATCTTGAACTGAATAATGTAGAAAATGATTTTATTGGAGATAAGTTTGTAAGGAGTTTTGAATCATATTCAAATCCGCAAAATCAAAAGTTTTCAATGTCATTTAATCTAAAAGAAGATTTAAACCGTGCTATTAAATTACCAAAGGTATACAAGTCAAGCAATAAAAATCTAGAACAAATTTTTTTTGAGAGAAGTAGTAAAAGAGAATTTAAAAATACTATTTGGAGTTTACAAGATGTAAGTAATTTATTTTCCGGAATTAGAGTATTTTCAAATAAGCATAGATCATATGCTTCTGGGGGAGGATTATATCCAATAAATTTATATTTCTTTGCACAAAAAATTAGAGGATTAAAGAAAATGGCAGTGTATAGATATCAGCCAGTGACCCATACAGTTTTAGAGATAGGAGAAATCCATCAAAATAATCTTTCAGCGTATGCCCATATAGAAAACTTTGTAAATCTTGAAAATATAAGTATGATGATGTTTTTGGTTAATAATAGAAATGAAAATGAATTTAAGTATGGTAATCGAGGAACGATTTTTTCTTTGGTAGAAGCTGGAGAAATGATACAAAATATTGCTCTGTGTGCAGCTGAATATAATTATAAAATGTGTCAGTTAGGTGGATACAACATTGAAAAAAGTAATGTTGAATTAAAAATTGATGGGGTTAATACATTTATTGCAGCCTGCGCTGTTGTTGGGAGTTGATGAAATGGATTATATAGAGTTGAAAGATAAAAGTGTAAAGTTTCGTCTGGAAAAAGACAGACTGTATCTAAGATTGGGAATATGGGATTACACAGATATATATATTGACAGAGAAGCATTCATTGAACATAATTCGAATTTTGATAATTTTGTAGTACTTTTTTTAGATTTATTGAATGGAAAAAGAAAAAAGAAGAATGATTTTTCTGATCCATATTGGATAGCTTTACTTGATGAATTGATAGAGAATCACTTAATTATTGGATATGAGGAGCGACAACAGTCTCTCTTGTATGTGATAACAGATGAATCAAATTATGATAAGTTAGTTAAATATAATTGTCTATGTAATCGAAATGCACAAATTCATCTGTTGAATGAAACTTTTGAAGTAGATGAAAACTTTAATTATTTTGTTGTGTTAAATAATCCAAAGGTTCATACACTTAAAAATCTTAACAAACAATTTTTTAAAGCTAAGAAAAGTTGGAATATGGGTATTATAGATGGAAAATTTATGCATCTAACGTCTTTTGTACCAAATATCACAGGCTGTTTTGAATGTTTTGAGCTAAATAACAGTATAAGGATGGCGGACTATGAAAATTATATCAATTATCTAGAAATAGAAGAAAAACTGAATTTAACTAAAAATGTATGGAGTTCTTCCTTATTTATGTATCAATTTCTTTTGATGCTGGCTGATAAAAAAGTTAGTTCATTGAGAGGAAAATTGCTAAGTGTATATCTTCCAACACTTGAATTTAACCTAGAAACGTTACATAAGAGTAGTTTATGTTCTTTGGATGGTCTGAGAGCTCAAAAAATATCCCAAAATTTAAATTTGAATGCACAGACGGTAATAAAGAAAATATTAGAGGATAAAAATGATAAATAATTGGAAATTATCACCCTTAGGTATAGATAAAATAAAAAATATAAGTGGGAGATACACTGGATTGCTTACAGATGAAGTATTTTATACGCCTGGTGCAAATGATGGAGTTCAAATGAATATAGCTACTGCCTCTTTACCCAATTATGAAAAACTACTAAATGGACCAAAATCTAAAATTAATTATCATTTGTCTGGATATGGTATAGATTTGAATGATAGTTTAATCAGACTGGGCGGTGAAAGTGTAGAAAGAGCAGCAGGCGTATTTTCACATGTGTATCTACAAAATAGAGTTATCAATGCAGAATATGCGGAGTTTAATGAGAAAAATATAGTAAATATTAACTATCTATTTCCCTACACTAATAAACAATTAACTCTTTTACATAGACTTAGTAGTAACTTTTTAAGTAAAAATCCTACTAAAAATTTACGACAGAATTGGATAAAAACTTATTCTTTGTTTAACCCTGAAAAAGTAATTTATGTTCCAGAAAATATTTTCTTTTTTGGACCTAAAAGTAAATCCAGGTTTTATCTTTCTGTTTCTACTGGAACGGCTGCTCATATTAATTGGGAAAAAGCTTTATTGAATAGTTTAATCGAATATATTCAAATAGATGCTTTTATGTTTTCTTGGTATGCAAATAAAAAGTATTTAGGATGTGAGCTAAGTAATATTAAAGAAAAAGCAATAAAAGAAAGAATATATAAGTTATTTGGAAATTATAAAGATGAATATAAATGCATGATCATTGATATTTCAGAGTATGCACAAATTCCAATTTTTGTATATGGGGTGTTTCTGATATCAAAAAATGGGAAAAATGTTCCTGCCATTTCTTTTGGATTACAGGGAGGAATAAAAAGAGATGAAACTATTTTAAGAGCATTTTGTGAATCATTAGCTGATTTAAAAATGTCAGAATCTAATTACATTAGAAAAATGAATTTTTCTAAGATCGATACTGATAAGATATTAGACTTTGATAAGAATGTTGAATATTTTGCTAATCCTGAAAATTATATCAAAAATGTTAAGTATCTGTTAAGTAGGATTAAAAGTGTAAATAAACTTGGCACTAAGGAAAACTATGTAAAAAACCTTTCTGAAATATTAGATAGATTAAGGGAGATAGCACCACAATCTTCTTTTCTTGATATAACGCCACCGTATGTTAATGGATATAGAGTAGCACGAGTATTTATACCTGAATTTTTAGCAATGACTTTTCCATCGTTTCCCCAATTAAATCATCCGCGATTGAGAAAATACATCAATGAAAAATACTACATTCATCCTATGCCTTAATTTATTCATAGTATTATTTTCGAGTACTATAGCTGGATATATATTTGCGTATACCAAATATTCGTTTTATAAAATATATAATTTAATATTAATTGGAATCCTATCAATTCAGTTAGTTGAAATACCAAATAATATAATCTTTAATTCGCTTTATAAAAAACTATATATAAATATTTTTGTTTTACTATTAACTTTTTTTCTTTTAGTACTAAAAATAAAAGAAAAAAAGATGCTAGCTTTAACCGCTGTTTTAGAGGAGTGTATATATCGAATTGTTGCTGTTCCAGTTTTTATGTATGCATCAAACTCTAAAATATTATTGATTATAGTCGTTAGTTTAGTCTTTATGATTAATCATATATATATAATATTGAAATCAGCAAACATTTTTGTGTCTTTCATGATTCTATTTATGCTCAATCTTATTTTAATCTTAATGGCACTCTATATAGATATTTGGATTTGTCCGTTAATCCACCTCTTATATGACTTGGCGGTTATGCGACAGCAGCAACAGAAGGAGGGAGAAACATGACTTTACTATCAGTAGCAAATGTTTCTAAGACTTACAAAAAAGCAACTAAAGATGCAGTTTCCAATGTATCGTTTACAGTAGATAAAGGTGACATTGTCGCTTTTCTTGGACCAAATGGAGCAGGGAAGACAACTACTTTAAAAATGATTTTAAATCTAGTTAGTCCCGATAAAGGAAAAATTTTTTTTAAAGAAAATGAGATAACAAATAATAGTACTACCTTGTTAAAGAACACAGGGACTTTATTGGAAGGATCAAAAAATATGTTTTGGTCTCTTTCTCCGATAGAAAATTTTATCTATTGGGGAGGGCAACGAGGACTAAGAAAAGAGGTTGCTAGGCAAAAAGGATTAGCATTGTTAG
This sequence comes from uncultured Lactobacillus sp., assembly GCF_948948975.1. GTDB lineage: Bacteria > Bacillota > Bacilli > Lactobacillales > Lactobacillaceae > Lactobacillus. The sequence continues at coordinate 24,960 of NZ_CARBVX010000010.1, read as the reverse complement.
AGCAATTTGATTTACTTGATAAAAAAGACATTTCGATTACGAAATTAAGTAGAGGTATGCAGCAAATTGTTGGAATTTGTTGTGCCATGATTGCAGATCCTAGTCTTTTGGTCTTAGATGAACCAACATTGGGATTAGATCTTAGTGCAACGCAAATAATGATATCTAATCTGAAAAGATTAGCCTGCAATGGAGTAGGCATATTAGTAACTACTCATCAACTAGATTTTGCTCAGAAAATTGCAAATAAAATATTATTAATAAATCATGGAAAATTGGTCTTTTCAGATAGTATAAAATCTAGTTTAGATTATTTAAATAAACAAATAATTATGGATTTAAATCTATCTAGACCATTAAATTTAGAAGAAACAGCTGGATTAGTATGTTATTGCAATCTTGTTTCGCAAGATTGCAATAGTTATCAGCTAATCATTAAGAAACAAGAATATCTGCCTAAGGTACTTTCTTTACTGGGAAGACTTCCTATTATAAAAATACAGACGAAAACTAGAGGATTAGAGGAAATATTTGAACATTATGCTAAGGGAGAAATAGAAAGATGACTAGTTTTAAGAGCGAATTATATAGACAATTATATTTATACAAAAGATATCCTTTCAATTATATTTCAGATTTTTTTTTATTAGTCTTAATGTTTATGTCTATCTTTTGGGGCGGTACGCTTGTCGGCGGAGGAGTAATTGGAACCTCGTTGAATGCTTTGGTCGTTGGTTATGTTTTATGGTCTTTGATACAAAATACTGTTAGTCAAATGGGAATGACAATTATGAATCAAGCTAAAAGTGGAATTCTTGAACAGCAGTATTTAATGCCAATTTCTTCTAAGAGATTATTTTTTAATAAAAGTATAGCTAATATTATTGTTTCCTTGATACAAGCTATATTGGTTTTAGTAGTTTTGATGATATGTACTAGTCACTGGATTAAACTTCCGTTAGTTACTATAATTCCATTTACACTATCTTTAATTGTAACAATTGGTTTAGGTTATCTAATAGTTAGTTTAGTGTTGCGCTTTAAAAGAATTGGTAGTACTTTAATTATTTTTCAATATATATATTTAGGTATTTTGTTAACTAATTTTGAAAACTATCCTTTTTTTATTAAAATTGTTTCCTGTTTTTTGCCAATTTGTCCCATGGTTAGTTGGATGAGATTGGCTGTTAACAATAAGTTTTATGATTGGTGGTTTTATCTACTTGGATCACTATTTAATACGATCTTGTGGTTGGTTATTGGTATATTAATTTTTTCTTTAACAGATAAATATGTAAAAAGAAATGGAACACTAGCACTATATTAATTACAGAATAGATTATTAGAAAATAAAGTTTTATCAAATAATCAAAAAAAGCTTGAGTTTACTCAAGCTTTTTTTATACCCTTAGTAATGAGTATATAATTGACAAATATTAAATAGTTGTCAGCAAATCCATTTATTTAAGGAACATTTAAATGAAAAGTTTATTTTTTCGCTTATACTTATGGGGAATGAGTTTCCTTGCAAGTCTTCGACCAATTAAAGAAAAGAATATTGTAGTTTTAAATGGCTCAGGTAGATCCGGTTCAAACGGCTATTTATTTTATAAATATATTAAGGCAAAACATCCTGACTATAACATTACTTTAGTTGAGCCTTGGCCATCTTCTCATTTATCTTGGGAAACATGGAAAAAGATTGGTGCAGCCAAGTATGTGATCACAACACATCAACCTTTTAAAGCGCGCCCTGCACAAATTAATATTCAATTCTGGCACGGTGTTCCACTAAAGCGAATGGGATTTATGGCGCATAATACACGCTATCGTGCTAATAAACGAAATCAAAAACTTTGGCATAAAAATGCTGATATGGTAACATCAAGCTCTGATTTATACGAAACTTTAATGAGCGCATGTATGGCAATTGAGGGTGAAAAATATCAAAAGCTAGGCTTTCCTAGAATTGATTATATTGATCAACCAGCAATCTCTAAAGAAAAATTATTAGAGGATTTGTTTAACACTAAGGATGAGCAAGCTAAAATCGGGATTTATATGCCAACTTTTCGCTATGAGCTCGACGATCCAAACGTGATGGAAATGATAAAACAAGGTAATTTTTTTGCTTTTTTAGGCTTTGACCCTTATGAATTGGATAATGCTTTAAAGAATAATCACCAATATTTGATTGTGAAACTTCATCCCTATGAAATGCGAATGTTTGACGACTTTAATAGTCAGTGTTCCAATGTTGCCTTTTTAAATAATGATTATCTTTTTGAAAATGACCTTGATTTATATGAATTGCTTGGAGATACTGATTTCTTAATAACTGATTTTTCATCAATTTATTTCGACTATTTGTATCTTAACAAACCAATTATTTTTATTACGAACTATCTAAAGCAATATGAAAAAGTACGTGGGCTCTTACTAAGCCCCTACGAAGATGTTACACCGGGACCTTGTGTTAACTCACAAAAAGAACTTCTGCAAGTTTTGAGACATCCTGATGATAAGCAATACCAAAATCAGCGTTTTTATTGGCTTAGTTTAATTGATGAAGTTGAAGATATTGATTCTTGTGAGCCTATCTTTGATTACATGACAAAGAAGTTTTAGAGGAAAAAGTAGTGAAGCGAACTTTTCTTAATATTTTATATAATGCGGTCTATCAAATTTTTCTAGTTTTAGTACCGCTGATTACTGTTCCATACTTATCAAGAGTGTTAGGTCCTAAGACTTATGGGATTTATGGTAGTGTAAATAATACTGTGCAATTTTTAATGGTATTTTGTACCTTATCAGTTTCCTATATTGGTATTAGAACAGTATCTCGGACTAGAACATATGGTACCCCTCAAGAATTGACTGAGGCTTTTTGGGGCTTATGGTATTTTCAAGCAATTGCTGGTTTAGTAACTATTTTAATTACTTTATTTATCACTAATATTTTTCATATTCAATATTGGAACTACTTAATCTTAATGGTTCCATACTTAATTTCAGCTCAAGTTGATATTTCCTGGTTCTTTCAAGGACTAGCTGATTTTGGGAGGGTTGTATTAAAAAATACTACCGTTAAATTAGCCAGCGTAGTTCTAATTTTATTATTAGTTAAATCACCTGCAGATCTTTGGAAATACTTCCTGATTATGTCGGTTTCAACTATGCTAGGATCTTTTGTGTTTTGGCTTGATATTCATCGTTATGTAGGAAGACCAGTAGGACATTTCTATAAATATAAGACCACCATTATTTCGATTATAACCTTAATGATTCCTCAGATTGCTACACAGATCTATACTTCTCTTGATAAGCCAATTTTAGGTTTCTTCAGTAATTCAACGCAGGTAGCCTTTTACGATAATTCACAGCGAATTTCAAATATGGTATTAGGGGTAATTACTAGTATCTCTCTGGTAATTATGCCGAAGATGGCTAGTGAAGAAAAAGAGACCCAAAAGGTAGTTTTAAAGAAGTCTCTGGAAGCAACTACAATGCTAGGAACGTTATTTGCGGTAATTATTATGGCGAATACTAAACAGTTTGTACCTTTCTTCTTTGGTAAACAATTTATTCCAATGACACCTTTGATGTTCTTTTTTGCATTAACAATTATTATGATTCCGATGGGGGGAGTCTTTGCTAATCAATTTGCCCTTGCTAATAGAAGGGATAAAGAATATGCAATACCAGTTGTAATTGGAGCTATAATTGAATTGATTTTAGCAGCTATACTAGATCGACCATATGGAGCCGGCGGTGCTACAGTTGCAATTTTAATTACAGAATTTGTAGTGTTAATTTTACGCCTGTGGATTGTTAGAGATGACTATAATTTTAAAGATGCCTTTTGTGATGTACCTAAATATTTCCTAATTGGAATAATTACCTTGATTGCTGGCATGTTAATGCCAAATATAATTAAGTCAAGCTTTTTAAACATGGCAATTAAGTCAATTTTGATGCTAATCATTTATGCAGGAATTATGTTTATGATGAAGTTAGACTTTAATCAAGATATGATTGAATTTGTTACTCGCTTTTTTAGAAAGATTAAAAGATAAAAATGATTCCTAAAAAAATCCATTATATTTGGGTGGGAAATCACCCTAAATCACCTTTAATTGAAGAATGCATTGCAACCTGGAAAAATAAATTACCGGATTATGAAATTATTGAATGGAATGAAAATAATTTCAACGTACATGGAAATAAGTATATTGAACAAGCCTATGAGGCCAAAAAGTGGGCATTTGTTTCTGACTATATTAGGGCCCGTGTGATTTATGAACAAGGGGGTATTTACTTAGATACAGATGTTAGAGTACTTAAGAAATTAGATCCGCTTTTGAATAATCGGGCGTTTATTGGTTTTGAAAACAATAATTACTTGTCGGCTGCTATTTTTGGTGCTGAAATGAATCATCCTTTTATGAAAGATATTCTTAATTATTACAATAATCGAGATTTTACTTTTGATAAGAATGATCAAATGGCAGGCGTAAATAGTATTTCAGTAACTGATATTTTAAAAGAAAAATACGGTTTAAAGACAGGCAATAAGGAACAAATATTAAAAGAAGGGCTCCATGTTTATCCGGATGGATTTCTGTGTAATCCAAGCAAGGATTCGTATTCCATTCACTTGTTTACTGGAACATGGATAGATGGGAAACAGTCTTTAAAACAAAAAATTGTGACTGATTTAAAGAGAAGGATATCTTCTCCAAAACAAGCTGGGATATATCAAAAATTAATACGAAAATAATGAATCAAGCAGAGTTACAAAAATTAGTAAAAGAAATTTCTTTACAGTATTTTCATGTTCCGTTTAAGCATGAAGTTAAAATCAATAATCGAATGACAACGACGGGCGGAAGATACTTTTTAAATGACCATCATATTGATATTAACGGCCATTTTTTAGAGAAAAAGTATCATGCAGATTTAATTGGAATAATTAAGCATGAGTTAACGCATTATCATTTGCATTTAGCGGGTCGCGGTTATCAACATCGTAATCGTGATTTTAAGAATTTGCTTGCGGCTGTTGGAGGCAGTCGCTATACACCAGATATTGGTTTAAGACGAAGCCAAAATCGAAACTATATTTATGAATGCAAAGATTGCCATTTTAAATATCCTCGTGTTCGCAAAGTAAATACAAAAAAATATAGGTGCGGCAGATGCGGCGGAAGACTAACATTAATCAGAGAAAAGAAATAAAAAATTTGAATTTTCATTTGCTAAAAGAAAAATTATCTGGTATATTATTTAAGTACCGCGGGCGTGGCGGAATGGCAGACGCGCAAGACTAAGGATCTTGTGATCGCTTTTAGATCGTGGAAGTTCGAGTCTTCTCGCCCGCACCACTAAGAAAAGGAAGTCGCAAATGCGGCTTCCTTTTTTGTTAAAGTTATAATTAATAAAGTAGGAAAGACTATGATTAATAAGAAGACTTTTAGAATTGCTATCAGTGCTATTTTTATTGCAATCATTTTAGTTCAGACCTTTGTCCCTTATATTGGTTACATCCGTATTTTGCCGGGCTTGCCTTCAATTACAACTATTCCTTTAACAGTTGCGTTGGCCGGATGTTTAATGGGACCAGGATTTGGAACATCAATTGGTTTATTTTGGGGATTCTTGAGTATGTTTGTTGCATATACACAGCCCGGTGACATTGTCAGCATGCTTTTATTCCGAAATATTCTTATTGCTTTAGTTCCTCGGACAGCTGCAGGTTTTATTGCGGGAATGATTGGACAAGCTGCAAAGGACGATTCAAAATTTCAAAAGACTATTGTTTATACAATCACGGGATTATGTACTTCTTTGACTAATACACTCCTTGTAGTTGGTATTACTAGTCTTTGGTACATGAAGGATCCGTCTGTTTTACTTCATTCATTAGGTCAAACTCAAAATTCAGCTCCTTTAGTTGCCATTTTAATTAGTGTTTTAGGTATTAATGGTATTGTAGAAGCAATATTTACCGCTGTTCTTACACCAGCAATTGTGATGCCTTTGAAACAAGTAATGAAAAGGAAGATAAGTTAAAATGTCGCGTAGACGCCGTCACAAAAATATTCAGTATGTAATTGCAAGAGCATTTGCAATTTGCTTTACTTTGGTAATAATTTTATCAGGCTTTTTGTACTGGCGTCAGCAAGCTGTGAATAATGAACGATTACGTCAGGCACAATTAGAAAAAGAACGATCTCTTCAAAGCAAAGAAAAGTTTATTAAAGTAGTAGCTCCAATTGCCCAAAGGACTGACAAGCCTTATGGACTCTTTCCAAGTGTTACAATCGCGCAGGCTTGTTTGGAAAGTAATTTTGGTCAAAGTGAGCTTTCTAGAAAATATAATAATTTATTTGGCGTTAAGGGAACAGATCCTAATACAAGTCGCGAGTTAACGACTTCTGAATTTGTTAATGATCATTGGGAAACCGTTACGGGGCGTTTTCGAGTTTACGATACTTATGAAGAATCAATTGAGGCACATACACGTCTATTTGTGAATGGGACTACTTGGAATAGCAACCAATATCAGCATGTTTTAGCTGCCAAAGATTATGCCACGCAAGCGCAAGCATTAGAAACAGATGGATATGCGACAGATCCAGGTTATGCAAAAAAATTAATTGATATAATTAAAGAATTCAATTTAACACAGTATGATTAAACTAAAAACGACAATAGTTAAGTAAATGCTATTGTCGTTTTTTGTTATAATAGACAAGTCTATTTTAGCGTTTGAGTTAACAGAAAAGGAAGAAGCAATGAGCGAAGAAACAATTCTTGCAGGATTAAATCCTCAGCAGAAAAAAGCTGTGCAGTGTACTGAAGGTCCACTTTTAGTAGTTGCTGGAGCTGGTAGTGGAAAAACATCAGTTTTAACACGTCGAATTGCCTATTTAATTGAAGAAAAGGGCGTTGCGCCATGGAATGTTTTAGCCATTACTTTTACTAATAAGGCTGCAACTGAAATGAAAGAACGTGTCCAAAAGTTATTAGGACCAGCAGCAGATAGTGTTTGGATGTCAACTTTTCATGCGTTATGTGTCCGTATTTTACGTCGTGATGCAGAAAAAATTGGCTACTCTAATAATTTTTCAATTGCTGATTCTGCAGAACAATTGACACTAATTAAACGAATTGAAAAGGATCTTAATATTAATCCTAAAATGTATGATCCAAAAGCAATTTTAGGTGCTATTTCGAATGGAAAAAATGATTTACTTACTCCAAAAGATTTTAAGGAGCAAGCAGCTAGTCCATTTGAAAAGATAACAGCCCAAGTGTATAGCGAATATCAACATCGCTTAAAGCGTGATCAAATTATGGATTTTGATGATTTAATTATGCAAACGCTAGTCTTGTTTAAGAAGGACAAAGAAACTTTGCATTATTATCAAAATAAATTCCGCTATATTTTAGTCGATGAGTACCAGGATACGAATGAAGCACAGTATCAACTTTGTGTTGCTCTAGCTGCTCAATATAAAAATATTTGTGTTGTTGGGGATGCAGATCAGTCGATCTATGGTTGGCGCGGAGCTAACATGGAAAATATTCTTAATTTTGAGCACGATTACCAAGATGATGAAGTTACTACTATTAAACTGGAGCAAAATTACCGCTCTACTGGCCATATTCTTGATGCAGCTAACTCGGTGATTAAGAATAATATGAAACGTAAACCTAAGAAACTTTGGACTGATAAGGGCGCTGGCGATAAAATTAATTACTACCGTGCTCAAAGTGGAAATGATGAAGCACTGTTTATCATTTCAAAGATTAAAGAGGAAATAAAAGAACATCAAAGAGACTACAAGGATTTTGCTGTTCTTTATCGGACCAATGCTCAATCACGTAATGTCGAAGAAGCGCTAGTTAAAGCTAATATTCCGTATCGGATTGTTGGAGGACATAAGTTCTACGATCGAAAAGAAATTAAAGATATTTTGGCTTATTTAAAAGTTGTCGCAAATCCTGCGGATTCAATGAGTTTTAATCGAATTATTAATGTACCAAAACGTGGTTTGGGTCCGACTACGATGGCAAAGTTTAACGGCTTTGCTAATGATAATGACTTTACAGTAGAAGAGACGTTTAAGAACTTGAGCTTAGCACCAATTACGGGTCGTCCTGCTAAAACTCTAGCTACTTTTGGAACTGCCCTAAAAGATGCGATTGAATATAGCAAGACGCATGGCGTAACAGGTTTAACGGAAAAAATATTAGCAGATTTTGGATACAAAGAAGCTTTAGAAAATGAACATACAATTGAAGCAGATACTAGATTAGAAAACTTAAATGAATTTCTGACTGTTACTAAGCGTTTTGATGATAATTATGAGCCCGAAGATGAGAATTCAACAGCTTTAGGTGATTTTCTTTCAGAAATTTCATTATTAAGTGATCAAGATGATTTAGAAAATCAAGATAACCAAGTTGCATTGATGACTCTTCATGCTGCAAAGGGATTAGAGTTTCCAGTGGTCTTCTTGGTTGGAATGGAAGAGGGGCTCTTCCCACTTTCAAGAGCAGCAGAAGATCCAAGTGAACTTGAAGAAGAACGTCGACTAGCCTATGTCGGAATTACGCGTGCTGAGAAGAAACTCTACATAACCAATGCTTTTTCTAGAATGATGTACGGTCGCCCGCAACGTAATCAACCATCACGCTTTATTGATGAGATTGAAGATAAGGATTTAGAATTGGTTAACCCAATGCCATCTAATTCTGTCATATCTGTTCCTTTTGCTGTTAATAGAAAGAAACAAGCTAACTCTCATGTTTACCTTCCAAAGATTACAATTGAGGAGGCTAAGAAAGCAACTGGTGCAGTTGGAGCTGAGAAAAAGTCCTGGAATGTTGGTGACCAAGTTTTCCATAAGTCATGGGGAAAAGGCGTTGTAGTTAAAGTTAACGGTACTGGTGAAGATATGGAATTAGATATTGCTTTTGCTAGCCAAGGAGTAAAACGTCTTTTAGCTGCCTTTGCACCGATTAAAAAGATATAATGAAATAGGACAGCTTGAATTAGAGAGGAGCTAATATAATGGCAGTTTTAACTCATAATGAGGCTTCTCAGAAAGTCGATGAATTAAGAAAAAAACTTGATAAATGGGCAGATGATTATTATTCAAAAGACGCTCCAGTAGTTGAAGATGCAGTATATGATAAGACCTATCAGGAATTAGTAGAATTAGAAGAGCAATTTCCTGACTTAGTAACTGCTAATTCAATTACCCAAAGAGTTGGTGGAGAGATTAAAAGCGATCTTTCTAAAGTTGAGCATCTCGTTCCAATGCTTTCAATGGGGGATGTTTTCTCAAAAGAAGAGCTCAAAGAATTTGACAAAAGAATTACGAAATTAGTTGGTCATCCAGTAGCTTATAATGTGGAATTAAAAATTGATGGATTATCTTTATCCTTAGAATATACTAATGGAAAATTAACACGTGCTTCTACAAGAGGAAATGGTCGTGTTGGTGAAGATGTGACAGCTAATGCCAAATTTATTAAAGATATTCCGCAAACTTTACCTGAACCTTTAACAACTGAGGTTCGTGGTGAATGCTACATGGAGAAAGAAGCATTTGCAACCTTAAATGCAGAACGTGATGAAAAAGGAGAGCAAGTTTTTGCTAATCCTCGAAATGCTGCTGCTGGTTCTTTAAGACAATTAGATGCTCGAATTACTAAAAAAAGAAATTTAAGTACTTTTATTTATACTTGGGTTAATCCACCAAGAAACATTACAAGTCAACATCAAGCGATTGATGAAATGAATCGATTAGGATTTCATACTAATCAGTCTGGACGACGTTTTGAATCAATGGACGAAGTATTTAAGTTTATTGATGAATATACCGCTAAACGTAATGATTTAAGTTATGGAATTGATGGTATTGTTTTAAAAGTTGACGACTTAAGTTTACAAAATGAACTGGGTAATACTGTAAAAGTACCTCGCTGGGAAATTGCCTATAAGTTTCCACCAGAAGAGCAAGAGACTGTAGTTAGAAATATTGAATGGACAGTTGGCCGAACTGGAGTAGTAACACCTACTGCAGTAATGGATCCCGTACAGCTTGCTGGAACCATTGTATCTCGTGCGTCTTTACATAATCCAGACTATCTGAGAGAAAAAGGCGTAAGAATTGGCGATACAGTTAAATTGCATAAAGCTGGAGATATTATTCCAGAAATTTCTAGTGTCGTTTTAAGTAAGAGACCTAAAGATAGTAAACCTTATGAAATTCCAAATGTTTGTCCTTCATGCGGGGAAACTTTAGTTCATTTGCAAGATGAAGTAGCGCTTCGTTGTATTAACCCGATGTGTCCAGCTCAAGTTGAAGAAGGAATAATCCATTTTGCTTCACGTGGAGCGATGAATATCATGGGACTTGGTCCGAGAATTGTAAAACAATTAATTAACAAAGGATTTATTAATGATGTAGCTGATTTATATCACCTAACACCGGACCAACTAGGACAATTAGATCATTTTAAGGAAAAATCGATTGATAATTTATTATCTTCTATTGAAAATAGTAAGCAGAATTCTGCGGAATTGTTACTATACGGCTTAGGAATTGATCATGTTGGTGCAAAGGCCGCTAGGTTAATTTTGGAAAAATATAAAAATTTGGAAAAGGTTAGTCAATTAACAGTGCCAGAATTAACAAGTATCGATACAATAGGAGAGACGATTGCGGAATCATTAACGGCATATTTTAATCAACCGAGCGCACAGAAACTATTACAAGAGTTGCGTGATAGTGGGTTAAATATGAAATATTTAGGAACAGTTGAAGAAGAAGCACCAGATAATTTCTTTAAGGAAAAAACAGTAGTTTTAACTGGAAAATTGTCTGCTTTTACTCGAAGTGAATTCACCAAAAAGCTTCAAGATCTTGGTGCAAAAGTCACAGGGTCAGTTTCTAAAAAGACTGATTATTTGATCTATGGAGCAGACGCAGGCTCTAAAAAAGACAAAGCTGAAAAACTTCAAGTTCCAATGTTAACTGAACAAGAAGCAATTGCAAAAATTGAAAAATAAAGAATAAGAAGGAAAAATAAATTGAAAAGATTTTTGCAAATAGCACTACTATTAGCAACTGGGTTAAGTTTAAGTGCATGTGGCAATTTAAAAAATTCTGATCTTGCTAATAACCCTACTACTTCTACAACAAAGAAAAAAAGTTATCAAACTACTAGTACCAGTAAAAATGGGTACAATGTTCTTTTAAAAGATGGAGAATATGTGACTAGTCCAATTGGAGGAACAACGGAAAATACTAGTGATAATAATGTAGATGGTCGTGCTTTAGAATCTGGGTTAATTGATTTATCTCACAATACTTTTTCAAGTAGTAAGTATGTTTTTCAAGAAGGACAAAAAATCTCTGTTGCTGATGCTACTGATTGGCTAGGAAGAAAGTCTAAGAGTAATCCAGAAGGTCTAAATGCAGAAAAAAGTAATAAAAAGAATTCGTATAATCCAATTATTTTAGATCAAATTTTAGAACAAGATTTTTTGACTAAATCTAATTCTAGTTACAAAATGGATGGTATGAGTGTTGGGCTAGCTCTTAACTCGGTTGATTACTACCAAAAAGTTAAAGATGGTCCCCAATATCATAAAGATATTTCTCGTGCAGAACAGGAGACTTTTGGTAAAGAAGCAGCTAATAAATTAGTTTCGTATTTACGTAAAAAGAAGGGATTAAAAGATATCCCAATTTTGGTTGGACTTTTTAGTAAAACCAGTAAAGATTCTCTTGTAGGTGGAAATTACTTTGCATATGGAATTGCTAATGCAAATAGTAGTAAAATAAATGATTGGAAAACAGTCAATAATCGTAGTCAAGTGCTACCGACTGTTGGAAGTGAAAAAGCAATCAATTCTACTGATGCAGCTTCATTTAGTGATTTTAAAGCAGCTATTCAAGGTTACTTCCCTAATATTAGTGGGGTAACAGCGACTGTTCATTATCAAAATAAAACTTTGACACAAATGAACATTACTGTAACTACACAATTCTTTGGTTATGCGCAGATTGAGAGTTTTTCAAGACTTGTATTGTCAGCTGCGAAGAAGTACTTACCTAAGGATGCACCAATAGAAATTAAGATTAATTCTGTTAATGATACGCAGGCATTAATCGCTAAGAATTCCGCAGACGATAGTTATTATGTCCACGTCTTTGGCGGTGAATAGGAGGCAAACGGTGAAAATTACAAAAGATGAAATCAATCACGTTGCAGCACTATCTCGACTTGAGTTTGGTGAAGACGAAATTGATAAGTTTACTGAACAAATGGGTGACATTATCAATATGGCACATCAATTAGCCGAAGTTGATACTGAAGGAGTTCCTGAAACTGTTCAAGTTGTTGATCGAGAGACTGACTTTAGAGAAGACAAGCCTGAACATTGGGAAAGTCGCGCAGAATTAATGAAGAATGTTCCTGAAAAAGCTGATGGCTTCATTAAGGTGCCAGTAATTATTGATAAGGATGATAATGAATAATGAATTACTTAAATGAAAACATTGACTCATTAAATAAAAAATTACAAGATGGCGAAATAACAGCTGAAGACCTAGCTAAGGAAACAGTTAAAAATATTAAAGAAACAGACAAAAAGATTAATGCCTGGATTACTGTTGATGAAGACGCAAAGCCAGCAGAAAATTTAGATTTTAATAAAAATAAATTAGCTGGGATTCCTATTGCTATCAAGGATAATATCATTACTAATGGTATGAAGACTACAGCAGCTAGCCACATTCTTTACAACTATATGCCTGTTTATGATGCTACTGTAATTAGCAAATTAAAGAAGGCGCAAGCAACTTTTGTTGGTAAGACTAACATGGATGAATTTGCAATGGGTTCATCCACTGAACATTCTTACTATGGTGAAACACATAACCCATGGAACTTGGATAAAGTTCCTGGTGGTTCATCGGGTGGTTCTGCAGCTGCAGTTGCGAGCGGTGAAGTTGTTGCAGCTCTTGGATCAGATACTGGTGGTTCTATTCGTCAACCAGCTGCCTTCAATGGTATTTTTGGTATTAAACCAACCTACGGTAGAGTATCACGTTGGGGACTTATTGCTTTTGGTTCTTCATTGGATCAAATTGGTGTAATGAGTAAGCGTGTTAAGGATTCAGCTGAAGTATTAAACGTAATTGCTGGTCCTGATGAACATGATGCAACTGTTTCTGAACAAGAAGTACCTGATTACACTAGCTTCTTAGGCCAAGATGTTAAAGGCTTACGTGTGGCTGTTCCTAAGGAATACATGGATGCTGTTGACGGTGAAATGCGCGAAGTTATCCAAAAACAAATTGATGTTTTGAAGGATGCCGGTGCAATTATTAACGAAGTTTCATTGCCACATACTAAGTATGTTGTTCCTACTTACTACATTGTTGCTTCTAGTGAAGCTTCTTCAAACCTTCAAAGATATGATGGTATTCGTTATGGCTACCGTGCAAAGGACACTAAGAACTTATTAGATGTTTATGTAAAATCAAGAAGTGAAGGCTTTGGTGACGAAGTTAAGCGTCGTATTATGCTTGGTTCTTTTGCTTTATCAGCTGGTGCATATGATGAATTCTTCAAGAAGGCTGCACAAGTTAGAACATTAATTTGCCGCGACTTTGAAAAGATTTTTGAAGAAAATGATGTTATTGTTGGACCAACTACTACTGAGCCAGCATTTGGTATTGGTGAAGAAATTTCTGATCCAATTAAGATGTACAATAATGATATTTTAACTATTTCAGCTAACTTGGCTGGTATTCCAGCAGCTAGTGTACCTGCAGGTTTAGTTGATGGTATGCCTGCTGGTCTTCAAATTATGGCTAAGCGTTTTGATGAAGGAAATGTATTTAAAGTTGCTGATTTCATTGAACGTAATAATAAATTCTACGAAAAAACACCTACAGGAATGGAGGATTAATTAATGAATTTTAAATCGACTATTGGTCTAGAAGTCCACTTCGAATTAAAAACAAAGAGTAAGATTTTTTCTCCATCACCAGTTAGTTATGGTGCTGAAGCAAATACTGAAACTAATGTTATTGACTGGGCTATGCCTGGTGTCTTACCTCGTTTAAACAAAGACGTTTACCGTCTTGGAATTATGGTTGCTTTAGCAACTCATTCACATGTTTTACCAGTAACTCACTTTGATCGTAAGAACTATTTCTACCCAGATAACCCTAAAGCTTACCAGATTACTCAATTCTTCCAACCACTTGCTCGTGATGGTTATATCGAAATTGAAGTTCGTGGTAAGAAAAAGCGTATTGGTATCCATGAAATGCACATTGAAGAAGATGCTGGTAAGAACACACACGGTGCTAACGGTTATTCATACGTTGACTTAAACCGTCAGGGAGTCCCTCTTCTTGAAGTTGTTTCTGAACCTGATATGGAAGACCCAGAAGAAGCTTATGCATATTTGACTAAATTACGTCAAATTGTTCAATTTACTGGTGCTTCTGACGTTAAGATGGAAGAAGGCTCAATGCGTGTTGATACCAACATTTCTATCCGTCCTGCAGGTCAAGAAAAGCTTGGTACCAAGGTTGAAATGAAGAACTTGAACTCATTTGACCACGTACGTCGTTCTCTTGCTTATGAAGAAAAACGTCAACAACAAGTGTTACTTTCTGGCGGTAGAGTTCAACTTTCTACTCGTCGTTTTGATGAAGCTACTGGTAAGACTGTCCTAGAACGTGTTAAGGAAGGGGATGCAGACTACCGCTACTTCCCAGAACCAGATATTGCTCCTTACCATATTAAGCAAAGCTGGATTGACGAAATTGAAAAGAGTTTACCTGAATCACCATTTGAACGTCGTAAGCGTTACGTTGAAGAATATGGTATTAAGGAATACGATGCAGACGTTATTTTGCAAACTAAGGAATCAAGTGATTTCTACGATGCAGCCGTTACTGCTGGTGCAGATCCAACTTTAGCTGCTAACTGGTTAAACACTCAAGTTAATGGTTACTTGAATGAAAATCAAGTTGGCATTGCGGATATTAAGTTGACGCCAGAACACTTAGCCGAAATGATCAAGATGATCAAAGATGGTACTATTTCATCTAAGATTGCGAAGAAAGTCTTTAAGGAATCTATTGAAAATGGTACTGATCCTAAGAAATACGTTGAAGATAAGGGTATGGTTCAATTATCTGACGTTTCTGTTCTTGGGCCAATGGTAACTAAGGTTGTTGATGATAACCCACAATCTGTTGAAGACTTTAAGAATGGTAAAGATCGTGCGATTGGATTCTTGGTTGGTCAAATCATGAAACAAACTCGTGGTAAAGCTAATCCTAAAGTTGTTAACCAATTGCTTAACAAGGAACTTCAAAGTCGTTAATCATTTTAGGGAGGCGAGAGGCGATGACGAAAAAAGCACGATTGATCTATAATCCTGTTTCAGGTCATGAGCAGATGCTTCAAAATGTAGCAGATATTTTAAATGTATTAGAACAGGCTGGTTTTGAGGCCAGTGCTTTTAGAACTACGCCAGACCCTCTGTCTGCTCAAAATGAAGCAAGAAGATGTGCCTTAGCAGGTTTTGATTTGCTAGTTGGGGCTGGTGGAGACGGTACTATCAACGAGGTAGTTAATGGAGTTGCTCCATTAGAAAAAAGCCCCAAGCTTGCTGTTATTCCAGCGGGAACCACTAATGATTTTGCTCGCGCATTAAAAATCCCTAGAGATAATTTAGTTGATGCAGCTAAGGTGATTTTGACAGGGAAAACACAAAAGATGGATATTGGGCGTGCCGGTAAGCAATATTTTATGAATATTGCTGCTAGTGGTTCATTAACTGAGCTTACTTATGGTGTGCCATCAGAAGTGAAATCCGTCCTTGGTTATAGCGCGTATTTGCTTAAGGGGGCAGAAATGCTACCAAAAATCAGTAGCAATAAGATGCGTTTAACCTATGATGAGGGAGTCTATGAGGGAGACTTATCAATGTTTCTTTTAGGGATGACCAATTCAATTGGCGGATTTGAGCGGATTATGCCAGATGCTCAATTATCAGATGGACTATTTCAGTTGATTGTAGTTAAAACTGCAAATCCAGTAGATGTTTTACGTTTAATGGCTATGGCTTTGAATGGAAATCATGTTAATGATCCACAGATTATCTATACTAAGACTAAAAATTTGAAAGTAGAATTATTAGGTGAGAGTAAAGATAAGGATCCGATTCCTGTGAATTTAGATGGTGAGATTGGTGGTCATTTACCAATTGATTTTGAAAATCTAAAGCAGCATATTGAATTTTATGTGGGTTAATATAAAATAGAGACTAATAATTTATTAGTCTCTATTTTTGTTGGAGAAAAAATTCATTCATAAATTAAATACAGATGTTAATGGAGTTGCTGAATGGGCAATCATTTTTTATACTTTTTTCCCTTAGTGGGCTTTATTGCTAGTCGGGTATATTTAATAAAGAAAAAATGAAAGCTAATGCAGTTTCCTTTTATGCACTAATGGGATTATTAATAAATGTAATTTTTTATATGATTTTTGGAAGATAGGGGTAATTTATGGCGGTAAAACTAATTGCAGTAGACTTAGATGGAACTTTACTAACCAGTGGAAATACAATTTCACCTGAAACGTTGAGAACTTTACAAGTGGCGCATGGGATGGGAATTAAAATTGTTCTTGCTTCTGGGCGTCCTCTCTCTGGGGTAATGCCTTTTGAAAATCAATTAGGACTTGAAGGAGCAGAAGAATATGCAGTAGTTTTTAACGGTGCTGTTGTACAAGATTTGTCTGGAAAAGTTTTAATGAGTCAAGAGATGAATTATCGTGACTTTGAAGTAATGCTTCGCTTGCAGAGACTTGCCCATGTGAACTTACATTTTGAAACAACTGAACGTTTCTGGACCTTAGATCGAGATCTCTCAGTACAAATGCAAATTAATGCTGCCTTAACTGATAATGAAATCAGAGTTCGTGAACGTAAAGAGATTCCGCAAGATTTTACCTTTAATAAGGTAGGATTTACTTGTGCAAAAGATAGTGATCAAGTTGAAAAACTATGGAATTCTATTCCCTACTGGGCTTTCGAATCCTATGATATAGTTCGTAGTTTAGATAACTGTATTGAGCTAAATGGGATTGGGGCTTCAAAAGGAAATGCTTTAATGGATTTGGCGCAACGTTTAAAAATTAGCCCCGAAGATGTCATGGTCTTTGGTGATCAAGGTAATGATGTTTCTATGTTTGAGAATCCAAGCTTTAAGAAGATTGCAATGGGAAATGCAATTGAAGATATTAAGGAAAAAGCTGATTTCGTAACCGATGATAATAATCATAATGGTATTGCAAAAGCTCTTAAAAAGTTTGTGATTTAAATGTAAGGATATACCTCTATAAAAATTAATAATTAAAAGAATACACGATTCTATGAGTAGCTGATTTTATAGAATAGTGTATTTTTTAATATTTTAATACTAGATTTTGGACTGATTAAAGTGCACTCTTTTTATATAATACATATTATTTTTAATGATAACTTTAAACTAATGAATAACAAAAATGTTATTTTTTTGTAGACACTATTGACGATGCTAAGTGCTTTTTCTTTAATTTAATTACAAATGATATATTATAAATGTGTATAGTAATGTATTATTTATGTGTTCTATTAATATTTATATAATTGTAATTTATGATATGGATTGGGAAAAGCATGGAAGAGAAAAATTTTAAAAATAAAAGAAAAGATAGTCAAAAGAAAAAATATGTAGACCCCAACAGATTAAAGGATCAGAGTGATAATTCAAAGTCCTATATTAAAGAACTTGCTGCATTAGCAGCAATTTTAGGTACCGGAACAACTGGTATTGCGATTTTACCCAATGATCGTGTATATGCAGCACAAACTTCTGTAGATGCTAAATCTCAAATTGTGGGATCAGTATCAGAAAGTACCAAAACTGGGGTTTCAAATCAAGTAAATAGTAAATCTACTGAAAAAGAAAATAGCATTAGTAATTCGGAAGCACAAAGTTCATCTACTTCTAAGAGTCTCAAAATTTCAGAAAGTGTTTCTGACTCTATAAGTCAGTCTGAAAGTATTTCCCGTATCGTATCCCAATCTCAGAGTTTCTCACATTCACTGAGTCAATCGGAAAGCATACTTAATTCTCTAAGTCTGGCCAAAAATAAATCAACAGAAAAAAGATCTAATACTCAAAAGATAAATAGATCCCATCTATCTTCTAATGAACATAGTACAGTATTAAAAAGTAATAAAAACGTTGAAGAGAATTCTACAGGTATTAATAGACCAGCTAATCCATCACGTGTAAGTGAATCTACAATTACTTCTGTATATACCTCACCTTCGAATAATATTCCAACTACATTGCAGGCGAGTTTAGATTTAAATAAAAATATCTCTTCTCTTGTCAATTTGCCTCTAGCTACGAATAATACAATTGAACGAAATAATTCGACTGCAAATTCTCAATTACCAATTGCTTTAGGTGCTAATTTTGTGACTTTAGCAACAACAAATGACACAGTTGTTAAACCTACTTTTTCTGGTACAGTGATGATTAAAAATGCTGATGGCAGTAATGTTAATGGAACAGACTTTAAAGATGGGGCTGTACCTACCTATACATTTCGCTTATCAACATATGGAGACTCTACCGTTACGAACCCTCAATTTATAATTATGATTCCCAAGGGATTTACTGCTACTACGGCTGATTTTTCTACTTTAACTAATAGCCAAGGCATTGATATCTTTAGCGGTGGAGGATTTGCAGGACCTTATAATGGAACATCGACAATAAAGGAACTAGGAAATTACGGTCCAAACGGTGAACAACTATTTATGATCACCTTAACTGGGGCAACACCAACTTGGGGGAATAACTTTGGTGGTCAAGTCAAATTAACTTTAGATGCAAATGCAAAAGGTGTAGTTTCGTATAATGTATATGGCGCTCCCTTTGTTTCTGAAGTATCTAATTATGCGGTAGCAAATGGAACAAGCCCCTATGGAGGTGGCTCGTATACTTTTAATGTAAATGGGCAAGCAATTGAGGTTGTTAAAAACTCTACTGGTATTAATAATCAACAAGGCTCGATTAATTATAGTCTTAACAACACTGTAGAATTACCTCAATTTACAGGAGTTGCTTCTTTCGGTAATTTAAATTCATCTGGTGCTTTTGTTTCTGGTAATAGTATTAACTACACGAGTAATACGCCACAGTCACAAATACCAACACTTTCTGTTCGTCTTTCTACACTTGGTAATTCTACAGTTAATAATCCACAATTTATTGTAATGATTCCTAAAGGTTTTACGTCGAGTACAACTGATTTTAGTTTAATAGACAAAAATGTTGGTAATTATTTTGGTGGTCAATTTAATGGATCTAATCAATATTCGCCAAGTAACTATTCAATTGAAGATTTAGGAAAAGTCGGACCAAATGGAGAGCAGTTGTTTAAAATCCAGTTAGACTTTAATCCTGGCTGGAATGTGGCACAGAATTTTGGTGGACAATTTAAATTAACACTAGATCCAACTCAGACAGGAACCTATAGCTATGGAAGCAATGGGGCTCCAATAGTTTCAGAACTTGCAAGTGATGCGAAACCAAGTGCATCAACAGATGCTAATTATACTTTTGTAGCTAATGGACAGAATATAGCCGTAGTAAAAAGTAGTGCCAGTTCGATTATTAACTATGCAATAAATACAAATTTGCTTCCTACATTTACAGGTACTGCAATTCTTGATGCAAATGGAAAAACGTACAGTGGAGATTCAGTGCCAACTTATAGTTTCCGTTTATCAACAACTGGGGAATCTACAGTTCAAAATCCTAAATTTATTGTAATGATACCCGATGGATTTACAGCTACTACAGATGACTTCAGTTTTGATACTAGTGGATATTCCGGTACGGCATCAGTTAAAGAGTTAGGCAATTATGGACCAAATGGAGAGCAACTCTTTGAAGTATCATTAACTGGGACAACGCCTAATTTTACAACTAATTCAGTAATGGGATCGGTTAAATTGAGTCCAAACTTTAATGGCAACACTGGTGGTAGTCACACTTATTCAAATGCAACTGCGCCTTTGGTAGCAGAAGTTTCTAACTATTCTAGTACAACCTATGGAACTTATACATTTAATACAAGTGATGGAGCGCTCAATGTTGTAAAAAGTCCACAAACTGTTAATTGGACTGATCCAAGTAATCAAGCTGCTAATAGTAGCGGAAGTGTTACTTATACAATACAGGTAGGGAAAGAGAAATTACCGACTACTGCCTATACCATCAGTAACCTTAAAGTAACACCAGTTGCTGGAGCAACAAGTAGTGATGCTGGATATGAACAGCTTGCCTTTTCACTCACTCCAAAACAAACTTTACAAGATGGTCAATATATTGATGTTCATTTGGGATTGCCAGATACTAATGGAAATATTGAAACTTACGATAGTAAATTAGCAGCCAATCTTCCTCTAATGACTCCTAATGGAGTGCAAATAGCCACTGCATATAATATGGGGACATATTATAGAATAGTTTTTAATTCTGCAGCAGCTGTGTATACTAGTGGGAATAATAAGTTAACTATTAATCCAATATTAAGATGGGGAAATCCACAGTCTCAACAACCATCTATTAGCACTAATCAAAGTAGTGACAATACCACTAATTTAGGAAAAGTCTATGTTTATCAATATACTGATGATGAATCTAAAAATGGAACTCTATTTGCTTATACTCCTACCAATGATGTAACAATCAATGGACAACATTACGCTAGTGGCCTTCACATTCAAGGGCAATATGTTTATGATAAGCAGTATCTTGACTATAATAACACTACTACAGCGGGGATTTTTTATAATAATAATAGAGTTTGGGGACCAAATAATAGTGTCTCTATAAATACTAATTGGGCTAATGCTATAGGTTTTAGGCTTGCTACTAGTGGAGCATCTACTTCTGAAGCCAATACGGGTTCTAATTTTGATATCACAATTACTGTAGGAAATAGTAAAGAATTTACTTATACTTGGCTTACGGACAGTCAGATGGAAGACCGGATTAAGAGCATCTATGCGTGGTATGTAAATAATGAATTAAGTAATGAAGTTGCCGGAAGTTCTCCTACAAATGTTTACTTGAAGAATGAAATAAATAAAGTTAGTCAAATGACTTCACTAGTTACAGTAACACATGAAGAAACCACTACAACTGATGGTGAAATTAAAATGGTTTATCATGTTCAAATTGCTGACTCTTCAATTAGATTAAAAGGATTGATTATTCCTTTAACAGTAAGTGCAAATGGTTTTACAATGCCAGATGATATCAAGTCATATCAGGAAGATCTTGATAAATCACCTACTGTAGATAAGAATAACTATGAAAATACTCCTGCTATGGGTGCAGCTACAAGTAATACAGCCTTACAAGAGGCGTTGCAAAATACGGCGCACCCGGTTATGACTATTACAAATAATGTTACGGGGGATACAGTTCCTTTACCAAACACTATAGATTGGAATACTTGGAAAGCTGGTATTGCCTATGGTGTTAACGGAGATGTTACCAACTCAAATGATTCTACTAATACACGAACTGCTACACTTGAATTTATTAATGATACTAATCCTTCAAATCCAATTACACTTACGCAAGCTACGAATAATTTTCAAGGACCTGCTGAAGGAAAAATTACTTTTTCAAATGCTACTGCGACATTAGAGGGTTTAGAAAGTGAAGGATATATTCTTGAAAAAGTTGTTGATAACCAAACTGGTCAAGTATTAACTCCACCAGATGGTGTATCTATAAGTGATTTAAGTAAATATGTATATGGATCATTGGGAGATGGTCCTAATAAATTTACTGTTTACTTACGTAAAATAGATACGGCAAGTATTAGTGCTTCACAAAGTGAGAGTACAGTAATATCTGAGAGCGAAAGCAGGAGCAACAGCCTAAGCAACGCAGTATCGATGAGCGAAAGCCTAAGTAACTCAGTGTCAATGAGCGAAAGCGTAAGTAACTCAGTAAGCATGAGTGAGAGCCTAAGCAACTCAGTATCAATGAGCGAAAGTCTAAGTAACTCAGTATCGATGAGCGAAAGTCTAAGTAACTCAGTATCGATGAGCGAAAGCTTAAGCAACTCAGTAAGCATGAGCGAGAGTTTAAGTAACTCAGTAAGCATGAGTGAGAGCCTAAGCAACTCAGTAAGCATGAGCGAAAGCTTGAGCAATTCAGTATCGATGAGCGAAAGTCTAAGTAACTCAGTATCGATGAGCGAAAGCTTAAGCAACTCAGTAAGCATGAGCGAGAGTTTAAGTAACTCAGTAAGCATGAGTGAGAGCCTAAGCAACTCAGTAAGCATGAGCGAAAGCTTGAGCAATTCAGTATCGATGAGCGAAAGCTTAAGTAACTCAGTAAGCATGAGTGAGAGCTTGAGCAACTCAGTATCGATGAGCGAAAGCTTGAGTAACTCAGTATCAATGAGTGAGAGCTTGAGCAACTCGGTATCAATGAGTGAAAGTTTGAGTAACTCAGTAAGTATGAGTGAAAGCCTAAGCAACTCAGTATCGATGAGTGAAAGCTTAAGTAACTCAGTAAGCATGAGCGACAGCTTAAGCAACTCAGTAAGCATGAGTGAAAGTTTGAGTAACTCAGTGTCCATGAGTGAAGGCTTGAGTAACTCAGTATCGATGAGCAAGAGCCTAAGCAACTCAGTAAGCATGAGTGAAAGCTTAAGCGACTCAGTAAGCATGAGCGAAAGCTTTAGCAACTCAGTATCAATGAGTGAAAGCTTATCTAACTCAGTATCAATGAGTGAGAGCCTAAGCAACTCAGTAAGCATGAGTGAGAGCTTAAGCAACTCAGTATCAATGAGCGAAAGTTTGAGTAACTCAGTATCGATGAGCGAGAACCTAAGCAACTCAGTATCAATGAGTGAAAGCTTATCTAACTCAGTAAGCATGAGCGAAAGTCTAAGTAACTCAGTAAGCATGAGTGAAAGCTTGAGTAACTCGGTATCAATGAGTGAAAGCTTAAGCGACTCAGTAAGCATGAGTGAGAGCTTAAGCAACTCAGTATCAATGAGCGAAAGCTTAAGTAACTCAGTATCAATGAGTGAGAGTTTGAGTAACTCAGTATCGATGAGCGAAAGTCTAAGTAACTCAGTATCGATGAGCGAGAGCTTAAGTAACTCAGTATCGATGAGCGGCAGCTTGAGTAACTCAGTAAGTATGAGCGAAAGCTTAAGTAACTCAGTAAGCATGAGCGAAAGTTTGAGTAACTCAGTAAGTATGAGTGAAAGTCTAAGCAACTCAGTAAGCATGAGTGAAAGTCTAAGTAACTCGGTAAGCATGAGTGAAAGCTTAAGTAACTCAGTAAGCATGAGTGAGAGCTTAAGTAACTCGGTATCGATGAGTGAGAGCTTAAGCAACTCAGTATCAATGAGCGATAGTCTAAGTAACTCAGTAAGCATGAGCGAAAGCTTGAGCAACTCAGTAAGCATGAGTGAAAGTTTAAGCAACTCAGTAAGCATGAGTGAGAGCTTAAGTAACTCAGTAAGTATGAGTGAGAGTTTGAGTAACTCAGTGTCAATGAGCGAGAGCTTGAGTAACTCAGTATCAATGAGTGAGAGCTTAAGTAACTCAGTGTCAATGAGCGAGAGCTTAAGCAACTCAGTAAGTATGAGTGAAAGTTTAAGCAACTCAATAAGCATGAGCGAGAGCTTAAGTAACTCAGTAAGTATGAGTGAAAGTTTAAGCAACTCAGTGTCAATGAGCGAGAGCTTAAGTAACTCAGTAAGTATGAGTGAGAGCTTAAGCAACTCAGTAAGCATGAGCGAGAGCTTAAGCAACTCAGTGTCAATGAGCGAAAGTTTGAGTAACTCAGTAAGTATGAGTGAAAGTTTGAGCAACTCAGTAAGCATGAGCGAGAGCTTAAGTAACTCAGTAAGCATGAGTGAGAGCTTAAGCAACTCAGTAAGCATGAGCGAAAGCTTGAGCAACTCAGTAAGTATGAGTGAAAGTTTAAGCAACTCAGTGTCAATGAGCGAGAGTTTAAGCAACTCAGTAAGCATGAGCGAAAGCTTGAGTAACTCGGTATCAATGAGTGACAGCTTAAGTAACTCAGTAAGCATGAGTGAAAGCTTAAGCAACTCAGTAAGCATGAGTGAGAGCATGAGTAACTCAGTATCGATGAGCGAAAGCTTAAGTAACTCAGTAAGCATGAGTGAGAGCATGAGCAACTCAGTATCAATGAGCGAAAGCTTAAGCAAATCAGTATCAATGAGTGAGAGTTTGAGTAACTCAGTATCAATGAGTGAAAGCTTGAGTAACTCAGTAAGCATGAGTGAGAGCATGAGTAACTCAGTGTCCATGAGCGACAGCTTAAGTAACTCAGTAAGCATGAGTGACAGCTTAAGTAACTCAGTAAGCATGAGTGAAAGCTTAAGTAACTCAGTAAGCATGAGTGAAAGTTTAAGCAACTCAGTGTCCATGAGCGACAGCTTAAGTAACTCAGTATCGATGAGCGAAAGCTTGAGTAACTCGGTATCAATGAGTGAAAGCTTAAGTAACTCAATAAGCATGAGTGAAAGCTTGAGTAACTCAGTAAGCATGAGTGAAAGCTTGAGCAACTCAGTAAGCATGAGTGAAAGCTTGAGTAACTCGGTATCAATGAGCGAAAGTTTGAGTAACTCAGTATCGATGAGCGAGAGCCTAAGCAACTCAGTAAGCATGAGCGAAAGCTTGAGCAACTCAGTATCAATGAGTGAAAGTTTAAGTAACTCAGTAAGCATGAGTGAAAGCTTAAGTAATTCGGTAAGCATGAGTGAGAGTTT
>NZ_CARBVX010000009.1 GCF_948948975.1 uncultured Lactobacillus sp. | reverse complement strand
ATGGTTTTAAATCAAACAGTTTAATAATATGTCCTAATTTTTGGGTTCATATCAATGTGTGCTAAGTGATCTATCCTTTTTTATTATATTTACATCATCGATTGAACTTCTATTCCAACATTTGAACCAAGATATTTTCTGATATTAACAATTACATCACTAACCTGCTGTGAAAAGCGGAGATAGTAAGCTTGACGATTATTAGTTTGAAAGATTGCCATCACAGTTGGCTTTTTAGGATTAGGAACTGCAATTAAGGTTACGTGAGCGATATCACTATACTTAACAGTTCGCTTAAAGTATCCACTTACAACTAGACGTTTCTTAGCTAGTCCACTAACACCATCAATAATGCTCATCAATAAAAATGTAGCAATGAAAACATTCATGAGTATTGTTGGATCAGTGAAGTAATCTAAATAAAAACCAATTAGTAAAAAAATTAGTGCCCAGATAACCGATGAACTTCTAAATCGGGCCTTATAATCAATGTTTGCTTGCCAATACCAGCTATAAAAAATATAGCCAACTAGCAAGATATCAAAAGCAATATATAAAAGTGACATAATTTACCTTCTAAAATTATTTATTAACGTTAAAAATCTTACACTAATTATAACAAATACCACTTTTTCTCTCAGCATTCTATAATTGACTTAGCTTAAAATTAATAATAGTAGGAGGTTTTATTATGAATTTAGATAAGCAAATTGCTGCACTTCAAGCTGATCTTAATGCGGCTATACACGTTACCTATTTAACCGGAGCAGGTGTTTCAACTCCATCTCATATCCCTGACTATCGCTCAAAAAATGGCATTTACAATGGAATTTCGGAAAGCCCAGAACAAATTTTAAGTGAAGAAACTCTTTTTCACCAACCAGCTAAATTCCATCACTTCGTAATGGAAAACATGTATTTTCCAGATGCAAAACCTAATATTATTCACAAGAAAATTGCAGCTAGCTGCAATAAAAATGGAACATTAATTACTCAAAACGTAGACGGTTTGGATAAAAAAGCTGGTAATAAACACGTGATTGAATTTCACGGTGATCTTTATAATATTTACTGTACTAAATGTCATGAAAAAATTTCATATAACAGCTATAAAAATTCATATATTCATGAAAAAGATCAGGGAATTATTCGCCCTGGAATCATTTTATATGGTGAGTCAATTAGTGAAAAAATCCTCACAAAATCTGTTGAAAACATTCATGATAGCGATTTAGTTATTATTGCAGGAACAAGTTTTGTTGTTTATCCTTTTGCTCAACTTTTAACATATCGACAAGCTAAAGCTAAAGTTTGGGTCGTCAACAACACTAATATATCAACTTACAACGGCGTTTCGACAATTATTGACAATGCTGAAAAAGTATTTGACAAATTATATATATAACCGCTATTATCTTAACTAACATTTTATTTAATTTTTCTATTCCTCGTTCTGTTATTTTTTATTGTACAATATAGGAGAGAATTAATATATTAATAAAAAGAAAGGTTAGGATTAAATGCCATTTGCTCATGCAAAAGTTTTTTACTACGATTTTGTTGAAATTAAGCCTTGGACTTATGAACTAGTTATTAGTGACTTAGGGCTAGCATTTGTTGGAACAAAAAATAGTAACATCGAGGCATCTATCCTTGGTTTTTATCCTAATCATATTTTGATTCAAGACTCAAAGAAACTTGCTCCTTATGTTCAACAACTAAAAGAGTATTTTGCTGGTAAACGTCACTCTTTTACAGTTCCTGTCGACTACTCAAGCTTTGGAACTCCATTTCAAAATCAAGTTGTAAAAATGATTGAAAACATTCCTTACGGAACCACTATTTCTTATAATGATTTAGCAGCTTCCATTAATGGTTCTACTTCAGTTCGATCAGTTGCACATGCGGTAGCTTTAAACCCATCTTTAATTTTTATCCCAAGTCATCGTGTAGTTTTAGCCCCAGATAAAGTAGGAAGTTATAGAATGGGAGAGAAGGAAAAACAACGTTTAATAAATCTCGAAGAAGGCTATTTAAATGCAGCTAATTAAACTTTATCAACCTTTTTTTGATGCTAATAATTGGGCACATGTCTTAACTAGTGGTCAAGATTGGATGATGATTCTTACCCTAATTTTGATGGAGTGTCTACTTTCAGTTGACAATGCCGTTGTCTTAGCAGCTCAAACACAAGTATTGCCTACCAAAGATGAACAAAGAAAATCCCTGGTTTATGGTTTATGGGGAGCCTATTTATTCCGTTTCATTGTAATAGGAATTGGTACCTACTTAATTAACTTCTGGGAAATCAAATTATTAGGGGGCTTATATTTACTTTACTTAGTTTACAAGTACTTCTATGACGTTCGGCACCTTGAACTAGCTGCTAAAAAAGAAGAGGCTAAAAAAAAGAATCATAAGAAAAAGAACTCAAAAAAAATAAAGCACCATCTTTCCTTATTTTGGAGAACTGTGATCTCAATTGAGTCAATGGATATTGTTTTCTCAATTGATTCGGTTTTAGCTGCCTTAGCCATGTCAAATAACCCAGTAGTAGTTCTGGTTGGTGGAATGATTGGAATTTTATGCATGCGTGGCGTAGCCGAAATTATTATTAAGTTAATGGAAATTATTCCAGAGCTTCAAACTATGGCCTATGTCCTAATCTCAATTATTGCGATTAAATTGCTTATTTCATTACCACCATTAAACTTTAAATTACCTGATGCAATTTTTGCTGGTATTGTATTTGGTACGGTTATTTTAACAATTATTTTTCACTATGTACGACAAAATGTACATGGCAAGAAAATGCCTTAACTTAATTGTTGATCAATAAATTCCTTAAGTACAACTGCTTGGTTGTACTTTTTATTTTTAGCTCCATATAGGAAAAGAACATTTTCTTTGGCTAGTTTTTCTTTTACGTCTTTAATAAAAGCTGCTGTTGCTGGATTAGCTTTCAATTGCGCTATATACTTAGACTTGAATTCAGGATATTTATTATCTTCGTGATTGAACCATTTTCTCAATTCATTAGTTGGCCCAATTTCTTTATCCCATTCATCTAAATGAGCCTTTATCTTGCTTATTCCTCTAGGCCATAATCGATCTACTAAAATTCGATAACCAGCTGGTTGCTCATGATCATATATTCTAACTACTTTTATTTCATTCATGGTTAAACTCCTCACTCTCTGATAGTATTTATCTTCAAATATGAGTATACAACTTTTTTAGAAAGAAAAATTAATATGGATTACACAGAATTTTTTACTAATCGTTCTACAAGCGAAATCAGTAAAGACCTACTAGGTCGAACCTTGTCTTACAATAACGGAAAAGAGATTTTATCTGGCACTATTGTGGAAACAGAGGCCTATGTCGGTGTAAAAGACCGAGCTGCTCATTCTTATGGTGGCAGACGTAGTCCCGCAAATGAGGGCTTATATCGTCCGGGTGGCAGTTTATACATTTATTCTCAAAGACAATATTTTTTCTTTGACGTTTCTTGTCAAGAGGAGGGTGAACCGCAAGGAGTATTAGTCAGAGCTATCGATCCTCTAACAGGAATTGACACAATGATTAAAAACCGTAGCGGTAAAACAGGACCGCTTTTGACTAATGGGCCTGGAAAAATGATGCAAGCCTTAGGGATTACTAGTCGTAAATGGGATTTGGTTGATTTGGCCGATTCGCCTTTTGATATTGATATAAATCATAAACGCGAAATAGAAGAAATTGTTGCCCTTCCAAGAGTAGGAATTAATCAATCAGATCCTGAATGGGCTCAGAAGAAATTGAGATTTATCGTTAGCGGTAATCCTTATGTTTCAGACATTAAGAAAAAAGATATCAAAAAAAATCACGGATTTATTTGACAAAAGATTAAAAATCGTTTAATCTTTTCATCAGTTAAATAAATCCCCAATGCAATAGAGGTTGCGATAATCACAGAATTTACTTGAGTACGCGAATACAGTGAGAGTATATTTTAGGATTACCGCCGAAATAAGTTTTCTTTCGTGAAGTTAATTTATTGGGATGTAAGAGAATATCTTACATACTGTCCTGGTCGTCCCCAGGGAGCGCTATATGATTTGGTTTAATTACTGATGATTTTCAAACCTCGTTGTTTTTGGTAAACAACGAGGCTTTTTATTTACGCTTTTATTGTATTGGCTTTATTTGAAATAATTTTTGGAGGTATTTCAAAGTGAAGTCAAAAATAAGATGGTTTGGTGCTTTCCTAGCCCTAATTTTAAGTTTAGTTATCGGTTTTAGCTTTAATTCTAATCAAACCGAAGCGGCTAAAAAAGAAGCCCCCCTTAAAATCGGTATGGAAGCTAACTATCCACCATACAATTGGACTCAAACAACTGATGCAAATGGTGCGGTTCCAATTGATGGATCTAAGCAATATGCAAACGGATATGATGTCCAAATTGCAAAAATCATTGGTAAAAAGCTTCATCGTAAAGTAGTAGTAGAAAAAACTGAATGGGATGGATTATTACCAGCCTTAACTTCTGGAAAGATTGATTTAATTATCGCTGGTATGTCTCCTACGGCTGAACGTAGAAAGGCTATCAATTTCTCTGAACCTTATAGAAAAAGTACTTTCGTAGTAATTACAAATAAAGATGGAAAATTTGCTCAAGCAAAGGGATTAAATGACTTTAAGGGAGCTAAATTAACTGCTCAACAAGGTACTCTTCACTACGATTTAATCAAACAATTACATGGTGCTAAGCGTGAACCTGCGATGCGAAGCTTTTCTGCTATGCGTCAAAGTTTACAATCAGGTACTATTGACGGTTATGTTGCTGAAGATATTGAATATCAAAGCTACAAGACTGTTAACCCTAACATTGTTGCCGTTAACCTTAACAAGATGCAAGGATTTAAAGTTGATCATGATGACTCAATCACTTCAATTGGTGTTAAGAAGGGTAACACTGAATTATTAGATCAAGTCAACAGTATCTTAAAGGGTATTTCCAATAAAAAGCGTGACCAATTAATGGCCCAAGCCGTTAAGGAACAACCTCAAGCAGGCGGTAGTAAGAAGGAAAATTGGTTTATGTCAATTATGCGTCGCTACGGCTCAATGATCCTTGGCGGTGTTGGAATGACTCTTCTTCTAGCCTTAGTTGGTACTATTGCTGGTTTCTTCATTGGTTTACTTGTTGGTATTGTTAGAACTATCCCAACTCCTAAGTCTACTGGTAAAAGATGGGGCCTAAAGATTGTTAACTGGCTTTTAGCAGTTTATATCGAAGTGTTCCGTGGAACTCCTATGATGGTTCAAGCAGCTGTTATATACTACGGAATTGCTCAATTATGGCACCTTAACTTAAACCGTACTGTAGCTGCCTTAGTTATTGTTTCAATTAACACAGGTGCTTACCTAGCCGAAGTTATCCGTGGTGGTATTAATGCGACTCCTAAGGGACAATTTGAAGCAGCTTCTGCTCTTGGTATGACCCACTCTCAACAAATGTGGCACATTATTTTACCTCAAGCAATTAGAAACTCTTTGCCATCAATTACTAATGAATTTATTGTTAACATTAAGGATACTTCAGTATTAAGTATTATTTCAGTTTCAGAATTGTTCTTTGTTGGTACAACCGTTGCCAGTCAAACCTTCGAATTCTTCCAAACTTACTTCATTATTTCAATGATCTACTTAATCTTGACATTCTCAATTACTAGAATCTTTAATTTCATTGAAAAGAAGCTTGAAGGTCCAAAGAACTACAACTTAATGGCTAACCAATTACAAGTAGAAGATCCAAAGGAGACTGGATTTGAACATGAACAATAATAACGAAGAAAACATTTTACAAGTACAACATTTACAAAAGAAATATGGTGATCATACAGTATTAAAAGATATTTCTTTTAATATTAACAAAGGAGAAGTAATGACCATTATTGGTCCATCTGGTGGTGGTAAATCAACCATGTTAAGATGTATTAATCTTCTTGAAGAACCAAGTAATGGAAAAATTCTCTTCCATGGAGAAAACATTCTTGATCCTCATTTTAATCGTAACACCTTCCGTTCTAAGGTCGGAATGGTATTTCAGCAATTCAACTTGTTTAACAATAAGAATGTCCTCCAAAACTGCATGATTGGCCAAGAAATGGTTCTTGGTCGCTCCAAAGAAGAAGCTAAAAAAGTTGCTATTGAAAACTTGAAGAAAGTTGGAATGGATCCATTTCTTACTGCAAAACCTCAACAGTTATCTGGTGGTCAACAACAACGTGTAGCAATTGCTCGGGCAATTTCCATGGATCCAGAAGTTCTGCTCTTTGATGAACCTACTAGTGCCCTTGACCCAGAAATGGTTGGTGAAGTACTTAACACCATGCAACTACTGGCTAAAACTGGACTAACAATGGTAATTGTTACTCACGAAATGGGATTTGCTCGTGATGTATCTGATCAAGTAGTCTTCATGAGTGATGGAGTTATTACTGAGCAAGGAACACCGCAACAGATCTTTAACGATCCACAAGAAGAAAAGACTAAGAAGTTCCTACGTAACTTCAGAAATAATGAACTTTAAGCAAAATAATATAGAATTTCTTTTTACCCTATAAATAATAAAAAGCTGATCTCTCCATGTTTGTAACGAAGAGTATCAGCTTTTTTATTAGTCTATTGTTATCTACCTATTTATTTTCAGCTTTAGCCTTTTAGTAAAGCATAAATTATTGAAATTATGATTTCTACGATCCATACTATTCCCGAAAAGAGCGAAAGGTCCCAATATACTAATTGAGACTTTATTAAACATAAGAGAAAGGAAAATACATTATGTTCGATTTTGTATTTTGGGTTTTAGTAATTTGGTTTATTATAAATGTTATTTGGATGTGGTTCGTCTTAAACAAACAATCATATCAAAAATCCTTTGCCTGGATTAATGTAGCAGCAGTGATTATTGGTTTTTGGGTTTACTACGGTACTGGCGCTCACTCCGGCGGATTAGCTGATTGTTTCTTATGGATAAATTGGCTTAACGTAGTTTTAGCTTGCCTTCAATTTTACTTTGGATATCGCAAACTTAACAGTACTAATTAAGTTCTCAAAAACCATGCTAATCACCCAAAAGGCTAGTATTCACTGAATCGAATACTAGTCTTTTGTATTTATCACAGTTAAATAATTTCGCTATTTTCTCGTTCCTTTTCTAATTTCCAACCAATATCAAAGTATGTTTTACGTTCATTACGCAAGGCATCATAGTCACTTTGCAAACTATCAATCGCGTCCTGCAATTTTTTGTTTTGCTTCCGGATTGCATTTAATTCTGGATCATTTACAATCCCCTTTAAATGAACCTTGCCAGCCAAGTCTCTTTTAGCAGCTTGAAACTCTTTTTTCAAATTAGCCAAAGCATCCTCATACTTAACTAACTTTTTATTTACGATAGTTAATTGATCGTTCAGTTTAACAAATAATTGATATGGCATGTTTGATTTAATCTTATTGCATTCACTACACGATAAAATCAAATTATCCAAAGAATTATCATGCGATAAAGAAACGGGATCTTTGTGATCCACACTCGTTCCACGTCGGCCACAATACTGGCAGCGATAACTATACTTATGCCGAATTCGTTCCCGATCCACAAAGTCAACTTCATTTAAAGAAAAATCAACTTCAATTTCCATATTCTTCATATTTACTGCAAAATCAACATTATTCTCAGGAACGTAGTCTATTTCCTTATCTTCACTCTTAATAATTGCTAAATTAAACTCACGACGTGAAATTTGTTGCAGGGCAACTTCATTGCCATCATAATCTTGAATAAACGACTCATACTGGCGTCTATTACTATTGTTTACAAGATATTGATTTAAAGAATCCGGCTTAATCTGACCATTATTCTTCTTTCCTAGAAATCCATAAAGCATTACCTGGGAAATACTTTCAATTACCGGATTTTCATAGTTCTTTGCATCCAAATTTCTTGTTAAACAAATATCACAAATACTTGTTAACTTAGGATTCATCAACCCTTTTTGCTTAAAATGAAGACTATCAAGTCGTAAACCACAGGATGCACACTGTAATTTCAACCTATTCTTCCCCCATTAACAAAATACTAAATGCAATTCTTTGCATTTTATCTTTACCAGCAAAATCGCCTTTAAATAAATCTGGCAAAATTTTCTTGATAAAGTATTGAACACAAGTTAAATCATCAAATTTCTTAATAGTTTCAAGACTTTCTTTAAACATCTGCATGAACACAGGATTTGGATTTCCTAATTCAATTTCACCATAAGCTTCATAAAGTAAATCTAACTTATCACAAATAGATAGAATCTTACCTTCTAAAGTATCATCTTTTCCTTCAGATAGGCGCTTTGTATAAATTTTTTGAAATTCTTTTGGAATTTCATCTTTAATAAATTTAGCAGTCATGGTTTCTTCAACATCCCCAATCATTTTACGTAATTGCGGAGTTGCATACTTAACTGGCGTCTTGATATCACCAATAAAACGCTCAGTGTAATCATGGTTAAGACTCTTTTCATAAAGAGCTTTCCAATTTACCTTTTGCTTACCGATAACTTCCTCGATATCTCCCATCATTTGAGCAAGTTCGGCTGTTCTAAAACTATGATCAGCTACAGAATGGTGTTGATATTTAAAATATCCTGGTGCACGGTCAATCGACTCTAAACTATTAAAACCTTGAATATACGCATTTAATCCCATAAAAACTTACCCCTTTCAGAAATATAAAAATGTCTAAAATTTTTACTATCATAGCAAAACTCCTCTACTCTTGCAAATAAAAAATAGAGAAAGATTTAACACTTTAATCTTTCTCTATTTCTCTAATCCCGTCAACTCATTTGTATTTAAAGCAGCCAAAACAATTAACGTTGCATCATAGTAATTATTAGCAGGAAGTGGTTTTGAAAAAATATATTTTTCACGTTCTACCAAAGTATCATATCCTTCATTTTGATACTTACTTGCAGCTACAAAGATCAGTGCACTAAAACTCGCAGATTCATACTGATATAGTGGTTTCCCTGTCAAGGTAAACCCACTTGATATTTCTTCTTTTTGTTTAAAGAAACTCAGCATTTTCTTTACGATATCATTTGCTTCTTTATCACTACTTTCTGCTAAAAGCATCGGAATTCGGCAGGCATTAGCGCTATAATTACCATCATCTTTGGTTGCTACATCATTAAGCTTAACAGGAGATGCCTGTTTCTGCTTGGAAATCCAGGCAAAATCTGGAATCAGTCCTGTTTTATGTTGGCTACTAAGTTCTTGTAAATAAGTCAGCATTTGTGATTTTATTTTTAACCAACTCCGATCTCCAGTCGCTTGATAAAATTCTTCAAATGCTTGTGGCATTACATCAGACGTCCTCATTACATTATAAAAATGGGATTTCTTACTTGCCCAATTTCCTACAATAATTATTTTAGCCAAACGATTGCTTTCTAACTTTTTGATATCACTAATTAGTTTAAGTGCTTGAGCTTTATATCCATGTCCTGGCCAAACTTTATCGGCTTCAAGCAACGCTTGTGCAATCATCATGTCACCGTCACTTGCACTCACTGGATTATCATGTAAACTTCCCCTCTTATTTTCTTGTCTCCAGCTCATTAAGTTTGAATTAGACAATCGATGCTTTAAATAATAATTATCAAATTTTTGAAAATCAGTTTGGCTTCCTAAGTGCTTTTGTCCAGCCTTCACAGCTAATAACATTCCATATCCTTGTGCTTCAGACAAAACGAAAGGTGTCTTATTTTTCCCCGCTGCGTTGACATATTGCTCACTTTCACTTTGATTTTTTATATAGTCTTCTCGCCAAACTTGATAATATCTTTTTTCTATCGTGCGATCATTGCTCATCCTTACATATCCAATAATTCCTAAATAAGCTACTATCACACCTAAAATCAAGATTAAATTTTTAACTCTCATGCCCTATCTCTAATCTGCAAATCTTTTTGTTTTTACCCATTTATTCCCATCGCGCTTAAAAATTTTATCTCCGATAACTGAACAAACTGCTTGGATAGAAATAGCAATAAACAATTGTGAATAGGTAAAGTACGATCCTAATGCTAACCAAATTTGATCACTAGTGGCTTGTCCATACTGTGTAGCTAAAGCCAGATTAATTTGAGCTACATATAAAAGAATCATCAGTAACCAATTAATTAATAAAAGTTGCATCAGTAAGAGGTTGGAATCCATTGCGAAAATAATTGGTATCTTAGGATTGAAGAATCTTGCTACTACACATCCTAAATCTACGAAGAAGATAATATCGGAGAGGACAACCGCTAAATTAAACCAAAAGAAAATACAGGTTAAATAAAACGTTTCTAATTTAACCCGCCAATTACTCCTATCAAATAAATGCTTAAAATTATTTATTACAACTTGATAGTTTCCTTTTGCCCAACGCAATCGTTGATAATAATAATCATGTAAGTGCTCAGGCTCCTGTTCAAATGCTTCTGAATTATAAGCTAAAGCAATCAAATAACCATCTTCCATAATCCGAAAAGAAATTTCTGTATCTTCAGTTAACGCCCCCTGTTGCCAGCCACCAATACTTCTTACATACTCGGTATTAATAATGAAATTTGTTCCTGGAATTCGTCCAATTTTAAATAAATTCCAGACTCCAACGTGTTGAATACGCTGAGAAACAATTACTTCTTGATTGATACATCTAGTTAAAAAGTTTTGTTTTGCATTGCGTGTTTTATTTCTTCCAAAAGTAGCCATGTAGCGACTTGGTTTCTCTAAAACTTTTTTAACTAAGAAATATAGGGCATTCTGTTCTGGTAATGCATCTGCATCATAAACACAGATATATTCTCCCTGCGCTATTTCTAGGGCATCATTCAAAACCCCGGCTTTTCCTCCAGAACCCTGTCTTTCAATAATCTGTACATTTCGATACTTATATTCAGGCCTACCGGCTGCCTTGCGCATCTCAGAAGCTGTCTTATCTTGGCAGTTATCCGCATATAAAAGTATTTCTATTTTTGAAACAGGATAGTTTAAATCAAGGATTCCTTTCGTCGTTTTAGCAATTACAAGCTCTTCATTATGCGCCGGTACTACAATCGTAATTGTAGGGTAGCGTTTTAACGGAGTAATAGAAACAATTTTTTTACTATATCTAATCCAAAAACGAATTGCGCCATAAATAGTTATTAATGATGCTAAAAGAGAAAACCAAATAGATACTAAGGTTGAAAATACTAAAAAATCATTTAACATGATGATGCTTTCCTAAATGAAGGACTGTATATTCCGTTTGATGATAAATAGTCCAAAGACTACGAATCATAGCAAAAAATGCAATTAAAAATATTAATGTAACTAAAATCGCCAACATAAAGAAAACGTCTATCATGATTCGACTCCCTTTAAATATTCAACAACTAAATCTGTTTCAAGCTTTCGTTTTAAATGTTTAAGAATTGCATCAAGATCTGGGTATAATCTCAAATCTTCTTCAACAATATGCTGAGTAGCCATTTTAAATGCTGGGTGATAGTCTTCATATTTTAAAGCTCGAAGTTCTGCTTTTAATTCATCATTCAAAACCATCAAAGTTCCAGGTGCAATTGTATTAGAAATAATTAAAAATTCACCATTTCCCAGGTAATATAAATTCTCATCAACTAATCTGCTCTTTTTAAGCACTTTAGCTATCTGTTTCAAAATCTGACTGTGTTCTTCTAAATTGAACTGAGCAAACTGTTGATCATGCTCCCATTTGATGATGGTAAAGTCATCCCACAAAGGTAAATAATTTTTCTCTCTTAAAATTCTGCTTATCTTCTGGTATAGCTTCTGTGCGTTATAGGTCGTTTGCAGTTTTACATTTTGATCGTAGTGGGTAATATAGCGATAAACACTAGCCTCATTTTTCTTATAGATACTCCACCTAAAAATACATTCTCGCAACTGACTCGCTAGATAGGCTTCTATTGGAAACGAAAGTAATAATATTACCTTGGCATAAATATCTAATCTCACATAGCCAAGGGTTAAGCCACTAATTCCCAATGCCGTTAAAATTAAAATAAGCCACGTACTAACAATATTTGGCAGAATTAGGCCAACAAGTGCACCTAATACTAGAAGCATCGCAACTCCCCAAAAAATATTATCTAAAAAATTATCTGCTACTCCTAAAAAAAGAGACGGCAAAATAAGGGCGAAAATTGCTTTTAATTCTAGTCCTTTTATCGAAATGTTATTCATTTTAAAATTTATATCCTATGCTTTATTACTTTGTCCTCTATAAGGCAATTTATATAGTAATATAATTTCAAACACAACAAAATGTTATTATATTAATTTATATTTATATAACTTTTGATACAAAAAAAGGAGAGACGCTAAACAGCGTCTCTCCCTTTATTGAACAGTAAATTTAATTACTTGTTTTCGTCTTTAGCAGCTTTGTTTAAGAAAGCAACTACTTCAGCAGCTCTCTTAACACGAGCCTTAGAATTCTTCTTGTTCTTAGGTCTTAAGTTTGGTGTAACACCTGTGTTGTAGTTTTCACCTTTACGCATAGATCTATACTTCCTCTCAAATAAAATTTTCGAAAATCTTTTATTATCATACCACGAAGAAGCACGTCACTTCAATACCTAGCAGATTTTTCCACCTAATTTTTTCATCTCATCTGCAGACAATTTTTCTCCTTTAAATTCAGAAATTGTAACTCCGCCATCAATAATCCCTTCATTTGAAGATAGAGATAAGACAGCATTACGTGCGTTAAGAACTAATCCATCATCCAAAAATGCTAATTCTTTATCAGATGTATACATGTCTAAATCCATATTATTTTTAACTTTAATAGAAAAGTCAGGATCCTTATGATCTAATAAAACAAGCTGAAAATTAGCGCCAATTGTACAAGTTCCGCCCAATTTAGAGTAGCCATTTGAGCCATCATTTAAGGCTAATAAGACAACTTGGCCTGGTTTAATCTTCTTTTCTAAAGCTTCTTTAGCACCATCTTTTATTTTTAGTTCAATATTTTTTGCATCAAGCATAGTCTATTCCTCCTATGTTATTTACTAACTTAAATATAGCAGCTTTCTTTCTTCATTTCCTAATAAAATGCTCAACTTGCTATTAATAGGAAAGTATAATCTGAAAAAAGCGTTGCGAACTTACGCTAAAGAGTTCAAAATAGTAGTGTTGATTTAATTTTAAGAGGGGACATTAATGACCGTCATCAAAAATATTGCTAAAGACCGTATTTTACAAATTACGGTTGTCATAACGATCATAAGCTTATTCTTCGCCCGACCACGGATTGAAGATATTAACTTCCACACACTATACTCAATTTTAGCGATGCTGACTATCATCCAAATTTTTTCTTACTTACACGTTTTGGATGTATTAGCTTATAAGCTTACAGCTAGTGCTAGAAGTACAAGAAGATTAACTGCGATTTTTACAATCTTATCAATTGTATCTGCAATGTTCTTAACTAATGATATAACCGTTTTAACTCTTATACCATTGTATTTGACAATTGCTAAACGACACAGTTTACCTGAAATACTACCTGTCACTTTAATCGGAATGGGAGCAAATATTGGGGCCGCTTTTACTCCATGGGGTAATCCTCACAATATTTTTGTAGTTAATCGCTATAACGTTTCACCACTTAAATTTTTTAGCTGGTCACTTCCATTATTGCTGATCAGTTTAATTATCGTTTTATTATTCATCTTTTTTGTTAAAGATAAACCGATTCCTACAGTACCTCTAGAAGATATTCGGATTAGTGTCAGACCGATGGTTTTGACTATTGCTGTTTCAATTTTCTTCTTCTTTGGTGTTTTTAATATTGTTCCAGCATATGTTCCAGCAATTGTTGCCGTAATTTTGGCTCTTATTATTAATCCTTCAATTATGTTACATGTGGATTATGCTTTACTCTTAACTTTTACATGCTTTTTTATTTTTATTAGTGATATCCAGCAAATACCATTTATCGTTACACTTATTTCAAAGACCATGTTCTCTGAACATTCTGTCTTCCTAACTTCAATTATTTCAAGCCAATTTATTTCTAATGTTCCTTCAACTATCCTAATTGGTAAATTTACTAATTATGCTGAAGCCTTATTCTTAG
Source organism: uncultured Lactobacillus sp. (assembly GCF_948948975.1). Taxonomy (GTDB): domain Bacteria; phylum Bacillota; class Bacilli; order Lactobacillales; family Lactobacillaceae; genus Lactobacillus. Next base: position 55,470 of record NZ_CARBVX010000009.1, on the reverse strand, counting down.
GTTCAAATATTGGAGGATTTGGTTCACTTGTCGGATCAATGGCTAACATGCTTGTTTTCAAAAGCTTTGTTGAAAACGGAACAGTATCAAAACGCAAATTCTTCTGGGTATTTTCAGTTCTCGAATTTGCCGGTTTAATTATTTTAACAATCCTTGGCTGGATAGTCTTAGACTTTGTTATTTAGATATCGTAAAAAAGCACAAAACTGTGCTTTTTTTATGTTCTAATTTTCTGTTATTTGGTACAATATTCCTAACATTTTTACCTTGATATTTATGATATATAGAAAGGATTCAGTTTATGAGTTTAACCTGGATTATTATCATTATTTTAATTTTATTGGTAGCTATTTATATTGGCATCTATAATGGCTTACAAAAGGCTAAGGTGCATGCCGATGAAGCTTGGAGTCAAATTGATGTTCAATTGAAGCGTCGCAATGACTTAATCCCTAACTTAGTTGAAACAGTTAAGGGATATGCTAAACACGAAAGCGGCACCTTAGAAAAAGTAGTTTCATTAAGAAATCAATTAGTAAATCTTCCAGCTTCTGATCATGAAGAAGCTAATAAACTTTCTAATCAAATTACTGATTCGTTGAAGAGTATTTTTGCTTTAGCTGAAAATTATCCTGACTTAAAAGCAAATCAAAACTTCTTAGCACTCCAAGAAGAACTTACTAATACTGAAAATAAGATTGCCTACTCACGTCAACTTTATAACTCAACAGTTGCTATGTTTAATGAGAAGTTACTAACTTTCCCATCTAACTTAGTAGCTAAGATGCATGGCTTTAAGAAAATGGACTATCTTCAAACACCAACTGAAGAAAAGGCCGTTCCTCAAGTCAAATTTTAGGTTAATTAATGCTCTATCAACAAATAGCACGCAATAAGCGTAAAACAGCATTTTTGCTTGTTATATTCGTTATTATTCTAGCTCTTGTTGGTGGTGGGTTAGGATACTTAATTAATGGCGAACCGTTTTCCGGAATCGCAATTGCTCTTATTGGTAGTTTAATTTATCTTTTTATTGTTCTTCAAAATCCTGGAAATCTAGTGATGAGTATGAATCACGGACGAGAGATTCATGAAGAAGATGATCCAGAACTTTGGCACATTGTTGAAGATATGGCTCTGGCTGGACAGGTTCCGATGCCAAGAGTCTTTATTATCGATGATCCAAGCCCGAATGCTTTTGCGACTGGACGAGATCCTAAGCATAGCTATGTTGCCGTTACAACTGGCTTACGAGAACGATTAAATAGAAGCGAGTTAGAAGGCGTTCTAGGCCACGAAATTTCTCATATTAGAAATTATGATATCTTAGTTTCAACTATTGGAGTTGCACTAGCCGCAGTAATTTCTTTTATTTCTAACTTTGCCTCTCGCATTTGGTGGTGGGGCGGCAATTCAGACCGAGATGACCGAGACTCAAGTCCTTTAGAAGCAATTTTTAAGGTAGTAGCAATTGTTTTTACCCTAATTTTAGGACCACTTGCTGCAGGACTTGCCCAAATGGCTCTGTCTCGTAATCGAGAATATCTAGCTGATGCAGGCTCAGTAGAACTTACTAGGAATCCACAAGGCCTAATTTCAGCTTTAGAGAAGATTTCTAATAGTGAGCCAATGAAAGATCCAGATCCATCAAGTGCTGGGCTCTATATTGAAAATCCACTTCATAATCGTGGATTAAGTTCACTCTTTGATACTCACCCGCCTACTGCGGATAGAATTAAGAGATTAAGAAATATGTAATAAAAGGGATGCAATTGCATCCCTTTTTGTATACCTATTTCAAATTAATATGAGCTTCTCTAAATAATTTCTTTCTCATTTCTGCTGGTGTCATCCCATAATAATGCTTAAATTTTTTATAGAAAAATGACTTACTTGAATAACCAATAGTTTCGATTATTTCTTTTAATGATACATTTGGCTTAGCGAGTAATCTTCTAGCCTCTCTCATACGGCGATCGTCAACATGTTCCACAAAACTCTTACCAGTTTTTTCTTTTACCATTGTAGAGAAATAATTTCGATTAAAACCAAAATATTCAGCCGCTTCTGCTAGAGTAATGTCATTATAGTGCTGGTCAATGTACTGATCTAAGGTCTCATCCTTAAACTTATTTTCTCTTCTTTCACTCAATTTAAAGTTCTGCTCACGTAAATTGCGCAAAATCACTACGTTAAGTAACTCTAATCCAATTGTGCTATTAAATGCTGCCTGATTAAGATCATCTTGCACTATCTCTCTAATACTTTGGCTACTCCACATTACTGAGGTAGTCGTGAACAAAAAGGCTTTATCCTGAGATAAATTCTTTAAAAATAGTGTACTTAACTTCTCTTCAGTGGGAGTATCAATTGCTACGTTTTCGATTTGCTCTTCCCATGAAAAATCGCTACTCAGCTTAAATTTTATAATTACTGTATTCTTGTCACTAAGCTTGATTGCATAAGCGCTATCTTTTTCAATTAATAAGATGTTTCCACTTGTTAAAGAAAAGATTTGCATTCCTATCTTTACTTCGCATTTACCAGTAAGGCAATATAGCAGTTGACTGCTTTCGGACTGATATTCAATAAAGTCATAATGCATCCCCTCTAAATAAAGACGGTAGGACAAAAAATTCTGGGTTCGAAGCTCTACTTCACTAGCTTGATTATTTTGCATTAAACTTAATAAATAATTTTTTAATGTCGCTGTTGCCATCTCAATCAGTCCCCTTTGATTTTATTCTGTTTTAATTATAACCTTTTTATTATTTTTAATTGTCTTTTAGTCTTATTAAGCGTAAGCTTAGACTGTGAATACATCTGGGGTGCCTATCGGGCTGAGAATATACCCATTGAACCTGTTTGATTAATATCGGCGTAGGGAAAATGACTATTTTTAGACTTTTATTTAAGTCACCTCTTTGAGGTGGCTTTTTATTTTTGGAGGAAAAAATGAAAAAATTACATGTAAGAGATATCATCTTAATTGCCTTAATTGCTATTATTTTTGGTTTTATTTATTTAGCTAGTGACGGCCTCTATAATGCTCTAACGGCTCTCCTTACTCCGATTGGCTATGGAATGTTAGCTAATGACATTATGATGGGAATGTGGTGTATGGCAGGACCATTAGCAGGCTTTCTTGTTCGCATCCCTGGCTCTGCTTTCTTAGGAGAATTCTTAGGCTCCTGCGTTGAATTGATTGCCGGGGAACAGTGGGGAGCTGTTAATTTAATTTCTGGTGCCGTTCAAGGTCTAGGTAGTGAATTAGGTTTTACTTTTACTAGCTACCGTCGATATGATTGGTTTACGCTTTTCTTATCTGCTACAACTACAACCATTGTCACTTATTTGTACGATTTCATAAAAAACGGCTATAGCTATTTTTCAACCTTTAATATGATTCTCTACTTTGTAGTTCGCTGGATCTCCATGCTCCTATTTACCTGCGTATTAGTAAAATTAATCGTAAATCTTCTAGAAAAAGCTCATGTCATCCAAACAAATCAAAATTAACCAACTTTCCTTTCAATACCAAGATAAATTAATTTTTAAGAATTTAGATTTTACTATTAACCAAGGCGATTTTGTCTTATTAGCTGGTCCAAGTGGCTGCGGAAAATCTACACTTTTAAAATTAATTGCTGGCCTTGAGCCTACTTCTAACAGCAAAATTACTACTGGTTCTTTAAATCAGCCATTTGCTAATTGGGGGATGGTCTTTCAAGATCCTAATCGTCAATTCACAATGGCAACTCCGAGAGAAGAATTAATTTTTGCTTTAGAAAATAAACTAATCGATCGAATTACTGCTCAAAAGATTATCGATGAAGTTAGCAAGAAAACGAATATTTTGCATTTATTAGACCACTCCTTCCTTTATCTCTCAGGTGGTGAAAAGCAGCGTGTTGCTTTAGCCATCTTAATCGCAATGCAAAGTGACTTATTCTTACTAGATGAGCCATTTGCAAATTGCGACTCTCACAATCGAACTTTTCTACTTAACTGCTTACAATCACTTCATCAAGAAGGCAAAACGATTTTGATTAGTGAGCATAACTTTGCTAATTATGAAAAAATTGATCCCAAAGTTTTTGCTATCAAAAATCAAAAAATTAAAGCTACTACTCTACCTTCTCAAAAAGAAGTAGCAACTAATTTTTCTCTTCCTCATACAAATCAAGGATCCGTATATTCTTTTAATTCTTTCTCACTATCATTTCCAGAAAAAGAGTTACTTTCCTCAACCAATTTAAAAATCTATTCCGGAAAAGCAACCCTCCTAACTGGAGAAAACGGTAGTGGTAAAACTTCTTTATTTAAGGCCCTAAGTAAGGTTATTACTTATCAAGGAGAATTACTCTTCAAAGATAAAGAAGTTAAAAAATTGCGTCGCCGGCCTTACTTGTCAAAAGTAGGACAAATTTTTCAAAATCCAGACGATCAATTCTTAAATGTTACAGTGAAAGAAGAATTAGATTTTAGCTTAAAATACAATCAAAATCCTTCTCTAAATGAGTCTAAACTTCAGTCTATTCTAGCTAAACTCAATTTAGAAAATATGGATGAACAAGTCGTTTATTCTCTCTCTGGTGGTCAAAAAAGAAAGATTCAAATTATCGTTATGTTAATGGCCTATCCCGATGTTTTATTACTAGATGAACCATTTAGTGGGTTAGATCAAAAAAGCGTCTCAGACGTCATTTTTTTGTTAAAAAACTACTTCTTAGATGCAACTCATAGCTTAATCGTAATTAGCCACCAGCTTGATCAAATTCAAAACCTATGTGATTATCACCTTGTTTTAAAAGACCATCAGCTTTTCTACGCTAAATAGAGGTAAATAAAATGAATCCCGGACTAAAACTATTTTTAATCTTAATTATTTCTCTGGAAATATCACTTGTACCTAATTTAGTAGCAAACCTCATTATTATCGGGGCGTGCCTTATCTATCTTCTGTTTAAACGCATTAATCTTAAGAGGCTATTTTTATTATTTATCATTCCTTTATTTGCGGCGTCCGTAGTTTTTATTACAATTTACTACTTCACTCCTAGCCATAGCCTATACCAAGCTTGTGTCTTATTTACGAGAATTTACGCCTATGTATTTTTAGGAGCTACTTTCACTGAAACGACTTCTTTTCTTGCTCTAGCTCGTTCATTAGAACAAAATTTTAAATTACCCAGCAAATTTGCTTATGGAACTCTAGCGGCCTTTAATGTTATTCCCAAAATTCATGCCGAAGTGAATCGAATCCGCCTAGTTGGGGATATGAGACACTACCACTTATCTTTCTACTCACCGGCCTTATATTTTAAAGCAATTTTAGCTGCAATTTCTTGGTCTAATAGTTTAGCTGATGGAATGATTTCACACGGCTACCGTGAAGCCGGAGAAAGAAGTGTAATTGTCCCGATTGCCTTAACAAAAAAAGATTGGCTTATTTTTAGTAGCATCATAGTACTACTTCAACCAATCTTATTTCTTCTCAAATAATTATTTATGGTATGGACTGCCGTTATTAATCATAAAGGCACGGTAAATTTGTTCAGTTAAAACCAAGCGCATTAATTGATGAGGCATTGTAAATTTACCAAAACTGATTAAATCATCAGCTCGCTTATTTACTGCGTCACTTGTACCTAGACTTCCTCCAATAACAAAAGTAATATCAGAATGCCCATAAGTAGTTAAATCAGATAACTCTTTAGCAAAAGCCTCACTAGTTCTCTCTTTCCCCTTAATCGCAGTTACATAAACATATTCTTTATCTTTTATCTTATCTAAAATTCTTTTTCCCTCGATTTCTTTGACCTGTTCCATTTCAGCAGGACTTAGTTTTTCGGGGGCTTTTTCATCTGGAACTTGAACTATTTTTACCTTTGCAAAACGACTCATTCTCTTTACATATTCTGCAATTCCATCTTTAAAATACTTTTCCTTTAATTTCCCTACACAGACAATTTTTATATTCATGCTAATTTATCCCTTTCACACATCTAGCTTTTTATTTTATCCCCTAATTGACATAGCGTCCACATGAGTTTTCCCCTAGCTGTGGATTACTAAAAACTATATTTAGTGGTTTAAACTTTTAGTTCTCAACAACTTGTGGTTTATAAAAAAGTGGATAACTTTTTTCAAAAACTTATTCCACATTTTTATAAATTGAATTAATTTTCCAAACTTTTAACTCCATCCCTTACATACTAGGCTTGAACAGCCGTTCAGTCGTGAAAAAATCAGAACTTTATTTACACAAAATTCACAAGTTTTCCACATTTTTTATTTTTATTGTTGTCGACTTATACACAATCCACAGAGTTTTCCACATTTTCCCACAATCTATTTGCTAATTCTAAGACCTTGACAATCTTAAAATACGAACTTTATTAAGTTTCACACTTTAAATATTAAGAAAAAGCTATGATTACCGCTTACAAATCGTATAATCATAGCTTTTTTGCTTCTATTTAATAATATTCAATTAACTTAAGGTAACTTTAATGTCCTGTGATTTTCCATCTCTAACCACTTGAAGTGTTACTGTATCGCCAATCTTATGTGCGTAAAGAGCTGTATGTAGTGAAACAACACTATCCACGTCTTTGCCATCAATCTTAGTAATCACATCACGAGCCTTGATGCCAGCCTTATCTGCACTACCATTCTTGGTCACACTAGCGACATAGACACCGGATTTAACACTGTCAGGCAAACCAAGTTTCTTGCGACCGTATTCTGTTAATTCATCAACTGATACAATTCTCACGCCTAATTTTGGACGCGTAATCTTTCCATTCTTAACCAATTGATTAATAATTGAAACAACTTCATCACTAGGAATTGCAAAGCCCATTCCTTCAACAGCAGTACCATCACTAGAAGAAGACAATTTCATTGAGTTAATACCAATTACTTGGCCAGACATATTAACTAATGGACCACCTGAATTACCAGGGTTAATAGCCGCATCAGTCTGAATAACAGTTGCCTGATTAGTTACTTGGCCAGATGAATTGGTTACATCTATTGTTCTATTCTTAGCAGAAATAATACCTTGAGTTACACTAGTTGCATATTCGCTCCCAAGTGGAGAACCAACAGCAATTACTTGTTGACCTGGCTCTAAGTTCTTAGAAGAGCCAAATTGGGCAGTTTGAGTAACATATTTACCATCAATAGTTAAGACAGCCAAGTCTGTTTCTGCATCAGTTCCAACTTTTTTAGCTGTTACTTTCTTACCATCGCTTAAAATAACTTGGATTTCATCACTTCCAGAAACCACGTGATTATTAGTTACAATGTAGCCTTTACCATTAGATTTCATGTAAATAACTCCAGAACCTTCACTGTAAGTTTCTAAATCTGATTTAGAATTCTTCTTTGAAGAGCTGGAACTATCAGACCCAAAAATACCAAATGGATCACTAGTTGAAGAAGAACTTTGTCTCTTCAAATTTACAACAGAAACAACAGAATTCTTTACCGTATTAAAGGCATTAGTCATCTGACTGCTATTCTTACTGTTAGACTTCTCAACCTTAGCTGTTGGTGCAACAGTAGTTTGTGGAGCATTCTGTCCGTTAATTTGAGACAAACCTGCGTAAGCTACTCCACCACCGAGTAATCCTGCGACTACTCCCACAATACCAGTTTTAATTAGAGCATTATGCTTATTAGAGTTCTTAGTATTATTTTCTGCCATAAAAATTCTCCTTTTCTATTTACTCTAGCCTAATCACAAATTTTGAATTTTTTATGAATTCAAGTCAAATTATTTGCTAAAAATCATATTTCTGTAAGTGATCCGGCTTCTAGTGGATTGGTATCAATAATTTTAACATCTGCGGGCAGATTTGCATCCCCAGCAACTAATAAATCATGTGCAGTCTCATGGGCTAAATACTGAGTATTATTATGTTGACTACGGTGAGCCAAAAAGATGTTTTTAGTTTTTGGAGAAACAACATCAAGTAGCGTATCAGCTGCCTGATCGTTTGAAAGATGTCCAACATCCGACATAATTCGATGCTTCAAAGACCAAGAATATGGCCCATTTCTAAGCATCATATCATCATAATTAAACTCCATTAAATAGCCATCTGCGTCCTTAATTTCACCTTTAACAGCGCTTGAGACATATCCCGTATCCGTTAAACAAGCAAATCGTTTACCGCCACTACTAAAAACATAATATTGGGGTTCAGCTGCATCATGACTAGTAGCAAAACTAGTCACATCTAAATCACCAAAAGTTTTTGTTACCCCAGATTCAAAAGTATTGATCTGTTCAACAGGCAAGTTACCGATTTTCTTACTTTCAATTAAATAATTCCAGGTACCTGAATTTGCATAAGCTGAAATTTGTGGGTACCTCCGCATTAAGACCCCTAAGCCACCCGAATGATCTGTATGATCATGACTAATAAAAATCATATCAAGATCTTTAATATCAACACCTACTTGAGCTAGTAAGTCTTTAGTCTTTTTTCCAGATAAACCTGCATCCATTAAAATTTTATGTTGCTCAGTTTCTATTAAAGTAGAATTACCTGTTGATCCGCTTGATAAAACTGATACTTTCACATTTTTCACTCCTTAGAATCATCAGTCGTAACATTATTTTGAATAATTGTTCCTGTAAATGCATTTACCCGCTTCAAGGTAACTGTCTTAGAAGTATTATTTTCAATTGCTGCTAACCATGTTGGAATATAAATGGTATTTCCTTTAACTGTTAATAATTTAGTATAAACTTGCTTCAACAAGATAACCTTAGAATTATTTGATAATTCACTGTAAGTATATAAAGAGTCTACTGCTGCTTTTGAACTAATTGTATTTTGGCGTTCACGAACAGGATTTAATTCATCAACATAGCTTTGTGAATAAGAGACAATTTGATTATCTTTTACAATAATATGAAGTCGAGCTGTTGCAGCAAAAAATTCTCCATATTTAGTCTTCTGATCAAAAATATAATCGTCCCCCTCAGATAGTTCTGAAAGGTAAGTATAATTTTTACCTTGATATACATTTTGACTGTCATCCTTAAAACGTATCACTTGTCTCAGAGCTTCTTTTTTATTTTTAGATAAAGTAATTGGCTTATCTAGATGAACAGAAATAAGGTTTTCACTTGAATTACTTGCTACTTGTCCTTTTACCTGCTGAGTAGCTTTTTTGATCCAAGAATCATTATTTTTAGCGGCCAAATAATAACCATCTTCTTGTTTATCATTAACCTTTGGAATAGTGATTTGATCAGCACTTGTCTCACTCTTAATATCAGTCTGAGTTGGAGTAGAACCAGCAGATAAGAGAGTTGGTGTTTGCCATAACTCAATTCCCAAAAAGATATTAATACCAATAAATACAATTAAAAATATCCATTCAATTCTTTTAAAGTCCATCTACTAGTCCCTCCTTTCCTGCACTATCTAACTGATTATTTGTATTAAGCCATTCATCTAAGGTCTTCCACTGCTTGTTAATTTTTACATAATAAGCAGGCTCTAAATCTACTAATTTCTTATTTTTACTGTCAGAAGATTTAGCTGTGTATCCAATAATAATTCTTTCAATATCTTTTCGGTGATATCCTTTTTGGTATAACTCATCCATGGCCTCAGTAGTTGGAATTAAATTTTTCTTTTCTCCATTAGTTGGAATTGGAATCTGTAAGTCTAAACTATTGAAATTAATCGTCATCCCATTGGATGCAAATTTTACCTGTGCCCGCATCTTATATTTCCCTGGTAAAAAGATTGGATATTCTTCGACATAGTTTTGATAGATAACTGTATTATCATCCGCATCAAAGAATCTTAAATCTGGTTCTGATAAACCAATCTTTCGTACGAAATATAAACTATCATTTAATTTACGACTAATTGTCTTAGGAATCTGATCTTGTTGATAATCAATATATTCATAGTTATGAGTATGTTTAGCAGCAATTAAACGCTCATATACTCCATTAGAGTATGTAATCGTATCGCCATTACTATGCTGGGTAGGATTATCTGATCCTAACAAACGATAAACGAAATATGAATCAGATTCCTCATTAGTTAAGTAGCTATAAACTGGTAAGCTTAGATTTTTTTCATAGAAAGGTAAATAGTCATCATGCACCTGTTCAAGAGTGACTGGCATTTGAGTTTGAGCGTTTCTAATATGCTCAATTAGGGTCTTAAATGAGACATCGTTTAAACGAATGCGATAGAGTGTATGGTTCTCATCATTACCTAGATAGATGTAGTCACTAGAAGTCGTTGAGACAAAAAAGCGATTAAATTCCCGACTATCATTTTTTCTTACATTAGTTAAAAATAATGAGATCGTTATCTGATCTGGGTATGTTAGCTGAATATAGTTTGGATTTCTCAACATTTTTTCATACTTAGTTTGACTAGACCAGATTCGGATTGGTAGCAGCGGTCTTAAAGACTGAGTTAATTTAGAAAACTCCAAAGGTAAATTATTCTTTGTATCATAGACTTGATACATCTGTTTATTTTTAAAATAAAAAGTTTGCGTTGGTAAATAGATATCTCTTAAAGAACGTTGCCCTAGATCCTTAGTTTGCGTTTGATTAGATGTTTCTTCAATTCTAGAAAATCGGGCATCTGATCCCCAAATGACAGCCGATAGAATAATTGATAAGACAACCATTGCAATTAAGCTAACACGCAGTGCCACTCTAGAAACTTTATCTTTAAACCTCATCCCAGTTTTCTCCTTCCTCACTAATTGCTTCATATGGCAAAGAAATGTAGAAAGTTGATCCGGAACCTTCAGCACTATCTGCCCAAATCCGGCCATGGTGTGCTTCTACTATTTCTTTAGAAATAGCTAATCCTAGTCCCGTTCCGCCTTGCTTACGAGAACGAGCCTTATCAACACGGTAAAATCTATCGAAAATCTTGTTTAAGTCTTTTCTTGGAATTCCCAATCCTTGGTCAGAAATACTTAAGATGACATGCTTTTGGGCTTGAAGAAGGCGAACTGTTATAACGCCTCCATCAGGTGAATACTTAATCGCATTGTTCATAATATTATCGATTACTTGCATCATCTTATCAGTATCAAATTCTACCCATAAAGCTTGATGAGGAAATTCACGCTTGATTGAATACTTCTTTTTATGCGTTTTATCTGTATCAGATTTTAGCATCATATCAAACCGGTTTAGAACGTGGTTAACAAAATCATTTAAGTTAACCCATTCTAAGTCCATTTTGGCTACACCACGATCCATTCTTGATAAGCTAAGCAGGTCATTAATCATTCTAATCATTCGCTCAGTTTCGTCTTGGATAACATGTAAAAATTGCGGTGCAATATTTGGATCTTTCCATGCACCATCATTTAAGGCTTCAACATAAGCTCGTAAGCTTGTTAATGGAGTCCTAAGTTCGTGTGAAACGTTAGATACAAATTGCTGTTGTTCCCGCTCATTTTTTTGCTGTTGTGTAATATCATGCAAAACACAAACTAGACCTGAAACGAAGCCAGTCACACGCTGAATTAAAGAAAAGTTAGCATGTAAAATCATTTCATCTCTTGTATTATCATTTACACGCACAACCAATTCTTGCTGAGTGCTTAAGAGATCTTGAATTGTAACATCTTTTAAGCCGAGTAAATTAGTAATTGGTTTCCCAATAACATCTTTTTCAGTTTTGCCTAAAAAGTCTAAGGCAGTTTCATTAATGATAGTAATATTTCCGTGACGATCAGTCGCAATAACCCCATCTGTCATGTGAGTCAAAACATTATCTAACCGTCTTCGCTCACTATCAGAAATCTCTTGAGTTCTCTCAATTCGCACCGACAAAGTGTTAAATGCTTCAGCTAATTGCCCTAGCTCATCTTGGGCGTAAACCCGGACGTGGCCCGAATAATCTCCATTTGCCACCCGCAAAGCTTGCTTACGCATTTCTTCAATTGGCCGAGTTATAGCCCGGGAAATTACTAAGGCAACTACTGCACCTAAGACAGCCGCAATTAACGAGGCAATCAAGAAGTAAATAGAAACTTGCCGTAAGTTATTGAATACACCCTGTAAACTTGCTCTTACATAAAGCGCACCAACAGGCGTATTAGTTCCATTAGCAGATGTTAACGGCGAGATTTGTACCATATAGTTTCCATTATCATTAATCACCTTAGAAACTTGTTTTCCATTTGAAAGCACGCTTTTTATATCTGCATTACTGGTTCGTTGTCCAATTCGATTCTGATCATTAACATTTGAAACAGCTCGAATTACACCTTTATTATCCACCACCATTAATTGGCTAATATCACCAAGATTGTAATTTGAAATAATCTGGCTCAGTTGTTGATTGGCACTCTTACTATTTGCCTTACTCAATTGGCTAGCAATTTGGTTGGTAATAATGTTTGAGACTTGAATTGAAGACTCAAAATTCTGAATTGAGTTTTGTTCAAGTTGTCTAGTAAAAGAAGCTCCAACTACTTCAATCGTTGCTAGTAATAACAACATAAAAATGATTGCGATTTTAAAATTAATAGAATTTAATACACTTTTTGTTTTCTTCATTGGTCCTAATTGCAAAAAAAGCCACTATCACTAGTGACTTTGATCCTTATTCATCTGATGGGTTTTTAACGTAATATCCTACTCCACGTCTGGTAACTAAAATTGTTGGTGAACTTGGATTGTCTTCGACCTTTTCCCGTAAGCGTCGAACAGTTACATCTACAGTTCTAACATCCCCAAAATAGTCATAGCCCCAAACAGTTTGTAGTAAATGCTCTCTAGTCATTACTTGTCCCATGTGCTGTGCTAAATAATGAAGTAATTCAAATTCACGATGCGTTAATTCAATTTTTTCACCATTTTTTTCAACCATATAAGCTTCAGGCATAATCACAAGATTGCCAATGGTAATATTCTTATCTTCATCATCTTCAGTAGCTTTTTGGGTCAAGTCACGTCTACGCAAGTTTGCCTTTACTCTAGCAACTAATTCACGGTTAGAAAAAGGCTTAGTAACATAATCATCTGCTCCCATTTCAAGACCTAACACCTTGTCAATTTCAGTGTCTTTAGCCGTTACCATAATAATTGGCATATCATGAGTTTGGCGCACTTCACGCGCAACCTCTAAGCCGTCTTTTTTTGGTAACATCAAGTCAAGAATCATTAAATCGGGATCATATTCCTCAACTTTTTTAACAGCTTCTTCGCCGTCGTATGCAGTGTCGACATCAAAGCCTTCCTTAGTCAGATTAAATTTAATAATGTCAGAAATTGGTTTTTCATCGTCAACGACTAAAATCTTCTTTGGCATACTGATGCCTCCTCAATATTAATAACTCTATTATACTGTTTTCCCCACTTTTTTTAAACTTATGCAAAAAAAAGCTTGCACTTTATTTACTTTACTGGCATAATACTATTTGTTGGTTATCCAATGGGTGGTTAGCTCAGCTGGCAGAGCAACGGACTCTTAATCCGTGGGTCCAGGGTTCGATCCCCTGACCACCCATATTTTTGAAAGGCATCGCATTTGCGATGCTTTTTTGTTTCTAATTTTCCTCACTTTAATTTATATCAATTTTCTAAAAAAGTTCTTGCATTTTTATTTTTTTTTGGCATAATAGTATCTGTTGGTTATCCAATGGGTGGTTAGCTCAGCTGGCAGAGCAACGGACTCTTAATCCGTGGGTCCAGGGTTCGATCCCCTGACCACCCATATTTTTAAAAGACATCGTAATTGCGATGTCTTTTTTTGTTTCTAAATTTTTTCTATAATTAATATCATGAATACTAAGCCATCTAAACACCATACTATCTACTATACTTCCACAACCGATGACGTTGTTGAAAGTAAAAAGCAAGACTTTACCTTGCCCGATAATTACCAAATCATTAAACATACACCCCTTAATTATCTAATGCGTTTTTTAGCTAGCGGATTTGATTATCTTTTTACTTATGGAGTAATGCATGTCAAAGTAATAGGTAGGGATAAGTTATCTAAATATAAAGATGAAGGATATTTTGTTTACGGAAACCATACTCAAATGATTAATGATGTCTTCATGCCCCTAACCTTATTTGGGTGGAAAAATTACTATGCCATTGCTAATCAAGCAAATTGGGGCATTCCAGTTATTGGGAAAGTGCTCCTGCCCTATGGAGGTCTACCAGTCGGCAAAAATATTAAGCAAGCTATTAAATTACTTAAAGCTGTTAAAACCTTAACTAAAGAAAATGCCCACATTGTAATCTATCCAGAAGCTCATGTCTGGCCTTACTATACCGACATTCGACCATTTCCAGAAACCAGCTTTAATTTTCCAGTTCAGGCAAATAAAGCAAGTTTTGTAATGACGACAACTTATCAAAAACGCAAATTTGGCAAGCATCCCAAAATCACTGTTTATATTGATGGGCCTTTCTTCCCAGACTCTACCTTGACCAAAAAAGAGCAACAAAAAAAGCTCCATGATCAAGTCTTCGAGCAACTAAAAAAGCGATCTAAGAATAGCAGCTATCAATATTATCACTATCAAAAACAAGAAATTGGAGATTAAAATGAATATTATGTTTTGTGGCGATTCTCACGCCGAAGATGGTATTTTAATTGCAACTCTATCTTTATTAAAAAATACTTCTGCTCCTCTGCACCTTTATATCTTAACCATGCAGGCAGAAGGATACGAAGCTTTTAGTGACCAAGCTTTTAACTTAATCAAAAAAATTATTAAAGAAAAAGCCCCAAATAATACCGCTGAATTAATCGACTGTACTGAATTATTCAAAAAAGAGCCCCCTCGTGCTAACATGGAGACTCGTTTCACTCCTTACGCCATGCTTAGGTTATTTGCGGATCAAATTTTGCAAATTCCTGACCGCATCTTGTACTTAGATGACGATATTATTGTGCGCGATGATATTAGTGACTTCTACAATCAAGACTTAACTAACGTGGAATTAGTTGGCGTTTTAGATTTCTGGGGACGCTTTTTCTTCCACAATCTTCACAGTCATAAAACTTTTGATTACCTTAACTCAGGAGTATTGCTTTTAAATATGGCTGAGATTAAAAAGACAAGATTATTTGCAAAAGTTCGGGAGAAAATGAGTGATAAAAAAATGCTACTTCCCGATCAATCTGCCTTAAATAAACTTGCGACTGAAAAAAGAATTGCTCCTCGCTGCTACAATGAGCAATACCGGCTCCATCCTGATACAAAAATCCAACATTTTACAACTAGCTTTCGCTTTAAACCCTACTTCCACACTTTAACAGTTAAACCCTGGGATGTAGAACGTGTTCATAGCGTCTTGAAATTACATGAATATGATGATTTACTTAAGCAGTACACAGAACTTAAGCCGCTTTTAAAGCAGCACTAAATATTATATATAGATGGAGTTTGAAAATGACTATTCCAGTTTTTTATACAATCAGTGATAATTACACACCCTATGCAGCTGTTTCTATTCAGTCTTTAATTGATCATGTTGATCCAAAGAAGGACTACACAATTACCCTTTTAGTCCAAAGTATTAGTGATGAACATAAAAAGAGTCTAGAAGACCTTTCAACTGAAAATGTTCACGTTAATATTTTCCATATTGATGACGAAATGGTAGCTCCAATTCACAATAGTGAAGAAAATTATTTACGAGCACAATTCTTTACCATGTCTATTTTTTACCGGCTCTTTATCCCTAATCTTTTCCCCCAATATGATAAGGCTGTTTACTTAGATGCCGACACAATTATCTGTACTGATATTGCTGAACTTTATAATACTGAAATTGGCGATAACATGTTTGCGAGTGTCCCAGATATGTCAATCAGATTTATTAAGCCGCTCCAAGTCTATATTAAAGAATGCCAAGGAATCTTCCCTCCAGAAAAATACATCAACAATGGTGTCATTTTATTCAATATGAAAGAATTTAGAGATAAAAAATTTGTTGATAAATTTTATTCCTTAATTGAAAAATATCATTTTGACAATATTGATCCTGACCAAGCTTATATGAATGAAATCTGTGAAGATAAAATCTACCACTTACCGCTTGAGTGGGATGCAATGCCTAATGAACATATGGATGAAATCAAAGATCCAAAAATTGTTCACTATAACCTTTTCTTTAAGCCATGGCACTTTGCAGATGTTCAATATGGTCAATATTTCTGGGATATTGCTAAAAAATCACCATACTATGATGAACTAAAAGAACAATTGGACAGTTTTACTGATGAAGATCGCAAAAAAGCCCGCGCTGATCTCGATTGGATGATTAAAAAAGTCGATGAAATTAAAAATGAAGATGTAACTTGGGCAAAAGTTAAAAAGACTACGTCCGTAAAAATATAAAGAGGCATCAAAATGACTATTCCAGTTTTTTATAGTATTAGTGATGGTTTTACCAAATATGCTGCAGTATCTTTAAATTCATTAGTTAAGAATTCTAATCCAGAAAATGACTATACAGTTACCTTTCTAAACCAGGCTTGATTCACTATAACTTATTCTTTAAGCCATGGCACTTTAATAATGTTCAATACCCAGATTATTTCTGGAAGTACGCTAAAGAGACGCCCTTCTATGAAGACTTACATGCTGAATTAGATAATTATACCGATGAAGAGAGTAGAGAAGAGCGAGCTAAGTTAGGTCACATGCTTGAAAAAGAAGATAGCACAGTCGTTGAGCCCAATAATTGGGCTCATGTAAAAGCTAAAGGCGAAAGGATTAAACTATGATTATTGGCGAAAATCGTGCACAAGTTATTGAAAACATCAAAGCAGCCGTTAAAAAAGGCAAAATGCACGCTAAAGTTGAATTAGGAGATCCAATTCTCACTAAAAGTGAAAGAATTAAGTTAGTCAACGATTATTGGGAACAACAAAAAAAGCTGAGCCATAAATTTAAAAACATTATCGCCCAAACTATTATCAATATTGATACTTTAGTTTTAATGGCTCATACACAAATCAAAAACAAGCAAAGAGCTCAAGGACCTAAATATGGCGCAATTGTAACAACTAATCACTTTAAGCAGACTGATAGCCTGCCAATTAAGAAATTAGCCAATCGTTGCCATAAAAAGCTCTATGTTGTAATTGAAGACTCTAACCTAAAGTTACCTGGTTTCTTTGGCTTTTTAATGAATAACATCAATGCTATTCCTATTGTTCAGAGCTACCAATATTTAGGACGGGAATTTCCAAAGCACTTGCAGAAAGTCTTTGATAAAAAGGGATGGGTCTTAATCTACCCTGAACAAGAAATGTGGTATAACTACCGCAAGCCTCGTCCCCTTCAAAAAGGTGCTTATTACTATGCGGCTAAGGCTAAAGTGCCGATTATCTCCTGCTTTGTGGAAATTCAAGATCTTCCAGAAATGGAAAAAAATAGTAGGGAATTTCATAAGACTCGCTATATTCTTCATGTCTTACCAACAATCTACCCAGTGGATCGTCTGACAGTTGATCAAAACGCAAAAAGAATGCGGGACATTGATTACATGCAAAAGAAAAAGGCTTATGAAAAAGCCTATGGTAAGAAATTAAACTATGATTTCGACTAAGACGACATTGCAGGTTATGTAAAAAAATAAATATTTAAACAAAAGATTGATGTACTAATGCTATACAAAGCTAAGAACATCAATCTTTTTTAATGTTTTTATCATGATCATTTGCCGAAGTATTGTATCATATTTATTAAATAACATAATAAGTCGTTATTTTTGATTTACTCAATTAAGTAGACCACAATATAAGTGGCTATAGTCAAAGCTCACGTGTTTAATAATATTTAAGTTATAAAGTTAATAGTATTTTATCAGAAAGAAGAGAGATACGATGTCAAACGATCTACCAAGCGATAGGCACAAGGTGGTCAGTAAAGGCTACAAATACTTTATGGTATTTCTCTGTATGTTAACTCAAGCTATTCCTTACGGAATTGCTCAATTAATTCAACCTTTATTTGTTCACCCTCTGGTTAATACTTTTCACTTTACATTAGCTTCTTATACATTAATTTTTACTTTTGGGGCTGTCGTAGGGTCTCTAGTTTCACCAATGGTTGGTAAAGCTTTACAAAAAGTTAATTTTAAAATTTTGTATTTGATTGGTATTTGCCTTTCAGCCGGAGCATATGTAATTTTTGGAATTAGTACAAAATTACCTGGTTTCTATTTAGCCGGAATTATTTGTATGGTTGGTTCAACCTTTTATTCTGGTCAAGGTGTTCCTTGGATTATCAATCACTGGTTTCCATTTAAGGGCCGCGGTGTTGCTCTTGGATTAGCCTTTTGTGGGGGATCAATTGGTGATATTTTCTTACAACCTATTACCCAAGCAATTTTGAAGCACTTTATGACTGGTAATACCAAGACTGGTCATTTAACTTCCATGGCTCCATTCTTCATTTTTGCCGTTGCTCTTTTAGTTGTTGGTCTAATTATTGCCGCTTTTATTAGAGTTCCTAAGAAAGATGAGGTTCTCGCCTCAGCCGAAGAAGTTAAAAAGAATCGGCATGAAGCTGCTCAAAAAAAAGCACATGAATTTCAAGGTTGGAGTGGTAAAGAAGTTCTTCATATGAAGTGGTTCTGGATCTTTAGTATTGGTTTTTTAATTATTGGCTTAGGACTGGCTTCTTTAAATGAAGACTATGCAGCCTTTTTAGATACCAAATTATCCTTAACGGAAGTCGGCATGATTGGTTCAGTGTTCGGGATTGCTGGTATTATCGGCAATATTTCCGGCGGTTACTTATTTGATAAATTTGGCACCGCTAAATCCATGGCTTATGCAGGAATCATGTTGATTATCGCTATTTTGATGATGATCCTAATCAGTACACATCCCTATGGAGATCGTATTAACTTATACGCTGGCATGGGCTGGGCCTTTACTAGCGGGCTATCGGTCTTTAGTTACATGTCTGGACCTGCTTTCATGGCCAAGAGTCTATTTGGTGCCAAAGCACAAGGGGTTAACTTAGGTTACATTAGTTTAGCCTATGCAATTGGTTTTGCTATTGGTGCCCCACTCTTTGGCGTCATCAAAGGTGTTACCAGCTTTACAACTGCTTGGTGGTGTACCATTTTCTTTGTTGCAATTGGTTTTATATTATTAATTTTTGCAGCTATTAAAATTAAACAAATTCAAAAAAATATTGGCGTGAACAAGCCAAATATTATTTTAGATAAGTAATTAGTTAGAAAGAAGGTAATTACATGTCTCCTGATGCCGCTACTAAAGATAAAGTAGTAAGCAAGGGCTATAAGTACTTCATGGTTTTCCTGTGTATGTTAACCCAAGCTATTCCTTATGGAATTGCTCAAAACATTCAGCCTTTGTTTATCCACCCTTTAGTTAATACTTTCCACTTTACCTTAGCATCGTATACATTAATTTTTACGTTTGGTGCAATTTTTGCTTCAGTGGCTTCTCCATTTATTGGTAAAGCACTCGAAAAAGTTAATTTTCGACTGATGTATTTAATTGGTATTGGCCTTTCTGCCATCGCCTACGTAATTTTTGGAATTAGTACAAAACTACCAGGATTCTATATCGCTGCTATTATTTGTATGGTCGGTTCAACATTTTACTCTGGCCAAGGTGTTCCATGGGTTATTAATCACTGGTTCCCAGCAAAGGGACGTGGTGCTGCTTTAGGAATTGCTTTCTGTGGTGGTTCTATTGGTAATATCTTTTTACAACCAACCACTCAAGCCATTTTAAAGCACTATATGACAGGTAATACTAAGACCGGTCATTTAACTTCTATGGCACCGTTCTTTATCTTTGCCGTTGCTTTATTAGTAATCGGTGTAATTATCGCCTGCTTCATTAGAACGCCTAAGAAAGATGAAATTGTCGTTTCCGATGAAGAACTAGCTGAAAGCAAGAAAGCTGAAGCTGAAGCCAAGGCCAAAGAGTTCAAAGGCTGGACTAGTAAACAAGTGTTACAAATGAAATGGTTCTGGGTTTTCAGCGTTGGTTTCTTAATCATTGGGTTAGGCTTAGCATCTTTAAATGAAGACTATGCTGCCTTCCTTGATACTAAGCTTTCTTTAACCGATGTTGGTTTAGTTGGATCAATGTACGGTGTTGGTTGTTTAATCGGAAATATTTCTGGTGGTTTCTTATTTGATAAATTTGGTACAGCAAAATCAATGGCCTATGCTGGTTGTATGTATATTTTATCTATTTTAATGATGATCTTTATTAGCTTCCAGCCATATGGTTCATCTATTAGTAAGGCTGCCGGTATTGGCTATGCTATCTTTTGCGGCTTAGCTGTATTTAGTTATATGTCAGGCCCAGCCTTCATGGCAAAAGACCTCTTTGGCTCAAGAGATCAAGGCGTCATGCTTGGATACGTTGGTTTAGCTTATGCAATCGGCTATGCAATCGGCGCTCCACTCTTTGGAATTATTAAAGGGGCTGCAAGCTTTACAGTTGCTTGGTACTTTATGATTGCCTTTGTTGCAATTGGTTTTATTATTTTGGTATTTGCTGTTATCCAAATTAAGAGATATCAAAAGAAATATATTGTAGAGCAAGCAGCAAAAGCTAATGCTAAATAAGGAGGATTTTAGAAATGTGTACTGGTTTAAGATTCACAGATGATCAAGGAAATTTATACTTTGGTCGTAATCTAGATGTTGGACAAGATTATGGCGAAGGCGTTATTATCACGCCGCGTCATTATCCTCTTCCATATAAGTTTTTAGATAACACCACTACTAAAAAGGCTGTTATCGGAATGGGAATTGTGGTTGATGGCTATCCATCATACTTTGACTGCTATAACGAAGATGGCTTAGGTATTGCCGGTTTAAACTTCCCACATTTTGCTAAATTTAGTGATGGTCCTATTGACGGTAAAATTAACTTAGCTTCTTACGAAATTATGCTCTGGGTTACTCAAAACTTTACCCATGTTAGTGAAGTAAAGGAAGCATTAAAGAATGTTAACTTAGTAAACGAAGCTATTAATTCATCATTTGCGGTTGCCCCTCTTCACTGGATCATTAGTGATAGTGACGAAGCCATTATTGTTGAAGTTTCAAAACAATATGGAATGAAAGTCTTTGAAGACAAGCTAGGCGTTTTGACTAATAGTCCAGACTTTAACTGGCATCTTACTAATCTAGGTAATTACACTGGCTTAAATCCACATGACGCTACAGCCCAAAGCTGGAACGGTCAAAAAGTTGCTCCTTGGGGTGTAGGAACTGGTAGTTTAGGCCTGCCGGGTGACAGTATTCCAGCCGACCGTTTTGTTAAAGCAGCTTACTTAAACCCAAATTATCCAACTGTCAAAGGTGAAAAAGCAAACGTTGCTAAATTCTTTAATATCTTAAAGTCTGTTGCCATGATCAAAGGCAGCGTGGTCAACGATCAAGGTAGTGACGAATATACTGTTTACACTGCATGCTACTCTTCTGGAAGCAAGACTTACTACTGTAATTTTGAAGATGATTTTGAATTAAAGACTTATAAACTAGACGATAAAACAATGAATTCAACTAGTCTTATTACTTACTAATTTTTATTATTTATATCCTATATTCCTAAAAAACAAAAAAAGCCACCTATTTCAGGTGGCTTTTGTCGTATACAAATGTTTAATTTTAGAAAGGATCTTAATTATAGCATGATATGTAGTTAGTGTCAATATGATTTTTGTTTTCTACTCACCTTTTGTGATTAATAAGTGATAATATTCTAATATTACTCTATAGCTTATTAATAATAAAATGTAAATTTCATAAAAAACATTGTATTTTAATTAAATATAATATATTATAATTAAAAAATAATTAACAAAAAAATAACTATATCACTATATATGAATGTGGCATTGTCTTCTTTAGCATATGTTTATTATGTAGAGAGAAATTTTCAATCCGCTGTTAATACTGTTATTAAAGCAATACACAAACATATTAAAATCGGTAATGTAGTCGGCATAAATGAATCTAAAAAATTATTGATAGTAGCTATGTATAAATTAGGAAAACAGGGCTGCGCACAAAAGCTTTTAAATTCAATGACATCTGATCCAACAGGAATGAGTGAAAACTATGACCAATATTATATTTAAAGCTCTTAATATTACACGCTTTTACAAGGAAAAAAATGATATATTTCATGCAGTAAGTGGGATTAGTTTTGAATTACATGCAGGAGAAGTTATCTCATTTGTTGGGCCAAATGGTGCAGGCAAAACCACATTAATTAAATCAATCTCTAACTATTTGATTCCTAATTTAGGACAAATAGAAGTTGAAGGAATTGATTTAACTAAAAAACCCAGACAAGCTAGAAAGCAAATGGGTATTGTTTTTGGAGGTGACCGTGGTTTTTATAACAATGCAACTGCACGTGATAATCTTGAATTTTTTGCCCGTATTTTAGGTGTTAAAGAACGACATATTAAATCAAATGTTCAACATGCTTTAGAAACTGTCAATCTTGCTAATGTTGCTGATAAAAAAGCTGGTTCTTACTCAAAGGGAATGCTTCAGAGATTACACATCGCACGTGGATTAGTAAATCATCCAAAGATTTTAATGCTGGATGAGCCTACCGCAGGTCTAGATATAGAATCAGTGATCTCAATCAGAAAATTAGTCAAAAAGTTAGCTGATAATGGCTGCGGTATTATTTTAACGAGCCACGATATGACTGATATTGAAACTTTAGCTGATAGAATTTTTCTAATTGGTGGAGGAAAAATATATTACGAAGGATCAATTGCCGGTGTAAAGGCATTTGCTCATGTTGATGAAACTGCTAGCTTAACTGATGCTTATCTGGCCGTAGCTAATAAATTAAAGCGGAAGTAGGTGCTAAATTGTCCTTTATCAAAATTGCACTATTTCAGTTAAAACTTTATATTAAAAATACGTATTTCGTTAATTTAGTAGTAATAGAAACAACAACAATGTTGCTATATGAGTATTTATCACATTATGTTCATCATACCTACACTGGGCGTGAATGGTTGATTGCTGGCGTAATGGGAACTTGGGCATCATGTACAACTAGTGCCGGCGCGCTTGGATTTCAACGTTTTCAAGGAACTTTACCCTATCTCTTAAACACAGGTGTGAGACGCGAAAAAGTTTTGTTGGCAACCTTAATGCCTGCAGCTATTTATGGTTTAACCGCATTCCCTTTAGCAGGAATTGAAGCTATTCTTTTAGGGATACCTATTAAATACTTAGACTGGCAGTTAGTTCTAGGCGTATTTTTACTTTGGCTAGCTGCTACTGTACTTAGCTATTTTATTAGTTTATTCTTTGTTTTGAGTAAAAATGCTATTGTATATGAGCAACTATTACTTTTACCAATATTACTCTTATCTGGATTGTTAAATATTCCTTACTTTATTTCGCAAAAAATTCAACCCTTTCAAATTTTTAGTCCACTAACTTTTCCTATCAAGATAATCTATCATCTACCCATTAACTCCATCTGGATAATTATGTACATTGTTGTTGTTTTTGTATTTATCTTTTTATCAAAATATATGACTAATATTGTTATCAAACGAGCCTTTAAAGAAGGGAGACTAAATGTATTTTGAATTCTACATATCGTATCACTTTACGTTCAGTTGGAACCTTTGACAGCATTCGCATCATTTTAGTTAATTATTTATTTTTACCACTAGTTTCATTGTTGATGTTCTTGCTAATTGCTTTTAACTCTAACCAGGATTATACACGATCTTTAATCGGTACGATTGTGACAACAGGAATTACAACTAGTATTGGGATTATTAGTGCCTCAGTAGTTTACGATCAAAATATTGGATTACTTGAGGATTTTTTCTCAATTAGACCTGCCTTTCACAAATATTGGCTCCCTAAATTTGTAATTGCTAATATTACGGCTACTATTGAAATCGTAGTATTAGGAGGCATTGGATTAGTTTCACTTGGTGAAACTAATCTATTACCAAAATTGTTTTTAGCTTTGCCGTTAATAATTTTAATTAGTTCTTTATTGGGCTATTTTAGTGCTAATTGGGGTATGAACCATGAAAATCCCTATTGGCTAACTAATATTATGACGGCTTGCTTGGTTTTATTAGCTGGTTTAATTATTCCAGTTAGGGCATATCCTTTATGGTTAAAGTTATTTGCGGAATTATTACCAATCAGCAACCTACTAGATTGGATTTTAAGTAAAAATTTTTTAGACCAAGGATTACTAATAATTATAGCTAAACTATTCGCTTGGTATATAATTTGCCTCACAAGCAGTCGTATAAAACAAAAAGCATTTTAGAAAAAACTCTAAAATAAAGAAAAATACTGATATATCATCGTTAAATAAAACCTTGATATATCAGTATTTTTCTTTTCTAAGAGCTATAATTAAATCAAATTACTACTTATCCTCAGACTCTTCCTACTCACCTTTAAAACTACCATCTTCAACTTCACGAATAAAATCAGCCAAGTGTTTGTAGTAAACATCTGGATTATCAACCATATGGTGGTGACCCCCATCAGGAGTAGTAACTAGGCGTGAATTTGGAATTTCTTTTTGCATAATTTTAGCCGTAGAAATTGGCATAGTTTCATTTTCACCAAAAGTAATTAAAGTTGGTACTTTAATATTCTTAAGTTGATCTCTAAAGTGCCAATCTTTAAGCTTACCAGTAATAACAAATTCATTATCACCTTGAAAGACGTTATAAACAGCACTTCCGCCAAGATCCTTTAAGTGATAAAGCTTTGAAGGTTGCTTTCTATCAACAAAATTAATATTTAAAATTTGTACATCATCTTGGTAGCGTTGATTATCATAGTCATTATTCTTCTCACACTCATGCATGAAATCAATTTCTGTTTGAGGAAGAACTTCTTGTCTTCTTCTATTTACAGAATCAACGTACTCATCAATTTCATCAACCATTGAAGAGATAATGGCTCCCTTTAAATGCTGGCCATATTTAACTGCATATTCTTGCACCAAAAGTCCGCCCCAGCTTTGGCCAATTAAGTAGAAATTATCTAAGCCAAGCTTTTCACGCACTTCATCAACTTCATCTAAAAAATATTCATAAGTCAAATACTTCTTAGCAATTTCTGGATTTGAGTAGTCTGGTTGATCAGAGTAAAGTGACCCTAGTTGATCATACATAGTTACTTGAACATTAAGCCCTTGCTTCTTTAATTGTTCTGCAGCATCTTCCCAATATTCATGATTTCCACCAGGACCACCGTGAAGTGCTAATAAATGAATATCACCTTCGCCTTGCGTATTAGTCCATAAGTGATAACCGTTGTCTAAAGTAATAATTTTAGTACCAGTTCTCATAAAATTCCCCTTTTTAGTTTTTATTTTATATTTTATCTCATTTTCTTTTTAATTCCGATATGAATTGCACCAGCACCTAAATTTAATTTGGTTATTGTTACATTTTTAAAGCCATTTTGCTCAAGCATTTTCTTTAAACGCGTAGCTGAAATAAATTTAGCAGTAGTATGTGACAGGTACTTGTAGTCATCAACATTAGCACCCAATAATTTAGCAAAATTAGGAAACAGTTTAAAGTAACTTTCCCATCCTAACTTAATAATTGGATTAGTTGGTTGTGAAGTCTCTAGAATTCCAACTTTTCCATCTGGCCTTAAAACCCGATAAATTTCTTTCAAAACTTGATCTGCATCAGGAACATTACGTAAACCAAAACCAATTGTTACAATGTCAAAGCTTTGGTCCGGATAAGGCAAATGCATTGCATCCCCTTGCTTTAATTGAATTTCTTTTTGTAAATTTTGCGCCCTGATCTTTTTATCAGCTAAGCCGAGCATTTTTTGATTAAAATCTAGTCCAATTACATTGCCCGAGGGACCCACTTGTTTTGCTAACGCAATCGTTAAGTCACCTGTCCCGCAACATAAGTCCAAAGCAAAATCTCCAGCTTCTACTTTTAATTCTTTAAAGAACTTTTTCCGCCAGCCATTGTGTGTTCCTAAGCTAATTAGATTATTCATCTGATCATAATGCGGAGCAACTCGTGTAAATAAATCATGAACGTCTTTTTCAGGTACCTTATTAGTTAAACTCATTTTTATCACCAAATTTATTATCCCAACAAAAAAGCTATGATTCAAATTAACCATAGCTTTTCTTAAATTCGAGTAGATTTACGACGCCAAATGTGAACTAAAACCCCAATAACTAACCCTAAGATCGTTGGTACAACCCAGGCTAGGCCAACATTAGCAAATGGCAAATATTGAAGTCTAATACGACTAACGGCATTGTAGAATGATGTTCCAGCAATTGGTGCTGGCAAGTTTGTAATTAAATCAAAGACTGCTGGAATCAAAGTCAAAAGCATAGTAACTTTGTATACAACCGTATCACCCTTAAATAATGGCGAACATACCGATAAGACAATTAATACAATTGCTAAAGGATATAAAAACATTAAGACAGGAAGCGACCAGTGAATAATTTTCTCTAAGCCTAGATTGGCGGTAGCCAAAGATCCAATACATCCAATCGTCAACCAGCCCTTGTAACTAACCTTTGAATAATGAGCACTAAAATCTAGAGCAAACGCAGCCAATACCCCAACTGCAGTAGTTAAACACGCTAAGAAAATTAAAACAGCTAATAATGCTTGTCCAAAAATACCAGCATAATATTTAACAATCTCTGAAAGCAGAATTCCACCATCACTCGCTATTTTAAAATGTCCTAATGACATTGCGCCAATAACGATCAATAAGGTATAAATCACTCCAATTGCAACAACTGCAATTAATCCAGACTTTGCAGTTATTTTGGCAGTCTTCTTTTCATCATTATTAACTAACTCTTTAATTGCTGTTACTACAGTGACACCGAATGCTAATCCTGCTAGTGCATCCATAGTATTATATCCCTCTAAGAATCCCTTAACGATGGCACCATTCAGGTAGTCTTTGGTTACGGGAACAGTATTGGGATTACCGAGCGGCCAAGCAAATGCAATAACAAAAATAATAAACAGCAAAATTAAAAAGATTGGGTTTAAAATTTTACCCAGAGAGGAAAGAATATCACTTTCGTTATAGGCAATCGAGTACACTATCACAAAAAAGATAATCGTAAAAACAACTAAGCCAGTCCCCCGAAATTGCTTGGGCAATAAAGGAGCAATTCCAACAGTATAAGATACAGTTGCATTTCTTGGAGCGGCAAATAACGGACCGATGGCAAGCTGCATCAAAGTCATAAACGAAAGCGCAAAAACTTTTCCTACCGGTAACCCAATTTGATAAACACCATTACTACGAGTAATAGCAACGGCTAGGAGTGAAAGTAGCGGTAAAACTACCCCAGTAATTGAAAAACCAATCGCTGCTGGTCCCCAATTTTTACCAGCAAGCTCGCCTAAATGAAGTGGGAAAATTAAGTTTCCTGCACCAAAGAATAGTGCAAAAATCATTGATGCTACAATTAAATATTGTTTTGTCGTCAGCTTCTTTTCCTGCGCTTCTTTCAATTATATTCCTCCAAAAAATTAATTATTTTTAGTATTTTAGCAAAAAAACGCTGTAAACTCTAGTGTTTACAACGTTTTAATGGATTAATACTATTTTTCTAATTCATTATTTGCGCTATTTGCGGCAATTCTACCAAAAGTAAAGATATCAGCAAGCGAATTTCCACCTAAACGGTTACCTGCGTGAATCCCGCCAGCTACTTCTCCAGCAGCGTATAGACCAGGAATTTGCTGACCGTCTTTATCTAAGACATGAGCACCTGTATCAATCTTCAAACCACCCATAGTATGGTGGATGGCTGGCTTCCTTGGTGTTGCATAGAATGGAGCAACTTCGCATTTTAGATTAAAGGCTGATTTTTCAAACTCTGGATCTTTTCCTGCTTCAACATAAGAATTATATTTCTCAATGGTCTCAACTAAAGTATCAGGATCCATTCCAACTTGCTTAGCTAAATCTTCTAAACTATCAGCTCTAAACAAGGTACCGGCTTTAACCTGTGCATCAATTGATTCTTGAGTTGTGTTATAAGCAGTATCTTTGATCTTATCGTCGGCAATTAAATAGAACAAGCCACCATTATCAATAGCTGCCTTGGTTAAAACATCACGTTCTGCAAACTCATTTACGAAACGCTCGCCCTTTTGATTAACCATAATATAGTTTTCTGGTGGAGTTTGTAGACCAGTAAATAGTTCACCCGTCTTTGGATCAGAAACTGGCATCATCTGAATAAAGCCCATTCCAACTAAGTCTGCACCTGCCTCTTTACCAAGATTAATTCCGTCCCCAGTAATTGCAGGAGAATTAGTAGTGGCAATATTATCATCAATATGCTTCCAGTAAGTATTGTATTTTTTAACCATTGGTGTATTTGCACCAAATCCACCAGCAGTTAGAATTACAGCTTTAGCATGAACCGTGATCGTACTTCCATCTGGTCTTTTAGCAATAATGCCTTTAACTTGACCATCTTCAATAATTAAGTGTTCAGCTCGAGTATCGGTCAGAATTCTTCCACCATGATCCTTTACCCAATCACCTAAAACATGAATAAAGGCATAACCCATTGGTTCAACTGGCTTGTGCCCTCTTCTCCATAAGGCACCTACTGGCATTGTTACTTGACTGCGATCGAATTTTACTCCTAAATCACTTAACCAGTGTACTGAGTCCAAGGCATTATCGATTAATTCTTTGACTAAAGCATAGTTACCGTGAATTTCGTTTCCATTTAAGTCGGTTCTCTTACCACCTAAATAGGTTTGAATTTCATGCAGGAATTTTGAATCAAATAGATAATCCGCACCAGAAGCTACATATTCTTTTATTTGTTTTTGTAATTTTTTAAAATCTTCTTGATACTCTAGATCAATTTCTTCAAGTGGAGTTGCTGCTAGTTCTTCTAAAGTTTCTTTTTCACCGGCTAAAGCTTTAAATTGATTTTGCCAATCTGGTTCTGCAGCATTCATTGGACCACCAGCACGACTAGTGTTTCCTCCAATTTGTGGGAACTTTTCAAGTATAACAACCTTTTTACCATGTTGAATACTTCTAGCAGCTGCAGCTAAACCTGCCCCACCAGCTCCAACCACTACAACATCAGTTGTATAAGTCTCATCTTTAGCTCTTTGTTCCTTTGGTTTAGCTCGGTTTTTCCATTCATCTGGATCTCCGCCAGCTTCACTAATTGCCAATGCTACTCCATCAATAACACCATGACTAGAGATAGTAGCACCACTAACTGTATCAACATTTAAAGTCTGATTTTCAACAATTTCTTCAGGCAAACGTCTAAATACTTCGTCAGCTACTCCCTTAGTTTCACCTTTAGCGTCAACCTTAATATCTTCAATCTTATTTTCGGAAAGAGTAACTTCCATAGGCATGAAACTTGCGCCATGTCCTTGAGCTTTTACGTTGTATTTTCCTGATTTCATAATTTTTCTACCCTTTCTTAAATATTTTCACCTAAATTATAAGTTATTAAATTTGCAGGCTTAAATATCTTTTTTACAAATCACTAATAACAAATTTGTTATAGCCGATCTAGGATGACCTTACGTTTGTCTTATCTAATAATGGGTTGTAAATTTTTCTTTTTAAATTCTTCAATTAAATTTTTTAAAGCCTGTGATTTCGTTTTTTCGGCTTTTGTTGCAATAAAGAAAGTAACATTAATTAAGTCATAGCTTAAGGGAAAGAGATTAATTGGTGTTTCACCAATTCTTTTAATGATACTAGCAGTGGAGATAGTTAATCCCATACCATGAATGGCCAGACTAGTTGCAGTGATAATATTTTTAGATTCTAAAACAACTCGTGGCTCTAAATGAAATCGTTGGAAAACTCCGTTAACTTGGTGCCGAATAGCCGAACCAGGAACACTTAAAACAAATGGTTCTTGTAATAAGTCTTTAAGATTTAAGTCATTCGGCTTGAGGATAAATTTTCCTTCATGATAGTACGGAGATGAAGGTGAAATTACTACATAATATCTTTCACCACCATTACTTACAATATCTAAGCTTGAATCAATTGCTTCTGGAGTTTGACCAATATAACAGTCAATATTTCCACTCAGTAAATTTCTTTCACTTTCTCTTGGGAAGTTTTCAAAAAGCTGTATTTCTACTCGAGGATTTTTCCTTAAAAAATCTGGCAGTATTTCTGGTAGTAAATAAGTGCCTAAACTCTCTAAAATTCCAATTCTAATAATTTCTTTATTAGGATGTGTATATTGGGCTAATTTTTTATTTAATTGTTGTTTGTTATAAGAAATATTTTCTAAATATTGATAATACAGTAAGCCTGCTTGAGTCAATGC
The DNA here is from genome assembly GCF_948948975.1 of uncultured Lactobacillus sp. GTDB lineage: Bacteria > Bacillota > Bacilli > Lactobacillales > Lactobacillaceae > Lactobacillus. The sequence goes on along the minus strand of NZ_CARBVX010000009.1, from coordinate 25,084 downwards.
GTAGGGCTTTTTATCTCGATCAATAATTGGCGTTCCTAAACGGTCTTCGATTCTTTTTATTAACTGGGTGAGATAGGGTTGAGAAATGTAGAGCTTTTTTGCTGCTTTCACAAAACTATCTTCTTTGAGTAATACATCAATAAAATGCTGTATTTCTTCTGGGTTATTCATTAATTTATTTCCTTAATGTAGTTTTTAGATTATAAACAAAAGAGCTATGGATACCTCAAATTTACCATAGCTCTTTTGCTTTACACTTTTAACTTGAATACAATCCTAATTTAATATGGTTTGTAATTTTTTACAAGTAAAAAATTCGATTTATTAATAATTCTTATAATTTTATTCATTCTATTAAAATTTGTAATGGTAGTGATAGATAATCAATGGCAAAATCGTAACTATTAGGCACAGACCAATCATCGTCCAAACATAAACACCTCTTAATTCAGCTGGTGTTCCTTGTGCAGGAATAAAGGAAATAAAGAAAGCTACCACAGTTATTACCAGGGCAATAATTGCAATTATTACTCCTAAAGTTTTACTCTTTGCCATATAATAACTGCGTTTTAAATTCCCATGTTTTACTTTTAAAACAATATAGGAGATCAACATTAAAATGTAGACCATCAAGTACTGAGCAGTGGTAGCAGCTAAAGAAACATTAAAAGCAAAATCAGAGTTCTTACCACTAGTGAAAGTAATTAAAATTGCAGATGCAGTTACAATCAAAGTCTGTAAAACAATCAACCGCATCGGTACATCACGATTAGTAGATTTAGCGAAAAATTTAGGCATATAGCCTTCTTTAGCAGCTTCAAACATACCCTGACTAGGACCAGCAAGCCAATTTCCAAGTTCTCCAATAATACCAGCTGCCAGTAACACACCGATAAACTTTTTAATAATATCACCTGGTAAGCCAATTGAATCCAAAATTTTTCCAAAGGCATAGACAAAACCAGTTGAATTTTGAATTTGATCTTTAGGAATTGTCATTCCAATTGCGGTACTACCAAGTAAGTCAAAAGAAATGGCAGTCACAGCTAAAGCAAGCATAACAGTCGAATACTTTTTAGGATTTTCTAGATATTTTGCATGCGGAGCAGATGCTTCCCCACCACAAAACGCCAACACGAATGGCACAAAAGCCACTAAGGTAGCCCCAGTTAAATGATGTGGAAAAATATTATTTAAGCTTAGATGCATATATAGGGGACGTCCTTGGAAGAGATATACAAAGAAGGTAATAATTAACAAGATTACCGGTAAAGCTATTCCAAGTCCAAATAACCACTCTGCAATATGGCCTATTTTCTTAACTCCTACCATTTCGACAAGAGTAATTGACCAGATAATTATCATCATCAATAGAAATCTAATACTTGGTGTAGTGTTAAACCAAGGAGTATCAAAGGTAATAGATACGGCACCAATAATTACGTACATCATTGTATTCATCCCAACAGTAATGTGAATCCATTGGTAAAACATAGCTGTCCAGCCAGCTCGATCTCCTAAGGACCCTTTTACCCAAGTAAAAATTCCACCCTTATCCCAGCCGTCAACTGAAGCCATTTCTCCTGCCATTTGCGTAATTGGTACAAACCATATTAAGCCTGCTAATAGCAAATAAAAAACTGCTGTTGGACCAGTTTTTCCAAATGGAGCCAACTCATTAACTGAGATAACCATTGATGAAGTCATGGCGAATAACTTCAATGCTGTTAACCGATTATACTTTTCGTCTTCTTCTAATTTGGTCAAAGACTCGCTTTTATCAGACACAATTTTTCCTCCGAAAAAGTTTTTTCGAAAATTAATTATACACTTCTTCCTCAAAATTGGTCTAAAAACTTTGAAAATAAAAAAGCCAGATTTGCTTAATCAAATCTAGCTCCTCTATCTTCTATTTCATCCATGGAAAAATGTGCTTTAATACTTTACGCTCTTGTTCATTTTGTCCATCTACCTGTGTAGATTCTGTCTTAGAAGCCATCTCCGCTTTCTGCTCTTCCTCCTTTGCACCTTTTTCTTCCACTTTCTTTTGTGGTTTTATATCTTTGCTTTTTTCTTGCTCTATTTTTTTAGATTCTACTTTTACTTCACTCATCTCATCAAAAGTATAATATTTAACCAGTGTATTTTTGCTAGCATCTTTTACGGTAATTGTTGCTCGATCTGGAATATAATTCATAATTCTCGGTACACCTTGTGTTTTAATCACCTTAGTTGCATCGCTTGGATCGGTTACATATGGTGGCTGTTCTACACCATTTAAAACATTCCCTTTTGCATCAACTGGTACTATCCGCCCATTAGCTTTATAAGTTACCGTGAAGTTTAGATCGGCTTTTTTTACTTTTTCTTCATCGATTATATTTTTATCTGCATGATAGCCATCAATAATTGGTGTTTTTACTGCTATATATTGCTTCTTGTCTACCAGCCACCCGGTTGTATATTTACCTGCATCTACTAATTCACCCGTATTCTCATCAACCGTCAATGTTCTTGTCCAATTAGCACCCTGAATTCTAGTAATTGGCGTCTGGTCTCCAGCTCCCTGATATTTAATTATTTCCTTAACTGGGACACTATACAAAGTTGGCTTAATCGGACGATAAGGATGTTCGCTATTCACAGGGATATAGCGTGGCTTTAAAGTATAGGACACCTTAATATCCGTAAAAGGATCATTGACAGAAATTGTATTTTTAACTGGTGCATATCCTGGCACTTCTGGTACTTCTTCAGTAAAGAGGACACGCACAGGATCATATGGATCATTAACGTATGTTGGGTGCATAGCATTTTTAATTTCATTTCCATGCTCATCAACCGGAATCATCTTTCCAAGCGGAGTATAGGTAATTGTAGCCATTAAGTCAGTTTCCGTAACTGGGTGTTCGCCAATTAAGCCAATATTTGCGGCGAAGCCCTTAATTACAGGTGTAGGAGTTGCTTCAAAAATATCTTTATCAGCTACCCAGTCGGTCGTATACATCCCGTTCTCAATAATTTCTTTACTTACTTCATCATAAGTAATTGTTCTTGTCCAGCGCACTGTTTGTTCAGCATCTGGAGGAGTCTGGTCTCCAGCTCCTTGATAATGAACTCGGGCTGTAACAATTCGACGGTAATATGCGGGGCTTACTGTTTCTTGGGGATTTTTTTCATCAACAGCAACATATTTATGAACTAGTAAATATGGAATCTCATAATTACGACTCGGATCTGCAATTTTTACTTCTTTAATTTGTTTTAAGACAATATTTTCTAGGTCTAATTCAGGTAAAACCACCTTAGTTGAATCAATTGAATTAGTAATTAGTTGCTTTTTGTTTATTTCTGAAAATTCATTGTGATTTACATCAACAGGAATCAAATATCCATTTGGATAGTATTTAACTTCTTCAGTTAAATCTTGTTTTTCTACTGGTGAAGCTACTACTTCACGAATCCTAGTATGATATCCTGAAACTATAGATACAGATACTGAAGGGTAGGTTTCACTACTCTGCCATTGACTTGTGTATTCGCCCGAAATAATTTTTTTAGTTACGAGATCAATTGTTAAGTCGCGTTTTAAAAGAGCTGTTTGAACTACATCATTGAGCTTTTTATCTTCTACTCCTGAAAAACTAATCGTTCGATGAACTTCTTTTTCATACAAACTTGTATCAATTCCTGAAAATGGATTTTCAGAGTTAACAACTTGTTTTTTATGCTTTAAAACTACAAAAAAGATTTGAACATAATCTCTACTATTTCCAAAAACAGGCTTCTGTTCCTCAGAATCAAAATCATTCGTAACAACTTCATATCCCTTAGTTGTTAAATTTTTCAAAACCTCTGCGGTATCATAAGCTATTTCTTTTCCAGGCTTACCTTTTAATTCGCCAGAAGTAGCTAATTCCTTGTTGTTATCGTCAACGTCAATAAATTTTATTTCAGCTTTCTGTCTCCTGGCATTTTTCTTATTAGGTAAATAAGTGACCACATATTCATGCTTTGGTTTTTGAAAGGTTGCTTCTTCTCCGCCAATTACTGCTTTATCAGGTGTATAGTTCATAAAAGTAGGACTTGCAACTAAAGGAAAGGTGTACTTTTCTGGTTGCCAGGTATTAGTTAATAATTTTTGCTTAGTAACTTTGTCATAAATAATCTTTCTATTAAAAGCAATTTCGGTAACCTTATCAGGAATATTTTTTTCAAGTCCAAGATAGTGAACTACTTGCTCACCTTTCATTTGAACATCCTCTAGATGACAACCATACTTTAAATTTTTGGCAGTTATTTCTTCTTTACCATGTTTAAAAGTAAGCGTGAATTCTTGAGAATCTTCATTAAAGAAATTCACTTCACCATTTGAATCAAAAGGGTTATTAATTAGTACATAACCAGCAGCTAGCAATTTTCTTATCTCATCTGCTGTACTGTACTCTATTCTTTCTCCTACTTTTCCTTCTAACTCTCCTGAATTTGCAAGCTCCACCAAATTATCGTCTAAGTCTACATATTTAACAACAACTGACATTACTTATTCCCTCATCTATCTTGATCAAATTTTAATAACATATTAGTAGCTTACTTATTGCTCTTTTTCCCTAATGATTATCATAAGGCACCCTATATTGATAAGCAAAAGAAAAAATATTTTTTTATAACATTAACAGTTTCACATGAAACATCTTCAAAAGAAGTTTCAAAAAAATTAGATTTTGTGTTTTTATTAACAAAGTCAAGTGTATAATAAAAGACGGTCATACTATTAATTTTGACGGAGGTTTAATTTATGACAAAGATTTTTGCTTACGCTATTCGTAAAGATGAAGAACCTTTCTTAAACGAATGGAAAGATGCACACAAGGATATCGAAGTCGAATACACTGATCAACTTTTAACTCCTGAAACTGCTAAATTAGCTAAGGGTGCTGATGGTGTTGTTGTTTACCAACAATTAGACTACACTCCAGAAACTCTTCAAGCTTTAGCTGATGCTGGCGTAACTAAGATGTCATTACGTAACGTTGGTGTTGATAACATCGATATGGACAAGGCTAAGGAATTAGGCTTTGAAATCACTAACGTTCCTGTATACTCTCCTGACGCAATTGCTGAACATGCTGCAATTCAAGCTGCTCGCGTACTACGTCAAGATAAGCGTATGGATGAAAAGATGGCTAAACGCGACTTACGCTGGGCACCTACTATTGGTCGTGAAGTTCGTGACCAAGTTGTTGGTGTTGTAGGTACTGGTCACATCGGACAAGTATTTATGAAGATTATGGAAGGCTTTGGCGCAAAAGTTATTGCTTACGATATCTTCAAGAACCCAGAACTTGAAAAGAAGGGTTACTACGTTGACTCACTTGATGACTTATACAAGCAAGCTGATGTAATTTCACTTCACGTTCCAGATGTTCCAGCAAATGTTCACATGATTAATGATGAATCAATCGCTAAGATGAAAGACGGCGTTGTAATCGTAAACTGCTCACGTGGTCCACTTGTTGATACTGACGCTGTTATCCGCGGCTTAGATTCTGGTAAGATCTTTGGTTTCGTAATGGACACTTACGAAGGTGAAGTTGGTGTATTTAACGAAGATTGGGAAGGCAAAGAATTCCCAGATGCTCGTTTAGCTGACTTAATTGATCGTCCAAATGTATTGGTAACTCCACATACTGCTTTCTACACTACTCATGCTGTACGTAACATGGTAACTAAAGCATTTGACAACAACTTAAAGATGATCAACGGTGAAAAACCAGATTCTCCAGTTGCTTTGGACAAGAACAAGTTCTAAAAATCAAATTATGATAATCAAAAAGATCTTGAGAAAATCTCAAGGTCTTTTTTCTACCCTAAAGGATTTTTTATATGAAGTTACTTCTTACCGGCGACAGTATAATCGCCCGTTCAGAAAACCACTCTATCCCAGAAATTAACTTTCAATTACAAAAACTAAATCCGTATCAGATTTACAATACAGCTATCTCGGGAATTAATTCTGGTGGTCTTGCCCTCTCTTTACCCAATTTGGTATTCAATCAGCCAAAATGCGATTATCTGATCATTTTAGTTGGCACTAATGACTTAGCAGTACACAAGCAAGTCTCCTTGCAACAATTTGAAGATAATCTAAAATTAATCGCTTCTAGCATTATTTGGCTTTATTATCCAGGAAAGGCTATCTTTGTTACCCCACCTGCAGTTGATGAAAATAAGCAAAAAGTACGAAACAACCTTTTAGTGCAGCAATATAGCAACATAATCAAACGTGTTGCAAATGAATATAAATTTTCGTTTATTGATCTGGCAAGTAAGATGCAGGCAAACAAAGATTTCCCAGAAATTTTCAATGGCAAAAAGAATGATGGACTCCATTTTGGCGTTAAGGGTTATGAGCTCTTAGCAAAATTAATTGTTCAAAAATTAAATCAAATTTCTAATTGACTTCTATCACATATTTGAGTAAAGTTTAGCTAATTTAATATTAAAACGTTGCTTCTAAAGAAAGGACTTTACAATGAGTTTGTGGGAAACAAAATTTGCCAAAAAAGGATTAACTTTTGATGATGTACTTTTAATTCCAGCTGAAAGCCATGTGTTACCGAATGAAGTTAAACTAGATAGTAAATTAGCGCCTAATCTTCAACTTCATATTCCACTCATTTCTGCAGGAATGGACACTGTTACTGAAGGAAACATGGCAATTGCCATGGCAGAAAACGGTGGCTTAGGGGTTATTCATAAAAACCTCTCAATCGAAGCCCAAGTTGAAGAAGTTAAAAAAGCTAAAGGTAAAACTGTCGATCCTAACTTACCTCACCCAGCAGTTGATAAACAAGGTCGTCTCTTAACTGCAGCTGCTGTTGGCGTTACAAGTGATACTTTTGAACGTGCTGAAAGTTTACTTGAAGCTGGCGCGGATGCAATTGTCATTGATACAGCACACGGTCATTCCGCTGGCGTTTTACGTAAAATCAAAGAAATTCGTGAACATTTTCCTAATGCTACATTAATCGCTGGAAATGTTGCTACTGGTGAAGGAACAGCTGCCCTATTTGACGCCGGAGTAGATGTTGTTAAAGTTGGAATTGGACCTGGTTCAATTTGTACTACACGTATTGTTGCTGGTGTGGGAGTTCCACAAATTACAGCTATTTACGACGCTGCTAGTGTTGCACAAAAATATGGTAAAAAGATAATTGCTGACGGTGGTATTAAATATTCTGGAGATGTAGTTAAGGCTTTAGCTGCAGGGGGAAATGCTGTAATGCTTGGTTCAATGGTCTCCGGAACCACTGAGGCCCCAGGAACAATCTTTACTAATGAAGGGAAACAATTTAAATCTTACCGCGGTATGGGTTCAGTTGGTGCTATGTCTCAACAACATGGATCATCTGACCGTTACTTCCAAGGTGGAGTTAATGAAGCAAATAAATTAGTTCCGGAAGGTGTTGAAGCCTTAGTTCCTTATAAAGGCGATGTTTTAAATATCATCTACCAAATTGAGGGTGGTCTCCGTGCAGGAATGGGATATGTCGGTGCAGGCACAATTGAAGAATTAATTAAAAATAGTCAATTTGTTCAAATTACTAATGCTGGTTTACGTGAATCTCATCCACATGATGTTCAAATGGCAAAAGAAGCTCCAAACTATGGTGGTAGCGACTTATAAAATTTAGATTTGTAATAAAAAAGCACCTTACGGTGCTTTTTTCTATCTCAGAATTCCTTCAATTTTATCGGCCAATGCAGGATAAATTGGCAAGACATTTCGATGCCATTCATTTTTATTAATTCTTAACCCAATAATTGGAATAAAGTAATTTATATCATTAATTGCGCTAGTACTTATCTCACTAACTCCAACAATATAATTAGTCTTATCATAAACTACAGTTAATAAACCTTTTTCTTTTTGACCAGCATATAAACTACTTTGGCTTAGTTCGTATTCTCTAATTTCAAAATTATCTCCATCTTCAAGAACACTATCAGGATTGATTCCAGCTTGAGCTAGTTGCGGAAAAGCAAATACTCCCGTCCCAATAGCCGGATAGTTAATTGGTTGAGTAAGCCCCTTTTCAAGAGAATTAAAGAGGTATTGTGCTTGAAATTCTGCTACAGGAGTTAAATTTGGTATGTCTTGGCTCGTAACATCTCCAATAGCATAAATATTATTAACATTTGTTTGAAGATGACGGTCTACGTCAATGCCTCTAGTTGAATAATCAATTTGAGCGGCTGATAGATCTAGCTTTTCAATATTTGGGGTACGTCCACTAGCATTTACTACATAGTCCGTTATCATTGGTCCATCTTGATTTAATTCAACAACATACTTATCACTTAATTGCGTAATACGAGTTGGTTCCGTTTCAAACTTAAATTGGATTCCTCGCTCTTTCATTTTTACAACCAATTCACGACTATATTTTTGATAAAAATGCCGTAATACTCGATCTCCTCGCACTAAAATAGTTACTTGACTACCCCCAGCAGCTAAAAACGTCGCTAATTCCATTGCTACATATCCACCGCCAATAAACGTAACATGCTCTGGAAGCTTATTTAAAGAGAGAACATCGGAACTATCATGTAAGAACTTCGCCCCTGGAATCGAGAGTTCATGGGGTCTCCTTCCAGTTGCAATTATAATTCTATTTCCCTGGAAATATTGTCTATTTACTTCAATTGTTTGTCGATCAACAAAATGGGCACTCCCGCTAATTACATCACTGATTTTACTAATGTTCTTTCTTGTTTCATTTGGCCAGCTAGCAAATCTTTCTTTCTTTTCCTTCATTAACTGGGACCAATTTAGTTTTCCAATTTGAGATATTATCCCCTCTTTCTCAAATTGACGACTAGATAAGATTGCTTGAACAGCACCGTCTAGATATATTTTCGGTTCACATCCAACGTTGGGACAAGTTCCACCAAATAAGCCGCTTTCTACAACCAAAATAGATTTATGTTGTGTAGCCAAGAGCTTAATTAATTGATATGCAGCAGGACCTGTTCCTAAAATTATATAATCATATTTTTTCATAACATTGCCTCATATCTTTCTTTCATTTTCAGTTTATCAAAAAAATATATGAAATCGTTATTATTAGCACTTGGATTTTTTATAAAAAATAACAAAAAATAGTCTTAGGGATATCTCCTGTACCCAAGACTACTCATGATATATTTAAATATTGCATTTTTAATTAAAGTCGCTGATTGTAAAATTAAATTGAACACTTGATAAAAAATAAAAAGTCCATTCGGACCTGTTTGATAGAATGTTAATAACCACAAAAACTTTCTATTGGAGGTCAAAATGGACTCTTTACATTCTACCATGAACCAGCACGTTAAAGGCAAGCATTTATCATTTGAAGAGCGAGTTATTATTCAATTGCGTTTGAAAGATGGCTATTCTTTGCGTGCAATTGCCCGTGAACTTAACTGTTCTCCTTCTACTATCAGCTATGAGGTTAAGCGTGGCACTGTAAAACTGTATCATGGTAAAGTCAAAAAATATAAGGCTACTCAAGGGCATGATGCATATAAAGCTCATCGTAAAAATTGTGGGCGCAAATCAGACTTTCTCAGAAAAGCTCAATTCATGCGCTATGTCCACAAGCATTTTTTTAAAGATGGCTGGTCGCTTGATGTGTGCAGTAATCGTGCTACTGCTGTTGGCGAATTCGCTAGCAGCGATGTTGTCTGCACCAAAACTCTTTATAATTACGTTGATCAAGGCTTATTAGGAATTTATAATTACGACTTGCCAGAGAAGCTTAAACGCAATACTAAGCTTCATCGTATTCGCAAAAATAAGAAAAAACTTGGCAGAAGCATTGAAGAACGTCCTAAAGAGATCAATAAACGTAATGAATTCGGTCATTGGGAATGCGATTTAGTTCTCGGACATAAGAGCAAAGATGATGAGGTACTGCTAACCTTATCTGAGCGTATGAGTCGTGAGTTTTTAATTCTTCGTATTCCTGACAAGACTTCTGTCAGTGTCATGCAGGCCTTTAAAGAACTCCAAAGGCAATACAGCGAACATTGGAATGATATTTTTAAAACCATTACCACTGATAATGGCTCAGAGTTTGCAGATCTTTCCAACCTAGAAAAAGTATCCAATACACTGGTTTACTATGTCCATCCTTACACTTCTTGTGATAAGGGAACAGTTGAAAGACACAATGGTCTTATTCGCAGATTCATTCCTAAGGGAGAAGCAATAGCTAACTATTCTTTACAAGACATCATTAATATTGAAACCTGGTGCAATTCTTTGCCAAGAAAGATACTGGCCTATCATACACCAGATGAAATCTTTGAAAGAGAATTAGATCTAATCTATCAAGCAGCTTAACTAAAAGTGTTCAATTTATTATTGCAATTTGCGTTTTAATTAAAGTTATCTAATAACCTACATCTTAAACAAAGTTTTAACTTTACGAGTATTTCTTACTGAAAAGTATTCAATATCTCCGTTTATAAAAATTATTTTTTTCTCTTTCAAATCAATATTTTGTACATTATGCGGATTAATCACACAAGATTGACTAATTTGTACCAGTTGACTGTATATTGTTGGAATATCTTTTAAACTACCAATAAATTCTGCCCAGCCTGTCTTCTTTACTAATTGTAGTTTATGACCAACATTCGTAGTTGTAATGTAAATCACATCATCTAAACTTATATTCTTTATTTCTTGACCAAATCGATAAGAAAACGTATTTCTTTTTATATAATCAAACTTTGAAATTTTATCTATTGCATTTTCAATTGCATACAATATACGCGCACGGGTTTTATCTAAATCACTACTTTTAACAATAAAGTCTATTGCGCCTAATCTTCGTTCAAACGTTAAAAATGCCATATCTTCATGGCTAGTAATGAAAATCAATTGGGCTTTTTTATCTTTTTCCTTAATGACTTCACCTAGATCAATTCCATTTTTTTCATGTAACTTTTTACCAATCTCTATATCAAGAAAATAAATTCCGGCACTTATATGTGTATTTTCAATATATGATGTTGCCTCTTCATAGCTACTAGCATTCTTTACAACATCAAATTCTATTTTTTCTTCATCGCTTAAGATTATGCTAGCTTTTTCTAAACAATCATTTATAAATTTTATCTGTTGTAAATCATCATCACATATAAAAACTGAATACTTAATTTTAATTCCTCCTTACTTAAATATAACCAAATTAAACGTAAACCATCCTGCTTCTGTATTAATATCCACCATCATATTGTTTGGATATTTTTCAACAATCTTTAAAACATTGTTTAATCCTATGCCTGAATGATTTTCTTTTGTTGTATGTCCCATCTGGAAGACCTCATTTTTATTTATCTCTTTAGCTATAGAGTTTCTAATTATGAATTCCAAATTACCATTATTCTGATAAAGCATAGCTTCAATTTTAGGATCTTTCTCTTTTTTCGTAGCTTCAATAGCATTATCAAACGTAATTCCCAGAATTCTAACCACATCCATATGTTCAGAAGAAGATAAAAAAGGAAAAGTATTTATATCTTTTTCGCAACTAAATCTATATTTTATTCCATTGTTAAACATTTTAGACAGTTTCGTTATTATAATACTTTTTACAAGCTCATCATGAATATGGTTTACGTCTTTAAATTTACTTAAGGCGTCTGAATCAAAATGCTCTTTAGTATATTCATCAAGTTGTTTTATTAACACTTTAGAATCTTCTTTTTGCGCACTAATTTTCAAACTATTTAATTCCGATAATCATGTTTAAATCTACGGAGTCTATCTTCGTCTTTTTCCAACGAATTAGCGTATTCTTTTAACTGATTATTATTACGTTGTAATTGCGCATTTTGCTTTTTTAGATAATTTTGTTCAGCTTCATTCAGTATATTTTTACTTGTTCGTACACTGATTTTTACATTAACGATAGTATATACTCCTTGAATTATCAAAATTCCTATTAAGATAACCAAGGCCGTAGACAAAGTCTTTTCAATGCTAGCTATTATATAGGCAATAATACTTGAAATATATAGATAAATAGCAGAATTTAAGAGAATATTTTTATTCCTACCACTAATTAACTTATTAATCTTTTTAGCGTAATAACTAATAAAAATATATGATAGTAAAACTAAAAAGATGTAGATCACTGCACTAGTATCTGCTCTAATATCAAATAACTTGTCCCAAAAACTAACTACTATATTATTGCCTAAGTCAATAATCCCAATAATTAATGCGCCGGTTAAAAGAACTCTATAATCTTTTTTTGATCGAGAGCATACTAAAATAAGCAGCCCCATTTCTATTATTGTAAAAACAGCATCAAGAGGAGGAAAAGCTATTAAATCTGCGACTATTTCTTCAAAAATTGTCACCAAAAAAACAAGTAAGATCAAAATCCTACTTATTTTTTCTTTTGTCTTAAATTTAATAATTTTAAAGTAATTAAAAAAATCTACTAGTGGTGATAGAACTAATAGAGTCATATATAGAATAATTGACAGCATCTTTTAAAGTCCTAAATATTTCTTTAGACGTTTTATGAATAACTGCTCCTTAGGTGATATTTTCGAGAAAAAACTTACATTGGGATTAAATCCCAATACGCCTTGGAAGCTAATTAAATTTCTTTTTTTACTCATTTAGTCTCTTCCCTTCTAGATTTAAATTTTAGATTACGTTTATATGCCAAAAAGCGCAACAAAAGTTACGCTTTTTTAAATACACTAAAATTAACCAAACAAGGTAATAATTTTATTCCAACAAATAACAGAATTATAAGTATTGTGGTTATGAGTACTACCACCTTTTTTTCTAAAGCTTACAAATGGGCTTGCAGCTTGTAAGCCAAGTAATGATTGTTTTTCATCATTTTGCATATTTATTCACCTCCTTCAAATAGAGAAAAGTTAGTGCTATGAACAAGTGGTATCCACTTTCCCCAATTATTCTCTTTAATTCCCTGAAAGACAGTTAGCATCCCTATTGCACCAGATGCTAAGTCCATTGAATTCTTTAATCCATATGGTCCCGGAACTAAGATTTGATCTTCTTCTATATCAAGATAGTTGTTTATTAAGTCTATTTTTTTAGCAAGGTAATTTGGATAGCCATAATTTTTGGCTGCAAGATCCACTAGCATTAATCCACCAAAACCATCAAATAGACCATTCATGTAAGTTAAATTAACATCTAAAGTCTCTATTAATTTATTAATAAGTGGCCTAATTTCATTCGAAACAATCTCATCATACATAAATTCTAATAATACTAGGGCCAGGCCAGCAGTGCCACTATTAAGATATGGAAAATATGATTCTCTACCTAAAGCAGTTCCGGCTAAATATACCCCATCATTAAAACTGAGATGTACTGCAACAAAATTATTAATTTCTTGCTTTACAATTTTAATTAAGTTTGAATCATATAAAATATATTCCTACTTTTTCTAAAAATAATAGTAGGCCTAACTTTCCATCCAATATTCCTAGAGTTTGACAAGCCTTATAATGACTTGTTACAATGCTTGCAATTTTTTGAACTTCTACCTTTTGCTCTTCTTGTTTATTAGCTTGATACAAAGCTAGTTTAGCTAATCCAATTCCAGCTAATCCACTTTTTAAAGACATATTGTGTATTTTAGTTGCATCAATATTGTTAATTATTTGTTCACCAATTTTTTTATCAAACCAGTTATAAATAAGTGAACCAATTCCCGCTGCTCCAGTAAACAAACCATTATCTTTACTACCTATTTGGATAAGTTGATCTTTACTATTTAAATATAAATTAGTATATAAACGAAAAATTGGCTCTGTTTTTTCTTGTTCAACTAACCCGAGCCCCATCAAGCCGTTTAATACATTAATCTTTCCAGTCGAAGACAGAAATTGTTCAATATCTCCGTTAATAGTCGATTGTGTATCGTCTATATTACTTACTATCCCCCGCTTTAGCTTCGTTATATTTTCATCCAAAGTTCCTAGCATAACAGGATTAGTAGGAACATTGTCATTTTTATGATTAATATGTCCTCTTTTAAAACATTCTAATTTAAATTCTTGGAGGAATTTTTTTACTTCTTCTCGATACTTCATCCAATTTAGATCTCTATATTTCTCGTTATATGTACTCAAGGAATCAATATCAATCAAGGGCTCTAAAGCATATCTAATAGTTTTATATGTTGCCAGCCAATCTGCTTGTTCATACGTACTAATAACCATATTTGAATCTACAAATCCTACCGTCTTTAGACCAGGATCATACTGAGCCATAAGTTCATTAGCTTGTTCTAAATCTATTAAAAGAACTTGATTTTTACTTTCATTTATCAGAATATTGTCTGGCTGTAAATCTCCTAATGCTACTCCTCGTTCATGAACATCATCTACGGCAGTCACTAAGTTTTTAGCTATAGTTTTAATCTTTTCTACATAGTGTGCTTCATCACCATGAACAGGGAATTTATTGCTTATATAATCTCCCAAATTTTCTAACGGTAAATAATCTTCAACTAAATAATTGTGTATCCATACTTGAAAATAATCTTTAATATTTACAACATATGGAGAATCTTTCAACTTGTTTAAAAAGGTAGCTTCATGCTTAATTCTTGAAAAACCATCTTGGAGATGAGAATCTATTCCAGCATTTTTTCTTCCTTCTTTGATAACATATTTTCGTTCTCCACACTGTCCTAAATATACCCCACCTGCATTACTAAAATGCAGAGCACTAGAAATATTGTAGCTATCTAATTTATCTTTATTAACTATTTTATTCGATTTATCTTTTGTAGCTTTTTCAAACGGATCTTCAACAAAATCTGGTTTCTTATAAAATGGTAATCTTTCATCAGGAATTAGATTTCCTTGCTGATCCCTAATACATAATTCCCCATTATTATTTTTAATTTCTTTAAAACCACCATAACGATAATAAATATTTGTTTCTTGATATCTTTTATCTGACAGAATATATGGACCAATTTTATATGGTTGCAATAAAATTTTTAATTTTTCTACTATTTGCTTAAATTGAGTTTCATTTTGAGGATAGATAGTTATAAATTTTCCTGCAGAAACTCTATCTGCCGATTTAGAATTTTTTATTAACCATTCCTCATAGCTATTAGTTACTTTAAAACAAATATTATTTGCAAATAAATAATCACAAGCAGTATTAATCATCAATTGTAACTCTGCTTTATCATAGCCTGCCGACAAATGTATTTTCCAACCTTGAGTTGGTAATTTTACGCTAAGTTTTCTTAAAAAAGTCCAATGTTTATCTTTATATATTTTCCATTCCTTAGATGGTGGAGTAATATTAAAATTATCCACGGTATTGGATGGATCAATAAAGAAATTATCTTTATCATTTAAAAATGGTAAATAATCTTGAATTGTATACTTCATAATTACTCTTTAGATATAAACTGATCATTCACAAACGTTTTATATTTTTCAACTTTTCTTAGAAGCTCTTCATGCGTCCCTGCTCCTAAGATTTGATGATTATCAAGAAAATAAATCTTATCTGCATTTACAATTGTAGAGAGCCTATGAGCTATTACTATTAATGTCTTTTTTGATGATAATTCATCTATTGAACTTAAAATTTCCGATTCAGATTCAGGATCTAAATTTGATGTAGCTTCATCAAAAATAATAAACGGTGTATCTCTCAAATATGCTCTAGCAATTTGAATTTTTTGTCGTTGACCACCTGATAACTTTCCACCGTTTTCACCTACGTCAAAATCTAATTTTCCAGGAAACTTATCTATGTCTTTACTCATAGAAGCAACTTTCAGCGCTTGATTTAATTCTTCTTCACTTGGCTTATCGATTAATCCAAAAGTTAAATTATCTCTTATACTTCCTGAAAATATACTATTTTCTTGAGTAACTACACTAAACAAACTACGCCAACTAGCTAAGGAATAATCTTTACTATTTCTTCCATTTAAAAATACCAGTCCATCATATTTTTCTTGGAGTCTAGTTAAAATACTAATTAGCGTCGTTTTTCCAGCTCCTGAAGGTCCAACGATAGCAATCTTTTTTAATGAATCAAAAGATACCGATACACGTTTTAATACCAGTGAGCTCTTCTTCCCATATTTAAATGAAATATTTTTCATCTCTATATATGGTTCTTTTATGCCATTGATGTCTTTTCCAGTTACTTTTTCCTCTGTAGTATTCATTATTCGGCTAATTACCTTAGATGCACCTTTAGCTTCGGAATAACTAACATAAAAATTGGCTAACGTATTTATTGGAGTAATAATTTCAAATATGTACATCATAAATGATGCTAAAATTCCCATTGAAAGCGTATGTTGTGATACTCTAGTACTTCCATAAAGTACAATTATTAAGAAAGCCAAAAGTGTAAACATTGTCTGAATTGGGCCAGTTATGCTAAAAATTTTATCTATTTTTTTTGATAATCCATAAATGTTATTATTTATCTTTTTAAACTTATGTTTTACTTCTTTTTGAGCATTATATAGCTTGATAATTTGAATATTTTGAATATTTTCAGTTATTACCTGCGATAATTTACTCAGATAGTCCTGAATCAAGAATGAATAACCTTCATTTATTTTTCCTAAAGGATAAGCAATAATCGCTACTATAGTAAAAGAAAGAACAATTACTAATGTTAACTTTAAATCCAAATATAATAGAATACCTATACTTCCAATAAGCGTAATGATACTAACTATTGCATTTGGAACTTCATTAGTAGTAAATTCTTTTATAATTAATGAATCGTTTATAATCCGACTTACTAATTCTCCGCTTGCATTTTCTTTATAAAAAGAGATGGGCAATTTAAGCAATTTTTCTTCTATATTTTCACGAATATCTCTTATTCTTCTGTCACCAGACACACTAATTAGATACATACTTACTGCATTTACAATTGATCCCATCATTAATACAGTAAGAATTGGTAGCAGAGAATCAAATGACATTAGACTTGTAGCTCTAACATCAATAAATTGTCTAACGAAAAGTGGTAAAATCAAATTGCATACACTTCCCGCAACGCTTAATAGAATTGCAATTAACAATAAAACATCTATTTTAAATAAATAAATTCTATCCCTTTTCATTAGTCCCAATATACATTCGGCAGACGGTGCTTACCTCTTTTATTAAAACAAAATACGCTAATTCTTTTAGATTCCAATAATCCAGTCGCCTGCATATTAGATGTTTGACTTCCTTGTAACTTTAGAACTTCATAGTTTTGCATGTTAATGCCTCCTCACTATTTTTGAAATTGATTCCAACAAATAATAGTCGTTGTTACTCTTCTTTTTTTCTTTGGAGCTCCCATATATTCCGTGTGTGCAGTCCGATTTACAGCTTGTAAATTAATAATTGGTAACATCTTTAGCTTTTCCTTTCTGCTAAATTCTAAAATCTTTAAGCCAACCTAAACTAAAATCGTGAAAACAAATTAAACTTCTTCTAGTTCCTTTAGAACCATCTTTTTTAATCGTCTTTTGCTTTGTCTTTTTATTTTGCAATTTTAAAATCGAGTTAAAAAAATCATCCATAAAATCTCTTCTCTCTAAACTTTTATATTTATGCTTATACTTTATCATGTTCTCTTAAATAATTATTAAAAACACAAAATCGATCAAAATAGACCCAAATTCGTAAAAGAGTAATTACTTTTTTCTAAAATTTTTTATCTCAATTTTTTATAAAAAATAACAAAAAACTAATTTTTTTGCGTAATTAATATTGTATTGTAAATAACCAAAAAAGACTCCATTCATATCTCGTATTTTTCATATATTCTCATTTGGAACCTACTATCCTATTTACAATATGCAAAAAGCAGCTTTACAGCTGCTTTTATTTTTTACTTTCAATTTTTAAAATTTGAGGTTTTTTCCTTTTAACTGACTTTACTCCTAAAATATCTAACAAGAAGGTAAAGATCGGTACTCCTACGATTAATCCCCATGTTCCAAGGAAATGTTCCCCTGCAAGTAAAACAACAAAGGTATAAAAGATTGGCAATTCAGTTTTACTTGACATAAACTTTGGATTCAAAATATAGGCCTCAATGGCATGAATAATCATAATCACAATAAAGATGTAGATTACATATCTCAGACCTCCAACTGAATAAGCAACTAAGCTCAAGGGAATTAAAGAAATAATAACTCCAGCAACCGGGATTAAGCTAAGAATAAATACCATTAATCCTAGAGCTATAATTTGCGGCATTCTCATAATAATTAAACAGATCATTGTCATCACAGTATTACATAAAGCAATAAAAAATTGGGCTTCTAAAACAACACCAAAAGTATTAACAAACTTATTCCCAAAATATGCAATATCTTCAAATAGCCAAGATAAGTGACGACTCTGCAAAAAAGTATGAGAAAATTCAGTCATGGAATTAAGCTCAATCGTATAGAAAAAGCTCATGATTAGCGACATGAAAAACGCTATAGTCAATGTTCCAAAATTAGTTAAAGCATGAACCAAAATAGTTACACCATGTTTTGCCTGTGTTGTAATCTCACTATTGCTAATGTAATGACTTAAGTAGCGTGATACCCAGTTCATATCATCCGATTGATAGAATTTAATCAGAGAATGACTCATTTTTATAATTTGCTTAATTAAAATCGGCACATAGATCGTAATCGCAAAGTAAATAAGTGCAATTACTAAGAGATAAGCAAGAACTACAATTACCTGCGCAGGTAAGCTTGGTATTTTCTTTTGAGTAAATCGAATTAAATGCACAATTAAATAGGTAAAAATAAACGTTAGCAAGATGGTGTTCATCATCGAGCGAGCTGCATATAAAACGAGAATAATTAAACAGAGGGTCACAAGACGATGCACAGTTGTATTTTCTTTAAATTTATCCCACGCTTGTCCCATTTAGTTCACTTGCCTCTCTATTTTTTACTTAATTATACACTTATCTTTTTCCTAAGAGCTTTGCAGTAAACTTTTAATTACCTATAAGAATGCTATAATATCTATATATAGCGAATGAAAGCGGTATCTAAATGAGAAAATTGTGGTGGCTAGCAAACATTTATTGGATAATTTTGATTATGTATGGAGGCGGTAAACTCTTTACATATAGTTTTGATACCGCTGAATTAGGTGAAACCGCTAGTTATGCCTTAATTCTCTTAGTGCTCATCTCTGCTAGCATGTTAATTATCGTATTTCAAGCTGCATGGGGTATCTGGCTTCACAATTTTGATAAAAAGAAGCATCATGATAATAAGATTTAAAAAAGAAGATGCTTCAATGTAGTAACGCTCAAATTCATGTCCAACTTTAGGGGATTAGCTCCACTCATTTCCATTAAGTATGTCTTTTTATTGACGTTAAACATTACTTTACTATTCACTAACTTTAATAACTGTTTCAGCTTCTGTTTGAGATCTTTTAACTTTTACACTTAATCTTACAGCAACGAATACAACACTTACCTCTACTGCAAGCAGTGCAATTAAAGTATATCTAACATCGCTAATGCCTGAAATAGTAGTAAAGATAGTAGTCATGACTGGTGCAGACGCCATTGCAAAAGTATTGAGTAGTCCCATAGTTGAAGCCAAAATTTTATGTTCAACTGTATTTACTAACCATTGAGTTAATTTAATAGAAGCGATACTAGCTGTAGCTGCTAAAAGGAAGAAGAATGGCAAGATAGCGTAAATATGAGCTGTGATTGAAGATAGAGTCGTTAAGAAGCTTAAGATTCCAGCAGTAATTGTCATTGCGAATGCTGAAACATTTCTAAATAATTGTTGACCAAACATACTACCAAATGCAGCTCCAAGACTGACTAATACGCCCATTAATGCCATTGTGAAACTGTAGCTACCAATTAACATGGTTGACTTATGACCTGCCATTACAATTGGAATTAAAGCACTCATTGCACCTAATACACCATTAAGTAAAGCAACAATAACCATAATGGTTAATAAACCATGTGCCTTTTTAGCTTGCATGTATGATGACTTCATTGTTGCCAAGAATTTTTGCTCATTAACTTCTTGACGCTCAAGTGATTGACCAGCTTTTTATGTTTCAAGCCAACACTTAAGTATAAAATCCCTGCTACAAGGAAAGTAAGTGCATTAACAAAAGCTAAACTTGAGTATGACATGAACAAAAGTAAACCTGAACCAACGAATTGTGCAACCATATTAATGATTTGCGATACTCCACCAGTAAAGCCTTCTGCTTCACCAAATTCTTCTTTACCAACGATATCTGCAATTAATGGAGATACCAACCCGGCTGAATATGAGCCAAAAGTATCTGAGAAGAAGTTAATTACTACTACTGCAATCACTAAATTCCAATCTGAAACATTAGTAGCAAATAAAATTCCAACAAGACCGTATAAAATAAATCTTGCGACTGCCATTAAGAAAATATTTCTGAACTTCTTATGTGTTCTATCGGCAAAATAACCTGCGAAAATCTCAAATAATCTTGGAATAGATTCAGAAATTGCAATTAATGATAAGGCTAGAGAGTAGTTTTGTAATTTACTTGCATAAGTCATAAATGCTAAGTAGAAAAGTACATCCCCAGTCCCTGATAGAAAACTAGCAATTGAAAATCTTCTATAATCTTTATTTTTCAAAAATACGTTCATAATGTTTAACTCCTTTATTTTAATGTTGCCTTAATCTTAGCAAGGAATTAAAATAATTTTTAAAAATGTCGTATTTGAACATTAGGAGGAAAAAATATGACGATTGGTGAATTACTTAAAGAGGAAAGAATAAAAAAGGGACTCACCCAAAAACAATTTGCAGATGGAATTGTAAGTACTTCATATTATTCAAAAGTTGAAAAGGATGGTCATCGTATTACTGCTGAAGATCTGATTGCTGTTTTAGAACACAATGGTATTCCTCTTTGGTCTTTTTTTTAAAATTTAACTTTAAAAGGAGATTTTGAACATTATCGAAATTTATCTATAGAGGAAGAGGCTTTAGATGCATACTATAGATCAGATAAGAAGCAATTAGAAGTTTTAAAAGAAGAAATAGATAAAAGTCATTTACCAAATAAGAATGAATTATCTTTATCGATAAGCGGTTGGATTGAATGCATGAAAACAAATGATGATGAACCAGATATACAAGTAAGGGAAGATTTAAAAAATCAAATCTTCAACATGCCATCTATTAACTTAAACAAATTAACTCTATTTTGTAATTTTATGGAATTTTATGACTTAGATAGTAATTTTTTCATTACAAAACAAGCTATTAACAAGTTTATAGATACAAAAGAAGTAGATATACAAGAAGTGTTATTAAGTATCATTGGTAATTTACTTTATCTATCTATTAAAGAAGGAAACTATAACTACACGGATTATCTTTTACAAAATTCAAAGAAAATTTCCATAAAGCCACGCTTGTTTTTAGAAAAAGAGTTAATTGCATTTTATCAAAATCTAATTGACTACCATTTTAATAAAAAACAAGTTTATATAGAAAACTGTAAAGATATTACTCATAGTATTAAGTTAGCGGGAATAGACGAATATAGTTATGCACTAAATGGAGTTATAAATAAATATACAAGTTAAGTATCATCACACAGTGATAGTATCAAGCACTCACTTTCTGCACGATCCTAATGTATCATCTGCATCTATTTAATTTAAATACATAAAAAAGCAGTTCGAAAACTGCTTTTACTTTGTTCTACAAAGCCTTACGCTACTGGATTTTCTATTCCTTCACTGAAAGGGTGTTTTGAGTAAGTTTAACTTTCTGACTTACTTTACATTCGGTTAACAGCGTAAAGATTTCAAAAACTATTAGCGTGACAAGTGCATACTTAATATTGGTAAGGCCAGAAATAGTAGTTAAAATAGTCGTTATTAATGGTGCAGACGCAATTAAAATTGTATTTAATAAGCCAACTGTTGATGCCAATATTTTATGTTCAACTGAAGATACGAGCCACTGCGTCAATTTAATAGAAGTAGCACTAGCTGTTAAAGCCAATAAAAAGTACAAACCTAAAATCAGATAAATGTTGGCCACAAAAATTGAAAATGTGGTTAATAATGAGATTACCGTTGCTAAAATTGTCATGGAAAAAATAGTAAACTTCTTAAATATTTGTGTTCCGAACATACTTCCTAAGGCAGCTCCACAACCTACTACTACTCCCATTAGAGCAATAGTAAAGCTATATCTAGAAATTACCATTGTTGCCTTATGTCCAGCGATCATAATTGGAATTAATGCTCCTATTGAACTTAAGGCACCATTAAGAACAGCAACAACCAACACCACTTCAAAAAGTCCTACTTGTTTCTTAACTTGCTTGAACGATGTCTTCATAGTCTTAAAAAATGGTTGAGTATTAACTTCTTGATTCTTAACTCCTTCACCTTGCTTACTATACTTTAATCCTACACTCGCAAATAAAAGTCCAGCCAACAAGAATGACAATGCATTAACAAACGCTAAAGATGAATATGACATTATTAGCAACAATGCCGACCCCACAAATTGAGCAACAATATTAATAACTTGGTTAATTCCGTTAGTAAATCCTTCTGCTTCACCAAAATGGTCTTGTCCAACTAAATCAACAATTAACGGTGAAACTAATCCACTAGAATAAGCCCCAAATGTATCAGAAATCAAGTTGATAACTACAACTATAATTACTAAATTCCACTGATCTATTCGACTGATAAATAAAAATCCTACTAGGCCATATAAGATGCACCGAGCAAGTGCTGTCATAAAAATATTTCTAAACTTTCTCTGAGTTTTATCTGCAAAATATCCACCAAAAATCGTAAACAATTTAGGTACTGATTCAGAAATAGCAATTAATGACAAGGCTAAGGAATAATTTTCTAATTTACTTGCATACGTCATAAATGCTAAATAAAACAGGATATCACCGGCACTAGATAAGAAGCTAGCAATTGAGAAAAGCCGATAGTTTTTATTAGTTAAGAAAATATTCATATTTTTCACCTCTTGCTTAAATATATTACTAGTAGCAAACTGGATGCAGTAAAATAAGTCATATATGACTAAAAATAGAAAGAGACAAAAATATGAAAATTGGAGAACTTTTGAAAGAATATCGTTTAAAACAAGGCAAAAGTCAGAGAGCTTTTATTGGTACAATAGTTACACAATCTTATTATTCAAAAGTAGAAAAAAATAATACTCAACTCACAATTAAGAACTTGGTAGACTTACTTCATTACAATGAGATTTCTGTTCAAAAATTTTTTAGTAAATTTGATAAAGAAAATTATAGCTTACAGTATCAAATAAATGATATTGAAGATATGATAATTGAAGCTTATTATACTAATAATCTTGACAAAATGAATAAAGTTAAAAAATTAGTTTATAGTAGTAAATTAAATAAATCCGATCAAAAAAGCCAAATATTATTAATTGATGGATTTCTAGCATTAATGGATTCAAGTTTCAATAATAAAGAATTAATATCGTCTATTAAAAATAAGATATTTGATATTCCTTCTTTTTCTCAAGAAAAGTTAATGCTTTACTGCGATTTTATGCGTTTTTATAGTCTCGAAGACAATGAAATAATCACCAAAACGATTTTAAGACAATATCAAGATACTAAAAATAGCGATATTCAAGAGCTAATTTTAGCTATAGTATGTAACATCATGATTTTTTCTATTGAAAATAATGACTTTAATAATATCTCTTACTTTACTAATAGTGTTAACAAAACTAAAACAACTCCTAAGTTACTTTTCTATAAGTTGGATATTGATTTTTTTAATAATCTAATTGAAGTGAAAAGAGGAAATGTGAGGAAGCTAAAAAGGTGTGAAGAGATAATAGATATTTTATCTAGAGCAGGAATGTCGGAGTATAGCAAAGAATTACAAAAATTCATCAAAAACAATTTCTGAGTCAAATATGCCTAATCAACCATTTTATAACTGAGCTAAATATAATTAGTAATATAAAGATTAAATAAAGAAGGAGGAAAAGAATTATGAAGCCAGAAGATGTAGTAATTATTATTCTTAAGGGTTAATTAATCCTTACATACAACTATAAACCGGATCATTAGTACTAATGATCCGGTTTTATTTACTTATTTTTAATGATTAATTAAATTTAATACAATGCTATTTTTATCAATCTGCTACAAACAATATATTTTTTCTGCATTTTCTTTTACAAAATTTTCTGTAGTATGTTATTTGTTTAAGAATTTGAAAACATCCTATTTTAATTATATATATGATTTTGCCCTCTCAAGTCCAGTAGTGGAGGATCTAGCTATTCCGAGACGATACGGAAGACGGCTTTAGCCGGCTGAAGCGACGAGGGTAGACTTGCCCGAAACGGATGAAATCTAGAGGGTTACATATATCTTTCAATACTTGACTAGATGACCGTAACTAAAATCCAAATTATATTTATAAAAAGTAAAATTAAAGCTACCATCCCTTTAAACAATGGGCGTCTTGTTGAAGAAAACCTATTAACTAAATATTCCATACTAGCTCCAACAACAATGTTCATTAGAACCATAACCATACGGTAAGAAAAATTTCCCCACGGTGATCCAAGATTTAATAAAGCCAGTAACACAAAAGTTGTTGTTATATCATATTTATAAAAAAGAGTTGTAACAATACCTTTTTTCATAATAGTTTCTCGTACTTTCATAAGATTTCAGTATTCCAAAAAATCCTTAATGGTAGCTAGATTAAATTTGAACTATAAAAATGAAATAAATTTTATAATAAGCAAAAAATCTACTACTAAATTAAAAACTTTTCTATTTGCTCAATTTATAAACTACTAAAGTAATTAGTCCTCCGCATATTCCGCTTAATATAATATTCAAAAGCAAATTTGAAATATATGGGGCAATTAGAAAATTATAAAGTTCAATTACCAATGTTAAACAAATAAAATATAAAATTAATTGCTTTCTTTTCATAAGATTATTG
>NZ_CARBVX010000008.1 GCF_948948975.1 uncultured Lactobacillus sp. | reverse complement strand
TCACGTAAAATTTCGCCTTCTACACGACCAATTCTATGTTTCATAATTAAGCTCCTTTTTGTGAAAAAAGATGCCTATTTAACAGGTACCTCTTGCATCTCGTAGGCTTCAAGTTGATCGTCAACTTTAATGTCATTGAAGTTTTCAATTGTGATACCACAATCAAATCCTTGCTTAACTTCCTTAACATCATCCTTGAAACGCTTTAGAGATGCAACTTTTCCATCATACTTAACAATACCATCACGAATTACACGAATACCTGAGTCTCTAGTAACATAACCGTTATCAACAAAGGCACCAGCAATTGTACCAATCTTAGATACCTTCCAAGTTTCACGAACAGTTAGGTTACCAGTAACTTTTTCTTCGTATGTAGGTTCAAGCATACCCTTCATTGCCGCTTCTACATCATCCATAACCTTGTAAATAATGTTATATAGACGAATATCTACACCTTCAGAATCTGCTTGACTTTTAGCAGTATTAGTTGGGCGAACATTGAAACCAACAATAAATGCATTTGAAGCACCAGCTAAAGTAACATCAGATTCATTAATGGCACCAACACCAGAGTGAATAATGTTAACTTTTACACCTTCAACTTCAATCTTTTCAAGAGATTGTTGCAATGCTTCTGCTGAACCTTGAACATCCGCCTTAAGAACAATGTCAACTTCCTTCATGTTCTCTTTCTTCATTGTATCAAACAAGTTATCCAAAGTGACATGTTGGACATTTTCACGTTGTTTTTCTAAGGCATTCTTGGCACGTTGTTCACCAACGCTTCTAGCTGTCTTTTCATCATCAAAGACAACTAATTTATCAGCTGCTTCTGGAACATCATTTAGCCCGGTAATTTCTACAGGAGTAGATGGCGTAGCCTTCTTCACTCTCCGACCCTTATCATTAGTCATAACACGCACACGGCCAAATGTATCACCAACAACAATTGGGTCACCAACCTTTAAAGTACCTTGTTGAACTAAAATGTCAGCTACTGAACCACGACCTTTATCAAGGCGAGCTTCAATTACAGTACCAATTGCCTTTTGATCTGGATCAGCCTTAAGTTCCATAACATCAGCTTGCAGTAGAATCATTTGCAAGAGCTCTTCAACATTTTTACCAGTCTTAGCAGAGATCTTAACAAAGATTGTATCGCCACCCCAATCTTCAGGAACTAAACCATATTTCATAAGCTGTTCCATAACATGATCAGGATTTGCACCTGGCTTATCGATCTTGTTTACAGCAACAATAATCGGAACACCAGCACTCTTAGCATGGTCAATAGCTTCAATTGTTTGTGGCATTACACCATCATCAGCTGCAACTACTAAGATAACGATATCGGTAATTTCAGCACCACGTGCACGCATATTTGAGAAAGCAGCATGTCCTGGAGTATCCAAGAAAGTAATTAAACGATCATCAATTCTTACTTGGTAAGCACCGATTCTCTGCGTAATACCACCGGCTTCATGTTCAGATACGTTAGTATGACGTAATCTATCAAGTAAAGTAGTCTTACCGTGGTCAACGTGACCCATAATTGTTACAACTGGTGGACGTTTTTCTTGATGCTTAGAAGCTTTAGATTCTTCCATTTTCTTAGTGTATAAAGTATCAATATCAGAAATATCTTCATGCACTTTTTCTTCAGCTTCAATACCATATTCAGCTGCTAAAAGCTCAATAGTATCCTTATCTAAAGATTGGTTTTGGTTAGTCATAACACCTAACATAAATAGCTTCTTAACAATTTCTGCAGGCTCTCTATGAAGAAGTTTCCCTAAATCTTGAGCATTCATGCCTTCTTCATAAACTAATGTTTCTGGCAATGGACGTTCCTTTCTTTGAGTTGGTTGCTTCTTAACTTCTTTACTTTGGTTGATACGCTTGTTCTTTTTATTTCTACGACGACGTGCCTTATCTGAATGTTCACTTCTTTCACGTTCATAATCTGGCACTTCACGTTTCTTACGAGTAAAGTCTTTCTTACGAGTTGGCTTTGTTTCTTCTTTTTGAGGAGCAGGTACAACTGGAGCGATAGGTTCTACCTTTTTTACAGTAGGTCTCTTAGCCTTATTTCTAGCCGGCGATGGTTTAATAATCTTTGGACCAACTGGTTTTTGTGAAGCTTGAACACGAGCTTTTACAGCTGCAGCTCCTTCGAGTTTTTCTTCTTTTGGCTTACGAGTATTTTCCACTTTTTTAACCTTTGATCTTTGAGGATTTTGTTCTTGATGCCATTTACGGCGGGAAGCTTCAGTCTGAGCGTTCAATTCACTAGCTTCAGCTCTTTGTTTTTTCTTGAATTTATTTAATAAATCACGTGCTGCTGGTTTAGCAGAAGTTGCCTTCTTATCTTCCTTAGCACGACGATCATTTTGTTGTTTCTTAAAGTTATTATTTCTGTGCTTATTGTTTCCATGACGATTATCATGGTCATTTTTATTATCGCGACGACGAATTGCACCGACAGAAACCTTTATTTTAGCTTTTTCGTTACGACTTGAATTTTTAGAATCCTTTTCAGTAGATGGCGTAGTATTAGTAGACTTAAAACTATCTACTAACTTAGAAACTTGCTTATCATCTAGGGAGGACATGTGGCTTTTTACATCAAAACCCAAATCTTGTGCCTTTTTTACAACAATTTTGTTTTCAATGTCTAATTCTTTCGCTACTTCATAAATACGTTTTTTAGCCATCAAATCACACTCCTTCGTTTAAATTCTTTATCATTGCTTTGCTGAAACCGGAATCTGTAACAGAAACTAATTTTCTTTCTTTTCCAAGGGCCTGCGTTATTTCAGCACTAGAAAAAGATTCCACTAGTTTGACATCTTTTTTTCTTATAAGGAAGTTCAGTTTATCTTTAGTGTTCTGACTTACATCATTTCCAATAAAAATCAACTTTGCTTGATTTTTGCTTAAAGATATTTTTACTGCATCAAACCCAGTTGCTAATTTTCCAGCTTTTTGCGCTAATCCAAGTAAATTTAAAATTTTTTGTTTGTTTTGCAAAATTATTTATCACCAAACAATTCTTTTCTTGCTTTTTGATGATCAACATATGCATAAAGATCATCATAAAAATCAGCTGAAACTTTAACACCTAAGCTTTTTTCTAAAACTTGATTTTTTTGTGCTTCAGCAATTTTATCAGGTTCTAAGGATACATAAGCTCCTCTACCTGATTTTTTTCCAGTCGGATCAACCGAAATATTTTTATCCTTGTCAACAACTACTCTAACCAATTCTTTTTTAGGTTGCATAGTATTTGTTAATAAGTCCTTACGCATTGGAATTTTTCTTTTCTTCAAAGAAAGTCACCTATTCCTCATCTTTATCTGCATCATCATTTAATGCTGAATTAACGTCTTCTCCATTTGGAAACTTATCACTTGGATCGTCTTCAATTTGTTCAGCAATAGATTCTGGTGTTTCTTCATTTGAGACATTATCATTTGTAGTCTCTTGATCTGCTTCAACATCATCACTTTCAGAATCAACAAATTCAACTTGTGATTCAGGCTTAATGTCAATCTTATAGCCAGTTAAGCGAGCAGCAAGACGTACATTTTGACCACGTTTACCAATGGCCAATGATAATTGGTAATCAGGTACAATTACCAAAGCACTCTTATCATCTTCATCCCCGCTAAATTGAACTGCAATTACTTCTGCTGGATTCAAAGCATTGGCAATAAAATCAGATGGATTATCTTCATATTTTACAACATCAATATTTTCTCCACCCAATTCATTAACGATATTTTGAACACGAGCTCCCTTTGGTCCAACTAAAGTACCAACTGGATCAATATCAGAATCATTACTTTTAACTGCAATCTTCGTTCTATCTCCTGCTTCACGAGCAATAGATACAATTTCAACAGTTCCATCGTAAACTTCTGGTACTTCTTGCTCAAAAAGACGCTTTACCAAGTCAGGTGCAGTTCTAGAAACTGTAATTTGAGCTCCCTTTGAATCAGACCCTACTCTAGTCACTAAGACACGAACTTTATCTTGAGGATTATAAGTTTCACCGGGTAGTTGATCATTATGTGGCATTACAGCTTCTACATTTCCAATCTTCACATAAACGAAGCGATTGTCACGTCTTTCAACTGTACCAGTAACAATTTCATCTTTATATTGAGAGTACTCGCTAATAATATGTTCTCTTTCAGCTTCGCGTAAACGTTGCATAATAACTTGCTTAGCAGTTTGAGCAGCTAAACGTCCGAAGTCTTTAGGAGTTACTTCAAAACGAATTTCGTCACCAACTTCGTAAGCACGGTTAATTTCAAGAGCATCTTTCAAACTTACTTCGAGACGACTATCTTGAACTTCATCAACGACAGTCTTAATTGCATTAACTTTGAAGTTGCCTTTCTTTTCATCAAAAACAACTTCTACATTTTGAGCTTGGTTATAATTTTTCTTGTATGCAGCTACTAAAGCAGCCTTAATCGCATCAACAATAACTTCTTGTTTAATGCCTTTTTCTTTTTCTAAGGTTGCAAAGGCTTCCACCATTTCTTTAGACATAAGTTTTTGATCATCCTTTCTAAAATTCAACCGCAAAACGACTAGAAGCAATCACCTTTCTAGGGATTGTGATGTCCTTGCGTCGTGTTTTGATCTTTACTTCTAAGACGATCTGATCTTGATTGAGATCTTTTAAAGTACCTTCAAAAGTCTTTTCACCATCAATTTTTTGATAAAGACTAACATGAATGTAGGATCCCTTGGCACGTTCCCAATCTTTTTCATTCTTAATTGGACGTTCTAAACCAGGAGATGAAAGCTCTAAAATATACGGTTCAGGAAAAGGATCAGGATCTAATTCATCTAGTTTTTCCGATACCAATTCACTTAAATTTGCGATCTCTTCAATATCAATTCCGCCTGGTCGACGATCAACATAAATGCGAAGATAATATTGCTCCTTTTCCTTTACATATTCAACATCGACCAGTTCATCGCCTCTTGCTTCGGCTAAAGGCGTAACTACGTCTGCCACCAATTCGGTAACTTTTGTCAAATCTCTTCCTCCGTAATAAAAAGAGTGAGCATTACTGCTCACTCGAATTTGCTATTCGAACTTCGTTCTTAGAA
Source organism: uncultured Lactobacillus sp. (assembly GCF_948948975.1). Taxonomy (GTDB): domain Bacteria; phylum Bacillota; class Bacilli; order Lactobacillales; family Lactobacillaceae; genus Lactobacillus. Next base: position 65,529 of record NZ_CARBVX010000008.1, on the reverse strand, counting down.
TAGCATATTTACTGCAATTTGTAAATTATCCCACTAAAATAGTGATAATTGATTCTGATCTGGCATCCCTTCAAGAACACCATTGTTTTCAAAATAATCCATAATTGTTTGAGATACCTTACCGCGAGTTGCAAGATCTTCTTTGGAAAGGAATTTCTGCTCCGCCCGTGCAGCCACAATTTGCTTTGCAGCATTATCACCTAACCCAGGAACAGCATTAAATGGTGCCAAGATAGTATGATCATCAATAATCTTAAAGTCTGTGGCTTCAGATTCGTTTACATCTACCATCTTAATCTTTATTCCACGCTCCAAACATTCATTTGCAATTTCAAGTACAGTAAGTAATGATTTGTCTTTTGCAGAAACGTCCATTCCCTTATCCTGAATTTCTTTCATTGCAGCTTTAACAGTATTCTTGCCATGACTCATTGCTACCAAATCAAACAAGTCAGCACGAACAGAGAAGTAAGAAGCATAATAAATTACTGGATAATAAACTTTAAACCAAGCAATTCTAAGTGCCATTAAGATATAAGCTGTAGCGTGCGCTTTAGGGAACATATACTTAATCTTGAGACATGAAGGAATGTACCAATCAGGAATCTTATCGTTCTTTTTCAAGATTTCCATATTTTCATCACTAATTCCTCTACCATGTCGTACAGATTCCATAGTAAAGAAAGCAACTTCTGGTTTTACACCCCAGTGAATCAAGTCCATCATGATGTTATCACGACAACCAATCACATTCTTCAACTTACAGGTCCCATTATTAATTAAGTCTTCTGCATTTCCTAACCATACATCAGTACCGTGAGATAAGCCGGAAATTTGCAATAATTCTGAGAAAGTAGTTGGTTTTGTTTCTTCAAGCATCCCTCTAACAAACTTTGTACCGAATTCTGGTACACCTAGTGTTCCCGTCTTTGATTGGATTTGTTCAGGGGTAACACCTAAAATTTCAGGACTTGAGAAGAGAGACATTACTCCAGGATCATCAGGAGGAATAGTTAACGGATCAACTCCGGATAGATCCTGTAGCATTCTGATCATGGTAGGATCATCGTGACCAAGAATATCAAATTTCAAAATATTATCATGGATAGAATGGAAATCAAAGTGAGTTGTAAGCCAAGCCGCACTTAAATCATCTGCTGGATACTGGACTGGAGTAAAGTCATAAATATCCATGTCATCGGGTACTACAACAATACCTGCTGGGTGTTGTCCAGTTGTTCTTTTTACTCCAGAAGCACCGGCTGCTAGACGATCAAGCTCGGCATTTCTTAAATGTAGTTCATTTTCATCTTCATAATGCTTAACATACCCATAAGCAGTCTTATCAGCAACGGTCGCAATAGTCCCTGCTCTAAATGAATTGTCTGGACCAAACATAACTCGAATGTAGTTATGAGCTACTGGTTGATAGTCTCCAGAGAAGTTTAAATCGATATCCGGCACCTTGTCTCCATGGAATCCTAAGAAAGTAGCAAACGGGATATCTTGCCCATCTTTAACTAATGGAGTTCCACATTTTGGACACTCTTTGTCCGGTAAGTCATAGCCTGACCCATATTCTCCATTCTCAAAGAATTTAGAATACTTACAATTCGGACAACGATAGTGAGGAGCCAAAGGATTTACTTCCGTAATTCCAGACATCGTCGCTACTAAACTAGAACCAACTGACCCACGTGACCCTACTAAATATCCGTCTTTATTTGATTTGGCAACAAGCCTTTGAGAAATTAAGTAAATAACTGCGTATCCATTTGAAATAATAGAATTCAATTCAAGTTCAATTCTGTCTTCTACAATCTTTGGTAAAGGTTTTCCATATAATTCGTAGGCTTTATTATAGGTTAAATCCTTCATTTCTTGATCCGCATTTTCAATATGTGGTGGATATAGTCCACTTTTAATAGGAGCAATTTCCTCAATTTGATCGGCTAATTTATTGGTATTATCAATTACAATTTCTTTAGCTACATCTTCACCCAAAAAGCTAAATGCATCAAGCATTTCCTGCGTTGAATAAAAATGTAAATCCGGTAAATTCTTATTTCGATTAGGATTTCCCTTTTGAGCCGCTAATAAAATTTTACGATAAATTGCTTCATGCGGCTCAACATAGTGCGAGTCACTGGTAGCTACGACTGGTTTATTTAGTTCTTTACCTAATTTATAAATATTTTGAATAATTTCATGCAGCTCATCTTCATCTTTAATCAGATCATCTTCAATTAAGGTTTGATAAGCAGCTGGCGGTTGGACTTCAAGATAATCATAAAAACGTGCTTTTTCACGGGCTTCATCATATCCCTTTTGCATCATTGAAATGAATACATCGCCTTGCCAGCAGCCACTACCAAATAATAAACCTTTACGATATTTTCTTAATTCTGACTTTGGCGTACGTGGAATACGATAGAAATATTTAGTACTTGCAAGCGAAACAAGCTTGTACATATTTTTTAGCCCTTCTTGATTTAGAGCAAGAACACTCATATGACTTGGCTTAGCTCGCTTATAAACTTGACCATATTTAGCATAGTCGTTCATTTTGCCTAAATCTGCTTCATGAAAACGATCATTAAAAGCATCTAGCAATTTAAACATTAAATATCCCGTAGCTTCCGCATCTTGGTTAGCGCGGTGGTGATGTTCAAGGACAACATTGTATTTTTTAGCTAAAGAATCAAGAGTATGACGAGTTTGTTCAGGATGCAAAAGCCTTGAAACTTCAAGCGTATCAACAACAGGTTGTGTGATTTCTTCTAGACCCGCACGGCGTAAAGCCGCATTTACAAACCCAACATCAAATTGAACATTATGTCCACAAAGAGGCCGATCACCATAAAAGTCTTTAAATTTCTTAATTACATCTTTTTCATCATCAGCTGCACCAACCATTTCATCAGTAATTGATGTTAAGTTAATCGTTGTGTCACTTAAGGGATGGTGTGGATTGATAAACTCATCGAATCTTTCCAGTACTTCTCCATTTTTCATTTTTACTGCACCGATTTCAATAATGGTATCGTAAACCGAAGACAGTCCTGTTGTTTCAACGTCGAAAATCACATATTCACGATCTCGATAATCCATTTCAGTAGGATTAAGGACAAGCAAAGCATGATCATCAATTATATTGGCCTCATAGCCATATAAAATTTTCATTTTTTCGCTTGCACCAGTATGATAAGCTTCTGGGAAAGATTGCACATCTGCATGATCCGTAATTGCAATTGCCTTTTGACCAAATTTTTTCGCAGTTTTGATAAAGTCACTAGCCGTACTAGTTGCGTCCAATTGACTCATATTTGTATGAAGATGCAATTCTACACGCTTTTTCTCTCCTTCATACTTTTCTTCTCGTCCCTTATGTTCAATTAATTCTAAGTTTCGAATATTAAAAACAACGTCATGTTGGTACTGATCATCAGCTGCATAACCTTGCATTCTAGCCCAAACACCAGGCTTAATTCCCTTTAGATAATCAATTTGATCTTTGTCAGAAACAAATTTTTTAAAACTAATTGAATCTGTATAGTCAGTAATTTCACCAGTAAAAATTACACTTCCAGATTTCAATTCGTGAATATCGGTGTTAAAAATATGGCCTTCAATAGCCACGATTCCACTGCCATCTTCCAAGTCTTTAATTTGAATAAATTTAGCTTTTTTATCGACCTTTTTATTACCCATCCTTGTACTTTTAACGGGCATCTTTTTCTTAGGTTCTACTGGCTGTTTCTCATAAAATTCTTGCATGGCAGATTCATGTTGAGCCTGCTCTTGTTCTAGACTTCTTAAATTTTCATCAATATTAGTCTCATCAACTTTCGTTGTAAACTTAATATTAAAGAAGCCATAGCGTCTGAATTCTTTATTTAGTTCTGCTAAAACTTGTTCTGAAAGCAAGCCATTCACTACTTTATTTTGAGTTGGAATTAGCCATTTTTCTTTTTCTAAATGAGGAGCTTGTCCTTGTAAAAATTCTCGAACAGCTGGTTTTAGGTTAGTTGAATTTTGAATAGCATAAGTCCAGTATGCAGGTAGTTTCTTACTGCTTCCGTCACGTGTTTGAATTAATAATTCAACATTTACAAACGGCTCAAAAGTCTCATGAATAAGTTCATTAAGAGAACGATAAGTTTCAAAATCTAATGGTGTATCAAAAAAAACGTGGATTTTCCACTTTCTTTCATTAGCGTATACATCCACGTTTTCAATTTCACCATTTTGGACAATATCGTTATCTTCAAACTTATCAGGAAACTTGATTTGATCTAATAGTTTTTTGAAAAGTTCGTTCTTTTTTGTCACAAAAATTATCCTAACTCTTTTGTAATCACAGCATCCAAATCAGAAATATTAACTTCAGTAGCCTTTTCATCCATTGGACGCTTTACTTCTACAATACCATCTTTTGCTTTTCGACCGATTGTAATTCTTAATGGTGCTCCAACTAAATCAGCATCATTAAATTTAACACCTGGTCGTTCATTTCTATCATCGTATAAAACATCATACTTGGCTGAAAGTTCTTTTTCAAGTTTTTCAGCTAATTCAGTTTGAGTTTCATCCTTCATTTTCATTTGAATTAAATGAATGGCAAATGGAGCAATTTCTTTTGGCCATGCGATTCCATTTTCAGTTAAGTGTTGTTCCACTGCAGCTGAAAGCATTCTGGTTACCCCAATTCCATAGGAGCCCATGATTACTGGCTTAGCTTTACCATTATTATCTAAGAAATCAGCACCCATAGTATCAGTATAGTAAGTACCTAATTTAAAAATATGACCTACTTCAATACTAGTCGTAAATTTTAATGGCAAATGATCAACTGGATCTGGTTCGCCTTCGTTTGCTGTACGAATATCAGCAAATTCATCAACCTTAAAGTCGCGATCTAAATTAGCGTTTTGATATTGGTAATCTGTTTCATTTGCACCTACAACTACGTTGTATAGACCTTTAACTGTTTCATCCGCAATAATCTTATCAGCCCAGTCAGCGTTAATCGGTCCAACGCCGCCTTTTTCTGAACCAGTAATTTCTACTAATTCATCAGCATTTGCAGTTCTAACTTCGTCTGCATCTAATATATGGCCTAATTTAACTTCGTTAATTTCCTTATCACCCCGGATGAGAACTAAGACTTTTTGGTCATCTGCGATGTACAAGATACTCTTAACAATTCTAGTTGAAGGAACTTTAAGAAAATCAGCTAACTTTTCAATTGTATCCATTCCTGGAGTGGCTACTTTAGCTAATTCTTTTGCTTCTTCTGCCTCTTGTTTAAAAGTATCAATACTTTTAGCCATTTCAAGGTTAGCAGCGTAAGTTCCTTTTTCATTAGTAGCAATTGTATCTTCACCAATTGCACCAGGAGCTTGAAATTCAGTTGAATTCTTTCCACCCATTGTACCTGAATCTGCAATAACCGGGTGAACAGTAACACCGGCACGATTGAAGATCTTCAAATATGCAGATTTTTGATCATCAAATTGTTTATCTAATTGTTCACAAGTTGCTGCAAAACTGTAGCCATCGAGCATCACAAATTCTCTACCACGTAGTAAGCCAAAACGTGGGCGATTTTCATCACGGAATTTAGTTTGGATTTGATATAAAGCAAGTGGCATTTGCTTGTAACTCTTTAAGTTCTTAGCAACAATTTCAGTAAAAGTTTCCTCATGGGTTGGTCCAAGCAAACTCTCACGTCCATGTCGGTCTTGAAGCTTAAACATTTCTGCGCCATATTTTTTATAACGACCAGATTCTTGCCAAAGGGTTGCAGGCAAGAGATGAGGCATGATCATTTCAGGTACATTAATATTATCCATTTCTTCTTCAATAATATTTTCTGCCTTGCGTAGGACGCGGTAACCTAACGGTAAGTATGCATAAACTCCGGCAGTCACTTGACGGATATAGCCACCTCTAAGCATTAATTGATGACTTTTTGCTACAGCATCAGAAGGTGCCTCTTTTAACGTTGGCATAAAAAATTTTGATTGACGCATTTATTCCTCCAAAAATTTACTTAATAAAATAGCGATAAATATCATTTCCAGTTACTGCAACGATCAACAGTAATAAAATGACAAAACCGATTACATCTACAATTGCTTCCTTATCTTCAGGAATTGGTTTTCGAATAATGAGCTGAATCAGGTTAAGCAATAACTTTCCCCCGTCTAAACCGGGAATTGGGATTAAGTTTACAATTCCCAAATTAATAGAAATCATTGCTAAAAATGCTAACAAGTATGTAAAGCCCATGTTTGAAACTTGAACAGTTTGAGAATAGATTCCTACTGGTCCAGAAAGCTTGTTCAAACTAAAATGTTTAAACAAGTTGCCTACGGCATTAAAGATTAAACCAGTTGTACTAATACTTGTATTCCAACCACGGCTTATTTTTGCTCCAAGACTATTATCAGCTTTCCCATAAAAACCGAGTTGGTAGACTTTTTGGCCGTCTATCTTATTAACTTTTGGCTTTATTGAGAAATTTTTAACCTTATTATTTCGTTTTACTTTTACTTCAACAGTCTTGCCTTTACTTTTAGCCAATTCACTAGCAATTTGATTGAAATTACTAATTTTTTTATTATTAATCCCAATAATTTCATCATTAGCCTTGATTCCAGCTACTTGAGCAGGTTGATGAGCTATGGTACTCCCAACTGTTGTAGTTGGTGCTCCAGGAGCTGCTAATGACCAAATGATAAATACAACAAATCCCAAGACAATGTTCATAAATGGACCAGCAAAATTAGTAGCTAATTTCTTACCGACACTAGCCTCTTGAAATTGTGTATCGCGTGGTGCAATTAACAATTCAGTTCCATTTTGTTCAATGATGGTAGCATCATGATCAACAGAATAAGTTTTTAGTTGATCCTCATCCCCGTTCTCATAACCTTGAATAGTTAATGCATCTACTAAATCAGCGGAATTGACTTGTACTGGAATTCCTTCAATTGGCATTTGAGATCCTGATGCATCAATCCGTTTAACTTTATTTTGATCATCTAATTGCAATACTACTGTAGTACCCGGCTCAATCTTTGCGGCATCATCAGGCCCAGCTAAGCGTACATAACCCCCTAAAGGTAGCCATCTAATGGTATATGTAGTTTTCGCACGCATCTTTTGAAACAATTTTGGTCCCATACCAATTGAAAATTCACGAACTAAAATGCCACACTTTTTTGCAACAATAAAATGCCCAAATTCATGAACAAAAACAAGTATCCCAAAAATAACTAGAAAGATTAAAATACCTTTCATTCAATAGCTCTCCTATAAAATACCCATAAATGCAACAACAGGTAAAACGAAAAGCATGCTATCAAACCGATCTAAAATTCCCCCATGCCCAGGCAAGATCTTACCTGAATCTTTCACACCATAAAAGCGTTTATAAGCTGACTCAACTAAATCACCAATCTGGCCAATAATCGATAAGAAGAAGGCTAGAATAATCATCATAGCATTATTTCTACCAGTAGGAACTAGAGTAACATAAATTGCTGCGATAATTACTGCACAAATTACTGCTCCAATAGATCCTTCCCATGTTTTATTAGGACTAATAACTGGCCACAATTTATGCTTTCCAATCTTACGTCCAACCATATAAGCCGCAATATCAGTTGACCAAACAACTGCAAATACATAACCTAAAATTGCTAATCCAAGATGGGCATTTCTAATAGCGGCCATGAAGTGAAAGCCAGTCCCAATATATAAGGCAGCCAAAGTATAGACTCCGGCATCATCAAAGGTAACCTTATTCTTAGACAAAACCGTTCTTACCAGCATCAACATTACGAAGATATAAAAAATATCATGCTTATTTAAAAATGCAGGTAAAAATTTAAAGAATGAATCGGGGACTGCCATGGTCAAGGTAGCTAATAAGGCCAAGATAAAATCCCAAGAAACAATAATTTGTTTCTTCATAATAAAAATTTCGCTAATTCCAACTGCCGCAAACGCACAAACAAGGACATCTATCCAAATGCCTCCCATTAAAACAATCGGAATAAATAAAATTAAAGCTACAATAGCTGTTATTACACGTTGTTTCATTTAAAATTCTACAGTTCTAATTAAAATTATACTTTTCCAAAACGACGATTACGTCCTTGATAATCTTTAACTAATTCTTCTAAATCAGTTTTATCAAAATCAGGCCATAATTTATCTGAAAAACTAAATTCAGTATAGGCCATTTGCCACAATAAGAAATTTGATAAACGTTCTTCTCCGGATGTTCTAATTAATAAATCAGGATCTTCATATGGAGCTAAAGAATGCGTTAGTAAATAATCTGAAACCATTTTTTCATTAATATCATCAATATCAATTTCTCCGACCTTTGCCTTACGAGCAATTTCTTGCACTCCAGCCGTTATTTCTCTACGTGATCCATAGTTAAAGGCAAAATTCAGTACCATCCCTGTATTATTAGCTGTTTCTGCCATAGCTTTTTGAGTTACTAAATATGTCTTCTCAGGTAGTTCGTCTACAAATCCCATGATATTCACCCGAACGTTATTTTCCATTAGTTCCGGCATAAACTTATCAAAAAAGTCAATTGGTAAACGCATTAAATAATTTACTTCGTCAGTCGGACGAGCCCAATTTTCAGTTGAAAAAGCATAAAGTGTTAAAACTTTTATTCCTAATTCATTGGCTGCAAGAGCAATATTTCGAATATTGTCCATACCATGACGATGGCCGACAAAACGTGGTAAATGTCTCTTTTTTGCCCATCTACCATTTCCATCCATAATTATGGCTAAATGATTAAGTGGTTTTTTTGATTCTGACATATCTTATCAAGTCCTAAACTAACCCTGAGTAATTTCTTGACTCTTTTGATCTGCTAATTTATCAATTTCTTTAGTAGCATCATCAGTTACTTTTTGAACTTGTTTTTCTAAACTACGTTGTTCATCTTCAGTAATATCGCCATCTTTTTCTTGACGCTTCAAAGTATCCATAGCATCTCGACGCACATTACGTACAGCAATCTTACCTTTTTCAGCAAGCTTGCCTACTTGCTTAGCAATTTCTTGACGACGTTCACCAGTTAATTGCGGAATAACAATTCTAATTACAGTACCATCATTAGCTGGAGTAATTCCAAGATCAGAAGCTAAGATAGCATGTTCAATATCATCCAAAGTTGATTTATCGTAAGGCGTTACCATTAAAACACGAGCTTCAGGAATACTTACACTAGACATTTGTGTAAGGGGAGTTGGAACACCATAGTAGTTAACCTTAATTCCATCCAATAAACTTGCATTTGCAACGCCCGCACGAATACCGCCTAATTCTTTTTGAAATACAGCGATAGATTTTTTCATATTATCTTTTGCTTTTTCAATTACTTCATTAGCCATTATTTATCACCTTTGATTACAGTACCAATATTTTCACCCATAACAACTTTCTTGATGTTACCAGGCTTATTTACATTAAAGACAACTAGCGGAATATCATTATCCATAGATAATGAACTAGCTGTGCTATCCATTACTTTTAAGTTCTTTGAAATCAAATCAAGTTGAGTCAATTCAGAGTATTTCTTAGCATTTGGATCAACTTTAGGATCAGCTGAATAAACACCATCAACTCCGTTTTTAGCCATCAAAATTACATCTGCATTAATTTCGGCTGCTCTCAAGGCAGCAGTAGTATCGGTTGAGAAGTAAGGATTACCGGTACCACCACCAAAAATAACAACACGGCCCTTTTCTAGATGACGAACAGCTTTACGACGGATATAAGGCTCCGCAATTTGACGCATCTCAATTGATGTCTGTACTCGTGTTGGAACCCCTAAGTTTTCTAATCCATCTTGCAAAGCGAGACCATTCATAATTGTTGCTAGCATTCCCATGTAGTCTGCCTGAGCTCTTTCCATACCTAGATTTGCACCCGTTTCACCACGCCACATGTTTCCACCGCCACAAACAATACCGATTTCAACACCTAGATCGTGAACAGATTTAATTTCTTCAGCTAAATGCTTGATAACTTCTGGATTAATCCCAGTGCCTTTTTCACCAGCAAGAGCCTCACCAGAAACTTTTAAAATAATACGTTTGTACTTAACTTGACTCATAAATTTACCTCCTCATTGCTTTTATCATTTTACCATAAAATCACTGCAATATATTGTACCGAAAAAAAGGAGCAACGCCTAAGCGTTACTCCCATTTTTAAGTAAATAATTACTTCATTTGTTCACGTACTTCAGCAGCAAAGTCTTCTTGCTTCTTTTCAATACCTTCGCCAACTTCGTAACGTTGGAAAGCAACTAACTTAGCTCCCTTTTCCTTTAAGAATTCGCCAACAGTCTTGCTGTCGTCCATAATGTAGTTTTGTGATAAAACTGCAAATTGCTTATCAACTTGAGTATTATCATCAATAAAGCGTTGCATCTTACCAGGAATAATCTTATCCCAAATCTTTTCAGGCTTACCTTCTTCTTTAAGTTCAGCCTTAATGTCTTCTTTAGCCTTAGCTAAAACATCATCGCTTAATTGTTTTTCTGAACCATAAACAAGGTGTGGCAATGGCTTCTTGTTTACCAAAGCACGACTTTCGTTATCTTGATCAATCTTGTGGTTCATAACAGCTAATTGATCAGTAATGAATTCATCATCTAATTCATCAGGTGAGATAACTTTAGGACTCATAGCAGCAATGTGCATAGCTAAATGCTTAGCAGTAGCTGCATCAGCACCTTCTAAAACAGTGATAACACCAATTTGACCACCATTATGTTGGTAAGCACCAAATTCTTGGTCATCAGTTTTTTCTTCTAAAGCAAAACGACGTAAAACGATCTTTTCACCAATAGTAGCAGTTGCATCTACAAATGACTGACCCAAAGTAGTACCATCAGCCATCTTTAATTCTTCAGCTGCTTCCATGTCAGCAGGCTTACCTTCAGCAATAGTTTTAGTAGCTTCATTAACTAATTTAACAAACTTATCGTTTGAAGAAACGAAGTCAGTTTCTGAGTTAACTTCAGTAATAGCTGCAACATTACCATCAACGTAAACGCCAGTTAAACCTTCAGCTGCAACACGGTCAGCTTTCTTAGCAGCCTTTGCCATACCTTTATCACGAAGGTATTGAACTGCCTTATCCATGTCACCGTCAACTTCTACTAGTGCTTTCTTAGCGTCCATAACACCTGCACCAGTACGTTCACGTAATTCTTTAACTAATTGAGCAGTAATTTTTGCCATTAATATGTCCTCCTACAGAACTAACAGTAAAAACAAATTAGTCTTCTGATTTTTCAACAACTACTTCGATGGATTCTTCTTCATCGTCTTCAGCTGCTGCTTTATCAGCCATTTCTTTTTCAACATCTTCGCTGTCATCTTGGCCTTGCTTACCTTCAATAATTGCATCAGCCATAGCACCTGAAATCAGACGAATTGCACGAATTGCGTCATCGTTTGCTGGGATAACAACGTCGATTGGATCTGGATCAGTGTTAGTATCAACCATAGCTACTACAGGGATACCTAAAATGTTTGCTTCGTGAACAGCGATCTTTTCTTTCTTAGGATCAACAACGAACATAACATCTGGGATTCTTGGCATATCTTCAATACCACCTAAGAATCTTTCAAGTTTTTCCATTTCCTTAGTCAAAAGTGCAACTTCCTTCTTTGGCAATACGTCGAAAGTGCCATCTTCTGACATTTGTTTTAATTCCTTTAATCTCTTAACACGGCTTTGAATAGTAGTCCAGTTAGTCAAAGTACCACCTAACCAACGTTGGTTAACGTAGTATTGACCTGCACGTGTAGCTTCTTCTTTAACAGCGTCTTGTGCTTGTTTCTTAGTACCAACGAACAAGAATACGCCACCGTCTTGAGCAACTGCCTTAACGTAGTTGTAAGCGTCATCTAACATCTTAATAGTCTTTTGCAAGTCAATGATGTAGATTCCGTTTCTTTGAGTGAAAATGTAAGGAGCCATCTTTGGATCCCATCTTCTAGTTTGGTGACCAAAGTGGACACCTGCTTCAAGCAATTGCTTCATAGTAACAACTGTCATAAAAAATTCCTCCTGGTTAATTCCTCTCAAGAGGTCGTATTAAATTCTGACCAATAATTGGCACCTAGGAATTTAATCGCTCTTGATGTGATATAAATTAATATGCGAAACGCATACTTGAACATTGTAACTAATTAATTTTATAAATGCAATTAAAATTTCACATTATGTTCTTTTAAAAACTCTTCTTTCCATTTTCTTGAATGATGTTTGAACCAATATTCTCTCTTTAAGGCTAGTTTTTTATCATCAAATTCTTCATGATATATCATTTTTACTGGTCGCCGTGTTTTTGTGTATTTAGCTCCTTTTCCTTCATTGTGCATCTTTAATCGATGAGCTAAATCATTTGTAAAACCACCATAGAAACTTCCGTCATTACACAATAAGCAGTAAAAATAATATTTTTCTTTTTTAGGCCCTTCTTCCTTATTTTCAGCAATAACTTTTTTTATTTCAGGCGTGAAAGATCCATCTCGATTATGTACAACAATTGCATCCCTCAAAACTAATCCATCACTAGCAGTATTTCTAATGGCTTCTACCACTACCAAATTGGCATCTGCATCTCTTTTAGAAACAAAAGGTTGCACCCACTTTACACTCAGTTGATTCTCTAAGCAATAATGCATAATTTCACCCAAACGCTCAGGCCGATGAACCATAAACATTTTGCCTTTCATTTTGAGCATATCACTTGAAACTTTAATTATTTGCTCCAGATTAATGGCTAATTCATGTCTTGCTAAGGCTTTTTTTTCATCAGGATTAACAATATGACCTTGAGGAACTTTGAAATAAGGAGGATTAACAACTACTACATCATACTTATCTTTACCTAATTTCTTTGGAGCATCTAATGCATTCAGACAATGTACTTCTATTCGATTTTCTAGTTTATTCAATTTAATACTTCGTCTTGCCTGATCAGCTATTTCTTTCTGAATCTCAACTGCATCATAATGTGCCCGATTAAAATAGGACATGTAGATACTAGCAGCTCCATTACCACTACATAAATCAACAACTTTATAATTATCATGGATTTTATTTTGTGCAAAATATCCAAGAAGAAGCGTATCTAAAGAAAAAGAAAACGCATCTTTTTCTTGGATGATTTGTAGGTCATCATTGTACATATAATCAATTCGTTCATTAGGTTTCAATAGATCCATTTTCTATACCCTTCTAAAAATTCTTTGCTGTATTGTATAATACTATAGATAAAATTGGAGGAAAGATCATGTTTTATAAAATTATTCGCCCAATTGCCCGATTTATTGTCTGGGTACTTAATGGACATTTACATGTTCATCATAAAGACCGTATACCGAAAGGTAATTATATTTTAGTAGCCCCTCATCGAACTTGGTGGGAACCAATTCTTTTTGCCTTAGCTGCAAGTCCAATGGAATTTATGTTTATGGCAAAAAAAGAACTTTTTAAAAATCCTATTTTGAGATTTATTTTAGTGCACGCACATGCTTTTTCAGTAGATCGAGATAATCCAGGACCTTCTGCAATTAAAATTCCTGTTAAAGGATTACGCAAAGGTGACCTATCTTTGATTATTTTTCCTTCCGGAACTCGCCATTCTGAAGAACTTAAAAGTGGTGCATTTGTTATTGCCAAAATGGCTAATAAGCCATTAGTTCCCGTGGTTTATCAAGGACCGTTGACCTTTAAAGGCTTCCTGAAAAGAAAATCTTTAGACATTTGTTTTGGTGAGCCTATCTACATTCCACGCCGCGAAAAGATTAATAAAGAAACTACACCTGCTCTATACCAGCAATTGGAAGAAGCTTGGGACAAGTTAGATAAAGAACAAAATCCCGACTTTCACTATATCGCAAAATAAATTTCTTATTATTCAAGATTTTTAGTGTTAAAATGACATAGTCTAGTGTAGAAAAGGAGAATCAACAATGTTAGAAAAACCTTTGTATAAAATGATGCTTAGTCATTCATTTAATATCCCTGTAAAAGTTACATACTGGGATGGAAAATCAGAAATTTATGGAAATGGCACACCGGAAGTGGAGGTTATTTTTAACAAAAAGATTCCTTTTAAAGAAATAACAAGTAACGCCTCTTTGGCTTTAGGTGAAGCTTATATGGATAAAGACCTTGAAATTAAAGGAAGTATCCAAAAATTAATTGAAGCGGCATATGAAAGTAGTGAATCGTTTATGCGTGCTTCAAAATTCAGAAAATTTTTACCTAAGCAAAAGCATACGGAGAAGCAAAGTCAAGAAGATGTTCAAAGTCACTATGATATCGGTAACGATTTTTATAAACTATGGCTTGATCCAACTATGACTTACTCATGTGCTTACTTCACTAATGGTAATAAAGATGATCTTGAAGCTGCTCAAATCGCTAAAGTTCATCATATTCTTCAAAAATTAGATCCTAAACCAGGCAAGACTTTATTAGATATTGGGTGTGGCTGGGGAACCTTAATGCTAACTGCAGCTAAAGAATATGGACTTAAAGTTACCGGAGTTACTTTAAGCCAAGAGCAATTTGATTTAGTCAACCAAAAGATCAAGGACATGGGTCTTGAAAATCAAGCTGAAGTGTTACTTGAAGATTATCGTGAATTAGGTAATCGTGATTTTGATTATGTTACTTCTGTAGGTATGTTCGAGCACGTTGGTTCAGAAAACCTAGGAGAATATTTCAAAGACGTTGCTAAATATCTCAAGCCACACGGTGTTGCTTTAATTCATGGTATTACTCGTCAACAAGGCGGGGCTACCAATGCTTGGATTAATAAATATATCTTCCCAGGTGGCTACATCCCTGGCCTAGTAGAAATTGTCTCAAGAATTGAAGAAGCTAACTTACAAATTGCTGACATGGAAATGCTTCGTCGCCACTATCAAAGAACTCTTGAAATTTGGGATAAAAACTTTAATGCCCATCGTTCAGAGGTTGAAGGAATGATGGGCGAACCCTTTGTCAGAATGTGGGATATGTATCTTCAAGCATGTGCCGCTTCCTTTGAATCAGGAAACATTGATGTTATTCAATATCTATTAACAAAGGGCCCATCTGGTAAAACCTTACCAATGACTCGTCAATACATGTTGAATGATAAATAAATATAATTCAAATAAAAGCTCGATCTTAAACGATCGAGCTTTTTATTTACCACTATTTTGTTGAAGCTTATAAAGATTGTAGTAGTACCCTTTCTTCTTCAAGAGTTCCTCATGTGTACCACGTTCAACAATTCTTCCTTTATCCAAAACAATAATCTGGTTCGCATCTGCAATTGTTGAAAGACGGTGCGCAATTGCCAAAGTCGTTCTTCCTTGACGAAGCTTCTTTAATCCCTCTTGAATTAAATTTTCGGTTTCTGTATCAACATTAGCCGTTGCTTCATCTAGAACTAAAATTTTAGGATCAGTTACTAAGGTTCGTGCAAATGAAATTAATTGTCGTTGTCCTTGACTAAGTTCTGATCCACCTTCAATCACTTTTGCATGATATTTACCTGGCATTTTTTCAATAAATGAATCTGCTTGGACGGTTTGAGCAGCATCTTTAATTTGTTGATCTGTAATTTTGTCATTATACAAGCGAATATTTGAAGAAATGTCTCCATAGAACATAAAGGGTTCTTGTAAAACTAGTCCTAGTTTTTTACGTAATTCTTTCTTCGGAAACTTCCTAATATCAATGCCATCAATAAGTACTTCCCCACTACCAAATTCATAAAATCTCATCATTACATTGATAATTGAACTCTTTCCTGATCCAGTATGACCAACAATTCCTAAAGTTTCACCCGGATTAACTACAAAAGATACATCATGTAAGATTTCATTCTTTCCATCATAAGAAAAGCTGACATTTTTAAATTCAATCTTTCCTTTCGAAATAACTGCTCTTTCATCATTTTCTTGTCGCGGTTCGTATTCTTTTTCATCCATAATTCTAAAAATACGTTTGCCTGCCACAATTCCATCCTGAAAAGAAGTCATTCGATCCATCATAGTAGAAATAGGATTAAAAAATTGTTGTACATATTGAGAAAAAGCATATACAATTCCGGCAGGAACAAAAGTCTTTTGCATTGGAAAACCAAAATACATTAACACTAATGCAAGGGCCAATGAATACAGCAAACTGGTCATTGGTGATAACAAAAGTGAGTTAACTCGGATCAAGTTAAAACGTGTTCTCATCAAAGTACCATTCTCATTTTCAAAATGGTTTGTCATTCTTTTTTCCTGCTTAAATTGCTGAATTAGAGAAACACCCTCAATAGATTCATTTAAATTAGTATTAATTCGACTAAGCCGTTCACGAAAAGCACGGTACAATCTGGAACTCTTTTGTGTATAAATCCAGAAAATAAAACCTAAAATTGGTAAAAACATCAAGACAATTAACGCCGCAAATTTATTGGTTACATACATTGCTATAAAAGCAGTTACTAACGAGAATACTCCAATGACTACTTGACAAAGTACACCCAAAAAGTCGCTTAAAGTCATCGTATCATTAGTAACTCTTGAGACAATTGAACCTGCTGGGGTTTGGTCAAAATAACGCATTCCTAAACTATGAAGTTTTCGATATAAATCTTTTCTTACACTTTCAAGTGTTTTTTCAGCGCCAAGTGCATATAAATATTGATATACAAATTGAAGAATTGCCTTAATAATTGTTCCGATTCCATATAATAGTCCAGCCCAAATTATAATCTGTACCGTTGCCTTTTGTTTGATCAAATAATTATCCAAGAAAAACTGTAGTCCCCTTGGTAAAAGCATATTAATTACACTTACTAAGAAAGCACCAAAAATCGCAACTCCCAATTCTACTTTAAAAGGCTTTACGTACTTTAAAATCCGCTTAAATATTTGAACTTGTTCTTTAAATGGAATTGCTTTAGACCAAACTGATTTACTCTCTTCGTTATTGTCCATCTACTTCACCCACCTTTGCTTGTAATTCTTGTTTACGCCACATTTCAGCATACCAGCCATTTTGAGCTAAAAGGTCAGCATGTTTTCCTCTTTCAACAATCTTACCCTCTTTTAGCACTAAGATAAGATCAGCGTCCATTACTGAGGTCAAACGATGGGCTGCAATTAAAGTCTTCTTCCCTTTTCTTTCCGATTTAAGGGAATCCAAAATAGAGGTCTCTGTTTTTGCATCTACCGCTGAAAGAGCATCATCTAATATCAAAATAGGACTTTCTTTTAACAAGGCTCGCGCAATTGACAATCTTTGTTTTTGTCCCCCAGACAAAGATACTCCATTTTCACCCACCAATGTTTTATACCCAGCTGGCATTTGTAAAATATCATCATGTAAATCACTTTTTTGAGCTGCAGATTCAATTTTATTCTTCTCTACATTTTCATCAGAAAAAGCAATATTTTTTTCAATAGAGGTAGAAAATAAGAAATTATTTTGTGGAACATACGAAATTTCACTTAAAAGTAGTTTTAAGGGGATATTTCTAATATCATGACCCCCTAAGCTTATTTTTCCTTGGTATTGATCAAACTCTCTTAATAAAAGCTCAATAATAGTGGTCTTTCCAGATCCAACTTTCCCTACTAATCCTAATGTTTGTCCTGGTTTTAATGTAAAATTAATATTTTGCAAAACTGGTATCTCTTTTTCATCAGGATAGGCAAAGGATTTAATTTCATATTTTAAATCACCTTGAATATCTGCAGCTGTTAAGCTTTGATCAGCATTTTCATCAGTAATTTGAGGTTTTTCATATAATAGACGTTCAACACGATCATAAGAGGCTGATCCACGCTCTAAAATATTAAATAAATAACCAATTGCAAACATTGGCCATACCATATTAGAAATATAGGCAATAAAAGAAACCAGTTGACCAACTGATAACGTATGATTTGATACCAGTAGTCCACCATAGATAATCGTAATTACATAAGTTGCTCCAATAATTAATGTCCCTAATGGATCAAACATTGAATCCCATTTAAAAACTTTCTTATTGATTTGAATAGTATCATCTACCATTTTATTAAAAGCAGCCGAATCCTGCTCACTTTCACCAAAGGCTTTTAATACTTTAATCCCAGAAACTGATTCTTGTGTTTTATTATTTAAACGTGAAAATGCAGCTTGTGATTTGTCAAAACTATAGTGAAGCTTATCTCCTAACTTCCAAGCACCTAAAGCAAGAAAAGGAAGTGGTAAAAGGGCAATAATTGTTAATCTAAAATCGGTAAAAATAATCATCGCAATCATTGTAGTTCCACCAGTAACCAAAGAGTCAACTAAAGTCAAAACTCCATCTCCAGCTACATTTTGAATGGAATTAATATCATTAGTCGCATGTGCCATTAAATCCCCAGTGCGGTGCCTTTGATAAAAGGTTTTATCCATTATCATAAAATGCTTGAATAAGCGGGATCTCATTTGTCTTTCTAATTCTGCTGCTCCACCCCAAATTTGCTTACGCCAAAAGTAGCGCAATAAATATAAAACTATTGCTGCAGCAATGACAGCTAGAATCAATGCACCATACTCACCCCAGCTAATTGATCCTTTATCTAGCTGGTCAGCCATCAGTCCCAAAATTCTAGGTGGGACTAAATTGGCAATTGAAGTTAAAGCTAAAAAACTAATACCAATAATATATCTTTTCTTTTCTTGCCTAAAAAACCATCCTAATTTACTAAAAATATTCATTTTTCACCCCACCACATACACATACAAAAAGACAGAGGAATATGATCCTCTGTCTACTACCAAATATTAGTAAAGTAAGCTACTATTTTTGTTGTTGATGCTTCATCATATTCATAACTTGATTAAGCTTCTTAGCAGATGGTTTTTGTCCCATTTGCGCCATCATAGCTGCAATCATATCTTCACTAATAGGAGGATTGTCTTGGAAATACTTCTTCATGTATGCGCGAGCACCATAAAATCCGCCAATAAGACCGATTAATAATGCGATAATAATAAGAAAAATTGCTAAACCTAAATTCATTTCCCAAAAACCTCCAGAAATTAATGTACTTTTTCAGCATACCAAAAAAATAGTTTTTTTTAAAGTAAATTATTAATCTTTTCTTAATCCTTTACGACGTTGTGCCTCTTTAGCTTTTTCTGAAGTTACTTCTTTACCATCTTTATCAATAACGACAGTATCCTCTAATTGTTGTCTAAATCCAGCGCGGAAGTTTTCTAGAAAAGCAGATCTTAATTTTTTACGTTCTTCTAACTCATCAGGAGTTAACTCACGTTCTCTACTAATTTTTGTTAATTCATTGATTCGCTTAATTAATTTTTCTTCTTCTTTTTTATCCATAATAAACACCTCACTAAACAATGTTAGTTTACCTTAATTATACCAATAAAAAAAGACTCAACTGCTAAGAACGCCTGTTTGCCGAGATAATATTTTTTTGTTAGAATACTAATAAGTAAGTAAATGGAGAAAAAATTATGACTGAACCACATGCAAATAAACAATTAGAAATTTTACGTTTTATTTACGATACCGTCGAAGAGCGAGCTTTTCCTCCCACAGTACGGGAGATCTGTAGCGCAGTTGATCTTTCTTCTACTTCAACTGTTCATGGTCACTTAGCACGCCTAGAAAAGAAAGGCTATATTTTAAAAGATGCTACTAAACCAAGAGCAATCGAAGTAACTGAAAAAGGCCGCGAAGCCCTAGGCATTAAACCAAAAGACATTCCTGTTGTTGGCGTAGTTACTGCTGGTCAACCTATCTTAGCCGTTCAGGACATCGATGAGTATTTCCCTCTTCCTCCTGATCTCGAAAATGACGCTGGCGAGCTTTTCATGTTGCGTGTCCATGGCGAATCAATGATTAATGCAGGAATTTTAAATGGTGATCATGTCATTGTTCGTAAACAATCTAGTGCTAATAATGGTGAAATTGTTGTCGCTATGACTGAAGATAACGAAGCAACTGTCAAAAGATTTTTCAAAGAAGACGGTTATTACCGTCTGCAGCCTGAAAACGATACAATGGATCCAATCATTTTACCTGTGGTTCAAATTTTAGGTAAAGTTGTAGGCTTATATCGTAATAATATTGATTAAAAAATGGTAGGAATGAGACTTCCTACCATTTTTTGCTATTTAATTAGCGGTTTTATATTTAACCAGTCCTGTGCAATTATTTCGGTTAATTTTCTATTATAGAAAACAGCTGCGGGATGATATTGGGGTACAACGATATACTTTTCTTTAGACCAGATATAACCATCTTTTTTATCGTTTAATTCTAAAATTGGGGTATTTTCAATAATTTTCCCGTGCACATTACTTATTTCATATCTATCGTCTAGTAATCGAGTTAGAGCGGTCGTACCTACTGTTACAATAATTTTAGGTTTAACACAGTTAATTTCATAATCTAAAAATGGTGCATGTGCCAAAATTTCCTTTTTAGTCGGCTTTCGATTAGGATATTTGATTACTTCTTTATTTTCTTTTTTACTAAATGTGTGCTTAATACTGTAAGGTCGGCTTCTAACAGCACTAGTTATATAAACATCTTCTCGTTTAAGACCAATTGATGCTAAGGATTTCATTAATTCTTTTCCAGATGCCCCATGAAAAGGAATCAGCGATTCTATCTCTTCTCTTCCTGGCGCTTCTCCTACAATCATAAGCTTGGGATGAACTGGGCCAGCACCAAAATTTATTCCTTCTAATTTCATCCCCTTTGATCTTTCCTTAACTTCAGCTAAGAGTTTATCTGGATATTTCATTTTCAATATATTCCTGCGCCTTCTTCAATAGTTCTTTCAGTTCTTCATAATGCAAACAAGAATTAGCTTCGGCTAAAGTTGCCCATTTATAGTCTCCAATTTCACTTTTTTGTAACTTTATTTTTTGATCTGGATTAAATTTACTCAAAAACAATGTTACAGTTTTTAATCGATCTCGGGCAATTTTATAAGTAATACTTTCCTCAAAATTAAAATCATAATCTGGCTTTAATCCCACTTCTTCATAAACCTCTCTTTGAGCAGCTTGTACATTATTTTCATCCTTCTCGAGATGCCCTTTCGGAAAGCCCCAAGTTCGGTTAAGTCTACTTTGTACAAGTAAAAATTCTATTTTATTATTTTCAATACGATAAACAATACTACCAGCTGAATACTCATGCATCTTTTTTACTCCCTTCTTATGATTGTTCTTGTTGTTTTCATTATAAGCTAAATTAAAATTTTCGACTTCTTCAAGACCTTTATCTCGCATTTAATTATATAAATTAAAATTATTTTTCATCTTTTTTGTTTAATCGACAAAATGATAATTTAGGGTTACACTTTATGTTGAAATAGATTAAATAAGGTGAAAAAATTGAAAAAACAAGAACAATCTGAAAGCTGGGGTCAGTGGATTCTCCAGGTACTAATTCTAGCTGCCATATTTTTTGGTATTTTTTTTGTACTAAATAAATATGTTTTTGCCAACTTAACTGTATCTGGAATTTCAATGCAACCTACTTTTGAAAATAACGATCGTGTTATTGCTCTTAGACATGCTAAGATTAAGGAAGGCGACATTGTAATTGTTGATGCGCCTGATGAGCCTGGGGCCGTATATATTAAGAGAGTAATCGGGTTACCCGGAGATACCATTGTAAGTAAAAATAATCAAATTTATATTAATGGTAAAAAACTTAGTCAACCATGGTTAAAGACTGGTCAAAAATTAATTGACAATGGAGAAGACGGGATTTCAGGTACTAAATATACCAATACACAAAATTTCACTCTGAGTTCTCTAGCCAAAACTCAAAATTATCGTCAATTTTATACTTCAAAGCAACTAAAAGAAATGCAAAAGACTAATAAAGTTCCTGCTAATACATATTTTGTAATGGGAGACCATCGAAGCGTTTCTAAAGACAGTCGCTATATTGGAACAATTCCACGAAGTAAAATTGTGGGAGTAGTAAAGCTGCGCTACTGGCCACTAAATCACATTACATTTTATTAAACAAAAAGAGTTTCTATTTTGAAACTCTTTTTTTATCGATAAAAAAAGCCATCTCTTTCGAGATGGCTTAATACTGTCTTGATTAACTGAATTAACCGCGACGCTTTTCAGCAATTCTAGCTGCTTTACCGTGACGTTCACGTAAGTAGTAAAGCTTAGCACGACGTACACGACCGTGACGAAGAACTTCAACCTTAGCAACACGTGGGTCATTTACTGGGAAAGTACGTTCAACACCAATACCTGATGACATCTTACGTACAGTGTAAGTTGCGCTGATACCAGCACCCTTACGCTTAATTACAACACCTTCGAACATCTGAATACGTTCGTGAGTACCTTCTACAACACGTACGTGAACACGAACAGTGTCACCTGCACGGAAGTCAGGCATATCATCGCGTAATTGTTCTTTAGTTAATTCTTGAATTAATGGATCCATTATTTTCTCTCCTTCTACGGCATTCATCAACACCTTGTGCCAGCGGAATACCCATAAATCAGTGGCTTATGCCACAACGACTAGTTTACCAAATAGAAAAATACTTGTAAATACTAATTCTCTTTTTCACTTTTAATTTCTTCAAGCATTCTCTTTTCTTCATCTGTCAACTTACGGTCAGCTAACATATCAGGCCGATAGAGATATGTTGCTCGTAATGCCTCCTTATGACGCCACTCAGCAATTTTTTGGTGATTACCCGATGTTAATACTTCAGGGACTTTCTTACCTTCAAAATCAGCAGGACGCGTATATTGCGGATATTCTAAAAGACCATGTGAAAAACTTTCTTCTACTGGAGAAGCAGCATTCCCTAAAATTCCCGGTAAGAGACGAACGGTAGCATCAATCATACTCATTGTTGGTAATTCTCCACCAGTAAGGACGTAATCACCAATTGAAACTGTTTCATCAGCCAAGTCATAGATTCTCTGATCAAAGCCTTCATAGTGACCACAAATAAAAGTTAAATTTTCTTCTTTTGACCAATCTTGAGCCATTTTTTCATTGAAAGTTTTTCCTTGTGGAGCTGTAATAATTACCTTTCCTTTATTAGTTAAAGAATCTAGGGCTTTTTTTATTGGCATAATTTGAAGTACCATCCCAGCTCCACCTCCATAAGGAGTATCATCCACATGATGATGTACGTCGCTAGTAAAGTCACGGAAATTAACTAAGTTTAATTCCCATTTTTTGTCTTCTAGACCTCTTCCTAACATTGATACTTGCAACGGAGTAAACATATCTGGAAAAAGGGTTAAAACATTAATTTTCATCTCGTAATCCTTCAAGCAAAGTTACTTCTATTCTCTTATTGGCTAGATCAACTTTTTTAACTACTGATTCAATATTTGGAATCCAAAAACTCTTTCCTTTTTCTGGCTTTATCTCCCAAATATCATTAGCACCTGGAGTTTCAATGTTTTCTAATACTCCTAGCTTTTCTCCAGTCTCAGCATCATAGACGGGACAATTTAAAATATCTTTAAAGTAATAACTACCTTCAGGTAATTCTTGTTGATCTGTTTCTGCTACATATAATTCTTTACTGCAAATTTTTTCAGCCTGATCAATATCATCAATCTTTTCAAATTTAACTAAATAAAATTGTTTATGGCGTCGAGTATTTTCTACAATTAATTCTTCATACTGCTTATTATTCTTAATAAACAATCTACTTCCTGTAGCTAATCTTTCCTCTGGAAAATCAGTTGTTGCATTTACCTTAACTTCTCCTTTTAATCCATGAGGAGACAATATCTTTCCAACTTCAAAATATTCAGTCATAGAACTTATTCTTTCTAAATAAAAAAGTTTGGGAAGAGCTTTCCCAAACTTCTAATTGCAATAGTAAATTACTTACCGTACTTTGCGTCGTGGTATCTAGTCATCAAACCAGCTTTTGAAAGTAAGCTTCTTACAGTATCTGATGGTTGAGCACCTTTTTCAAGCCATTCAAAAATCTTGTCTTCTTCAAGCTTAACTTCATCAGGGTTAGTAAGTGGGTTGTAGTAACCAACTTCTTCGATGAAACGACCATCACGTGGCATACGTGAATCAGCAACTACGATACGGTAAAAAGGTTTTCTCTTTGAGCCCATACGGCGCATACGAATCTTAACAGACATTAATTAATTCCTCCTAAATTTCTTGACTTAAATAATATAGCATATAGAAAAATATGTGTAAAGGGGTTTTCCTTAACAGTTGAAAATTATTTTGAACGATAGCGTTTAATATTCTTCATCCGTTTCTTCTTATTTTTCTTAAAGCGCTTATTCATTGATCTCATCGCCATCTTGCCCATTGGTGAATTCATTCCTGGTAAGTTAGCCAATTCACCCATATCACCTTTAGTCATCTTTTGCATCATTTCTTTTGATTGCTTAAATTGCTTAATCATTCGGTTAACTTCAGCGATCGATCTACCCGAACCGGCAGCAATTCTACGTCTTCTTGATGGATTAAGAATATCAGGATTTTCACGCTCTTCTGGGGTCATTGAATAAACAATAGCCTTAATGTGATCGATTTGCTTTTCCGGAATCTGAATATTTTTAAGAGCAGGATTATTACCTAATCCAGGAATCATTTTAATGATTTGATCTAGAGGACCCATTTTTTGAACTTGTTCCATTTGATCAATAAAGTCATTAAAATCAAAAGTATTCTCCCGCATCTTTTCAGCCATTTTTTCGGCTTCTTTAGCATCGTAATCTTGCTGAGCCTTTTCAATTAAGGTCAACATATCACCCATGCCTAAGATACGTGAAGCCATTCGATCAGGGTGGAAAGTAGAAAGATCAGTTAATTTTTCACCTTGACCCGTAAAGATAATTGGAAGGCCAGTGACAGCACGAATAGAAAGTGCGGCACCACCACGAGTATCACCATCAAGCTTAGTTAAAACAATTCCAGTCAGATCTAAGTCCTCATTAAACCCCTCTGCTACTTGTGTAGCTGCTTGACCTGTCATTGCATCAACAACTAATAGAGTATTATCAGGATGAGCAACCTCAGTGACACGCTTTAATTCATCCATCAATTGCTCATCAATTTCAAGACGCCCAGCCGTATCAATCAAGACGTAGTCATTTTTATTTTTATCAGCTTCTTCAAGACCATGCTTTACAATTTCTGCTACATCTTGGTTATCTTCACTATAAACCGGTACGTCTAATTGTTGACCAATTTGCTTTAACTGCTCAATAGCAGCTGGACGGTAAATATCACCTGCAATTAGCAAAG
Organism: uncultured Lactobacillus sp.; assembly: GCF_948948975.1. Taxonomy (GTDB): domain Bacteria; phylum Bacillota; class Bacilli; order Lactobacillales; family Lactobacillaceae; genus Lactobacillus. The sequence goes on along the minus strand of NZ_CARBVX010000008.1, from coordinate 40,163 downwards.
GACGAGCTTTTTCATTCTTCATTAAGTAGTCTGCAAGTTTACCAACAGTAGTAGTTTTACCAGTACCCTGTAAACCTACCATCATAATGATTGTTGGAATATGCGGAGATTTATTAAGAGAAACAGCCTCTTCTCCCATCATTTTCGTTAACTCGTCATCAACAATTTTGATGATTTGTTGTCCTGGATTTAAACTATCTTGGACTTCTTTACCTAAAGCTTCCTTTTTTATTTTTTTAATAAAGTCTTTTACAACTTTAAAGTTAACGTCCGCTTCTAGTAAAGCTAATCGAATCTCACGACTAGCATCATTAATATCTGCTTCTGAGATCTTACCTTTACCAGTTAAATTTTTTAATGCTTTTTGAAGTCTTTCACTTAAATTTTCAAAAGCCATACTATTCTACTCCCATTTGTCTTAATAATTTCAAAAGTTCAATCTGAGCTCGATTGATCTTGCCATGTTCAAGGGCATATACTGCTTCAGTAATTTTTTCTTCTATTTGAGTATAATCACGTTTCATATGAAGTTTATCTTCATATTTTTCCAAAGCACGGCTGCTTCGTTTCAAATTATCATAAACAGCTTGTCGAGAGACATGATGATTATCCGCAATTTCCCCTAAAGAAAGGTCATTGTAATAATAATCCTCAAAATACTCTTGTTGTCCTTTTGTTAATAATGGACCGTAGTAGGCAAATAAGTCGCCTAATCTTTCATTTTTTTCAAGTTCAGCCATTTGTCTCACCTTGAAACAGTATAGCAAAAAAAATGTATTTCTAAAATAATAGCTATGTAGTTTTAAGAGACTTTTAGCTTAATTAATTTCAAAAAAGAAGGTTAGGCAATTTTTCCTAACCTTCTTATATGCAAATATTTTAATTAAAGATTTGGATCCATTTTAAATGTTAACTTAGACATCTTAATCGCATCAGTAAACATTTGACCCATTAATTCTTCACTATCTTTCTTAGTATGGGCAACAGTCTTTTGATTTTCACGAGTTAAGTAGTCGGTTAATTCCTCACCACTTAAATCTTTAGCATTTTCAATAATTTCTTCAACTCTACCGCGGTAGTATCTATTCAATTCTTCAAGATATTTGGCATCAAGTTGAACAAATTGAGGATAATGACTTTCAACTAAAGCAGCAAGAGATTTATAGTACCACCATGCATCTTCCTTATTATAAGTCATTGACGTATTGTTAAAGGATGGATCAGTTTCGTTCATATTAGCAAAGAATGGGATATATGGGGTAAATGTTGGTCCACCAATACATAACCACATAATACCAGCCATTTCTTCAGGAACATCGCTTCTAATCTGCAAAATATGTGAGTTCTGAGTTCTATTTAAACCAATTGGACGATAACGATGCTTTTCTTCTTCTGTTCCATGACCAAATGGATCAAATGGAGTATCTTGATAATGAGAACCAAGTGCAAATTCAATATCTTCTTTAGCTAATTTCTTAGAAGCTTTTCTAATGAAAGGAATATCTGGATCTTCAGGATCTTGTTCAATTTCTGGATTGAAAAGTTTTTGGATATACCATTGACGACTAGTGTTGTAGTGACGATCTTGTTCAGTATAAGTTCCAAAAATATGACGGAAATTCCAACCTTCATGATCAGGATTTAAGTGATGCTCTTCAACGAATTCTTGAATCCCTTCACTCCACATAAAGTTATCTGGATCATCAAAATTAACTTGTTGAATAGCAACCCGGTTACCAGTAGCTGCATAACAATCATCTGGAATACGTTGAGCAACCCAATGGTGTCCCGTAACGATTTCCATGTACCATACTTCGTCTTTGTCACCAAACAAAACTGAATTTCCAGCAGGTGAACCATATTTTTTAATTAAGGAACCAAGACGTTTTACACCATCTCTTGCGGAATCAATATATGGCAAAACTACAGTCTGCATACAATCTTCATCTAAACCATCTTTAACTAATGGATCAAATGCTAAGGTTCTTTCGTTCCCATAAGTTGATTCAGTACATGACATAGCAACATTCTTTTGGTTAATACCACTTTCGTCATAATAACCTAACTTTTTATAGTCAACATTTGGAACTGCTGGAACTCTTTGAGCATCTTCAGGAAGTTCCATTTCAAACTTATTAAGCCAAGATTTAATTTTACGTCCTTTTTCCCCATGAACAGCTGGCTCAATAATAAACTTTTGTGGCGTAATTGCACCTGCAGTATCGTCATTACGTGAAATCATTACTGATCCATCAATTGATGCGTTTTTTCCCACTAAAATAGTTGTACATGCACTTAAATGCTTCATTGTTTACTCCTTATATATTAATCGTAACTTTGCTTATTATTAGATTAATCCTTGGAAGAGTCCGATTGCAAATTTTTCTGCATCAAAGTTTGCCAAATCATCAACTTTTTCTCCAAGACCAACTAATTTAACTGGTAAATCCATTTCATTTCGAATTGCTAGTACTACTCCACCCTTAGATGAGCCATCAAGCTTAGTTAAAACTAGACCCGTAAGTTTAGTAGTTTTATCGAAGTCTTTTGCTTGTAAGAGTGCATTTTGACCTGTTGAGCCATCAAGGACTAAAAGAACCTCATTTGGTTGATCGGGCAAGATTTTCTTTATTGTTCGCTTAATTTTATCAAGCTCGCTCATTAAATTGACCTTATTTTGAAGACGACCAGCTGTATCAACTAATAAGAAATCGATTCCTCTCTCTTTAGCTTTTTTAACACCATCATAAACTACAGAAGCCGGGTCGGCTTTTTCAGGGCCAGTGATTACTTCAACACCATCACGTCGACCCCATTCCACTAATTGTTCTACAGCACCTGCTCTAAAAGTATCGGCAGCTACCATCATGACAGACTTGCCTGAGTCTTTAATTCTCTTAGCTAATTTACCAATGGTTGTTGTTTTTCCAGCTCCATTAACGCCAACAAAAAGATAAACATTAGGCTTTGCAGAAGGATCATCGGCTAATTTAGAATCTTCACTTTCGCCACCTTTATCATAAATATCAACTAATTTTTCAACTATTACTTGCTTTAAGGCATCATGACTTTTTGCATTTTGGAGTTTGGCTTCATCTCGTAAAGAATCAGTTAATTCTTCAGCAGTTTCAAAACCAACGTCAGATTCAATTAATAAATCTTCAAGATCATCAAAAAAGTTTTCATCGACTGTTCTAAATTTAGCAAAAAATGCATTTAGGCGGGCCCCAAAAGAATGATTGGTTTTTTCTAACCCTTTGTCATATCTTTCCTGTTCATCTTCTGTAGTTACTTCTTCAGAAATCTCTTCAGTAGATTCAGTTTCTGCAGGCTTTTCTTTTTCTAAATCAGGTGCTTTTTGATCTTCTTGAAATTCTTCAACTTCATCCTGTTTCTCTTCAAAAGCAGTTCCAGCATCACTCCAGCCTGGAGTTTCCTCAACTTCTTCATTTTCTTCTTTACGTTCATCTTCAGAAGTTTCAGGCTTAGGCTCTACAACCTCTTCATTTTTTTGAAGATCTTCATCTTCATTGGTTTCTGCAGGCTCTTGAAGTTCTTCATTTGAATTTTCAGTTAGTTCTTTTTTACTTTCTTCTTGTTCTTCATCTTCTTTATGACCAAAAAGAGATTTCTTGATTTTATCAAATAATCCCACTACTAATTCACTTCTTTCTTAATTTCATTTAACGATACAGATAAGACTTTTGAAATACCTGATTCTTGCATTACGATTCCATACAAATTATCTGCTTTCTGCATAGTTCCACGACGGTGCGTAATAACAATAAATTGAGTTTTCATATCATAATGATTCAAAAACTGAGCAAAACGATCAACGTTTGTTTCATCTAAAGCTGCTTCTACCTCGTCCAGAATGCAGAATGGTACTGGATTAACTTGAAGCATTGCAAACAATAAAGTAATTGCAGTCAATGCCCTTTCCCCACCAGAAAGAAGCGTTAACTTTTGTGACTTTTTACCAGGCGGCTGAGCAATAATTTCAATTCCTGTTTCAAGTAAGTTCTTTGGATCAGTTAACTCTAATCTAGCATGACCCCCATCAAACATAATTGGGAAAATCTTTGCAAAGCTTCTTTCTATTTGATGGAAAGTTGCGCTAAACCTACTCTTTACCTCATCATCTAGTTTAGACATTGACTCTTCAATATCTTTTCTAGCCTTTAGCAAGTCAGTCTGTTGACCATTTAAGAAATCATAACGCGTTTTAACATCTTCATACTCTTCAATAGAGTTCAGGTTAACTTCACCAATATCTGCTAAAGACATTTTGTGTAGATGAACTTCACGTTCCAATTTCTTACGCAAATCTGTTGTATTTTGTCCTTCAGATAATTGTAAGGCTGCTTCAAAAGTTAAGGAATATTCTTCACTTAAAATACCAAGTTTTTGATTAATTTGGGACTTAAGTTCTCCTAGTCTTGCAGAATACTCTTCTTGTTCTGCAGCAGTATTTTTACGCAAATTATAATTTCTCGTAGCAACTTGATCAAGATTATTTATTTGAGCATCAAATTTACCTAAATCTTTATTTATTTCAGCTAAAGACTCTTGCATTTGTTTTTTCTGCTTGCTTAGTTTAGCAACTTGCTCTTCAATTTCCGACTCACTTTGTCCATTTTGAGACAATGACAAAGCCTTAATTTTTTCCTCAATATCCTTAAGTCTTGAATTAGTATTTTCTAGTTGTTCTTCTAATTCAGATTTCTTAGTAGTAATATTTTCCAATTTATTCTTTACTACTGCCAAGTCAGAATTCAAGTTACTTAATTCTGTCTGTAACTTTTGATAAGCTTCATCAAAATCAGTCAAGTCAGTCTTTAATTGATCCATTTTTGCTCGTTGTGTTTGAGCAACTTTTTCAAGCCTCTTCTTTTTAGCCTGTTCTTTTTCAAGACGACTAGTAAGTTCTGCCTCTTCTTGTTTCTTCTCAAGTTGGGCCTTTTGCTGTAAATCATTTAACTGAGTAAGCCTTTGAACTTCTTTTTCTTCATTTTCATACTTAATAGCTTGCTCACTAATTTTTTGATTTAAGGTAGTTAAATCAGTATTTTTAGCTTCTAGCTCAGTTTGTAACTCTGTTAATTTTTGATCTAATTCGTTTAGAGCTGTTTGTAGTTTAGTAAACTCTACCTTCCCTGTCTTAATTTGCAATGTTAATTTATCAATTTCAGCATTTGTTGCCAGAGGAGAATTATTTCTTGTATTTCTAGTCCCACCAGTCATACTTCCCCCAGGACTAATAATATCTCCGTCCAGCGTCACAATTCGATAATATCGTCCAATTCTGCGTTGAACACGCAAAGCCGTATCAATAGTATCTACCACTAAAACATTTCCCAAAAGGTAAGAAATAGCATTAGAAATATCAGTCTCAGTTTTTGATGTTACTAAGTCTGCCGCTACACCTCTAAATCCCTCAATACTTTGTAAGGATTTTAAAGTAGACGCAGCAATCTCATTATGACGTAAGCCATCTAGAGGTAAAAAAGTAGCCCTACCTGTACGAGTTTGCTTTAACAAATTAATGGCATCCCTAGCACTACTTTGATCAATAGTAACTAAATCTTGAACGCCACCACCTAAAGCTGTTGACAAAGCTGCTTCTAGTTCAGCTGGAAAAGAAATTAGTTCACCAATAACCCCTACAATTCCATGAAAATCACTTTGATGGTTTAAAACATATTTAACCCCATAATAGTATCCTTCATGCCTATCTCTAATTTTCTTTAGGCCTTCTACTTGTGCAGAAATTTGTTGTAAATCATTTCTAACCTTTAAGTAAGCTTGTTCGCTTTGCTCCTTAAGCTTACTCTCTTCAGCAATTTTTCTATCAAGAGTCGCAATAGTTTCATTTAGTTGTTTTCTCTTTAAAACAAGGTCTTGCCCTTGTTTTTTTAACTGAGTAAGAACTTTTTGAGCTTCATCTAATTGTTCTTCAACTTCTTGCTGGCGATTATCATTTGATTTTTTACTACGAGTTAATTCATTTTTTAAATAAACAATCTCGTTATTATTACTCGTTTGATCCTGCAAGGTTTGAATATAATCAGAGCGAACCTTTTCTAATTGATTATTTAACTGTTCAGGACCTTGCTTAAGTTCCTGCTTTAAATTCTTTTGTTTCTTTACAAAATTAGCAAGGACTTGGTTTTGGCTATTTAAATTTTTTTCATTAGCTGCAAGCTGGTTCAACAAATGTTTTCTTCGCTCTTTTAGTTCTCCAGATTGTGCACTGTATTCTTTTTGAGTAGCGACATCATATTCTCGAGATTGTTGATGCATTTGAAGATCAGTAGTCAAAGCTGCAATTTTTTGTGTTAAAGATAATAATTCTTGCTGCTTTTCATCTTTTTCAGCGTGTCGCTTATTTGATTGCTTACGTTTTTCTTCTAAATCAGCTTGGGATTGCTTAACTTCGTCATCAAGCTTATTTAAAATCCCTTGATTTGCTGCCGCCCTCTTAGCGACCGCCTTCTTTTCTTCATTTAGACTTTCAATCTCTAAACCTAAAAGTTGTTTTAACTTATGATCAAGCTGTTCTTTCTGAAATTTATATTCTTTTGCTAGAGAACTTTGCTCATGTAAAGGCTCGATTCTACCTTCCAATTCTTTAACCAAATCATTAATTCTAATTAGATTGGCATTAGTTTTGTCTAATTGCTTGAGTGCAATTTCCTTTTGCTGCTTAAAATGGAGTACCCCTGCAGCTTCTTCAAAAATTCCACGACGCTGCTGTGGCTTAGAATTAAGAATCTCGTCAACCTTCCCCTGGGAAATTATGCCCAAGCTATCAGATGACATCCCTGATTCAATGAACAGTGTCCTAACATCTTTCAATCTTACTGGATGATGATTTAAAAGATAGTCACTTTCGCCATTACGCAAAATCTTTCTCGTTACGACCACTTCATCATTATCAGAAGCAAGTTGGTGATCACGATTATCAAAAACCAACTCAACCTCAGCATGATTCATTGGAGCTCTCATTTGACTACCAGCGAAAATAACATCTTTCATATTTTCACCACGTAAAGACTTGGCTGATCCTTCACCCATTACCCATCGAATTGCTTCAGTAATGTTGCTTTTTCCACTACCATTTGGACCAACGATGCCGGTAATACCATTATTAAATCTAATTGTCGTCTTATCAGCAAAAGACTTAAAACCATTTAAAACTAATTGTTGTAGTGGCACAGACTCACCTTTTCTTATTTATTTTTATCTAATGCAGCTTGAGCTGCTTGCTGCTCAGCAGCTTTTTTATTACGTCCTTGTCCCTCTGAAACTTTTTCACCATTTACAAGTAGCTGAACTTTAAAAGATGGCTTTGATTCATTTTCATCTATTACTCGGTATTCAATCTTAACTGGTCCATTTACCTGCAAACGCTCCTGAAGTTCAGTTTTATAATCACGTGAGGCATTAAAATCTCCTTCAGCAATTAATGGATAAACTGTCAAATGTAAGAAGTGCTGTACTGCTGGCATTCCTTGATCCAAGAAGAGCGCACCGTTGAAAGCTTCAAACACATCTTCAAGAAGTGTCTTACGCTTTCCAGCACCAGCTTTTTCTTCTCCTTTACCCAAATTAATTTCTTCTGGGAATCCACATTCAATTGCAAATTCAGAAAATCCTTCTGTTCTAACAATGTTAGATCGCATTCTTGTTAATTCCCCTTCATTTAATCTAGGAAAATGACGATACAGATAATCGGATACCGCCAATTCAAGAACAGCATCGCCAAGAAACTCTAATTTTTCATAGTCCTTTCTCCCGGGATGCTCATTAGCATAAGAAGAATGTGTGAAGGCATCTTCAAGCAATTTTTCGTTATTAAATTTTATTCCGTATTTTTTCTTTAAATTTTGTTTAAAAGCTACTGAAACCATAGTTGCTTCCTTTCTTTAACCCTTTAATTATACCTATTTTAACCTATTAAAAAAAGATAAAGAAAAAGTGTGACCTACTATAAGTCGCACTTTTAAATAATTTTTATTTATTTTGCATAGCCAACGTAGTACCAGTTAGGGAATCCGCCACCCATACTCTTAGATGGCTCTAATGAATATCCAGTCAACTTATTGTTAATTGCGTAAATATTGTAGCTATTAGCAACTGGCACAACATAAGCTTCCTTATCCATGTAAGCTTGCCATTGGTGGAATTTCTTAACTCTGTAGCTATTATTAAAGGCCTTTTGTGAATCAATATCGTTTAACAAGTCCGTGTTTTCTTTAGTGACAAATCTACTGTAGTTAAATGGTGCCTTTGCGCCGTATAAGTCTTGAGGCGACGGTTCCGAAGAGAGTGACCATGCACCAATGAACATATCTACATCTTTAGAATCATTTTGAACCTTGTCGTAGAATGAATTCATTTCCATTAAACGGCCACCAGTTAACTTAACGTTCAAGCCCATTTTCTTCCATTGTTGAATGTAATTTTGAATGATTGGTTCTTGAACTTTACTACCACTCATGGCAGCTAAGTGAATAGTTAAAGGCTTACCATTTGGCTGAACACGGTATGTTCCCTTCTTCTTATAACCTGCTTTATCTAATAGTTCATTACCTTTTTTAATGTTATAAGTATAACCCTTAACATCTTTATCGAAGTAATCACCAAATTGCTTTGGAATTAAAGTTGGAATTCTAAATGAAAGACCGGATGCATATCTCTTATAAACTTGATCAACATTCATACCATAAGCGATAGCTTGACGAAGAGAACGATTATTCATCTTTGCGTCCTTATTCATCACATTTTCGCCTTTGGCTGCATCCCATTTACCAACCTTAAAGCCTAAGTAACTATATGCAAGTGGAATATTAGCGATGAAGTTTACTCCTTTAGCACCCTTAATATTTGGCCATTGAGAATTACTTACTTGCGTTACATCAAATTTATTACTCTTAATTGATTGAGCAACTGAAGCTGGAGTAATTACTGAAGCAGTTATCTTCTTTAAGTGTGGTTTACCCTTATAGTAATGTTCATTTGGAACCCAGGAAACTGATTGTCCACGAACCACTTTACTTACTTTATAGGGACCATAGAACAATGGATTCTTACGAATCTTATTGCTTGAAATAAGTTTATCAAATGGAACATCTTTTAAGTAATGATATGGAGCTGCTGCTTCCCAAATATATCCATTACCACTTTGCGTCATACCTGGCTTCATTTCTTTAAAGTGGAGCACTACTGTACGACCATTTTCGCCGTCTGGCATTTCAATACCGGAAATAGTATTGGACTTTCCATCATGGTATTCTTCTAATCCTTCAAGATTAGCTAAACTTGAAGGATAACGCTGAGAATGTGTTGCCTTATTTGCAATAATTTCATAGGCGTATTCATAATCTTTTGCAACTAAAGGTTGTCCATCAGACCACTTAACTTTAGGATTAATAGTAATTGTTGCAGTTTTGGCATCTTTATTAATTTTAATGTCTGCTGCTCCGCCCTTAACATATTTGTAGGTATTATTCGTAGCAAATAATGATTCATCACCATATTGCATTACTTCTGAGTCTGTATTGTTAGTAGACAATTCATCATTAAAAATACCAGTAAATGGTGTATCAGTAACTACAGCAACGCTGACATTTCCACCATCCTTAATTGTCTTCTTAGGAGTTGCCTCCTTGAAATTAGGATGACTAGTATTATTGCTATTACTATTACCACAGGCTGCTAAAGTTAGAGCTACACCTGAAAGCAAAGTTAATGTACCAATTAATTTGCCTTTCTTCATTAATTTTTCCTCCAATAACATTGGACAAGTTGATATATTTAATATTAGCACTGAAACCGATTAAAACAACTTAAATAAAAAAAGACCGTCACTTAAGACGATCTTTATGAAAAAATTTATCTAATATTATTTTGCAATTCCTACATTGTACCATAAGCTGTTTGCTGCTGATGGTTTTAATGAGTAACCTGTAATCTTACTATTAACAGCATTTACATTATAGCTGTTTGAAACTGGAACAACATAAGCTTCATCATCCATATACTTTTGCCATTCATGGAATTTTTTAACACGGTAATTAGTATTAAATGCCTTTTGTGAATCCATTTCTTGAAGTAACTTAGTGTTCTTAGCAGTTACAAAACGACTAAAGTTGTATGATGCTTTTGCACTGTACAGGTCATTTGGTGATGGTTCTGAAGATAATGACCATCCACCCATGAACATATCTACGTCTTTAGAATCATTTTGGACCTTGTCATAGAAGGAGTTCATTTCCATCAAACGACCACCAGTTAACTTAACATTCAAGCCTAATTTCTTCCATTGTTGGATATAGTTTTGGATAATTGGTTCTTGGGTTGAAGTACCAGTCGTCGCAGCTAAACGAATAGTTAAAGGCTTGCCGTTTGGTTGAACACGGTACTTACCTTTTTTCTTGTATCCAGCTTTATCAAGAATTTCATTACCCTTCTTAATATTGTAATCGTAACCCTTAACATTCTTGTCGAAGTATTTACCAAATTGTGCTGGAATTAAAGTTGGAATATGGAAAGTTAAACCATTAGTATAACGTTTGGTTACAGCAGAAATATTCATACCGTAAGCAATAGCTTGACGTAATGATTTATTGTTCATTTTAGCATTCTTATCCATTACGTTTTCGCCCTTAGCAGAATCCCATTTACCGACTTTAAAGCCTAAGTAACTATATGAAAGTGGAATATTGGCAATCCAATTAACGTTTTCAGTATTAGCAACGTTCTTCCACTGCGAGTTAACAACACCAGCAATGTCATATTTATGACTCTTGATGGCTTGAGAAGCTGAGTTAGGGTTCAAAACTTGAATTGTTACTTTATTTAATTTTGGTGTACCTCTCCAGTAATACTTATTAGGAACAAAGGTTACGGCTTGCCCACGTACAACTTTACTTATCTTATATGGTCCAAAGAATAAAGGATTCTTTCTAACTTTATCTGAAGATTGTAACTTATCAAATGGAACATCTTTTAAGTAGTGATATGGGGCAGCATATTCCCAGAAGTATCCGTTTCCGCTAAACTTCATACCAGGTTTCATTTCCTTGAAATGAATAACAACTGTCTTTCCATTTTCACCATCGGGCATTTCAATACCTGAAATAGTATCAGACTTTCCTTCGTGGTACTCACTTAATCCAACAATATTTTGAAGCGAATCTGTGTAACGAGAAGATTTTGATTTTTTATTGGCAATAATTTCATAAGCATATTCAATATCTTTAGCCGTTACTGGTTTTCCATCTGACCATTTAACATTATTCTTAAGTTTAATAGTGGCAGTTTTATTATTGTTATCTAATTTTAAAGTGGCTGGTCCTTTATCATTAATTTGATAAGTATCATTAGTATCAAACAATGCTTCATTAGCAGGTGCCATAGCATCAGAGTCATTTTGAGTATCTGAAAGCTCATTTGAAAAGATACCAGTAATTGGAGTATCAGTTTCAAGTGCAACACTTACTGTACCACCCTTTTTAACAGCTTTCTTTGGAGTAGCTGACTTAAAGTTCTTAGTTGGGTTATCTACTTTTGAATTTGAATTGTTACCACATGCTGCTAATGTTAAAGCAACACCAGAAAGTAAAGTTAAACTTCCAAATAGTTTGGCTTTCTTCATAGTTATATTCCTCCATCTATTTGGGACAAGTTGATGATTTAATACTATCATCATCAAACTCATAATACAATGTTTTTACTCAATTATTTTTAATGTTTTTTAATTTATATTTGAGTAAATTGCTATAGAACATTGATAGATTAATGTCTGGTCCCTATTATTTTTACCATAAAAAATTTATTTTATGTCCATTTACAATATCAATATCTCCTACATTCTTTAGTTTTTCATACAAAGACATGCAAAAAAAGCAACTCAATTATGAGTTGCTTTTTTATGTTTAAATAATCAAATTTAATTTTCACGTTGACGAGCATCCCCAGCTCTTTGAAGAGCACGACCAACATAGTTAATACTCAAGGAAATAATCAACAACAAAATAGTTGCGGGCATCCATAACCATGGACGTGTAGTAACGTTAACTGGGTCATTAGCAAATCCAATTAAAGTACCAAGGGATGGTGTAGTGGTTGGTAATCCATATCCCAAGAAGGATAAAGTAGTTTCAATACCAATGTTTCCGGCAATCATCAATACGACATCAATTACCAAAGCTGAAGTAATGTTAGGCAAAACTTCACGGAACATAATTGTTAAGTTAGAAGAACCGGAAGTCTTGGAAGCCAAAACATATTCTCGCTCTCTCTGTGACAAAACAAACGCCCGGAAATATCTTGCAGTTGAAGTCCAATTAAACATAGAAATCAATAATACTAAAGTCCAAGCATTGTAGTTAGGAATAACAGTAGTTAAAACAATAATGATTGGGAATTGAGGCAAGATTTGGATGAAATCAACTATACGCATGATAACTGCGTCAGTTACCCCACCAAAGTAACCTGAGAACAAACCAACTAAAAGTCCGACACCTTCACAAAGAACAGTAACAGATAGACCAATCAAAATAGAGTTACGTCCACCCATCATTAGTAACTTCAAGATATCACGGCCACCATCGTCTGTACCAAAGACGTGACCAGATTCACCCCAGGCATAATATGCTTCTGCAATATTAATCTCTGTTACTTGATTCTTGTTTAAGAATAAAGAACCAACAAAAGTGAATAATAAGATAGCTACAATAATACAGAATGAAACAAATGCTACCTTATCACGCCAAACCTCACGTACAATAATCTTAAATCCAGATGGTGGTAGAGAGGTTTTAGCATTTTGATCTTTTTTCGATGTATTTTTATCTTTAGCCATAATTTACTACTCCTCCCTACTTAATCCGAATTCTTGGGTCAATAATACTCATGATAATATCAGATAACAAATTACCAACTAAAGTTAACACACCAAATAATAAAATCAAGGCAGTTAAAGTTGCGTAGTCACGTTGTGCAATAGAATCAAGGAACAATTTACCCATACCAGGATAACTAAACACTGATTCAATAACCATCGAACCTGAAAGTAAACCAGTAATAGTGTTACCAAAGAATGCAGCAATTGGTAAAAGTGAGTTTCTTAAAATATGTTTATTGAAAACAACATTTTCAGGTACACCCTTACTACGTGCAGTTCTTACATAATCTTCAACCTTGTTATCAACAATTCCCGTTCTTAAGTATTGAACAATAACTGTAGTAGAGATTAAAGCACAAAGAATTGAAGGCAAAATCAAGTGATAAATTCTACTCCAGAAATAAGCAAGTGTTCCTGGATTTACATCTGCACTAACGGACCCTGAGATTGGGAACCAACCTAAAGTAAATCCGAATAGCCAAATACCTAAAATGTAGAAAACAAATGGAGGTACTGCGAATGTAATATAGTTAAAAATTTGTACTCCATGATCTTGCCATTCATCTTGGTGACGACCTGCAGTAACACCTAATGGAATAGCAATTAAATAAGTTAAGACAACAGTCATTAAAGACAACCAGAAAGTGTTAACTGCACGATCCCAAATCAAAGAAGTAACTGGAACTTTTTGAATATATGATTGTCCTAAATCACCATGGAACATATTTCCAAGCCAGCGAGTATATTGCACCCAAACTGGATCATTCAATCCATATTCTTGTCTTAATCTTGCAATTTCCTTAGCGTCTGAATTCGGATTAATCAGTCCAGTAAATGGGTCACCAGGCATCATTTTAGCCAAAATAAAGACTAGTAAACTCAAGATAAGTAACTGGGGGATCATAATCAGGATTCGACGTAAAACCGTTTTCCACATACCTATTCTCCCTCCTTCAATTCTTGCTTAATCATATCTTTAGGTAAAGCGACAAAATGACGATCAGCAACTTTTTGTAGTGGTAATACTCGACCATCTTTTTCATACCATTTATCTTGATCTTGTAAGAATTCTTGTTCTACACGTTGACGCTCTTCCTTATGTTTTTCTCTATTTTCAACATCAACAACAGGAATTGCAGAAAGTAGACGCTTTGTATAAATATGCATTGGATTCTTGTAAATTTGATCACGTTTACCAATTTCTACAAAACGTCCACGGTGCATAATAGCAATATCTTCTGACATATGCTTTACAACACCCAAGTCGTGTGAAATGAATAGATAGGCAATATTATATTCTTGTTGAATATGTTTCATAAAGTTCAAAACTTGTGCTTGAACAGATAAGTCCAAAGCTGAGGTTGGCTCATCTGCTACGATCAACTTAGGTCTAGTAGCTACCGCACGGGCCACCCCAATTCTTTGACGTTGACCACCAGAGAATTCGTGTGGATATTTGTAGATAGCATCACTAGGCATACCAACAATATCTAGTAGTTCTTGAACTCGTTTTCTTTCTTCATCGGTTGTCAAGTTTTCAAAGTTTCTAATAGGTTCAGCAATAATATCTTCAATTCGTTTTCTAGGATTTAAACTCGACATTGAATCCTGGAAAATCATTTGAACATCTTTATTGTAGTTAAGCTTTTTACGATTTGATGCTTTAGTAACATCAACACCTTTATACAAAATTTGTCCGCTAGTTACTTTTTCTACACCAACAATTGCTTTACCAGTAGTTGATTTACCGGAACCTGATTCTCCAATTAGACCGTAGGTTTCTCCTTCTTTAATTGAAAGATTAATCCCATCAACGGCTTTGACATATCCAGTAACTCTATTCCAAAATCCAGAACGAATTGGATAGTGAACTTTTAAATCTTTTATTTCGATTATTTCATCGGCCATAATTTCCTATCCTTTCTTCTCTTCATCTTGGAAATGGAAGCTTTGCCAGCAAGTACATCTTACAAAATGTCCTGGTTCAACTTCATGAATCTTAGGGTTCTCTTCATGAGCACTAGCTGGAATCCAAGGAATTCTAGCTGCAAATCTATCCCCAGTTCTTGGCATATTAATCAATGAAGGAACTGTTCCATGAATCACATGTAGATCTTCACTTTCATCATCTGTTTGTGGCATAGAATGTAAAAGTGAACGTGTATATGGATGAAGAGGATTTTCAAAAATTGTTTTAACATCAGCTTTTTCAACAATTTGTCCTGCATACATAACTGCTACTTGATCAGCAGTTTCAGCAACAACCCCTAAGTCGTGTGTAATTAAAACAATCCCTGACTGAGATTCTTTTTGAATTTCTTTAAGTAAATCTAAGATTTGTGCCTGAATAGTAACATCCAAAGCGGTAGTTGGTTCATCAGCAATAATAATTTCTGGCTTACATGCAATTGCGATCGCAATTACGACACGTTGACGTAAACCACCAGATAATTCATGTGGGTACATCTCGTACATTTCTTCTGGACGAGGCATCCCAACTTGATTAAAGAGTTCAATTACGCGTGCATGACGAGCCTTTTCATCCATATCAGTATGATAGTAAAGTGTCTCAGCAACTTGGTCTCCAACCTTCATCAACGGATTAAGAGATGCTAATGGATCCTGGAAAATCATCCCAATATCATTACCACGAATTTTATTAAATAATGATTCATTTAAGTTAACTAAGTTTAGTTCATTGTATAAAATATCGCCAGTTACTTTCGTATTCTTGTGGTCGTATAAACCAATAATGCTTGAAGCAATTGTACTTTTACCACAACCAGATTCTCCAACAACTGCCAAAATCTCATTTCGCTTCAAGGTTAAGTTAATGTCATCAGCGGCATCATAAAACTTACCGTGTAAACGATATGCGGTATGCAAGTGTTCGATATCTAATAAAAGATCACTTTGCTTTTCCAAAGGCCATTCTCCTCTCAAACCTTACGACATTATTAAAAGTCAATTAGATTTTCAATTTAATGTCATTATTATAAACAAAAGATACTGCTATTTCAACAACTTTTATAAAAGTAAATGAAAAATGACAGTATCTTCTGAAATTTCAATGATTAGAATTTTAATTTTGGTGACTCTGAATATATTTTACTGCTTCACCAACAGTTTGTAATTTTTCCGCATCATCATCTGGAATCTCTGCTCCAAATGTATCTTCTAGATCCATTACTAACTCAACGAAATCAATTGAATCTGCATCTAAATCATTTTGAAAATTTAAATCTTTAGTGATCTTATCACGATCAATACTAAAGCGTTCTGAAATCATATCAGCAATTTTATTAAAAATTTCCTCTTCGGTCATTTTTTAACCTCCAAAAAAGTTTAGTTTAATTCTAAGGCATTTTTATATTAAAGTCTAGCGAGATTCACTAAAGTATTTTTTATATTCTCCAACTAGATCTTGACTCAACATCTTATCAATTTGTAATAAGGTATAGTAAATAGGACGAATATTCGATCTACCATGCGTCTTTACAACAGGTGCATTCACTCCAAGTAAAACTGCTCCCCCATATCTCGCAGTATCAAATCTTTTCTTTAATGCTGTAAGGCCTGGCTTTGCTAATAGAGCTCCTACCTTGGGACGTAAGCCATTATTTAGCAAAGAATTCTTAAGCAGACGTAAAATTACGCTTGCAGTTCCTTCTATTGCCTTCAGAGTGGCATTTCCAGTAAAACCATCTGTTACAATCACATCAGCCTTACCTTCCATTAAATCATTTCCTTCAGCATTACCAATAAAATTAAGATCAGTTGCTTTAAGAAGCTTGTAAGCCTCTTGGTGGAGCGGATCACCTTTGTCATCTTCTGTACCATTATTTAATAAAGCTACCGTTGGATTTTTAATATTTCTAATTTTTTGAGCATAAAAATTAGCCATTTGTGCCCATTGTACTAAATATTCAGGCTTACTTTGTGCATTCGCACCAACATCAATAATATTAAAGCCGTCCTCACTTTTAGCACTGGGAAGAGTTGGCATTAAAGCTGGACGTTCCACACCTTTAATTCGGCCAATAATAAAAATCCCGCAAGCTAATAGCGCACCCGTATTTCCGAGTGAAAATAAGGCGTCTGCTTTTCCTGACTTTACATAGTTAGCAGCAACAACCATTGAAGAATCTTTCTTACGTCTAATTGCTTTTACTGGCTCATCACTATCAACAATAACTTCACTCGTTGGAATAACGTCAATCCTATCTTTTTGCTCAGTGGGAATTAGTTTATTAATCTTTTCTTCATCCCCAAATAAAACAAATTTTGTATCTTTTAATTTTGGCTTTGCTTTTAATACGGCATCAACAATAGCCTTAGGAGCATTTTCTCCTCCCATAGCATCAATTGCAATTGTTTTCATATTCACTCCGGTTATTTCTAATTATTATTCAAATCTTTCTTATATTTTAGCACTTCTTGTAAAAATTTATTTTTTGGATTAACCAAAGCTGGGTCAAACTTAATTAGGTTACGAGCCTCTTTTTGAGCAGTCACTAAAGCATTATAGTCATTTACTACATCGCCAACTTGAAACTGCGGCAAACCAGACTGAGCCTTTCCAAAAACATCTCCTTCACCCCGTAGTTTTAAATCTTCTTCTGCTAATTTAAAACCGTTACTGGTAGAGGTAATAATGTTCATCCGTTTCTTACCAATTTCTGTTTTAGGATCACTCACAAACACACAAAAACTTTGTGTTTGCCCCCGGCCAATTCTCCCTCGCAACTGATGCAATTGACTTAAGCCAAAGCGATCAGCATTAAAGATCACCATCATATTTGCATTCGGAACATCAACACCAACTTCAATTACACTTGTAGTAACTAAAATATTAATCTTGCCCGCAGCAAAGCTATCCATAATTTCATTTTTCTGATCGCCTTTCATCTGACCATGAAGTAAAACGACATTTTCGTCTTTAAAGTAATGAGCAATTTTTGCTTGTAAATCCTCAGCGTTTTTTAAGTCACTTTTTTCTGACTCACTGATTAAAGGAGTTACAACATAAATTTGAAAACCTTTATCGAGCTGTGAACGCATTAAATCAAGCACCTCTCTCAATTTGCTAGAGGTTGCCCATGACGAAACTACTGGCTTTCTCCCTTTTGGCAAGTGTCTAATTTCAGAAACAGCCATATCTCCGTATACGGTTAAGGCTAATGTACGAGGAATTGGGGTGGCTGTCATTGCCAGTATATCAGGTGCCTCACCTTTTTTAATTAAGGTGTTTCTTTGATTTACTCCAAATCTATGTTGCTCATCAATTATAACGAGGCCTAGATCTTTAAAATGAACATCTTTTTGGATTAATGCATGAGTACCAATCACAACATTGATTGTTCCATCAGCTAATTCACGATAAATTTCTTTCTTTTCTAAATCCTTAGTGTCTCCCGTCAATAAGGCAACTCGAACCCCTAAGGGCTTCAGCAATTCATCTATCTTAGCAAAATGCTGCTGAGCTAAAATTTCTGTTGGAACCATTAAAGCTGCCTGATAGCCTGCAGTAATAGCTGCATAAATTGCAAAAACCGCTACTACGGTTTTACCGCTACCCACATCTCCCTGCAATAGTCTTCGCATTTGTCTTTTAGAATGAAGATCAGCAAAGATTTCATTCACCACTTTTTTTTGATCATCAGATAACTCAAATGGAATTTCTTCAATTAATTCTTTGACAGCAGCTAAATCATATTTCTTTTCTACTCCAGGTGCGTCTTCATTTCTTTGGGAAAGAAGTTGAGCAAGTTGCATTTGAAAAAGAAAAAATTCTCTAAAGATAGCACTTCGGCGTGCTATTTTTGCCTCATTTCCATTTTTGGGATGATGCATTTTTTCTACCAAAACGCGATCAGAAAGCAAGCGATATTTTTTTCTGATAGAAGCTGGGATTGTTTCTCCAACTTCATTTATAGCTTCCTCTAAAGCAAGATTAATTAACTTTTGCAGCTTATTTTGCTTCAAATGACGATTAACAGAATAAATAGGAGCAAAACCCGAATCTTTCTTTTCAGCTACTAATTTAAAGCCACTTAATGACTGCCGGGCCACTTGATACTTCCCATATACTGCAACTTCCTTACCTGATTCCACTTTATCCTTTAACCAGGGCTGATTAAAAAAATTGACCATGATAATGTCATGATCAATTTTCATTTTAAAGCTGAGCCTTGTTTTTCGATAACCAAATCGGCTAACAAATGGATCTGTTACCACCATTCCCTTTAATAGGACTTTCTGCCCATCTTCAATTTGATCAAGAGGAATTGTCTCTAAATCATCATATCTAAAAGGAAAATAAAATAGTAAATCATAAATTGTGTTAATGCCAAGACTGGCCAAAGCTGTAGCTGTCTTTGCCCCTACACCCTTTAACTCAGTTACTGGTTCAAATAACTTACTCTGCTTATTATTCATATTTTATTCCACGGATACCAAGAAGTAGTATACTGGCTGGCCACCATCATGAACTTCAAATTCTAAATCATCATGAGTAGCCTTAAGTTTTTTAACTACTTCGTTAGCTTCTGCTCTGGTAGCATCACTACCATACATAATAGTGATAATTTCACTATCTTCATCTAACATCTTTTCAATCATTGAAACTGTTGTATCAACCAAGTCGGGGTTATCAATCTTAATGGTTCCATCAACAATTCCAAGGTAGTCATCTTTTTTAACTTCAATATCATCAATCTTAGTGTCACGGATTGCTTTAGTGACTTCACCAGATTTAACTGTATCTAGATCTTCAGACATTGCTTCAACATTTTCCTCTACTGAAGCATCTGGATCAAAGGAAAGCATTGCAGTTAACCCTTGAGAAATTGTCTTTGTGGGCACAATTCCAACCGGAATTTCACTAACTTCAGCAGCTTGCTTAGCAGCCATGATAATATTACCGTTATTTGGTAAAATAATAGCTTTTTTAGCACCGGATTTAGTAATAGCGTCCATAATATCCTTAGTTGATGGATTCATAGTTTGTCCACCAGAAATAATTCTATTTACGCCTTCACTCTTAAACAATTCACGGATCCCATGACCTGAAGCAACTGCAATAACTGCAAAATCAACACTTTCTTCTTGTTCTTCGTTATTTTCTAAGATAGTTTCATGTTGAATCCGCATATTATCGATCTTAATTTTGCCTAGTTGTCCAAATTTTTGACCGTATGTAAAGACATCTCCTGGATGTTCTGTATGAACGTGAACTTTAGCCACTTCACCATCCGAAACAGCTAAAAGTGAATCACCTAAGTTAGATAGATGTTCTCTAAATTGTTCAAGATTGAATTCTTCTTTATTTGGAACATCAGCAGTTAGGTCAACCATAATTTCGGTACAGTAACCATTCTTAATATCACTAGTTGACAATTGAACTTGAGCAGATTCAGCTTGGTGGTGAGCTGCATTAATTAACTCATCCATTTCACCTTCATCTAGTTGGTAGTCATCATTACCCTTTTCGCCAAGAACTCCCTCTAAAAAGCCTTGGTAGATAAATACTAATCCCTGACCACCTGAGTCTACTACTCCAACTTGCTTTAAAACTGGTAATAAATCTGGCGTAGTCTTCAAAGCCTTTTTAGCTCCATCAACTACTGCTCTCATTACTTCGCTGACATCATCAGTTTCGTTTGCCTTGTTTTTACCTTCTTCAGCTGCAACACGAGCAACAGTTAAAATAGTTCCTTCAACAGGTTTCATAACTGCTTTATATGCAGTTGTAACACCATTTGCAAAAGCATTAGCTAAATCTTGAGCAGTTAGCGTATCCTTTCCTTCAGTAGCTTTATAAAACCCTCTAAATAGTTGAGAAGTTATAACTCCACTGTTACCGCGAGCTCCCATCAACATACCTTTTGAAAGACTTTCAGTTAGGTCGCCAACAGATTCACTAAGATTCTCATTAACAGCTTTTGCGCCGCTCTCAATGGTTAAATTCATATTAGTTCCAGTATCACCATCCGGTACTGGGAAAACATTTAATTTATTTACAAATTCAGCGTTCTTGCCCATGCGATGAGTTGCTGCACGAACCATATCTCTGAATTGATCACTATTAATTTCAGTTAAAACCACAATTAACTCCTCCAGAATGCATTAATCGTCTAAAATCTTTACGCCTTGAACAATAACGTTAACCGACTTAGTCTTAATGCCTAAAAGATTTTCAAGATTGTATTTTACACTATCTTGGACATTGTGACTTACTTCCGAAATTTTTAGACCATAACCCACAATAATATATACATCAACGACGATTTGATTATCATTAGTTTTAATTACAACACCGCGACGGTAATTTTCACGGTTTAAAATAGTGTAAGCTCCGTCACGTAAAGCGTTCTTTGAAGCCATTCCAACTACACCATAGTTCGAAGTAGCTGCTCCGCCTACGACAGTAGCAATTACACTATTTGAAATATCAATTAAGCCATATTTTGTTTTAATTTTAACAGCCATCGTATTCCTCCATTAACGAAGAACAATTTTTTCTCAATTTATTTTAACACAGCAGGCTTTTATATCAACAATGTTAGTTTATAGAAAATGGAAAGACAATATTGCACAATTCTAAAAGCTGTGATAAATTAGATAAGTACTACAACAACATAAAGGAGGGTTTAGCACAAATGGCAAAAGACATTATTACTGGCCGCAAGACGGTCTTTGGTAACAAGCGTTCAAAGGCTTTGAACTCCGTGCGGCGTTCATGGAAGCCAAACCTTCAAAAAGTTCGCATCCTTGTTGACGGTAAGCCAAAGCGTGTTTGGGTATCCGCTCGCGCTTTGAAATCCGGTAAGGTTAAACGTGTCTAATTAAGAAGTAAAAATAAAAGGGATCAAGATTAATCTTGATCCCTTTTATTTTTTATCTCGACTATTTATTACAATTAATGTTCCCGACTCACAAGAAATCTCTATTGCTTGCCTATTCAAATATTCATTTGATGAATAAACTGTCGGTACCAATAAATCTATGGGCTGTAAATCATATCTCGCATTTTTAATACTAAAATTTTTAGCTCCTGTTAAAGTTCCAATTCCCAAATATTTATAGTCAGCTTCATAAGGAAGGATGTGATGTCCTTTTCCAAAAAAGCGGATAACATTTTTCTTATCAATAAATTCAATTTTTTCTTTAAATCTATCAAATGGCGCTTTCATAATAGCATACATGTTAACAAAAAAATGATCCAATCTTCCTCCAGTTGCTCCATATACCGTTAAGCTGTCAACTCGATAATCGACAAATGCGGCATAAAACAGCATTTCAGAATCCGTAAAATCTTTGATTGGATTCGAATAGCGCATATCCTTAACTTTGCTTTCAACGATTTCTCTTTCATCAACAGTTAATGAATCATAGTCTCCTAAGGCAACGTCAGGTACTATTCCTAACTCTAATAAAAAAAGGCTACCCCGATCACTAGCCATAATTAGGGCGCCTTTTTTACGTGCTTCTTTAATTTTAGTGGCTAAATTATGTGGCCATTCTTCTTTTGGACCACCTAATAATGCAATTGCTCTCATTTATCTTCTTTTTTTAATTTCATAACTTGATCTGCAATACTTCCATTTTTAAAAATATAAGAACCAGCGACAAAAATTGTTGCTCCAGCATCCCTAGTAAGCTTTAAAGTCTTAGGCTCAATCCCACCATCAACTTCAATTGATACACTTAAATTCTCTGCTTCAATCATGTTCTTAAGTTCAACCAAACGCTCAACTGACTCTTCTTCAAACTTTTGCCCACCGAAACCAGGTTTTACTGTCATCAAAAGCACTTGATCTAATTCTTTTAAAAATGGTTGTAATTTTTGTACTGGTGTAGACGGATTGATTGCCATTCCACATCGAACATTATTATCTTTTAAATATTTTAGCCAATATTCAGGATTATCAGTTGCTTCATAATGAAATTCTAAAAGATCACATCCAGCTTCTACAAAGAGAGGCAATGTCGTTTCTAAGTCATTACTCATTAAATGAATTTCAGCATCTGTTAACGGAAAAGATCGCTTAAAGTCTTTTACCAATTCTGGTCCATATGACAAATTAGGTACAAAGTGTCCATCCATAATATCAATATGGAATCTATCTATACCGCTTTCAATAGCGGCTTTAATATCGCGACTTAAATGCATATTATCTGCATTCAAAATTGATGGTGCTATCATAGTTTCACCTATTTCTTTAAATACTCTGGCATTCTATTGTCAGAAATTTCTTGTCTAATTTTTAAATAAGATTCATAACGACTGCGAGCTATTTTACCTTCTTCTACAAGTTTTTTAACCTCGCAACCAGGCTCTTTAATATGCTGGCAACCTCTAAATTTGCATTTTTCACTTACTTCTTTTAAATCATAAAAATAATTTCTTAGATCATCAACTTTGATCTTAAAGAGATCAATTGCTGAAAAACCCGGAGTATCAGCAATAAAGCCAGTGCCATATTTAAATAGTGTTACTTGTCTTGTCGTATGTTTTCCACGATTTAAAGCAGTTGAAATTGCTCCTGTTGCTTGCTTTGCTTCACTCTCTAGCTTATTTAATAATGTTGATTTGCCAGCACCGGATTGCCCAGCTAAGGTCCAAATCTGATCTTTATCGATCATTTTTGGAAGCTCATCTTCCAGTTTTTTTGCATCTTCAAAAACAGGATAACCAATTCTTTGGTAGTATTCTAACTTAGTTTGAATCTCTTTTACTCTTTCAGAAGGAGTAATATCCGCTTTTGACAAATAAATGACTACGCCAACATTTTTCCAAGCAAAAAAGGTTAAATATCTATCTAATAATTCAAGTGAAAAGTCAGGCTCAACAGCAGAAATTACTAATAATACTCTAGATACATTTGCCACCGCTGGGCGTCCTATTTCATTAATGCGTGGTAATATTTCAATTAAATAGTTCATTCCTTGCTCATCTAATTGAACTACTACTCTATCTCCTACCAGCGGCTTTTGTTTACGATCTCTAAAAACTCCCCGTGCTCTCGTTCTAACTACTTTATTATCAATTTCGACATCATAGTAGCCTGAGATAGCACTAATAATCGTTCCTTCTGCTTTTTTCATTATTTATTAACGTCCTCATCTAAAATCGTTTCACCATTTCGCAATATTTTTATATGTCCATTTTTTTTGCTTAACTTAAACGGAATGGTAAAAGTCTGTTCAGAAGTAATATTCATGTCTTTGTAAATATTATTAATTGAATGTCCATCATCAGAAACATATACCTGAATATGATCAGGCTTTTTTTCTGATCCGCTTTGATCAGCACTTCCTGGATAATTAATAGTATAAGATTTTGTAACAGTAGTGGTAGTAGTTGAACTGCTTGAAGTATCAGTAGAATCGTTTTTCTTAACTTTTGCTACTACTACTGTTAACGTATCTCCTGAATTCATCTCAGTACCTGATTCTGGCGATTGGCGTAAAACTGTGCCATCATTTTCACCATCTGAATCTTCTTCTTCAACTTTAAGTGATAAGTGATGTTCCCGAGCATAATCTCGGGCACCTTTCAATGAATATCCTACAATATCTCTTAATTTTATTGTATATCGTCTAGATCGGGCACTACTCGCCGAACTAGGTCCCTTTGAGACCAACAAGGTTACTGTCGATTTATTAGGATTTACTTCCTGGCCTGGTTCAATATCTTGAGCATTAACCTGTTTTTTAGGACTAGGAGAGTATTCTTCAGTTTTAGTAACAGTAAAACCTAGTTTAACTAACTGTTTTCGTGCAGCGGTATAAGACTCTCCAATTACATTTGGCATTTCAACAAGATGACTACCTCGAGATAAAACTAAGTTAACCTTTTGTCCATCTTTTATCTGAGATCCAATCGGAGGGTCTGTCCTAATGACTTCTCCTTTTGGAACACTATCAGAATATTCATAAGTAATTTTTCCAACTTTTAAATTAGAAGATTGAAGAGATTTTTTAGCCTCCGTCTGACTCATCCGATTAATATTAGGAATATCTACCATATCTTTTCTGCCAAGCGCAAAGAACAGAATTACCATAATTACACAAAATGCAATTATCGCTCCTAACCACCACCATTTATGACCCTTCAGATTTTTAAATAGACTCTTTTTTTCTTCTTTAGGTTCTTCCTTTGCCTGCCCTTCATGATCTTTATTATGAACGCTTCCTTCAAGAGGAGGAACAACAATTGTTTCATCAGTAGACGGATCATACTCTGGCTTAAAAATCTGCTCATCCTTACGCTTTGGATCAAGACACGTATCCAAGTCCGCCTTCATTTCTAAAGCAGATTTATAACGATCCCGAGGATCTTTTGCTGTAGCTTTAAAAACAACATTTTCTAAAGCTTGTGGAACGTTAGGATTTTTATCTCTTAAAGATGGTGTCTTTTCTTGGAAATGCTTCAGAGCAACTGCAACAGCATTTTCTCCAGTAAAAGGAACTGTACCAGTCAATAATTTGTAGAGAATTATTCCTAAGGAATAGATATCCGATTGTTTTGTTGCCATACTGCCCCGGGCTTGTTCAGGCGACATATAATGCACTGATCCCATTGCAGTATTGGTTTGCGTCATATTACTTTGATTTAAAGCAATTGCAATACCAAAATCCACAATTTTAATATTGCCTTTTTTATCCATTAAAATATTTTGTGGTTTTAAGTCGCGATGTATCACATTGTGCTTATGCGCCAATGCAACGGCACTTAATATTTGATCCATGATATCAATTACTTTAGGCAAAGGAATTGGATTATTATGTTGGATATATTCTTCCAAATCAGATCCATCCACATAATCCATTACTAAATAATGACAATTTCCGTCTGTTCCTACGTCAAGAATCGAAACAATATGCGGATGACTTAATTCACTAGTAGAAAGTGCCTCTCTTTGGAAACGTTGAATAGTTTGAGGATCCTTTTGCAAATCTAGTCGCAAAACTTTAACTGCAACTTTTCTTTGCAGAATAATGTCTTCAGCTAAATAAACATTAGCCATTCCGCCTTCGCCTAAAACAGAGATAATCTTATAGCGACCACCAAGCAAATGGCCTTTCTCCATTGCTATTTGTCACCATCCTTTTCTACATAGGCAAGCAAACAAACAGTAATATTATCTCCACCACCTAAACGATTAGCTTCATTAATAAGTTTATTACAACGCTCTTTTAAACTTAAATTTTTAGTGGCAAGGATTTGTTGAATTTGAGGATCAGTTAACGAATTTGTTAATCCATCGGTACAAAGCAGAAAAATATCACCAGCATGAACTTCAAGAATATCAAATTCTGGGTTTACAGTACTTGAGACTCCTAAAGTTTCAGTAATAATATTTTTTTGAGGATGATTTCGAGCCTGTTGCTCAGTAATTTGACCCATTTTAACTAATTCATGAACTAAAGAATGATCCTCAGTAATTTGCTTAAATTCATTACCCCCATAGAGATAACAACGTGAGTCACCCAGATGGGCAATTAAGATCTTTTCAGTAAAGGCAATTGCTAAAACTATTGTGGTGCCCATTCCATTTAGATCAGAAAAACGATCGGCTGTATTTAAGATGGTTTCATTTTCTAATCTTAATTGTACAGTTAACCATTTTTGAGCTAAGTCCGGATCGGTAAAATCGGTCTTTTCAAAATTATGACCTAAATGACTAACTGCCATCGTTGAGGCAACATCTCCTCCTTGGTGGCCACCCATACCGTCACAAACGATCCCCATAATAATATTATTTTGATTTTTAAATACCTTTACAAAGTCCTGATTAGTTTCTCGGACTCTACCAATACTTGAAGCAAATGCTGTTTTAATCAAAATTATTTACCCTCGTTTTTTTAATTTTGCAATAAAAAATCCGTCACTGCCGTCACTACTTGGAAAAATACGTACCATTTCTTGCTTAGGAAGCTTTCCTACTTGAACTGGTATCAACTCAAAATCGGGATGCAATTTTAGAAATTGCTTAACTACTCCTTCATCTTCTTCATAGCTGATGGTACAAGTTGAGTAAACCAATTCGCCTCCCTTAGCTAAAAGTCCACTCACGCTTTCCAAAATAGCTAACTGAATTTTTGCTAAATTTTTAATATCATTTAATGATTTTTCATATCTAATCTCCGGCTTTCGTCTAATTAAACCTAAACCAGAGCAAGGCGCATCTACTAAAATTTTATCAAATTGTCCTTGATTAAAATATTCTTTCGCCTTTCGTGCATCTAAAGCCTTTGTCTTTACTTTATCACTAACGTGAAGACGCTCAGCTGCATTTCTTACAAGCTTTAGTTTATTCTCATGGATATCTAAAGCAACTACACTGCCTGTTGTTAGGTTTTCAGCGATTTGAGCAGTCTTACCACCAGGAGCACTGCATGCATCTAATACTTGTTCATTACCCTTAAAATCAAACGCATCTACAGCAAGCGACGCAGCAGCATCTTGAATAGTAATTTTTCCATTTTTAAATAGATCTGTTTGCGCTACTCCACCTTTATTAAGATTTAAATTATGCGGAGTTAAACTGGATTCTTCAAAATTAAAAGTATCTTTTTTTAACTCTTCTTTGATTTCTCCAAAGTCTGACTCTTTTGTAGTCATTCTAATTGAGTTAGCAGCAGGCTGATTACTTCGTACTAAAATTTCTTTTGTTTTATCTTCACCAAAATGATCTAATAAATATTCTACTAACCATTTAGGGAAGCTCTCTTTAATACTTAAATATTCAACTATATCATTAGTTGGTGGCAAAATTTTACCTTGACGCTCTAAAGCACGCAAAATTCCGTTAACCAGCTTATAACTCCCACTATTTCTCTTACTATATTTTTTAGCAAGCTTGTTTGCCTCATCAAAAATCGCATTTGCTGGTACTTTCTCTAAGAAAAAGTACTGGTAAGCTGACATTAAAAGAAGCGGTTTTAAAAAACTGTCGCGTAGTTTTGTTTTAATTAACGGCTTTAATTGATACTCTAAAAATATTTTATATTGAATTGTACCATATACAATTCTAGTAGCTAAGGCCTTATCAGCTGGCTTTAAATCATGTTTTGTTAGTTCATTGTTTAAAGCAATATTAGAATAGCTTTTTTGATTAAAAACTTTGATCAAAGTCTCTAAAGCAACCGTTCTTGCATTACTCATCAATTATCTTATCTCCAATTGTAAAATGACTACCTTGACCATTGAGATAATCTTTAATATTCATTTTCTTCTTACCAGTTGGCTGAACTTCAAGCAATTCTAATTGACTGCCATCAGCCATACTAATTACGAATTTCTTTTTATTAGTAACTAAAGTTCCAGCTGGAAAACTAGTCTTTTCAGTCAATGGTTTTGCTTTCCAAACTTTGAATCTCTTCCCATCAAGCATCAAATAAGCGCCTGGATCAGGATTAAGGGCACGAATTAGATTATTAGCTTCTTTAGCTGTCATAGATAGATTTATCTTTTCTTGGTCTTTAGAGATGTTAGGGGAAAAGACAACCTTATCCTCATCCTGAGCAGTCCGAGTAATTGTACCGTTGATAAACTTAGGTAAAGTTTCTAGGAGAAGATCTCTTCCCAAAATACTTAACTTATCAAATAAAGTGCCACTTGTATCTTCATCTGTAATTGGCAAAGCTTTTTGGGCAAAAATATCTCCTGCATCCATTTTTTTCACCATCTCCATAATGGTAATACCAGTCTCTTTATCCCCATTTAAAACAGAATATTGAATTGGCGCACCACCACGATACTTAGGAAGGAGAGAACCATGAACATTAACTGGAGCTATTTTAGCTGACTTCAAAAACTTCGTTGGCAAAAATTGCCCATACGCAGCGGTAATAATAAAATCCGGTTCAATTTTCATTAATTCTGTAAGTTCTTCTGATCCTGACAATTTAGCAGGTTGATAAACTTGAAGATTATGTTTCAACGCTGTTTCCTTAACAGCAGATTGATGCACTACTTGTTTACGCCCAACTCGCTTGTCAGGTTGAGTAACGACTGCTTTAATTTCATATCCTTGATCAATCAATCCCTGGAGAACTACACTACCAAAATTTGGGGTTCCTAAAAAAATAACTGATGACATAGATTCAACTTCTTTCTAACTTACATTATTCTCTCTGGTTCATTATCAATGTATATATTTAAACCACGTTTCTGTGCTAATTGCGCATCATCTTGAATTTGATGAAGCAGATCATGCAACTTAGGCTCATATTTATATTTTACCAAGATTTGGTAATAATATTGATTTTTAATTTTGGCTACACTACTTGGCGTTGGCCCCAAAATAATAGTTGGAGCATGTAACTCGCGCATTAATTTTCTTTTTATTACGAATGCTTCTTTAGCAGCTGACTGTTCATTTTTTGATGCAACAGTAATTAAGGTAGTATAAAAAAATGGTGGATAGTTTCCCTGAAATCTAACCTGCATTTCTTTTTGATAAAAACCCTCATAATCCTGATTTTGCGCTAGTTTTATTGCATAATTTTCCGGATTATAAGTTTGGATCATAACTCTACCAGCTTTTTCGGCTCTTCCAGCTCTCCCAGCTACTTGGGTCAGTAAATCAAATGTTTTTTCTGAAGAATTAAAATCTGGAAGAGATAAGGCTGTGTCAGCGTTAATTACTCCCACCAAAGTAACATTTGGAAAATCTAATCCCTTAGCAATCATTTGTGTTCCTAATAGAATATCGGCTTGATGATTACCAAAACTATCAAGAATTTTCTTATAACTTCCTTTACGTCTAGTAGTATCAACATCCATTCTTAAGATTTTAGCATCAGGAAGTAAAGTTTCCAGTTCTTCTTGAACTTTTTGCGTTCCTGTACCTAAAAATCTTATTTTTTTACTCTGACAATTTGGACATTTTCTTGGAATTGGCTCCTTATGGCCGCAGTAATGACATTGCATCTGTCCAGTATCTTTATGCAAAGTTAACGAGATATCACAATTTGGACATTTTAAAACAAAGCCACAATTTCGACAAAGCATAAAACTAGCAAAGCCACGACGATTAAGAAGTAAAATAACCTGTTCTTTTTTAGCTATTTTTTCTTTAATTGCATCTACTAAGGGAATTGATAAGTCAAACTGTCCACCAGCAAATTCAACAGTTTTTAGGTCTATCAGGTTCACTTTAGGTAGTGACTTTTGGTTAGCACGTTTAGTTAGACGTAATAATTTATATCTTCCTTTTTGAGCCCGCGCCCGGCTTGCTAAAGAAGGCGTTGCACTTCCTAAAACGACTGGGCAATTGTGAAACTTACTTCTCAGCAAAGCCACATCACGTGCATGGTAGCGAGGAGTATCATTTTGCTTATAGGAAGACTCATGTTCTTCATCAATTACTATTAAACCAATATTTTTTAAAGGGGCAAAAATTGCACTTCTAGCTCCTACTACAACTTGAGCTTCTCCCCGTCTAATTCGTCGCCATTCATCATACTTTTCACCTTCAGATAAACCACTATGTAAAACAGCAACATTATCTCCAAAACGCTCCTTCACTTGTTTAACCATTTGAGGAGTTAGGGAAATCTCTGGAACAAGCATCAATGCATTTCGCTTCTGCTCAAGAGCCATACTGATAGCGTGAAGATACACCTCAGTTTTACCACTCCCAGTAATTCCCTCAAGAAGAAAAGTCTTAGCCTCTTTTTCCTTAATACTAGTCCCAATTGAATTTAAGGCGTCTAATTGTTCTGAATTTAATTTAACTGAATGCTTACCAGTATTAGATTCAAAATCTTTTAATGGATCGCGATAAATCTCCTGCTCTTTTCTTAAAAGCCATCCCTTTTTTTCGGCTGATCGTAACGTAGAACTTGAGATTCCCAGTTCAGATTCAATATTTGAACCCAATTTTGGATATTCGCTATATTTTTCAACGATATTATTAAGCAATGCTCGCTGATTTTTTGCTGTTGTTCTTATTCCTTTCAAAATCTCTTGATATTCTGTCCTAGTTTTAGTCAAAAGATATATAGCTACTTGCTTCTTCTTAGCTTTATTTTCAACTAAATATTCGATCTTAGCTTGATTATTTTTTATAAGCTTTTTAATTTTTACAATTGTCTTAAGATCAGAAACTTCATTTAAATCAAGCGGCTCACCTTTAAAAAGATTATTTTCTTTAATTTCATCTGTAAGGGGAACTAGAATTTTCCGATAATTCGCCTTCATCACGCGTGGTAACATTGACTGAAGAATTGTAATCCGATATGAAAAAATTTTATCAGCTAAAGTTTTAGAGAGAGCAATTAATTCTGGCGTAAGTGGCGGCAATTCATCAATTACAACAAGCAAATCTTTTAATTTTCCTGTATAAGAAGTTGTTTCACTGATTCCGACTACAAATCCTTGTACTTTTCGTCGACCAAAAGGAACGACCACTCTTGATCCAACAGCTACATCAGTTAATTCCTTTGGAATATGATATTCAAACACTCGATCAGTTTGTTTAGCAGCTACATCTACAATAACTTGCGCAATCATTTATCTTATCACCTACTAAAAAACCTTCATTGATTAACAATGAAGGAAAAGATTTTAGCCAATATCTTCACGATGCTCAGGATCAATTGTAACTTTACCAGCAGCAATTTCTTCAAGCGCTTCGCCCACTGCTTTATCAGACTTATAGTGTTTTAAAGCTAATGGAGCGCCTGCTTGAATCTCATGAGCTCTTTTAGCAGCTAAAACTGAAAGAGAATAACGAGAATTTACTCGAGACAGCAATTTATCAATAGATGGGTATGTAATTTTCATCTGTTAATCCTCCTTAACCATATTTCTATAATCATTAATTACTCGCGGCACACGCACGTGTTCAGCTTCAACAATAGACTTAATATGATCAACAGCATTAGCAACAGTATCGTTAACTACAGCATAATCATAATCTTCCATCATTAAAATTTCTTTACGTGCCTGTTCCATTCTCATAGCAATTACCTTGTCAGAATCAGTTCCGCGATTAACAATTCGATGTTTTAATTCGTGCAAATCTGGTGGTGTCAAAAAGATAAAGACACCATCTGGCATTAACTTGCGAACCTGTTTTGCTCCATTGACATCAATTTCAAGTAAAACATCTTTACCTTCATTGAGCATCTTTTGCACTGGTGCAAGTGGAGTACCATAATGGTTGCCTACGTATTCATTATATTCCAAAAGCTCGTTACCTTTAATTGCTTCTTGAAAACGATCCTCTGAAACAAAATAATAATCCTTCCCATTAACTTCGCCTGGACGAGGCTTACGAGTAGTCATTGAAACAGAATATTCAAATGAAAAAGCTTTTTGCTTCACCATTGCACTTTTAACGGTCCCCTTACCAACGCCAGAAGGACCAGATAAAACTAATAATAAACCTTGATGTGCCATTTTCGCTCCTAAAAATTATAGTAACAAGAATATATTGCACTAAAAAACGAGTAATTTCAAGAGTTTCGCAAAGAGATATAAATTCCACTTGCAATCAAAAACATTTGTTCGTATAATACATAGTGCAAACGCAAGTTCGGGATGTATAGAGGAATGAGATATGAATTTATTAAAGTCGCTTAATAATTATAGTAAACAAATTTATAATTACTTCTTTAATTATAATATTAATAAGCTTACTACTTTTGCACAAGATCCAAGTAAAATTATTAGAATTTTAGAGCATGCACTTTTTCATAAAGAATATATATTACTGACCTATCAAAATGGATGCACTGAGATTGGTCAGCTAATAAAAAGAACTTCTGCTGGGCGCTTCGTACTAGATAGCTATGACAATAATATAATTAGAATAATCGATTTAAACGAGATTTTTAACGTCGAAACAGCATAAAAATAAAGGACTTTTCAGTACAAATGTAATTTTCACTTTAAACTGAGAAGTCCTTTTTATTTTATTCTTTAAAACTTTCCATTAAGTCAGCTGCATTTCTCTTAGCAGCATCTGTTACATCAGAGCCTGCCATCATCTGAGCAATTGCAGTAATTGCTTCTTCTTGCGTAAGAGGACCTACTTGAGTATAAGTAGCTCCATCTTTAACTTGCTTTACAACTGAATAACGTTGATCTCCAGCAGCAGCCACTTGAGGGGAGTGAGTAATTGTAATAACTTGTTTTTCTTGGCCGATTGCATGCATCTTTTTACCAATTGCTGCTGAAACTCGGCCTGAAACCCCAGTATCAATTTCATCAAAAATCATGGTTCCAACTGGTTCCACACGACTAAAGATTGCTTTTAATGCCAAAATTAAACGTGATTGTTCTCCGCCAGATACTATTTTGACTAATGGCATCAAAGCTTCACCAGGATTAGGCGCAATCATAAAGATAACTTCATCAGTTCCAAGTTTTGTAAATGAATTAGTCTCATTAATTCTAATAGAAAAGCGTGCTTTTTCCATATATAGATCAGCTAATTCTTTTTTTATTTTTTCTTCAAGATCGCGAGCAATGTTTTCTCTCTGTTCATGTAAGTTTTGGGCTTTTTGACTAAGACTTTTTTCAACGATTGCGAGTTCTTTTTGGATTTTTTCTTCGTCTAAATCTCCAGTTTCAAACTTATTTAGTTCACTTTTAACCTTTTGAGCGAATTTAAAAACATCCTCTAAAGTTGGGCCATATTTTTTCTTCAAAGTATTCAATGTATCTAGGCGGCTAGAAACATATTGATACCGCTCTTCGTCAAAGTCCATTTGATCCATTAAAGTAGATAGTTCACTACGAGCATCATTTAGAGAATAAATACCATCATTAAGACTGGTAGCAAAATTTTCAAATTTTTTACCATAATTACTCAAATCTTCGGCAGCATTTTGTGCATCCCCAAGTAAAGTAGCTAGTCCATGCTCATCATCATCGTATAATTGCATAAAATAATTGGCTGTATCTGCAATTTTTTGATAGTTATTGAGCTCATTAAATTCTTCTTCTAGTTTCTCATCTTCATTTGGATCGTTTAAATCAGCACTTTCTAGTTCATTATTTTGAAATTCCAAAATATCCTGTTTTTGAGCAATTTCTTGAGCATCTTCTCTTAACTTTCGTAGTTGAGAAGTAAGATGGCGCCATTTCTCAAAGTCAACTTTATAGCTGTGCAATTCTTTCTTAAATTCAGGCTCTGCATAATTATCAATCAAATCTATTTGTCGATCTTGATCCATCAAAATTTGTTGATCGTTTTGACCATGAATATCAACTAAATTTCGTCCAATTTCACGTAAAACATTGATTGTAGTCAGCTGTCCATTAATTCTAACTACATTTCTTCCCTTATGTGTTAATTCTCGGCTAATTATTAGCTGATCATCTTCAAAAGGCAGGCCATATTTTTCACATAAATTTTCAATAAGATCCTTTTGTTCGCTTAACACAAATAAACCCGTGATGACAGCCTTCTCTTCACCCGAGCGAATCATTTCACTTTGTGCACGACTTCCAAGTAATAAGGAAACAGCATCAATAATAATTGATTTACCGGCGCCAGTTTCTCCAATTAGCACAGTCATTTTTTCTTGAAAGCGAACTTTTAGAGTTTTAATGATTGCAAAGTTTTTAATATCTAATTCAACTAACATTTTTCTCACCTAGAGGCCACTAACTGCACGTTGAACTACATCGGAAGGATTCCCTTTCCATAAGTCTTGACCTGGATTTGCTACGTCTTTTCCTAAATGAATAAGAAATTCAATATTTCCTTTACCACCTTTAATTGGTGAATAGTCTACTCCCAAAATGTTAAACCCTATTTTTTGAGCAACTTCCATGGTATGTTTAATAACATTTGCATGAACTTCATGATTATGAACAATCCCATGCTTACCTACATTCTCAGGACCTGCTTCAAATTGTGGCTTAATTAAACACACTGCATCGCATTTATCTTTTAAAATTTCATACATTGGCGGCATAATTAAATCTAACGAGATAAAGGAAACATCTGTCATTGCAAAATCAGGCAATCCATCAGTGAAGTCGACTGGCTTACTGTAACGAAAATTCTGTTTTTCCATTACTACAACTTGAGGATTATCTCGTAACTTCCAAGCCAGTTGATTATATCCTACATCTAAGGCATAGACTAACTTAGCCCCATTTTGTAAGGCAACATCGGTAAAACCACCAGTGGATGCTCCAATATCCAGGCAAATTTTTCCCTTTAAATCAATATTAAATACTTGAAGGGCTTTTTCTAATTTGAATCCCCCGCGGGAAACATATTTTTTACCATCATCTTTTATATGAAAAACTTCATCTTCCGGAAATTTTTCTCCACTTTTATCAATTCTTTGATGATTATGGTCATTAACTAACCCAGCCATGATAGCTCTTTGAGCTTGACTGCGAGAATTAAAAAAACCTTGTTCAAACAATAATACATCTGCACGCTTTTTAGACATTTACTATAATACCTTCTGATACAAATTAAAAAATTCACCTAATAAAGGCTGTTCAAAAATTTCTACAGCTTTTTTTCCTGATGCAATCAATTCTAAAAGTTGTTTACGACTAGCTTCAATTCCAAGCAAAGTTAAAGTATTATTCTTACCTTCTGTTGCATCCTTATGAGTAGCTTTTCCTGCTTCAGTTGCTGTCTCTACTACATCTACTAAATCGTCATAGATTTGATAAGATCTGCCAAAACGCTTGCTGAAGTTATCTAGTCTATTAAGCTCAGAATCACCTGCACCAGCATAAATTGCAGCCATTTTAACACTTGCTTCAATTAGGCAGCCTGTTTTCAACCACTCCATCTGATCAATCATCTTAGCATTTTCTTTAGCTGAATCGTTATTAGTTGTATCAATATCAAGATATTGACCACCTACCATCCCATTTGGTCCTACAGCTTGAGAAATAATAATTGCTAAGGCGGCTGAATTGCTTCCTTCAGTGATCCATTGAATTCCCAAAGGAAGTAACGCATCTCCTGCTAGTATTGCTTCTGCTTCTCCCCATCTTTTATGAGAAGTAAGTTTTCCGCGACGATAATCGTCATTATCCATTGCAGGTAAATCATCATGAATTAGAGAGTAAGTATGAATTAATTCAATTCCACAAGCAATTCTTAATTCTGGCTCTTCAATTTTATGATTTAGTGTTTCAAGAGTTGCTAAGAAAAGTAAAGGACGTAGTCGCTTACCTCCAGCCATTACTGAATAGGACATAATTCTACTAAAAGTCGGATTATCAACTTCAGTAACTAGATGTTCTTTTAAAAAATTGTCAATTTGAGGTGTATATTTTTCTTGAAAATCTTTTAACTTCATTTATTCTTCCTCAGGAGCAGACGCATTTTGGGGATCTAATGTCTTTTCGTTTCCATCTTTATCTACTAATTTGGCAACAGTTTGTTCAGCGTCATTTAGCTTTTTTTCTAATTCTCGGCTTAATTTAACTCCTGCTTGAAATTCACTTAAAGCATCTTCAAGAGGAACATTACCACTTTCAAGCTTATTAACTATTTCTTGTAATTCATTTAACTGTTCTTCAAAATTATTTTTCTTGATTGCCATTTTTTTCTCTCCGAATATTTTCTACATTTACTTGTACTTGACCATCTTTGAAATGTAACCTTAACTTCTCATCAATTTTTAGCTGGTCAACTGAAGTAACTGTATTTCCTTCTTGATCAGTTGTATAAACGTATCCTCGACTAATTGTTTTCAACGGACTAATATCATCTAATTGTTGCATAGCTCGATTTAATCTATTTCTTTGATCTTTAAGATAGTTATTCATAGTTGAAAACAAATTCGATACTAAAAAATTTCGTTCACGTTCAAGTTGCTCTAATTTTCTGCTAGGACTGAGTGCCTTAAGACGTTCTTGAAGTAAACGTAATGTAGATCCATCGTGCTGTAATCGATTGTCCATTGCCTGATTAAGACGATGGATGAGCATATCAACTTGTTGAATTTGTTGATCATAAATTCTAGTTGGCTCTTGTAAAACTGGTGCGTTCTTTAACCGATCTAAAATTTGACGCTTTGTATGAATATTGGCCTGAACGGCAGCATAAAGTCTTGCCCGTAATTGAACAATTTGCGTTAATACATCCGCTAAATTAGGCGTTGCATATTCTCCTGCAGCCGTTGGAGTAGCTGCCCTAGCATCGGCTACTAAATCAGCTAGAGTCGTATCAGTTTCATGTCCTACTGAACTGATCACTGGCATTTGCATTGCATAAATCTGCCGCACAACTTTTTCTTCATTAAATGGCCACAGATCTTCTAATGATCCACCTCCACGACCAATGATTACAACATCATATTTCTCGCCTTGAGCTTGGACTTGCTGTAAAGCAGCCACAATAGTATCTGCTGCTTCATCTCCTTGAACTTTAGCCGGATACAAATCAATCTCAGCATGAGGGAAACGTCGATTAGCAGTAACCATAATATCATGAATTACTGCTCCTGAAGCACTAGTTACAACTGCAATTCGATCTGGAAATAAGGGAATCTTCTTTTTATGTTCTTCGTTAAATAATCCTTCCTTTGCGAGTTTTTCTTGCAATTGTCTTAATTGCTCATAAAGAGCTCCTAAACCTGCTGGCTCCATAGTCTGAGCATAAAATTGGTAAGATCCCTGCGGTCCATAAACATCTACATATCCACTAACATAAACCTTCATTCCCTCTTCAGGCTTAAATTTTAATTTTTCAAAAAATGAGCGAAACATCACCACATTAATTTTTGATTTTTCATCTTTTAATGAAAAATACTGGTGGGAATTCATTCTAAATCTAAAGTTAGATAACTCTCCCTGTAAAAACACTTTATGTAAATAGGGATCATTTTTAAACTTTTGTGAAATATAAAAATTTAAATCACTAACAGAAAGATAAACTTTATTATCTACCATGTTGTTTCCTCGTCAAAATTACTGCTTGTTTCATTAAACTAGCAACTGTTAAGGGACCTACTCCTCCGGGTACCGGTGTAATTGCATTAGCTTTGGGAGCAACCGTATCGAAATCGACATCCCCCATTAATTTACCATTCTCACGGTTCATCCCAACATCGATTATGACAGCTCCTTCTTTTACCATATCCTCAGTTACTAAATGTGCCTTACCGACATCTGAAATAATCACATCGGCATTTTTAGTTAGCTCTGCTAAGTTTTTTGTTTTTGAATGAGCTATCGTAACAGTTGCATCCCGTCCAACTAAAACTGCAGCTAAGGGCTTTCCTACAATTACGCTACGACCAATAATGACTGTATTTTTACCGGCCATTTCAATTCCATAATAATCAATTAAGGTTAAAATACTGCGAACTGTTGCAGGTATTACATCACTCTGTCCTTCCCATAGACGCCCTAGGTTAAGAGGTGAAAATCCATCGGCATCTTTTTCTGGAGCAATTGTTTCAAAAATAGCTCTTGGATCAATCTGAGGAGGAACGGGTAATTGCACCATTATCCCATTAATACTTGGATTTTGATTAAGTTCTTCAATTTTTTCTAGAAGTTCAGCCTGAGAAGTATTAGCAGGGAAATGCAATCCTATCTCCTTAATTCCTACTTTTTTAGCTAAATTTCTTTTAACTCGCAAATAAATTTTACTTGCTGGATCGTCTCCAACTTCTATTACGCATAAAGTTGGATTTATTCCGTTGCTTTTTAATTTTTTTATTTCTTCTATCAAGTTCTCTTTAATTTCATTTGCAGGAGTTTTTCCTTCTAGTAATTTTTTCACTTAATCACCTCATAAAAAAAGTCGGCTCAACGAGCCGACTCATTAGTTAGTCTTTCTTAATGAAATTGGCCAAGAGACCATTAATAAACTTTTTAGATTCCTTAGAGCTAAATTCATCACATAAATTTAACGCTTCATTTAAAGCAGCTACCGGATCTATTACTTTGCTATTTTGCATTTCATAAAGAGCTACTTCAAGGATTGCC
This sequence comes from uncultured Lactobacillus sp., assembly GCF_948948975.1. GTDB lineage: Bacteria > Bacillota > Bacilli > Lactobacillales > Lactobacillaceae > Lactobacillus. Next base: position 1,302 of record NZ_CARBVX010000008.1, on the reverse strand, counting down.
AAGTCAATTTCGTTAATTCTATTAAGACGCCAACCCTTTTTTAAATATTTACTTAATTGCTCATCAAGTGCTTCTTTATTTGCTAAAACACCATTAACTAATTCTGTAGAATAGTTTGGAAAATCTTTCAATCCCAAAGCCTTTAAAGCCTTTTGACAAACTTCCTCTGCATCAGTTAATTTACCTTGGTTAGCCAAATAAATTGCTTGCATAGCAATTCTTCTCATCTCATGCTGTGTCATTTAGTCTTTAGCCTCGTCCTCTTTATCATCTGGGAAAAGTGCTTCCGTGTCAGCTTTTACTTCAGTCTCGTCTGCTTCTGAAACCAAGCCAACTACATGAACATTAATTTGAGTTAAATCTAAATCTGTCATTTGCTTCAATTGCAAAGTTAGATTCTTTTGCAGTTGGACGCATACTTTTGGCACATTTACACCGTAGTCAAGATAAGTATAAACATCAGCAGTTAACTTATCGTCTTCAACACTTAGGGAAACACCTTTACCTTGGTTAGAACGACCAAAAAGAGTATCGATGCCAGTTTTTAGCGTCCCACGCATTTCGCTGACGCCATCGACTTTTCTGGCAGCAATTCCTAGAATAACCTCTAAAACACCAAGATCAACTCGGGTTTCATCGCCTTTGTCATTGCTTGATAAAAGAATCGTTGAATTATCAGCCATATTTTTTACCTCAAAAACTATTTATTTGCACGAGAAACGTAAGTACCATCAGCAGTATTAATAGTTAATACATCACCTTGATTAATAAAGAATGGTACGTTAACTACTAGGCCAGTTTCCATAGTTGCTGGCTTACCACCACCGGAAGATGTATCACCCTTAATATTAGGTTCAGTTTCTGCAACTTCAAGATCAACTGTATTTGGTAAGTCAACACCTAAAGTTTCACCTTCATGAGTAATAACGTTAACTACCATATTTTCTTTCAAGAACTTGGATTCTCTTTCAACTTGAGCTTCTGGAATTTCAAGTTGTTCATAAGTATTAGTATCCATGAATACAAAACTTGTACCATCATTGTATAAGTATTGCATTGCTTTAGTTTGAATATCAGCAGTATTTACTTTAGCAGTTGAACGGAAAGTATATTCTTGAACTGCGCCAGTTCTTAAACTCTTAAGTTTTGAACGAACAAAGGCACTACCTTTACCTGGCTTAACATGTTGGAATTCAACAATACGCCATAAATCATTGTTATATTCAATAGTTAATCCATTTTTAAATTCATTAACTGAGATCATTGTCATAGTAAAATTACCTCATTTCTACACTTACTTAT
>NZ_CARBVX010000007.1 GCF_948948975.1 uncultured Lactobacillus sp. | reverse complement strand
ATAATTCTAACGTACGCTTTATTACTGCTGATGCTAGCCATCCAGTTATTATCAGACTTAAAAAGCAGCGCGTTTTATGTAATGCCTGCCTTAAAAGATCACTGGCTCAGTCTAATCTTATTAATAAAGACTGCTATATTTCTAACACTTCTAAGCAAAAAGCTTCACTTTATTTGTCTAGATGGCGATATTCACAAAGTTGTTCAAATTCTTAGGACTCGTTTTAAGCCTGATATTTTGCGATATTTTCACAAGTTTACTCCTAAGACTCGCTCAATGGTTAAGACAGTGACCATGGATCTTAACTGCTATTATCCACTTGGATTATGCAGGACTTTATGACTACTATTCAAAATTAAAGATGAAAAACAGATTATTCACTTACTTAACTCAAAACAAACTGTAGGTAAACAAATGCATCAAACTCTATTAACTTTTAAACGTAATTATTCTGGTGTCCTAAATGGTATTGCCTCAACTTATTCTAATGGCTGTCTTGAAGTTATCAATCGCAAAATTAAATAGATTGAGCGTATCGCTTACGGATACAATAATTTTAGACATTTATTAATTAGAATTAGACTAGAGGGAAATTTGGTTAAAGTAAAAGAGCCAAGCAACTATTTTCTAGTTGCTTAACTCTTTTTACAAACTATTCATCAACAGGATTTGACAAACAGCCAATTTTATTTATTTTCCAAAAAAGCTCTGCTGATTTTCAGCAGAGCTAAATATTTAATCTTCTTCTAAAACGGAAGCTACTTTTTTAGTTTTAACAAAATGAACTACTAATCCAACTACTAAACCAACTAAAGCTGGTACAAGCCAGGAAAGTCCCATGTTAGCTAATGGCAAATGATTTCTAAGAGAAGCAACAGCTAAACCAAATGAGCTTTGACTTACAACACTTGGAAAAGCAACTACCATGTCACCCAAAGCTGGGACAACTGTAAATAAGATTACAAAGAAGTAAACAACTCCATCTGTTTCAAATAATGGTGAAAAAACAGATAATAAAATTAATACCATTGATAGTGGGTATAAGAACATCAACATTGGCGTTGACCAAGCGATGATTGTATCCAATCCAAAGTTAGCGGCTAAGAATGATGCTAAGCAGCTAAGTGCCAACCAAGCATGGTAGCTGACTTGTGGGAAGTGTTTATGGAAGTCTTGTGCAAAAGCTGCAACTAATCCAACAGCGGTAGTTAAACAAGTAACAGTTAATAAGAAAGCAAGTAAGGCTTGACCAAATACACCACCATAAACATTAACGATTTGGTTAAATGCCACCCCACCGTTATCTGAAACCTTAAAACGACCTAAGGACATTGCACCCATTAAGATTAACAATAAATAGATAAAGCCGATAGCCAAAACTGCCAATAAACCAGATTTAGCAACTACTTTAGATACGCTCTTAGCATCTTTTTGTCCCATGCCACGAACAGCAGTAACAACTGTAATACCAAATGCTAAACCTGCTAAAGCATCCATTGTGTTATAGCCTTCTAAGAATCCGTTAACTAATGCTCCATGCTTGTAAGCACTTGTTACAGCTGCAGTTTGTGGGTTACCCAAAGGACGAGCAAAAGCAACAACGAATACTAAAAATAATAGAGATAAAAATAGTGGATTTAATACTTTACCAACGTTAGACAAGATGTTGTTTTGATGGTAAGAAAATGCAAAGGCTGCTAAAAAGAATAAAGCAGAGAAGACTAATAAGGCTGTTCCTTGCATGTTCTTAGGAACAAATGGTGCCATTCCGACTGTAAATGAAACAGTGGCTGTTCTTGGAGTACCAAATAAAGGTCCAATTGTAGCATGGATTAAAACCATAAATACAACTGCAAATCCTGCACCTAAAGGCTTTCCAATATCATAAACCCCATCAGCGTGGGTAATTGCAACTGCTAACACTGATAATAAAGGCAGTAATACACCAGTGATTAAAAATCCAACAGCAGCTGTTCCCCAATTTGCTCCAGCAAGTTGTCCCAAATGTAATGGAAAAATTAGGTTACCAGCCCCAAAGAATAAACCAAATAGCAAGGAAGCAACTACTAGGTAATCCTTCCATGTTAATTTACGCGATGTATATTCTGTCATCATATTCTTTCCCTCCAGAAAATAAATATCTGAATACAAAAAAAGTCCCTCAACCAAATTACTCTGATTAAGGGACGCTTCAGCGTGGTACCACCCTTTATTTATATTGCTATCACTAACAATACCTTTCGCGTACGGCCAATTACTTGGCGATACGTTGGCACTATAATGGGTGCTCCCACTTCTTCTTACTCAAGATTAAGAATTAGAACTCGAAAGTGATTTTCATTTAATCTTAGAATTTATCTCCTCACACCTAACGAGACTCGCTGTAAATTAAGACTAAGCTACTCTTCTTTCTCTTTGTTTTCAGATTAATTAAATTTGTTAATAATTATTTTAATATAAACATCATAAATGTCAATAATTTTTTTATATTTTTTCTTGTTAAAAAATCAAGTTTATTATCTAACTGTATTATCACCGGATAAAGTACTCAAAATAAGACGGGATTTATTGTTTTCATCTCCTATTTGGGCAGCTGCACCACTTTTTCCAAAAAGTGAATTATCTCCACTTAAAGTAGAGAGTTGATACTGCGCTACTTTAGTATTTTCAACCAAAGTATCACCTGAAGTAGTTGAAACCTTAACCTCATCGCCTACTTCACTATTTTTCATCTTGAAGTCTCCGCTTATTAGCTTAACTTTTCCTTTGTTTACTACTACATTCGTACAATCAATATCTCCTGATGTAGTAGTTAATTTTGTATCTTCAACTTCTACATTCTTCAAATCTAAGTCACCGCTTACTGCAAACCCCATTAAAGTTTCTAATTTTAAGTTTTCTAAACGTGAATCACCACTTACTGAGCTTGCATTTAACATATGTAATTGTTGATCTTCTGGGACAGTAATTACCAACTCTGCTCTGTCTTTATCGGTAACTATGTTTATTTCAATAATTCCTTTTTTCCAAAACTTACCTGATTTACGCTCTACTTTAGGTTCTTTAATTTCAAGCAAGTTTTCATTGAAGGCTAGACTTGGCTTCTTATCAACCGGTCCGCGATAATGAACTTCAAAATGATCGCCTGCTTTAATTTTTAGGTCTAGATCAATTAAATCAAGTTTCAAATTAGTAAAACTATCGTTACTTAAGATCTCATTAACATATTCATTCTTCGTTTTCTCACTTGTATTGAAAAGCATTTCAGCCACCTCATTTTATTATTCATTCATTATTTTTATTTAGCTTTAATTTTACTATCATACAAATATTTTTCAATAACTTCTTACTAAGTGGCTAAAATTGATAACTAAGATGCAAAAAAAGACGACCTAAACATAAAATTTAAGTTGTCTTTTGAAATTCTACTTATCATTAACAATAATTAATGATTTAATTGCATCACGATTATTCATTGCTTCATACGCATCTTGAATATGATCTAAATCAAAACTCTTGGTAAATACCTTACCTGGATTGATTTTACCATCAAGAACTGTTTGTAATAAAACTTCTTTATCAGGTTTAGTTACAGAAGCAAATACCACCATGCAAACCTACATTCTTCCATAATAATTGGTTTGACTTAAGTTCTGCATGTGGTACACCCACTCTACTTTAATAGCTTTTTCATCTCGCATCGAAACAATATCAATTGCGCCAAATTTTTTACCTAATTGTGCACAATCATCGTTGTGAGATAAAAGAATAATTTTTTCAGCACCCAATAACTTAGCACCAATTACACCAGCAAGACCAACAGCACTATCTCCAATTACAGCTACGGTGTAACCAGGCCTTACCTCAGCATTTAAAGCTGCATGATAACCAGTTACCATTACATCTGATAAAGTTTGAAGGGATGCCAATTGATCATCAGTGTAGTCTTCCGGCTTTCCAGGAATTTTAAATAAACCTGAATTTACTGGTTGATATTTCATGTATTCTGCTTGATATCCACCATTTGTTCCAGGCTCTTTTGATTTAAGCAGTTGCCTTCAAATCCTTTAATACATGCCACACAGTAGACACACCCATGAGTAAATGGAACAATTACAAAGTTATTTGGTTTAATATCTGTTACATCATTACTAACTTCTTCAACTACACCAATTGCTTCATGGCCAATCAATAAACCAGATTCACGATCGGCAATACCTCTAAGCCACCATAAATCTGAATCACAAACACTCGCACCAATCACACGAATAGTAGCTTGATTTCCTCCATTAATCTTTGGCTTCTCTACTTCTTTTGCTTCAACTTTACCAGGTTCTACAAAAACTGATGCTTTTATATTCTATTTCGTTTTCATTAACTCACAATCATAGTTTAAATTAAAAAAGCAGCTCATACAATTCTAAAAAAATACTACTATTTATTTTATGTATATATTCGCATCCTTTAATTCACAATTAATTATTCTTTTACAAAAAAATCGGATCTATATGATCCGATTCTACCTTCTTAGTTATTTTTATCTTCGTTGTTATTCCTACTTTCTTCACGATCCGTTTTATTTTTCTCGCTATTCTTATTTTCTTTATGATCTACTTTATCTTTCTCTCTCTTATCATTCTTATCATTTTTATGATTATCAGTCTTAGTCTTTAAGATTTTTTGACTTTTGGCATCAATCTTAACTTCAGTTTCTTTATTACCATCTTTTAATTCAACTTCCCAAACTGGTTGCCTATCGTCCATTTCTAAAGACCACTTAACAGCCTTACCAGATGCCTTACTTTGAGCAATTTTTGTAGCTTCACTACGGCTTATTAAGCCATTTAGATCTAAGGCCTCTTCTTTATCATCTGCATCTAAGTTTTCTGACTTAGCTTTTAAAATTTTGCCGTTACTTGCATCAATTTTAACTTTATATTCTTTTTCTGAATCAAAACCCTCTACTTCATAAATATACTTATTTTTCTTATTTTTTAGTTCAATCTCCTTAATTGATTTTGAGCCATACTTTTCATTAAATTTATCAATTGCATCATTTTGAGAAAGATTGATTGAGTTAGAAGTTTGGGTTTGTTCAGTCGATGCTTGTCCACCAGTCGATGCTTGAGCTTGATTAATTAAACTAAGACTCGTTCCACCAAGTGCTAATCCTAAAACAGCTGCGCCTAATGATAATCTCTTAATGTTTGTTCTCATAATAGAATCCTCACTTTTTCTTCAAATTTATTTTTTATTGCTTAACTTTATATATTTAGTTTACGAAAAAACAAGGATGAAAAAACTAAGAGCAGATATAAATTAAATGAAGATTTTTTCATTTTAATCATTAGAGTGGTAATTTTATTTCAAAAATCGCCCCTTTAGGAGTATTAGCTGAAACACTAATTTTTCCATGATACTTGGTGACAATATCTTTTACAATAGCTAAGCCAATTCCAGTACCTTTAATCTGACTAGAGTGAGCTTGATCTTCGCGATAAAAACGATCAAAAATCTTATCATAATTTTCTTCTCTAATACCAATTCCCTGATCCTTAACTCTTAAAATTAAGTACCCATTATCTTTTTGCAATTCTACCTTTATTTTGGCATTGTCTTGAGAATACTTGGCCGCATTGTCTAACAAATTATGAACAATTAAGCGAAAATCTTTAATTTCAATTGGATAAAAAAGTTTTGTTGGACTAGAAATATAGACGCTACAAGTATTATATTCTTGTTCAAGAATTTCACTCTCTTTTTGAACTACTGGAACTAGATCAATGGGGCCAATTGATTGGTGTTGTTTCTTAGCTCGTCCTAATTCCAAAAGTTCATTAACCAGTATTTCCATCCTACTTGATTCAGAGTCAATATATTGGAGCGACTTTGCAATAATTTCGGGATGGTCTTTACCACGTCTTTTAATCAAATTAATGTGCCCACGGATTGCAGCAAGTGGAGTCTTTAATTCATGAGATGCATCAGTAACAAATTGCTGTTCACGTTGAATCGCCTTATCTTGATACTCTAGCAATTTATTAAAAGATTGAGCTAAATGATGAATTTCTGCTGGCTGTTTTGGAACAAATACTTTCTTTTTTGCCGTTGTTTGATGTTCAATTGCCTCAATATCTTGATCTATTTTCTCTAGTGGCTGACTCCATTTCCTTGAAAAACGTTTAATTAAAGGAATCAAACAAATGATAGCAATTAAATTTAAAATAATAATTGCAAGTAATAAATGCATAATTAAGGTGAAAAGATCATCAACATTTAGAATTACAGAAATTTGATAGTCATCTTCATTTACAGTTTGTAAATAATAGACGCTATTTCCTATAAAAACAACATTATTGTAATTCCTATGATTCTTTGCTTTTTCAAATAGTTCTTCCCCCTCTTCCGAATAGACAGTCTTACCCTTAGGAGTTTTCAATGAAATCGCATCATTACTTTGTCTAGCAAGATAAGCATTGAGAAATAATTTCCACTCCTTTTTATTCTTATGCTCATCATGATCATCAATATTATCACTAACTGTATCAATAACTTCTTCTGCTTGCTCATGAGCATTGTTATAAATGAATGCTGTTGAAATACCAGCAAATGCTAAGTTAACTAGGAAGAGGATAATAATGAATAAAGTCAGAAACAACTGTGTTAATTGTTGGGAGGTTGTCCTTATTTTTTTATTCATTACCGTCCACCTTTCTTAAGCAATAACCATATCCACGAACCGTTTTAATTAAATTACGATATTTTCCTAACTTATTTCGCAATGCTCTTACATAGACATCAACTGTGTTAGTTTGACCAACAAAATCATATCCCCACACGATATCTAACAATTCATCCCGGCTTTTAACTTTTTCAGGGTCATTCATTAATTCGCATAGCAACGCATATTCTTTTGGAGTTAGGTAGATTTCCTCACCCTTGCACCAAAATTTATGAGAAACCAAATCAATTTTTAAAACACTAAATTCTAAGGTAGAAAGGGCAACGTGCCTCTTTTCTCGTTCTAATCTTCTAAGAATCACTCTAATTCGTGCAAAAAGCTCTTCTATTTCAAAAGGCTTGGTCATATAGTCATCCAATCCTTGATCTAAAGCATTACTAATATCAGAAGCTTGATTACGGGCAGTTAACATAATAATAGGAATGTCACTAACTTTTCTAATTCTTCTTAAGACAGTGATGCCATCATAAACAGGTAACATCCAATCTAAAAGGATTAAAGTTGGTTTTTCTTTTTCAAAAAGCTCAAGACCTTCTTTACCATCTTTAGCCCAGACTACCTCATAGCCTTCTAATTCAAACTCTGGCTGAATAAAACTAGCTAGACTCTCCTCATCTTCAATCAAAAGAATTTTTACTTTTTCCATATCTTGCCATCCTACTTTCTACACCTTTAGTCTTGCTTTAAAATAGTAAATTCAATTTTAATTTGATTATTTTATTTTAAATGTCTATTAAAATAGCTCCAAGTAAACTGCTTGGAGCTATTTTGTAATAAATTTTTATTCAAACTTAGTATCCCAATTTGGATCATTATTTGCTTCAAAACACATTGCAATTTGTTCTTCCGTGTTTCTATCAATAGATAAGTTTGGCAAGTTATCTAGAGCAAAGTATTCACAAGCATCTGTTTCATCGTTAGGAGTAAATGTACCACTTAATTCTTTACACAAAAAGAAAATCTTAGTAACATTAGTTGCTAAAATTGGCTTATTATGATGATTACGATCTTGGACTGCAATAATTTTAACTGGTTCTACTTTCCTACCAGACTCTTCAAAAGCCTCTTTAACACAGTTATCTGCGACAGTTTGATCATAATCGTTCCAGCCACCTGGCAATGACCATTCTTGAGACATTTTCTCACGAACTAGTAGAATTTTATTATCTTTAAAAATTGCAGCTCGAGTTTCAATTTTTGGAGTTTGATATCCCTCATCCCCAAGAAACAAGGTTTTAAGTTTTTCTTCTGGAATTCCAGTTCTAGCAGCCATCATTTCACCAGCAATACGCCGAATTTCTTCATAGCGTTCACGATCAAAAACATCATGGCCATATCTTAATCCAGCTTGCGCTAGACTCTGCAAATCCATTGCCCAATTTGCAATTTGATCATTTGTTTTCATTCTTCAATCACCTAAAATTTACTTAATGGTTAGAAATATATTCTTGTAATTCGCCAAGTTTATCAATCTTAAAAGTAAAAGCTAACATACCAAGCTTCTTTGCTGCATCGGTGTTTGCTTTTAAATCATCGATAAATATACTTTCTTCTGGATTTAAAATATAGCGAGCAATTAATTTTCATATATTCTTCTATCTGGCTTCATTAATTTCTCTTGGGCAGAAAAAACATAACCATCAAAATAATTACCCATCTCAGAATTTTTAACAAAATTAGCAAACTGCATTCCAGTATTGGACAAACCGTAAATTTTATAACCCTGTTTACGTAATTCCTCCATATAATTAAAAACTGGCTCATAAAAATCAACATTTTCTGGCCAAGTTACCATAATTTGCTTAACCTTACTTTTTAATTTATCCGGAACTTTACTAATAAAAATTTCAGTGGCTTCTTCCTCAGTAATTTTTCCAGAGTCTATTTCGCCCCACTCTTTAGATTCAAAAATAGTTTTTCTAACTAGATCATGATCCTCGGGACTCAATTCATAATGATTTAAAATCTCATCTGGATTGTAGTTCATAATGACATTTCCAAAGTCAAAAATAATATTCTTAAGCATTAACTTCCCCTCTATCTTTAATAGTCTATAGTAAAAATATCCTCTTTTTGCTAGAATCTTGCAAGAAAAAATGTGAACTAAAATTTGATTAACAGCAGGTTAGTAGAACTATTCTGCATTAAATTATCTAAATCTTCTTTTACAGCGTCTTCCATGGCACGCCAAGTTTCAAGATTTCCTTCAAAGTGACGATCCGTTGATTGATTTACTTCACTCCAAAGTTGAGAATTATGAATAATCATCATATCTAGATAATTTAATCCCATCTTCTCTAAAGTCTCATCAATCGATGCTTTTGTCTTTTTATAATCTTTTATTTCAGCAGCGACTTTTGAATTAATAAAAATTTTGTCCTGAGCAATTCCTGAGTTTCTTACTCCTTCACCTACTCCTCGTTCATTCCCATAAGCCTAAACAGTATCGATATGGCGATATCCAATCTTAATTGCTTCTTCAACTGCCTTTGGGGTCTGATCATCCGGAATCTTCCATACTCCAAGTACCATCTTAGGAATTTTTAAACCATTATTCATAGTTAAAGTTTCATCAAAAATAGACATAAAAACATTCCTTTCTTTACTAAATTTATTTTAAAAGGAAAATTTTTAACTGTTTAAGATTAAAAATGTATCAATATCTATAGCTTAAATGTATATTTTATTTATTTCCATCTTAATAACAATCTTTAAATATTGTAAAATGCTAATGTTAGTAAATTGTAAGGAAAGATAAAATGAAAAGAAAAAATAGAAAAGACCATAATTTTAAAGATTTTTCAAATCAGGAAAAAGAAAAATTAAAGATTGTTCGCCAAGAACTTGTTCAAGCACAAAAAGAAGAACCAGAAAGCCTCCGTGAACACCTGCAAGCTTTTAATGATGGGGTAATGGCAATCATTATTACAATTATTGTATTAGAAATCCAGCCAGCTATTAATGAAGTCCACTATGGACAATTTCTCGCAAATATTATTGTCTTTTTAATTACATTCTTCATCGTAGCTGATTTTTGGTATGATCTACATTTAGCATTTTCCTACTATATATTTAAGCCTGAGAAAACAATTGCTGTCTTAGACTTCTTTTTCTTAGCTGATCTTTCTCTACTTCCAGTAATGACAAAATGGATCATGGCAGAAAGTTCAACATTTGCAGTAGCTAATTTTGGAATAGTATTTTTAATTGCTAAAATTTTAGAATATTTGATTCAATATTTTGGTGCTAAGAAGACGGCGAAATATTCACAAATTATGAATATTATTATTAGCCGATCTTTTATTAGAAAGGTCGCTGTCACCTTATTTTTAAATATTGTTCTCATTGGTCTATCGTTTGTTCTTCCTAGACTTGCCATGATTCTTTACGTAGTTATACCAGTGATTTCATTTTTATTCCCTGTTAAGCGTAACAAAATCATGTAATAAAGGCAGAAGCATTTAATTGTGCTTCTGCCTTTTTAACGCCTCCAAACAAAAAAGGCGATATCCTATTTAAGGAGTATCGCTCTTTTTCGTATCAACTATGGTGATTATTTATTCTTTTTTCTCTTGTCTCCTAATCCAAACAATGAGAATACACCTGCTAAACCAAGAAGTGCAGCTCCTGCTAACGTTAAGTTAGAGTTATCCTTCTTACCAGTTTGTGGTAAAGTAGTCTTCTTGTTTACTGGAGCGCTATTCTTATGACGAATAGCATTTCTCTTAGGCTGAACTGAATTTGTAATTACAGTTTGTTCCTTACTTTCACTCTCAGTATTAGTGCTTACTTGGTTAGTGTTCTGAGCAGTATTATTTTCTTCATTATTGTGATCTGGAGTTACATTAGTTGAAGAATCATGACTTTCAGTATTGCTGTTGTCAGCAGTACGAACTGGAATCTTCACAGCTTCGATTGCTTTAATACCAGCTTCGGTTTCAGCCTCAACTTCTGCATTAGTTGTAGCATTGAATACCTTGTTCTTAGTCTTAGTCGCAATATCAGTAATTTGACTGATTAATTCGTCTTTTTGCTTTTGATCAAGATCAGCTGCATTGATTTCATCAGTCTTCTTCTTCAAAGCATCATCGATTTCCTTAATAGCATTATCCTTACTTTCAACTAAGCTTGGAACTTTAATGCTATCAATATCTTCTAAGCCCTTGATTTCTGCTTCTTTAACATCATCGTTTGTTTGAGCATTATTAATGGCCTTAGTAGCATTATCAGCAACTTGATCTACTTGGTCAATTAATTTTTGCTTCATTTGATCAGTTAAATTGTTAGCCTTATTGATTTCATCAATCTTAGCTTTCTTAGCAGAGTTAATTGCTTCCCGAGCATCTTTTTGGACACTATCTAAGGTTGGAATGAACAAGTTAGTATTTTGATCAATTGCTTTATCACGAGTGTCAGTAATAACTTCATTTGTAGTTGTTGCTGAATCGTTAAGCTTATTAATTGCGTCTTGAGCAATCTTATTCACTTGATCAATTAAGTTCTTTTGTTCATCTGCACTTAGATTCTTAGCTTCTTCAATTTGACTGTTCTTAGCATTTTGAACTTGCTTAATTGCGTCAATTGCTGCTTGTTTAGTTTCAGCTAAACTTGGAACATTAACATTTGCAATATCTTCAATTCCCTTGTTTTCTGCTGCAGTAACAGCTGAATTAGTAGTTGCATTGTTAATTGCATCATGAGCCTTTTGAGCAATCTCAGTTGCTTGATTAATTAACTTAGCTTTTTCGGAATCACTTAAGTTAGAGGCATTATGAATCTCATCCTTCTTAGTGTTCAAAGCATCATCAATCGCGCTATTTGCTGCCTTCTTAGAATCGTCTAAGTTAGTGAAGTGAATATTGTTAATATCAGCAACACCTTTATCTTCGGCAGCTTCAACTGCAGTATTAGTAGTTGCACTGTTGATAGCGTCTTTAGCAGCATTTGCAATCTCAGTTGCTTGATTAATTAAATCAGTCTTTTCTGAATCAGTTAAGTTAGATGCATTGCTAATTTCATTCTTCTTAGAATTCAAAGCATCATCAATTGCTTGATTTGCATTGTTCTTAGCATCATTAAGACTTGGAATTGAAATATTTTCAATGTTCTTAACGCCAGTATCTGCAGCTTGCTTAGCTTCATCGTTTGTTTGAGCATTGTTGATTTCATCAATTGCTTCAGTAGCAACCTTCTTTGCTTGATCAATAAGATCTTGCTTTTCGTCTTGACTCAAGTTAGAAGCGTTATTGATTTCCTCTTGCTTTTCGCTTAAGGCTTTGTTGATAAGATCAATACTTTCTTTCTTGATATCGGATAAACCTGGAACAGTAACGTCTGCAATAGCTTTTTCACCATCAACTTGAGCAGTTTCAACTTCTGAATTAGTAGTTGCATTGGTGATATTGTCTTTAGCAATATTTGCAGCTTCAGTTGCTTGTTTAATTAAATCAGCCTTTTCTTCAGAAGAAATATTAGTTGCATTATTAATTTCATCTTCCTTATTCTTCAAAGCCTGATCAATTGCCGCATTTGCTGCGTCCTTAGCTGGAGAAGTAGTTGGAACGTTAATATTATTAATGTCCTTAACTCCTTCTTCTTGAGCGTGAGTTACTTCTTCAGGAGTAGTTGAGTCTGCAATCTTTTGTTTTGCATTATCTGCTTCATTATTGATTAGATCAGTGTAAGCCTGTTTTTCTTCATCGGTTAATGAATCGTTGATTTCCTTAAGCTTACCAGCAGCTGCATCGTCGATAGCCGCATTAGCAACATCTTTATCAATTGCTAATTTTCCATCATCGACTGCCTTCTTAACGTCCTCGTTATTCTTAGCATTATCAATTGCTTCTTGAGCCTTCTTGGCATCAGAGTCAATTTGATCTTTAGCTGCTTGTTTTTGCTCATCAGTCAAGTTGTTATCTTGATCAATTGCCTTCTTAGCTTCATCAACTTTGTTGTTAAGATCAGTAGTTGCTTGTTCCTTAGCTGCTGATTTAGCTGAGATTTCAATACTATTGATCTTGTCAATACCGTTGTTTTGAGCTTCAGCTACTGCAGCGTTGGTAGTTGCGCTATCAATTGCATTATTAGCAGCGTTTTGTACGTCAGTAACTTCTTGCTTCAATGCAGCTTTTTCTTCGTCCGTTAAGTTTGAAGAATCAATTGCATTATTCTTAGCTTCTGCAGCTTCTGCTACTGCCTTCTTAGCTGCTTCTTTAGCCACTGATTCACTTGGTACAACGATGTTGTTAATAGACTTAATGCCATTATTCTGAGCTTCAGTTACTGCTTCTGGAGTAGTTGCATTATTGATGGCATCTTTAGCACTATTTGCCTTTTCATCTACTTCATTGTTCAAAGCAGCCTTTTCTTCATCTGTTAATGATGAGTTAGAAATTTCCGCCTTCTTACCAGCGACTGCATTATCAATGGCTGCGTTAGCAACATCTTTATCAATTGCTAATTTTCCATCATCGATGGCTTTCTTAACATCATCATTGGTCTTAGCGTTATCAATTGCTTCTTGAGCCTTCTTGGCATCAGAGTCAATTTGATTCTTAGCTGCTTGCTTTTGCTCATCAGTTAAGTTGCTATCTTGATCAATGGCTTTCTTAGCATCGTCAACTTCGTTGTTAAGATCAGTTGTTGCTTGATCTTTAGCAGTTGATTTAATTGGTACTTCAATAGAATTAATTGCTTTAATACCATTTTCTTCTGCGTCGGTTACTGCAGCATTAGTAGTTGCATTATCAATTGCTTGATTTGCAGCATTTTGTGCTTCAGTAACTTTTTGCTTCAACACAGCTTTTTCTTCGTCTGTTAAGTTTGAAGAATCAATTGCTGCATTCTTTTCATCAGCCGCCTTACCCACAGCTTCCTTAGCTGCTTGCTTTGCAGCTGATTCAGCTGGCACTTCAGTATCGTTGATATTCTTAATGCCACTCTCTTGAGCACTAATTACAGCTTCTGGAGTAGTTGCATTATTGATTGATTCTTTAGCAGCTTCGGCTTTTTGATCGACTTCATTGTTTAAAGCAGATTTTTCTTCATCAGTTAATGGTGAGTTAGAAATTTCTGCTTTCTTACCAGCAACTGCGTTATCGATTGCTGCATTAGCAATATCTTTATCAATTGCTAACTTACCATCCTCTACAGCCTTCTTAACGTCATCATTAGTCTTAGAATTGTTGATGGCTTCTTGTGCCTTCTTAGCATCAGAATCAATTTGATCCTTAGCTGCTTGTTTTTGCTCATCAGTTAAGTTGTTGTCTTGATCGATTGCCTTCTTAGCATTTTCAACTTCGTTGTTAAGATCAGTTATTGCTTGTTCCTTAGTAGTTGATTTAGTTGGTACTTCAATACCATTAATTGCCTTAACACCATTTTCTTGCGCTTCAGTTACTTCTGCGTTGTTAGTTGCATTATCAATGGCAGTATTAGCAGCATTTTGTGCTTCAGTTACTTCTTGCTTCAATGCAGATTTTTCTTCATCTGTTAAGTTTGAAGAATCGATTGCATTGTTCTTAGCTTCGGCAGCTTCGGCTACTGCCTTCTTAGCAGCTTCTTTAGCTGCTGATGCAGCTGGTACTTCAGTATCATTGATATTCTTAATACCATCTTCTTGTGCAGTAATTACAGCTTCTGGAGTAGTGGCATTATTGATAGCAGCTTTAGCAGTATTTGCCTTTTCATCTACTTCATTGTTTAAAGCGATCTTTTCTTCATCAGTTAATGATGATTTAGAAATTTCGGCCTTCTTGCCAGCAACTGCGTTATCGATTGCTGCATTAGCAACATCTTTATCAATGGCAAGCTTACCATTATCAACAGCAGTATTAACCTCATCATTAGTAGTAGCATTATCAATTGCTTCTTGTGCCTTCTTAGCATCAGAATCAATTTGATCCTTAGCTACTTGCTTTTGCTCATCGGTTAAGTTGCTATCTTGATCGATTGCTTTCTTAGCGTCGTCAACAGCAGTATTAAGGTCAGTTGTTGCTTGTTCCTTAGCCTGTGACTTAGTTGGGATTTCAATGTCTTTAATTGCAGCGATCCCGTTTTCTTTAGCACTTATTACTGCTTCATCAGTGGTTGCACTGGTAATATTTGATACTGCCTTACTGTATTCCACTTGAACTTTATCTTTCAAGTTATTCTTTTCATCAGTAGTTAAATCAGTAGCATTATCAATTGCACTATTTTTAGCATCACGTGCTGCATTCAATTCTTCAATAGCTTCTTGTTGCTTCTGAACTAAAGTTGGAATAGTAATGTTATTAATGTTATCTAGGCCAGCTGCTTCTGCACTCTTGACTGCATCATTAGTTTGAGCAGCCTTAATTTCCTTAGTTGCATCATCAGCAGCTTTATTGGTTTGATCAACCAAAGCTTGCTTTTCTTCATCAGTTAAGTGAGCAGCGTTGTTAATGTCATTCAGCTTAGCATTCTTAGCACTTTCAATTGCATTAATCGCATCTGTTTGTGCTCCATCTAAGGTTGGAATAAATAGATCAGTAATTTGCTTGATTGCATCATCACGGGTTGCAGTAACTGCATCATTGGTAGTAGTTGATGGATCATTAATATGAGCAATTGCCTCGCTAGCAATTTTATCTACTTGATCACTTAATTCTTTTTGTTCTTCAGCGCTTAAGTTAGATGCAGCAGAGATTTGCTTGTTCTTAGCATCTTGAACTTGCTTAATTGCATTGATTGCATCTTGTTTAACTTGATCTAAACTTGGCACAGTCACATTAGCAATATCTGCAATACCCTTATTTTGTGCTTCAGTTACAGCATCATTGGTAGTGGCATTGTTGATATTGTCTTTTGCATTTTTAGCTACTTCAGTTGCTTGATTGATTAAGTCTTGCTTTTCATCAGTACTTAAGTTAGAAGCATTATTAATTTCATCTGTCTTAACTTGCAAAGCATTGTCAATTGCAGTGTTTGCTACCTTCTTAGCATCTTCTAGTGAAGTAAAGCGAATGCCTTTAATGTTGTCAATTCCTGCATTGGCTGCATCGCGAGCAGCATCATTGGTAGTGGCATTTTCAACATTATTCTTAGCAGTAGTTGCTGCTTCAGTTGCCTGATCAACTAATTTTTGCTTTTCAGTATCATTCAAGTTAGAAGCATTGTTAATCTCATTTACTTTAGAGTTTAATGCATCATCAATAGCTTGGTTAGCGTTCTTCTTAGCATCATCAAGAGTTGGAATAGTGACATTTTCGATGTTTTGAACACCAGTAGTGGCAGCAGCTTTAGCATCATCATTTGTTTGAGATTCGTTGATGTTGTTAATTGCTTCAGTTGCGGCATTAGTTGCATCATTGATCAAACTTTGCTTTTCATCTTGAGAAAGGTTAGAAGCATTATTGATTTCAGCAGTCTTAGCATCTAAAGCCTTGTTAACGAGATCAATGCTTTCCTTCTTAACATCAGACAAGTTTGGAACTGTTACATCAGCAATTGCTTTTTCACCATTTGTTTGAGCAGTATCAACATCCGCATTAGTAGTGGCGTTGTTGATATTGTTCTTAGCAGCATTCGCTGCTTCATTTGCCTGATTAATTAAATCAGTCTTTTCTTTAGTATTGATATTAGATGCATTGTTGATTTCGTCAGTCTTCTTTTGAAGAGCATCATTGATGGCAGCAATTGCCTTTTCTTTGACTGAAGAAGTAGTTGGGATTTCGGTATTAGTAATTTCATTTACACCGTTTGTTTGTGCAGTAGTTACTTCTTCAACAGTAGTTGCATTAGCAATATTTTGTTTTGCATTATTTGCTTCAGAATTAATTAAATCAGTGTAAGCTTGCTTTTCTTCAGTAGTTAATGGATCTTGGATCTCCTTAAGCTTACCAGCAACTGCATTGTCGATAGCTGCATTAGCAACATCTTTGTTAATGGCAACCTTACCACTGTTAACTGCATTGTTTACGTCATTATCAGTCTTAGCATTGTTAATGGCATCTTGAGCAATCTTAGCATCGGAGTCAATTTGATCCTTAACTGCTTGCTTCTCTTCATCAGTCAAATTGCTATCTTGATCAATTGCTTTCTTAGCATTTTCAACTGCCGTGTTAAGATCAGTGACTGCCTTTTCCTTAGCATCTGATTTATTTGGTACTTCAATACCATTAATTGTATTCACACCATTGGTTTGAGCTTCAGTTACTGCTGCATTTGTAGTTGCATTATCAATTGCTTGATCTGCAGCGTTTTGTGCTTCAGTAACTTTTTGCTTCAACGCAGCTTTTTCTTCATCAGTTAATGGTGAGTTAGAAATTTCTGCTTTCTTACCAGCAACTGCATTATCAATGGCTGCGTTAGCAACATCCTTATCAATTGCTAATGTACCATCATCGACTGCCTTCTTAACATCATCATTAGTCTTAGCATTGTTGATGGCATCTTGAGCAGTCTTAGCATCAGAATCAATTTGATCTTTAGCTGCTTGTTTTTGTTCATCAGTTAAGTTACTGTCTTGATCAATTGCTTTCTTAGCATTTTCAACTGCCGTGTTAAGATCAGTTCTTGCCTTTTCCTTAGCATCTGATTTATTTGGTACTTCAATGCCGTCAATTGCACTAACACCCTTGTTTTGTGCTTCAGTTACTGCTGCATTTGTAGTTGCATTATCAATTGCTTGATCTGCGGCATTTTGTGCTTCAGTAACTTTTTGCTTCAACGCAGCTTTTTCTTCGTCTGTTAAGTTTGAAGAGTCAATTGCTTTATTCTTTGCGTCTGCAGCTTCTGCTACTGCCTTCTTAGCTGCTTCTTTGACTGCTGATTCAGTTGGAACTTTAATGCCATCAATTGCAGTAACACCATTATTTTGTGCTTCAATTACAGCATCATTAGTCGTTGCATTAGTAATTTCTTCTTTTGCCTTATCTGCAGCTGTATTGGCTTCTTGTGTCAATGCAGTCTTTTCATCAGTAGTTAAATCATTAGCGGAATTGATCGCTTCTAATTTCTTAATTAAAGCATCGTCAATTGCTTTCTTTGCATCAGACTTCACAGTATCTAAGCTTGTTGGGACAATCTTCTTAATTGCATCCACACCAGCTTGACCTGCTTGAGCCGCCTCATTGTTTGTTGTAGCAGTTTCAATATTTTCTTTAGCCTTATTGGCTTCAGCAGTTGCTTGATCAATTAGATCTTTCTTTTCTGCATCACTAAGATTATTAGCTTTATTAATTACCTCAGTTTGAGCAGTAAGAGCATCATCGACCGCTTTATTAGCTGCCTTCTTGGCATCTTCTAAGCTTGGAACAGTAACCTTATTAATATTAGTTGTTCCTTCATCTTGTGCAGTCTTAATTGCATCAGCTGTAGTTGCTTGATCAATGGCTTCTTTAGCCTTATTAGCTGCATTGGTTGCTTCTTTAATTAATTGATCCTTAGTTGTCTGATCAATATTGTTAGCATCGTTGATTTCCTTAGTCTTAGCCTTAAGGGCATCATCAATTGCTTCTTTTGCAGCATTGTGACTATCAGTAACGCTTGGTACCTTTACATTGTTAATTGCATCTACACCAGCTTGGCCTGCTTTAGTTGCTTCCTCATTAGTTGTAGATTTTTCAATAGCATCCTTTGCTGTATTAGCTGCATCAGTTGCTTCTTTAATTAACTGATCTTTAGTTGTTTGATCAATATTTTCAGCGTTATTGATTTCCTTAGTCTTATCAGTTAATGCTTGATCAATTTCTTGGGCTGCCTTAGTTTTAGCATCATCTAAACTTGGAACAGTTACATTGTTAATGTTCGTAATTCCTTGAGTCTTAGCAGTATTAACTGCATTTGCATCGGTTGCTTGATTAATAGCAGTATGAGCATCCTCTGCTGCTTTCTTAGCATCTGTAATTAATTGATCCTTAGTAGCTTGATCAATATTTTCAGCATTATTGATTTCGGTAGTCTTAGCATCTAAAGCCTTTTGAATATCTTCACTAGCAGCATTCTTGGCATTCGTAAGGTTAGTGTCCCCATTCAAACCACTAATTGCATCAGTAATAGCCTTTGCTGCATTGTCTACTTCTGCCTGAGTTGCATTAGTATTCTTTAAAATCTCTTGACCAGCAGTAATTGCATTATTAAGAGCTTCTTGATTTGCTTCGTCAGCGTTAGTATAGTTACCAGTTTCCTTAGCATTATTCGCATTCGTCAAAGCTGTTTCCAAGGCTGTAGTATTAGTAGCCTCGCCTTTAAGGTTACCTTTTGCGGCATTAATTGCATCTAAAGCATTCTTAACTTCACTTCCAGATGGATTAGTCTGATTCAAAACTGCTTGCCCAGCATTAATTGCATTATTATATGCTGTTTGGGCTTCTTCACTACCGTTGTAGTATGCAGGAGTATTTCTTACATTTGGCGCATCCTTAACAGCGGCTTCTAAGGCAGCTTTGTTTGCAGTTTCAGTCTTAGCATCCCCATTTAGGTTATTATTTGCCGTTTCAAGATCTTGAAGAGCTTGGTTTACTTCTGCTTGAGTTGCATTAGTTTTATCTAAAACTGTTTGTGCAGCTGTAACTGCATTATCATATGCAGTCTTTTGAGTTTTGTCTGCATTAGTATAATTATTGCTTTCTTTTACAGTTGCAGAATTGTCAACTGCAGTTTGAAGCGCTGATTTATCAGTTGCTTCACCCTTAAGGTTACCCTTAGCAGTGTTAATGGCATCTAAAGCGTCTGTAATTTGAGTAGCCGTGGCATCTGGATTATCTAAAACTGTTTGACCGGCAGTGATTGCATTGTCATAAGCAGTTTTAGCTTCATCAGAACCATTGTAGTATGCCGCATCATCTGATTTTACAGTAGGTGCTTCATCAACTGCTTTTTGAAGGGCTTCTTTACTTGCTGCTTTCTTAGCATCACCATTTAAAGCATCTTTTGCATTATTAATGGTGGTCAATGCATTATCTACTTCAGTTTGAGTAGCATTAGCATTACTTAAAACTGTTTGACCGGCACTGATTGCATCAGTGTAGGCTTTTTGTAAATTAGAATCAGCATTGGTGTAATTATCGCTTGATTCTACTGTTGATGCTTGATCAATAGCAGTTTGCAATGCAGTCTTATCCGTTTCTTTACCAGTTAATGCAGTTAAAGCAAGTTGAATCACACTTACTGCTCTATCTACATCACTTTGATCATAGCTTGTTGGATTATCAAGAATCTCTTGACCAGCTGCAATTGCATTATTATATGCCGTTTGAGCTTCTTCAGTAGCATTGTAGTACCTTGGCTTTTGTTCTTCTACTGGAGCAGCATCTACC
Organism: uncultured Lactobacillus sp.; assembly: GCF_948948975.1. Taxonomy (GTDB): domain Bacteria; phylum Bacillota; class Bacilli; order Lactobacillales; family Lactobacillaceae; genus Lactobacillus. The sequence continues at coordinate 73,856 of NZ_CARBVX010000007.1, read as the reverse complement.
AATTTTTGAAGAGTATCAGTATTTACCTTTCTCAATGCTTCAACTGTTTCAGTAAGCGTTGGAGATTCAACGAAGTCTTTAGAAGCGACGACTGTAATCTTTGCATCATCAGTCAATTGATTAGCTAACGAGGATAGATCAATAGAGAATTCTCCTCCATTAGGCTTTGGTGAACCATCGGGATTTTTAGGAGTACCGGCATAAGTTACTTTTGTAGTACTTATATTTCCATCAGTATCAGTATATAGGCGATACATTCCTGCTTCAGGAATCCCAGTAGCACTGTTATTAATCAAAACAGTAATATAAATCGGCGTCTTACTATCACCAGCAGAGGTTGCAATACCAGTTAATTGATTATTTTTATCAAGGTGCAAACTGTTTAAAGTTACATCTTCACCAGCAGCAACAAAAGAAAGTGCACTTGGATTACTCTTGATGTAGTCATAAACTTTTGTAGGAACATCTTTATTTAGTGAACTTATTACACTATTACTCCACGCACCTGCAGAACTATATGTAACATCAACTTTGCCTAATGCAACTTGATATTGACTGGCAACATTAGTATTTTTAACACGGGTGAAGTTGATTGTACCGTTCTTAATCAAAGTCTTGTCGGAACTAGTATTAGCTGATAAATCAATGGTAAATTCTTTTGGTTGGTCAGAAGTGAAAGTACTACCACTTCCTAAGCCAACTGCAGTTAGAGCGCCAGTACCGTCTCCACTAATCTTAAAAGTAGAGTGGGGTTTTAGCGTTACCGTTCCCTTCCCATCGACTGTAAATAAAGAACTATTAAACGCACCTAAATTTTCGGCAGCTATTTCAAATGAAGCCCCATTACCAACTTTAATTGTGCTATCACCATTTAGATACACAGGCGTATATTTGGCGCCACTATAAGGCTCTCCATTAACATTAATTTTAATGTTGCCGTTATCATTAATTACTGCGCCAGAATTCAAATAGATAGCACCTGGTAAGTAAGGATCTCCGCTATTTTGAGATAAGTTAATTACTAAATTACCGCCTTGTTCAATGTTGATTGCTCCACCAGCAGAGTAAATACCACGTGCTACTTTACTCACTGTCCCAGCATTTTCAAAGCTTACAGTAGATGCATGTGGATTAAGTGTCACATTTGCACCATTCTTAACAGTAATAGTAGCATCCCCCTGATTTTGGATAACATTACCATTATCTGTCTCTAGAGTTACATTACTTCCTTCATCAAAGATAATTTGATTGGTTCCAGTAGTAAATTGTAGAACTTGTTGACCAGGTTGAGTCTTATATTCTTCACCATCTAGAGGACTTGTATATTTATCTACTGCATGAGCGGTAACATTATTTTTGAAAGTTACAGTGGCTGAACGAGTAGTGTAAACCAACTCCGAACCAGTATAATCGACATTATCAAAGGTATAGGAACTAGCATTCTCAATTGCACCAAACCAATTTCGACCATACATGGTCAAATCTTTAAATGTGACTGAATTATCGCTACTCATCCTAAAGGAGTAACCATTAAGATCAATAGTCTTTTTATCTCCATCTGCAGACTGGATAACAAGATCACGCTTATTAGAAATATTCAGAGTGTAATTTGTACTACTTTTTATATTACCTAAATTAAGGTCACTTGCAACATTAATAGTGTTAGCAGTTCCTTTTTGAATTGCATTAATAAAGTCTTGTGCAGTAGAAACTGTTACTGCATTAGGATCTTCTGCCTCAGCTGCAAGTATTCTAGTTGCCACTTTGCTTTCAGTAGCAGCTCGCGCACTAAGGAATGATGCATTCTTAACTGTGTCATTTACATTAAACGTATTAGTTGCAACCTCAGTAGTTGTATCGGCTACTGACTTATTTAAATCAGAAGCAGTATTATCAATAGTTGCTGTTTCTACTTTTTCTTCATCAGTCTTTAAAGTTTGAGTCTCAGTATTCCTAGTATCTACATTAGTAGTAGCTTCATTCTTTACGTTTTCTACTGCCTTATTAGCATCAACCTTAGTATCAGTCTTAGCAGCTTCTTCAACATTTTCCTTAGCTACATCATTATTTGCAGTATTCTTTGCTTTTCCTTCCTTGGTAGTAGTTTCATCAGTTTTAACAGTTTCAGTAGTTACGGTCTGCTTTTCATCTGACTTATTTTCAGTACTTTCACTACTCTTGTTAGCTTCGTTAGCATTATTAGTAGTATCAGCCTTGTAACTAGCAACAACAGTACTGTGATCAAGATTATCAGTTACTGTTGTTTGAGTTTGATTAGTATTTGTTTTATCTTCGTTATTTTGAGTATTAGTATCAGTAGTTTGATTATTGTCTGTTTGTTCTTTATCTTGTGAACTTGATACAACAGACTTATTGCCATTATCCACCGTATCAGCGGATGCTTGTTGTCCGTTATATAAACTAAAACTTAGCCCAATTAAAACGGATGCAGCTCCTACACTAAATTTACGAATAGAGAAACGTTGTTTTTCGTCTCTCATTTTTTTATTTCTCATTTCAATATTATTCTTTGAAACCATATTTTCCTCCAATGACAAATTTAAGTCGATTCAATTAAAAATTGTTGTCTATTTAATTTAGCTTAAATTTAAACATATTGATCTCATCATTTCCTTACTGTTATTTAAAATTAAATATAATAAAAAATTTATATAAACACAAACAATTTACTTACTATAATTCATATAGTAACATGTGTCTCTACTTTATTCTACAATATCAGATTATTCCTAATATTTTCTTTAATAAATTGCTTTCCCTATTAAATAACTTTTTTCTATTCAGTGTTTATTATGTATAGTATTATTTATTAATTGCTCATTACCGATTAAAAGTCATTTTCAACCGATGACTGACAAAACAAAGTAAAAATCTCCTATATCGATATAATTTAACTTGAAAGGAGTAAGAAATGAAATTTAAGTTATTTATTAATCCAAACAGTCAAGAAACCGTCGAAGCTACCGTCCATCGAAAAAGTGATTTTTCCACTCAATTAGAGCACTTCGTTTTATCAAATGGCAATTCAAATATGATACCTGCTTATGATGATAAAGATTTAATTATGCTTAACTTAGACAATATTATGATGTTTACAATTATTGAAAATAAAGTTTTTGCTATCTGCAATAATAAGCAATACCACATCAGAAAAAGACTCTATCAAATAGAAGATATCCTTCCTACTAGTTTTTGGCGTATCAATAAATCTACTATTATAAATCGCTTTTATATCGATGAATTTAAAGAAACAAAAACTTCTGGGGTAAATGTCATTATGAAAAATGGATTAAGCGACTATGTTTCAAGACGTTGTTTTTCTAGGATTAGGAAGGAACTGAATTAAAATGAAAGATTTTATCAAAAATTTTATTAAAAGCGGCCTAAAAGCTGCAGGGTTTGGTCCCTTAATTCTCGTGATTTTTTATTACATTTATTCTTTTACCATTAACTTCCATACTATTTCGATTCAAAACGTAAATAAAAATATTCTTTCAAGTCTATTATTGGCCTTTATCGCTGGCGGTATTAGTGCAGTCTTTAAAGTTGAAAAAATCTCTCTTGGACTTGCAACTATGATTGATGCGATCGTAATTTACGTTGACTATCTTCTCTTTTATGTCTTTAACAATTGGATTGAGTTACAAATCATTCCATTCCTAGTTTTTACTGCACTGTATATCATCGGATACTTAATTATTTGGCTCTGTATCTATCATCAAGTAAAAATCCAGGTAAAGCAGTTAAATCATAAATTATAAAAAGAAGCAGATCACTACCATAATTAACGGTAATGATCTTCTTTTTATCCTTCAGCCTTTTGGATTTGATCATGCATATCAGCAATATCCAAATCTTTGCTCAAAAATTCCTGATTTTCCATTGGCAAATGTTGCTCAATAGTAGTAAACGGCTGTAAATAAACAGTTGCTTCTTTTATCTTAAAGTCTAATAAGTGTCCACCAATTGATTTATTATCTGCTAAGAAATGCAAATGGTATCCAGCTGCTGCCATCCCCTGAAACATTTTCGGTGCAAAGTAGCCTATAACTGTACCAGAAACGTCAGTAGATTCAAAAACGGCTTGTTCATCTGCCACTTGCAATAATGTCTTGTAAGGTCTTGTCTGCTTTTCAACTACTCTTGTTTTAACAGTTGAAAAAGTTCCCACAATTCTAACTGCGAAAAAGACATTTTTATAAGGATAATCAACTAGAATTTTATCTTCTAATTCTTTTTGAGTTAAGTTCTCGACCTTAAAACTATCTTTTATCTCTTCAAAATGAACTGTCGCAAATGGGACCTTTTCTTCCGGTTTTAAAATTCTAACTTCACCATTGCTTTGAGCTAAGTACGGTACATGGTTCAGCAAAATCATTTCACCATCAAGGCCGCTAGCCGTTCCAATTCCCCAGTCACCATGCTTTAAAAGATCAGCGACTGTCATTGTGCCTTCAAACAATCCTGGCACCAGCATCCCCAAAGTACCATGTTGATAAACCTTGCTTTCATATTTTGCCATAATTTTTCTACCTTCCATTAATGCAGTTGGTCCTCTAAGATTGTCTTTCCTAATTCTTGATTAAAACTGTAATCAACCGGTATATCAACAACAGTTGGACCATTTTCCTTAAAGGCCTTATCCAAAATCTTATCTAAGTCAGCCGCCTTCTCTACACGGTAGCCCTTAGCACCAAAGCTTTCTGCATATTTAACAAAGTCTATAGGACCAAATTTAACAGCTGCTGAGTCGCCATACTTTAATTCTTCCTGGAATTTAACCATGTCATAGTTTCCATCATTCCAGATAATATGGACAATATTTAAACCTAGTCGAACAGCAGTCTCTAAATCTTGTGAGGAGAACATGAAGCCCCCATCTCCAGAAACAGAAACAATTTTTGTATTTGGTCTTACCAAAGCTGCTGCGACTGCCCAAGGAAGAGCCACTCCCAGTGTTTGCATTCCATTACTAAAGAGCAAATGACGTGGTTCATAACTTCTGAAGTGCCGTGCCATCCAAATGTAAAAACTACCCACATCTACTGTTACCGTCATCTCATCAGTAACTCGGTCTTGCAGAGCTTGGATAATACTCAAGGGATGACTCTTCACTTGATCCTTAGTAACAGCTGGTGGTGTATCACGTTTTTGCAAAGTTTTACGTAATGAATCAAGATACTCTTTAGATTCATTTGGCATTGAATAGCCCTTCATATATGGCAAGAGGAAGTCTAAAGTTTGAGAAATATCTCCAACTAGTTCTCGCTCAGGCTGATAATTTTTATCAATTTCTGCCCGCATAGAATCAATTACAACAATATTTGCGCTTCGATCAGAATTCCAGTTTCGAGGCTCATATTCAATTGGATCATAACCAATTGCAATAACCAGATCACTCCTTTTAAGCAATTGATCCCCTGGTTGGTTTCTAAACAAACCTACACGACCAAAGAAATCATCCTCTAATTCACGTGGGATAATTCCAGCACCTTGAAAAGTTTCAACTACAGGTAAATGAGTTTCCGCAATTAAACGTCTGATAGCTCTGGTAGTTTCTGGATCAGATGCCCGCATTCCTAACAAAAGTACAGGAAGCTTTGCAGCTTTAATACGCTGTGAAAGTAAAGTTGATTCAATCGGACTAGCTGGTCCTAACTTTGGCGGCTCAAGTGGTGCAATCACGCTCGTCTTTACTTCTGCATCAGTTACATCTTGTGGAACAGAAACAAAACTTGCTCCTTGCTTAGATGCTTCTGCTTCTTGATACGCGTTAGCAATTACCTCCGAGATATTCTCAGGTTCTTGAACTTCTGCACTATATTTAGTAATAGGTGCAAATAAAGCTGCATTTTTCATGCTTTGGTGAGTTAAACGCAAAAGATCAGTTCTTTGCACTTGACCAGAAATAGCTAGTACTGGATCACCTTCTGCTGTAGCAGTTACTAAGCCAGTTGCTAAATTTGATGCACCTGGACCGGAAGTAGTAAGGACAACACCCGGTTTTCCCGTAATCCTTCCTACTCCAGCCGCCATGAAGGCCGCATTTTGTTCGTGCCGCGTTAATACAAATTTAGGCGTACGTGGGTCTTTAGAATGTTCAAGTAATTCAAATACTCGATCAATTTTAGCACCTGGAATTCCAAAGACAAATTTAACATCATGATTAATTAAGCTATCAACAATTGCATTTGCACCGTAATATTTTTCTTCTGCCACAGCAATCTTCCTTCTTCCAATATAGGTTGTACATCTACTTACAAATTAAAAGTATACTTACAAACCGCCATACTTTCAAGTAAATATAATTATAGAAAACTTCAAATCAAATACTTCTAATATACATATATCACAAATCCATTCTATAATAGAACTTGAATAAAAATAAATTTAGGCGAGGAATAGACATGGTCAGTATCTTAAATAATCAAACTAGTAATGAAGAGTTCTTAGAATTTGCGACTAATGAAGTTCACAATGTTGATGTTGCCACCACACATCATGGTGCACCTTCTGCTCAAGTCTGTGATCTAGTTTTGAATAAAAATGGTAAGCTCTACATTGTTACCTCTAGTCAAAATCCATTCTTTCAAGATTTAATCCATCAGCCCAAGGTAATTATTAATGGGTATAAAGGAGATGGCACGATGGATTCATGTGGATTTTCAATCCGGGGAATAATTAAAAATGTCGAACATGAATATATTGACGAGATTTTTAAAAAAAATGATTATTTAAATGAAATATATGCAGATGATATTGAAGGGGCAAAAGAAGATCTGCGGGTTTTAGAAATTACACCAAAAGAAGCAGCCTACTTAGATCATCGTACTCACCCTATTTTTACAAGAAAATTCGAATTTTAATTAATCATTTTTTCCACATAACTAAATAAGTAAATAAAAATGGATAGGTTTCTTTTCCCCTATCCATTTTTTAATATGGTTTAGTTTGCTAATTTAATTCTTTTATCGGCAACTTGTTCAATAAAATACTGGTCATGGTCAATTAAAAGCATTGCTGGCTTTATTTCTTGTAGTAAATTAATCAATTGATCTTGATTAAAGACATCTAGATAGTTTGCTGGTTCATCCCATAAATACAAATCTGTCGGCTCAAGTAGTGATTTAGCTAAAGCAATTCTTTTCTGTTGTCCCATACTCATCTCTTCAATTGGCACATTAAAGTTAGTACGAGGAAAGCCCATCTTTTTTAAAATATTAAGAAGATCTTTATAAGATAATTTTTGATGAAGCGCGAAATTCTTTAAACTCCCTTTATGTATTGTGAAATTTTGTGGTAAATACGAAATCCTTAACCCATTAGCTAGCTGATATTTTCCGCTACTGTTTACTGGGGCTTTATTCAATAAGAATTTAAAAAAAGTGGATTTTCCAGAACCATTTTTACCTTCAAGTGCAACAATGCCATGATTTTTTACTATCAAATTCAAATTAGAAAATAGATGTTTATCTCCTACCTTCAGACCTAAATCTCTAGTTTCAAGAAGAGTGGAATGATAATTAGCTTGAAAGTTCATCGTTAATTTTGGTATATCTTCAATATTAACCATCAATCCTTCTTTTTCTTCAATCTTTTTATCCATTCTATTTCTACGTGTAATAGATTTCTTCATCATTTTGGCAGCTGCATGTCCAATCGCAGCCTTATTTACTCTAGCTCTACGGTTAAGAATATATTGTGTTTTTTGTCCCAAATTTTTTCTAGCTTCTATTTTTTGTGCCCAATGATAAAATTGTTCTTTTTGATTATGTAAGTTTTTAATTTCGCCAGCTAGTTTTTCATTTTTTTCACGATTGAATTCATCACGTGCTTCTTTTATTTGTTCATATGTTGCATAATTTCCTTGATATAAATGAATTTCAGTATTTTCGATTGCTAGCACATGATCAGTTACTTGATTTAAAAAATTACGATCATGACTTACAACAATATATCCTTTATGATGTTTAGTTAAATATTTACCGATTTTCTGACGACTTTCTTCATCTAAATGATTTGTAGGTTCATCAATGAGAGGAAAAGAATTTTGATCAATAAATGATAAAGCTAATAAAATTTTGGTCTGTTCTCCGCCGCTTAAAGTATTAAATGGCTGCCAGATTAAACTTGAGTCAACATGCATTAAATTCAGCTCACGTTCTAGTTTCCATTGTTCAAACATAATTTGATCTTGTAATCCGTATAAAGTGATATTAGCTGGATCCTTAATCCTAATTGGATAATAAGAAAAATTCAATTTAGTTTGAATTTCACCTCTTCCAACTAATTTTCCCTGTAAAAGATTAAGAAAAGTCGTTTTCCCTCGTCCATTTCTACCAACTAATCCTAATTTCCAAGAGCTATCTAAGTCTAAATTTAAATTATTAAAAATATTGTTGCTGCTATCTTCATACCTAAATGATACATTCGAAATTTTAATGCTACTCATTCAAATCACCTCGAAAAAAGAGCCTGCACTTATGACAAGTACAGACTCTTCATGTTTTTACGTATTAAAAGAAGATCATGTCCGTCTAATAATCTTGTCAAAAGTGCATAGTTCATCCCTTTAATAAAAAACGAATAATTTCAACTATGCTTAGTTTTGCAAGATTAAAGACGCAACAGCGACCCTTCTTTCTAAAGGTGAATTTCAATTGATATGATTAAGATATCATGAAATCTAACCAAAATCAATCATAAATAGTTAATCTATATCTCAGCAACGCTATCTATTAGCCCACTATTCCTTGATAATTTTTATAATCCTATAAATAACGCCAATAAACAACAGGCTTCCACCGATGATCAAGAAACTGGTCCAATATACACTTAAATTCTGATGATATACATTCACTAGGATCAAAAATAGGAGTAAAACTAACATTCCAATTATAGATCTTATTTGTTTTTTCTTGTTAAGCCGGCAAAATGACCAGCAATATCAACTTACTTTTGAATTTGAGGCATATTCTTCTTATTTCCATTCTGAAGCATGTAGTAAATGATTGAAATATTTCCTAATGAATGACCTACCATATTGATTTTCTTAATACCATATTTCTTTTGAAGTGCTTTTACTACATTAGTCGCATAATCTCCATGCTTATTGAAATCAAGTTGACGATTATTTTCATAGTTTACTTCACAGACTGTGATTTTTAGCATTTTTAGGCCAAGTACCAACTAAAGTAACTTTCCCAGTTTTTGAAACTTCTGCTCGAATAACTGCCTTAGTTACGCCAGCTTTCTTGGCAGCATCAATCATATGCTCTTCTGCATGGTAGGAAGAACCTCCACCATGGAAAAATAAGGTTGGCGTTGAAGTAATTTGTATTTTTTATTGCTACCTTGATACCACTTAGTATTTTCAATATCTTTTGCACCGCGAATAAAAACTTGCTTATCACCTGTTACTTCCCAGACAGAGTTATCCTCTGCAAAATTTTCATGATCATCATTAATAAGGACGATTTTGCAATGTTTAAGTCTCTTTAAAAGCTACTAATTCTTCTTCGCTCCAGCTAGCCATTTTATTCTCCTTAATCACTAACTTTAATATATGACTTAATTGCTTTTCGATCAGCCATTTCCTGGTAAGCTTCATTAATTTGATCGAGAGTAAATGTTTTGGTAAATACTTTTCCAGGATTGATCCTACCATCTAAGACTGCTTTTAGTAAGACTTGCTTATCATAGGTAGTTACTGATGCTGGTCCACCAGCTACGCTCATATTTTTGTAAAAAATTAAACCTGGATTTAATTCAGCTCCATGAGGTAACCCTACACGTCCAACGCGAGATCCAGGGCGCCCAACTTGCAAAGCTTCCTCGTTAGATAGTTTACTTCCAACACATTCTAATACTGCATCAGCTCCGCCGCGAGTAATTGCAAGTAAGTTCTGAATTCCTTCTTCATCGCGTTCAGCTACATTCTCCGTTGCACCAAATTCACGTGCTAAAGCTTCGCGGTCTGCATGTCTACTAGTAGAAACAATTTGCTTTGCACCACGTAATTTAGCTGCAATGATTGCGGATAATCCTACTGCTCCATCACCTAGAACAATTACTGAATCTCCTGGTTGAACATCAGCTACACGAGCTGCATGGTATCCAGTTGCCATTACATCTGCTAAGGCTAAGAATGACTTTAACATTCCTTCAGTATAGTCCTCTGGTTTACCTGGAATTTTAACTAGTGCCCATTGCGCATGCTGGAAACGTACATATTCGGCTTGATAACCATTAGAGAAATTTTCACTTAAATCATGGCTCATACATACCCCGTCAAATCCAGCCAAGCATGCTCGGCAGTGGCCACAACCATGAGTAAATGGTGCAATTACAAAATCACCTTTTTTAACTGTAGTAATATCCTTACCAATCTCTTGGACGATTCCAATAACTTCATGACCGCCATTTTCATGACCTTGTTCTTCTACACCATTGTAAGCCCATAAGTCTGAGCCGCAAACGCAAGTCCGAACTACCTTAATAATTACATCATCATTTTTTTCAATTTTAGGCATTGGCTTATCAATAATTTTCATTTCGCCAGCTTTAACAAATTCTGCATATTTCATTATTCTTTCTCCTCAATTTTCTATTTAATACTTTTACCTAAGTTATAAGCTTTCTGAGCAAATTTTTCTAATTTTTGCTCATTCCATGAATCATCCGCATAAATTTGATCAATCATTTTCCAGCACATATAACTACTGAGCTTTTCCATCTGTAACTTCACGGCGTTCATATCTTCCCGAGTTCCATGGCCAGCCATCATAAAAATCATTTTTTATCTTTAAGTTCATGATTATAATCATAAAATCGATCTATAACTGCTTTTAATTGGGCATTAATACCAAAATAATAAAGTGAAGAAACTAACACAACTATGTCAGCAGCTAATAATTTGGGAATAATTTCTTTGAAGTCCAGCATCAAATCGATAAACTTCATTTTCAGCTTCTTCTATTCCTTTTTCAAAACTATCGGCTAATTTTTGAGAAGCACCGTCAAAGTGCGGACTTTCAGTTAAAATCACTATCTTTGCCATAAAGCTTTCTTTTTTCTTTAAGTTTTCATCAACGATTATACGGACCATATTTTTGCTTAAAAATTGATAATTTTTCATGCTAGGATAAATTAGATTTATAGCAACGAGGTTGAAAAATGATTGAAAACTACTTATTAGAAGAACTAGTAACTTTTGCCAAATACGGAACTGTTGCGAAAACCGCCTAAGTCCTTGGTTTAACTCAACCTGCAGTTACTCATTCATTGAAAAATTGCAGGATCAATGGAGTAAATATAATCAAATGTAAAAAAGCCGATTGCTTCTTCACTAAGCAATCGGCTTTTTATCATTATTTAAAAGAATAACTTACTCATAATAATCATGAAGATCATCAAGCAAGTAGAACTAATTGCAGCAGCCCCAAAGACGGTACCACCACGTTTGAAAATAACGCTGAAGTTAACTGAAATACCTAAAGCGGCCATTGCCATCCCCAAAAATACATATGCTGCTTGAACTAAGCCATCTAAAACTACTGGTGGGAATGGTAAGAAAGTACCTAAAATACTGGTTAAAATAAATCCGCCTAAGAACCAAGGAATTGGTAATTTCTTAGGTGCTTGCGTATGATCTTGCGCGCTTTCTTTTACCAGTCTTCTTTGGTACCAGTATCCAATTATTAAAGCAACTGGTGCTAAAAGTAAAACACGTGATAATTTCATAATTAATGCACTATCTAAACTTGCTTCACCAAAAGCACTACCAGCTGCAATAGCATGGGCAATTTCATGAAGAGATCCACCAGCAACAATACCAAATTGTGAAGCTGTTAACCCAAGCATTGGCTTAATCACAATCTCTAAGAGGGTAAATACTGTTCCCATCACACAAACTACGGCAACAGCAAGTACCTCGTTTTCTCTTTTACGTTCTTCATCTCTACTCTCAATTTGAGGGGAAACACCCATTACAGCAGCTGCTCCACAAATTCCGCAGCCACAAGCCGATAACACTGCTAGTTCATCTTCTGCCCCAAATTTTTTACTAAGCCAGTAAGTCAAAACAATCGTTCCACTTACCCCTAGCATTGCAACTAAAATTGTTTTAATACCAGCATCAGCTAATTTAGTAAGATTAAGTCTAAAACCAAGCAAGATAATTCCTAATCTCAAAAACTTATTAGAAATAAAACCAATCCCTGGTGCTGCTTCTTCTCTTACCCCAACTGGTAAAACCTGCAGTGAAATTCCTAATAAAAGTGCGATTACCAATGCACCAATTAAGTTGACATAAGGTAATTTTGCTAGAAAAATACCTGCCACGGAACAAATTAAAGTCATTGCAGCTGCAAGACCAAATGATCTACTCTTAACAATACTTATCAATAAAAATACCTCCAGTTTAATTACTTATTCACACCCAGGAAAATTTACAGAATAAGCAATCATATAGTGTTTTAAAGTGATTCTTTCTCGAAAGCAAAATTCTTATAGCACTAATAGTATCTAATCAAATAATCAAAGTAAAATAATATGCTCACAAAATCACAAATATTTTTATTGATATAAAAAGGATGAAAGTCTAAATTATACTTTCATCCTTCAATTTTGTGATGTTATTCATAAAGTCTTTCAAATCAATTACTGTCTCAAATGTTAAGAAAAACAATAAAGCTTTAATCCAAGAGCGACTAAGTAAAAAGAAAAAGCAAATTGCTAATGCTATAAGCCCTATTCCCACAAACAAAGCTAAGGCAGTTAACTTTGCTCCAAATAAATTAACGACCTCCTTAAAACTACTTGGCTCATTTTTAACTAATAAAGATAGGTCATGATATTGCTTACTAGTCCTTACTCGAAATGATAAAAAAGTAAATACGGTTCCGATAATAATTAAGCCGGCTCCAAGTAATTGAAATACAAGACGCAGTGGAGGCTGTCTAAACATTAAAATACCTCCAAGAATTAGCAAGATGTCCGCAAGCAAATTATAACGCAAACGTTTATTTTCTAATTTAGTAAAAATTAATTCATTCGAATTCATACTTCATATCCTTTAATATTCTTCTTTCTACCAGTATACTGGTTAAACTAAAAATGACCAAGAGCAATTTTAACTCTTGGTCCTCTACTTCACTTAACGTCCTTTATGAACTGTGTCATTTTCAACTGGAATTGGCTGGGCTTTAAGCTCAACTGCACCATACAAAATACCGATTAAACCGGCTATTACTAATAATTGGGACATATTCAGGACTCCTCTCTTGGAATCTTCCCCCAGTACTTATCTTACAGGCTTAAGTCTACTTTTCAAAACAAAAAGACTTGTGTTGCAGGTGTCAAAGAAAGCCAAATCCAATAAAAGGTCATCATAATTACCGCTAAATAAGACATAATAGTTAAAAAATTCTCAAAGCACCCTCCAACTTTATAATTAATTGGTAACTTTCTTTTTTTCTTATAAAAGGGTGCTAGCCACTCTACTCCTTGTTTACTAAAACTATCTTCAATTAAATGCAAAAAATAGCCAATTACCAACCCAAACCAAAGTGCACTCCAATAATTCTGAGAAGTTAAATTGTTGATATGAATAGGAATAAATTTATTCATCAAATAATATAGACCACCAGAAAAAATGGCCCAGCCAAGGAAAGAATGAGTAATCCCACGATGTTTAAGAAAAAGACTAAAATTGATCACTGCCTTCTTGCTTGCGGAACTGTTATATTCATCAATATCAGGTAAAGAAGCGCCAATCGCAGTCGCAGCCAGAATAATAATGTTGTTAACTGGATCGATCAATAGACGATTAGTTAATAATAAACTTAGTTCCACGATTGCAATACTGCAAATTCGATGTGACCTAGTTAGCACTTCTTTTCACCCTCTCTAGAACATATATTCTATTTTAACAAAATTCCCACTAGAATGGGAACTTGTATACGCCAAGGTATAAAAAAACTCTAGTACAAAACTAGAGTTTTTAAGTAATATCATTTTATAGTTTTACATAATTATTTTACTTTTAATTTAAAACTTCTTTTAATATCTTACTCAATTCTTCTACTTGCTGATTTTCTGGTTTAGCAATAAAGGCATATTCTTCAGTGAGTTGTTTTCCATCTCGCAACAAGAACAACTTTTGTACTTGGTCATCATCAATATGTATCGCTGTTTTTTCATTCATAATTAAGTAGCCAGATCCAGATTCAACCATTAAAACTGCTTCTCCTAAGGTTTCAACCGCAAGTAGATCACTATCAACTTGAAGAACATCTTTTAAATAATGGTATTCACTCTTTTCTTCCTCTATTCCGGCCACCATAATACAAGGTAAATTCTTTAAATCACTCACTTCAACAGTTTGTTGATATTTATTAAAATTACCTGCTTGCACTAGTGCTACTAAAGCAACTTCATCAACAGGATAATGAGCTAGTTGCTGATAGATAGTGTGTCTTGAATTAACTAACACTGCATCTAGCTCATTATTTTGAATTTTCTTTTCCACTTCATCATATGAAACAGGCTCTAAAATCACTTTTTCATTTTTATGTAAAGATTTCCATCTAATTGCTGCCTTTTCCAGCTCATGTCTACCTAAATTTTTCAAATACCCAATCTTCATTTTCTCACCTGTATACAAAATAAGACTTTGATCTTTCAACCAAAGTCTTAATTATCTTAATTACTTAGCTTTGTCATGAAATGCAATGGTAAAACCATTCTCCCAAACTTCATTTGGAGCAATATGATTCATTCCACGTTTATGTTCTAGTTGGCCATCACTGTCTAACGTATCTGCAATTCCCCACCAAGGTTCAATACAGATATAGTTACCTGCCTTAGGATACTGTGACCACAAACCCACAAATGGTGCATTTTCCATTTTGACATTAATATGGTAGTCACTCTTATCAGTTCTAATAGAAATTTTGTTAGGCTGCTTTAATTCAAAGACCCAGGCATCATCCTTAAACAATTTATCACTAATTTCAAACATTGAATCAGTCGCGAGCAAGGAACGATTTTCCCAGTCAAAGTATGGTGCCTTTAAAGGAATCTTCACGTGGTCCATTGAAGGATCAAACTTAAAGTAGTAATCATTCTTATTCAAACCATTATCAGTTGGTAAATTAAAGCCAGGGTGTCCCCCGATACCAAAGATCATTTCTTTAGTATCAGTATTAGTTACTGTAAAGTGTTCTTCCAGTAAATTATTCATTAAACTGTAAGATACTCTTAGTTCAAAATCAAATGGATACATTTTTTTAGTATCTTCATTAGAAGTTAGAAGAAAAACAATGTGCTTATCATCTTGTTCCTCAACAGTAAATTGTGCATCGCGAGCAAAACCATGTTGTCCCATATGATAAGTTTTACCATCATAAGTATATTGATCGTCCTTTAAACGTCCAACTACTGGGAACAAAATGGGAGCATGACGTCCCCAAATTTCGGGATCTGCCTGCCACATGTATTCTCGACCACTGTTTACATCTTTAACACTTTTAATTTCAGCACCCTTATCAGAAAGTGTTACTGTTAAAAAATTATTCTTTAATTGATAATCCATAATTTAACTTCTCTTTATCTACTAAAATTACAAAATAAATTTTGTTAAGTCTTTATTAATAATTATATCACTCAATTTTTGATCAACATACTTCTGAGTAATAGTGATTTCACCCATGTTCATGTCTGGACCTTCATAGAGAACATCCTCAAGTAACTTTTCCAAAATAGTTGCTAGACGACGTGCACCAATGTTGTCAGTTCCTTGATTTACTTCAAAAGCTATTTGAGCAATTCGATCAATTGCTTCTTGAGTAAAGACCAATTTAATACCATCAGCCTTAAGAAGTGCAATATATTGCTTCAAAAGTGAGTTTTGAGGATCCTTTAAGATCTTAACAAAGTCTTCTTGAGTCAAGGCATTTAATTCGACACGAATTGGAAAACGTCCTTGTAATTCTGGAATTAAATCACTTGGTTTACTTTCAGCAAAAGCACCAGCCGCAATAAATAGGATATGGTCAGTAGATACAGGACCATACTTAGTTGAAACAGTTGAACCTTCAACAATTGGTAAGATATCTCTTTGTACACCTTCACGAGAAACTTCACCAGAAGTCTTCTTGTTACCAGCAGTGATCTTGTCAATTTCGTCGATAAAGATAATACCATTTTGTTGAGTACGCTCAATTGCACGTTGATAGAGAGAATCGTAGTTAATTAACTTCTTTGACTCTTCTTGAATTAAAACTTCACGTGCATCTGATACTTTTAGCGTACGTTTAACAGTCTTCTTAGGCATTAAATCGCCCATCAAACTTGACATGTCAATTCCCATTTGGCCCATCATATCGCCCATGGGGTTTACTTTGGGAGCTTGTTCTACTTCGATGGTAACTTCACGATTCTCAAGTAATCCCTTATTAAGTTGATCAGCTACACTAAGGCGTTCATTACGAATATCATCAGTTACTTCTTCATTATCTTGAGGTTGATTCATGTTGAAGTTACCCGAAAGCATTTGCATCATTTGTTGCATCGAATTTTCACGATTTTCACGCTTAATTCCTGGCACAATTAATTTAACTAGACGATTATTAGCTTTCTTAGTAGCTTGCATTTTAACATGTTCAAATTGATCTTTTTCCTCCATTCGAACTGCTTCTTCAATTAAGTCACGGACCATTGATTCAACATCACGTCCAACATAACCAACTTCAGTAAACTTAGTTGCTTCAACCTTTACAAAAGGTGCGTCAACAATCTTAGCAAGTCGACGTGCAATTTCTGTCTTACCTACACCAGTAGGACCAGCCATTAACATGTTTTTTGGCGTAATATCTTGTTGCATTTGCTTTGGCAGTTGCAATCTACGATAACGGTTATACAATGCAACAGCAACAGACTTTTTAGCTTCGTTTTGGCCAATAATATATTTATCAAGTAATTTTACAATTTGTTTTGGAGTTTTTTCTTCAGTCAAAATATTTCACCTAGATTTCATCAGTAGTAATGTGGTCATCTGTAAACACATCAATTCCGGAAGCAATCTTAACAGCTTCTTTAGCAATTTCACTTGCGCTCATCCCATTACTGTGGCGAGTCATAGCAATTGCAGCTGCTTGGGCAAAGTTACCACCAGAGCCAATAGCCACCACGTCTTCATCTGGTTCAAGTACTTCACCATTACCAGAAATTAATAATAAGTCTTTATCATTAAAAGCAATTACCATAGCTTGTAATTTAGCTAAAGTTGGATCTTTACGCCAGCTTTGAGCCATTTCAACGGCAGCTCTACGTAAGTCACCTGAATAAGTTTCAAGCTTTCCTTCAAGCATATCTTGTAAGCTGACTGCATCGGCAACACCCCCAGCAAAGCCGATTACCACTTGATCATGATAAATTCTTCTAATCTTTTTAGCAGTTGCCTTAGCAATAACTTTTTCACCTAAGGTAACTTGACCATCACCAGCGATGGCTGTTTTATTGTTATATCTAACAGAACAAATTGTTGTCATATTATTATGCCTCGTCTTTCTTATCTTTTCTTGGGAAAAATTTTTGATAATCTGCTTGTAAATGTTTCATTGTGACATGGGTATAGATTTGCGTCGTTGACAAAGATTCATGGCCCAAAAGCTCCTGCACACTCCGTAGGTCTGCTCCATTATTGAGCAGCTCAGTTGCAAAAGAATGTCTAAGCATGTGGGGATGAACTTTTCCACCAACTCCGGCTTTAATAAAAACTTGCTGCATAATATATTCAATTCCGCGGCCCGTCAACTTTTGTCCCCGGTTATTTAAAAATACATAGCCTAGATCTTCGTTTTTACCTAGCAGAGCTAGTCGACTTTTATCACAATATTCTTTTAAAGCATTGGCCGCATCTTTTCCAAAGGGAACATAGCGGTCTTTATTACCCTTCCCATGAACTAAGATAATCTTTAAATCAAAATCAATCTGATCTAGCTTTAAAGATGCCATCTCACTTAAACGCATCCCAGTCGCATAAAAAAGTTCAAACATCGCACGATTTCTTACCACTATTTTGTCATGACCAGCAAGACTATCAAAGACCTGCCGCATTTCTTTTTCATAGAAAAATTGTGGCAATTTCTTTTCGCCTAATCTTAAACTAATTGTCTGCATTGGATCACTATCTAGCACTTCTCGCTTAACAAGAAAGCGATAAAAAGATCTTAAACTAGACATTTTACGCGCTTGAGTAGTTCTTGACCTGTTTTGCGTAGCCAAGTTTTGTAAGAAAATTTCAACATCGCGACTTTTAACTTGATCCCAGCCGCTAAAGCCACCATTTTCTTTAAAAAATTCCTTAGCTTCAATTAGGTCATTTAAGTAAGAGTTTACAGTATTTTTACTATAATTACGTTCATAGTTCAAGTAATCTTGAAATTGTTTGATTAATTTATCATTTTCTTTAGACATTATTAACCAAGCTTCTTTTCTTCCTTAAAGGCTTCAAGATCCTTCAATGCTCGTTTAGAAATTTCTAAGTGTCTTTCTTGTTTGTTTCTTACCTTATAATCTAATTTTGGCAAGAGTGCATAGGAAGCATTCATTGGTTGGAAATGCTTTGCGCTAGTGGTTGTGATGTAATTTGCCATCGAACCCAAGGCAGTTGACTTAGGAAAGACTAGCGTATCTTCTCCTAAAGCTTCTCTAGCCGCATTAATTCCGGCAACTAAACCAGAACCTGCACTTTCAACATAACCTTCTACCCCTGTCATTTGTCCCGCAAAGAAGAGACCAGTTTGCTTTCTAGCTTCATAATTTGCATTCAAAACTTCAGGACTAGCAATATAGGTATTACGGTGCATTTTACCATAGCGAACAAATTTTGCATTTTCAAGACCTGGAATCATTGAAAAGACTCTCTTTTGTTCGCCATATTTTAGATGAGTTTGGAAACCAACGATGTTATACATTGTGCTAGCGGCATTATCTTGACGCAATTGCACAACTGCATAAGGAGTCTTTCCAGTCTTAGGATCTTCTAAACCAACTGGCTTAAGTGGACCAAAGAGCATTGTCTTTTCTCCTCTTTTGGCCATTACTTCAATTGGCATACATCCCTCAAAGACATTCTTATCTTCAAAGCCATGTAAAGTAGCTGTTTCTGCTGCAACTAGATTTTTATAGAAATTATAAAACTCTTCTTTAGTCATGGGACAATTCAAATATGCAGCTTCACCCTTGTCATAACGTGATTTTTTATAAACAATATCACGATTAATGGAGCTAGCTGCCACAATTGGAGCTGCCGCATCAAAGAAATGAAGTGAGTCAGTACCACAAAACTCCTTAATCTGTTCTGCTAGTGTATCTGAGGTTAATGGACCAGTCGCAATGATCGTAATCCCATCTTTTGGAATTTCAGTAATTTCTTCCTCATGAACATGAACATTTGGCAAGTCCTTCAAGGTCTTAGTTACAACTGCACTAAACTTATCTCTATCAACAGCTAGAGCTCCCCCAGCAGGTACTGCTGTTTCATCCGCTGCTTTCATAATTAAGGAATCCAGCTGCCGCATTTCTTCTTTTAACAAACCAACAGCATTTGACAGTTGGTTAGATCTCATTGAGTTAGTGCATACTAGTTCTGCAAAGTTTGCAGTTTCATGAGCAGGCGTATTTTTCGTAGGTCGCATCTCATATAAATCTACTTCAATGCCACGCTTAGCTAATTGCCATGCAGCTTCACTCCCTGCAAGACCTCCGCCAATTACGGTTACATTCTTTACCATGCAATCTTTCCTTTCTGCTCGACTCTTTCAAGTCTATATAAAAATGATATCATTAAACCGCTTTCGTTTTAATGATATCATTGATTTTTATTATAATTTAATTTTCTTCTGGTTCTTCACGGTAATCACCATTTGGACAAAGAATTACTAGTCCTTTCTTGTTCTTCTTTTGAACTAAGAAGTGACCATCATTTGGACAATTACGACCAATTGGTTGATCCCATGAAACAAAATCACAATCTGGATAGCGTGAACAGCCATAGAACTTACGGTTACGTTTTGATTTCTTTTCGATAACTTCGCCCTTACCACACTTAGGACAAGTTACGCCAATCTTCTTAACGATTGGTTTAGTATTACGACAATCCGGGAAGCGTGAGCAAGCATAGAACTTACCGTAGCGTCCCATTTTGATAACCATTGGAGCCCCACAAATATCACAGTTAAAGCCTGCAGGTTCATCTTTAATTTGAACCTTTTCAATTTGTTGATCTGCTTTATCTAACTCTTTAGAAAATGGCTTGTAGTACTCATCAACTACTTTAATCCAGTTCTTCTTCCCTACTTCAACCCCATCTAGGTCATTTTCAAGTTGAGCTGTAAAGTCGACATTAACAATATCTGGGAAAAATTCTTCGATTAACTTATCTACGATTTCTCCTAATTCTGTAGGTACAATTGACCTACCTTCAAGTTTTACGTAGTAACGTTTTTGAATGGTATCAATTGTTGGTGCATAAGTTGATGGACGACCAACACCATTTTCTTCAAGAGCACGAACTAAACTAGCTTCTGTATAACGTGCAGGTGGTTGAGTAAAGTGTTGACGATCATCAGTCTTCTTAAGTTTAACCTTATCGCCTTCATTTAACTCAGGAAGTTCATTACTCTTTTCTTTTTGGTTATCGTATACCTTAGTGAATCCAGCAAATTTAAGTTTTGAACCAGTTGTTCTAAAGGTTACATCATTTTGCTCAATATCAGCTCTAACTGTGTCGTAAACAGCTGGGGTCATTTGACTAGCAATAAATCTTGACCAAATTAAAGTATAGAGACGATATTCTTCAGTTGTTAAATATTCTTTTACAGAAGCTGGCGTTCTAAAAGCTGAAGTAGGACGAATTGCTTCGTGGGCATCTTGAGCATCCTCATCATTTTTAAAATGTTGCGGCTTAACTGCTGCGTAATTTTCACCGTATTCTTCATGAATAAATTTTGAAGCTTCATGCTTTGCTACATTAGCAATACGCTTTGAGTCAGTACGCATATAAGTAATCAAACCGACAGATCCCTTACCAAGGTTCACACCTTCATAAAGAGATTGAGCAATTCTCATTGTTCGACGAGTTCTGTAACCTAAGCGCTTGTTTGCTTCTTGTTGCATAGTTGAAGTGGTAAAAGGAGCAGCAGGTTGACGTCTTCTTTCCTTTTTAACTACTTTTGTAACTTCAAAGTTTTTCCGCTTATCAATTCGCTTTAAAACATCTTGAACTGCTTCATTATTTGGCAACTCTTGCTTTTTGCCCTTAATGCCATAAAAAGCACCCTTAAACTTTTCTGAGCCCTTTTCAAAATCAGCATCAATAGTCCAGTATTCTTCTGGCTTAAAGTTCTTGATCTCATTCTCACGATCGATTACTAACTTCAAGGCAATCGATTGAACACGTCCAGCTGACAGTCCCTTCTTTACCTTTTGCCACAAAATCGGACTAATTGAATAACCAACCAAACGGTCTAGGACACGACGAGCTTGTTGAGCATCAACAATATCCATATCAATAGTTCTTGGATTCTTAAAGGCATTCTTAACAGCGTCTTTAGTAATTTCATTAAAAGCAACGCGGTTATGTTCTTTTGGATCTAGATTTAATGCATGAGCAACGTGCCAAGCAATCGCTTCTCCTTCTCGATCTGGGTCGGAAGCAAGATAAACATATTTTGCTTTTTTAGCTTCGCTCTTTAATTCTTTAATCGTATCGCCTTTTCCACGAATGGAGATATATTTTGGTTCATAGTCATGTTCTATATCCACTCCCATTTGAGACTTGGGTAAATCACGAATATGGCCTTTTGAAGCGATAACATGATAATTTCTTCCTAAATATTTTTCAATTGTCTTAGCCTTATGAGGAGACTCGACAATAACTAAATTCTTTTTATTTTTTCGTTTAGTAGGCATAGAATGCCCCTTCCTTGCACAATTTCTACCAAATTCTAAAATACCAAAAATTTTACTCT
Source organism: uncultured Lactobacillus sp. (assembly GCF_948948975.1). Classification (GTDB taxonomy): domain Bacteria; phylum Bacillota; class Bacilli; order Lactobacillales; family Lactobacillaceae; genus Lactobacillus. Next base: position 51,798 of record NZ_CARBVX010000007.1, on the reverse strand, counting down.
TGTCAACTAAAGCAAGTTTTTAAAATCAGCATTAACCAATGGATAAGCACCAGCGGCAATTAGCTCATTAGGGCCTTCTGACAAAGGACTTGAGACTGGTCCCGGAACTGCAAAAATATTGCGATTTTCTTCTAAAGCAATATTTGCAGTAATTAAGGAGCCCGATCTTTTTCTAGCTTCAGTCACAATAATATTTTTGCTTAAGCCCGCAAGTATTCTATTGCGCTCAGGGAACCTATAAGGCCTTGGAGGAGTATCCGGTAAATATTCACTGATCAATAGTCCCTTCGCCATAATTTCTTCCTGGAGCATTTTGTTTTCTTGCGGATAAAAATGGTTGAGCCCATTTCCAATGACGGCAATTGTCTTACCGTGATTTTTTAATGTTTCTTGATGAGCAATTCCATCCACTCCGCGTGCTAAGCCACTAGCAATGACAAAATCTTGCTGTATCAGCTGCGGAATTAATTGTTTTAAGACAAATCGACTATAATTTGTCGGCTGTCTTGCGCCAACTATAACTGTAATCTCCTTTTTAAGCAAGGATAAGTCTCCTCTAGTAAAAAGAAGTGTTGGTGCATTATACATTTCACGGAGTGCATTTGGATAGATTGTATCAAAAATAGTGATAACATCACACTGTAATTCAATTCTTTCAATCCAAGAATTGAACTTATCATTCTTCATTGCAGCTAAAACAAGATTTTGGATATTTGATTTTAATGATAAACTCTCTATTTTGTCAACTGTTACTTCTTCACCAGTAGTAAAATTCGCTACAATTTTTCCTATAGTAGTAATGCCAAGACCTTGCTGTAATTTTAATCTTAAACAAAATTCTTTCAAATTCATATAAATAAAACCTCCACTATCATGTACGCAAAAGTGAAGGTTTATTTTTAAATTATTTTTCGTATTCACTAACTGGAGCAAAAGATCTCCGATGAATCGGAGTTGGACCGTATTTTTTAAGAGCTTCCATGTGCTCACGAGTTCCGTAGCCTGCATTATGTTTAAAATCATATTCTGGATAGACCTCACCATAAGCATCCATTAAGTTGTCCCGAAACACCTTTGCTACAATACTAGCAGCAGCAATTGAGTTAGACTTAGCATCCCCATGAATTAATTTAACTTGAGGAATGTTTAAGGGCACATTCATCGCATCAACTAACAAGGCATCAGGCTTTATTTTTAGGCCTTGAACCGCATGAGCCATTGCTACACGATCTGCTTCATAAATATTAATCTGATCAATTACATCATTATTAGCCAAGCCAACACTAACACTAACAGCTTTTTCTAGAATCTTTGGAAAAAGCGTCTGTCTCTTCTTAGGTGATAATTTTTTTGAGTCATTAACATCAATTAAATCAAAATCATGTGGCAAAATAACGGCAGCTGTAACTACAGGGCCAGCAAGTGGACCACGCCCTACTTCATCAACACCAGCAACAAGTTGCTTTTTTTGCCAAAATTTCTTTTCATAAGAAAAACGTGATTGAAATTGAGCAAATGCTTTAGCATATTTAGCTTGTCTTTTTTCATAGCTAATTAAGAGCTTTTGGACGCCTTTTCGTTCATCTGCTTTTAATTCTTCTAACTGCTCTTTACTTACTTCTCCTTGAAGTAAGTTTTTTATTTCTGTAATCGTCATCTAAGATCGAACGTAATCCTTCCCAATTTTCCTTTGCGTAAGCGCTGAAGCATGAACAGTGAAAATTTATCATAATCATCCCGCATACCGTACTTATTTGTCATTGCTAACAATAAATCTGGATTAGACATACTGTCCATCTCTTCACTTGAAATTCGTGCGAATTTAACAAGATCATCGCGATAATTTTGCTTCAAAAATTCAATCACAAATAAGGCAACGTCATCGGGATGAAAAATATCTGCCTTAATTGCCCCGCAAGCTGCTAATTTGTAACCTACTTCTTGATCAGAAAACTTAGGCCACAAAATCCCTGGTGTATCTAAAATCTGAACATTAGTCTTTGTCTTTAACCAACTTTGTCCACGTGTTACACCAGGCTTATCACCAACAATTGCGGCATTTCTTCCAACCATACGATTAATAATAGTAGATTTACCACAGTTTGGAATTCCTGCAATAGCTACTCGAATCATTGGGTTTGATGCACCTTTTGCAATTAATTTATCTGTCTTTTCCTTACCAGCTAACTTAATAATTTTAAATAGACTAGTCATATTTGTAGTATGCTGGGCATCCATCGAAATCACGAAGTTACCCTCATCTTGATAATAATGAGTCCATTTTTTAGTTTGAATTGGATCGGCCAAATCGGCCTTATTTAAAACAATAATATGCGGTTTCTTCTTCGTTAATTGTCCAATCATTGGATTACGAGAAGAAACTGGTAAACGCGCATCTAAAACTTCAATTAAGACATCAATCAAGTCTAGATTATCTTCTAGCTGATTTTTAGCCTTATTCATATGTCCTGGATACCATTGAATAGTTGCCATTTTAATCCTCCATATCCTTTAGATTTAAGCTCATTGCCTTCTTTAAAGCAGGATTATCATCTTGCAGTTTTTGTGCAACTGCTAAATAAAGTTGCGCTTGTACTTGCCCATTTACTATACCATCTGTTGTCAAGCCATGGGCTTTTTGAAACTCAATAACTGCATTCTTAGTTTCATCATCAAAAACTCCTGTAACATGCTTTGGCATATAACCTAAGGCAGTCAAATATTGCTGCAGAGTTGCCACATCAACACCAGTCATTGATTTCTTCAAAATACTCATACTTTGGAATTGAGGTAGCTTAGCTAAAGAAGATTCAGGTACAGGATAAGTTGGCTTTAGCCCCTTTTGGTTGATCCAAGTTCCATTTGGAGTAAGCCACTTAGCAATTGTATATTTATATTCAGAATCTTGCGTCTGCCCTACTTCCTGCACTGTTCCCTTACCATAGCTTGTTTGACCAACAGAAACTGCCCAGTGATTTTGAACAAGAGCCGCGGTAAAGATTTCACTGGCACTAGCTGTATTGGCATTAATTAAAATAATTGGCTTTAGACTTGTATGGAAGCCACCAGAAAGCTTTTTATCAGAGCGAATTACTTCTTTTTGCTTGCGATCCTGATATTGCATAATAATCTTATTATTTGGCAAGAAATACGATGCAGACTTCAAAGCAGCATCCATTGCACCACCAGGATTATCTTGTAAGTCAATAATTAGCTTAGGATATTTTTTAGTATCAATTGACTTTAAAGCACTCTTTAAATCTTTGGCCGTATTAACATCAAATTGTGTAATTGTAATAATTGTTGCGTTACCTTCAGTGCGTTTAGTTAAGCTGGATTGGGAGATTTTAGCGCGTTTTAAGGTAACATTAAAAGTAGAGTTAGCACGTCTAAGTTTCAAGGTAACTTTTGTACCAATTTTTCCTCTGACTAAAGGAGCTACTTTACTAAACTGAGCTGCACTTACTTTTTTATTATTAACGGCAACAATCTCATCGCCAGGCTTAATAGTACTTTTCGAAGCTGGAGAATCAGCAACAATAGAGTCCACAACAACTTTATTGTTGCGTACTGCCATCTGAATACCTACTCCGCCAAAACTGGAGCCCTCTAAAATATTATTGACTTGTTCTTGATTTGCTCCACTTAATCCTTCAGAAAAAGGATCATTAAGACTATTAAGCATCCCGTTAATTGCCCCTTGGCGCAATGTTTGCGGTGAGACTTTCTTATAATATGAACCCTGTAATTGCTCATACACTTTTTCAACTTGATAAAAAGGTGACTTTAGTTCCTTAACTTCCATGATTCCAAAGGTCAAACCTGCACCAATTGCCGCACCAGCTATACCAGTTAACAAAAATTGAGCATATTTGGGAAGATGCTTCTTTTTATTATTTGAAATTTCTTTATTTTGATGAGAATTATTTGGTTCTACTTCTGCCATATTAGCCTCAGTTCATATTATCTAAATATAATTGATATGCCTTGTCAAAAACGCTCATGCTTGGTAAATAACCAGCATTTAATTCTAAATATTCTGACAATTTTTCATAGTCTTCTTCTTGTTTTGGAAAAGAACTGTCATGTTGTGCGTTATTAGCAAATTCAGCAATATCATCTAAAGAATCAGGATTTCTTTGCGTCATTAAAAAACGATAAAAGCTCTCACGATAAGCCATTAAAAGTCCTCCGCTGTATAAAACACTGCATAGGCACCACTACCAGCATGCGTTGCAATAATTGGACTAGTAACGCGTGTTAATACTTTAATGTCAGGATTAATTTCTTTAATTTTATTAGCCCAAACTTCCATATCTTCAGGCGTATCGACATAAGAAATTGCTACTTCTTTAATTTCGTGCTTATGTTCTTCAATATCCTTTAAAACACGTTTATCAAAGTTCTTAGAAAACTTCTTTCCCCGACCTTTTTTAGCAACGTCTAAATTTCCACCCGGCATATGCAATTCAATTCTAATATTTAGTAAAGTAGCAATTTTACCAGCTAGTGGGCCAAGACGGCCACCTTTAATCAAGTTATTTAGGTTAACTACCATCATCTGCAATTTTTGCTTCTTTTTAAGGTCTTCAACATGACTTACAATTTCTTTAAGACTCTTGCCTGCTTGTGCATCCTTAGCAGCAGCCAGCACTTGATAAGCTTCTGCACGATCAGTTAGTTCAGAATCAATTAAAGTTACTTCTTTTGTCTTTCCAATTATGTCAGCTGCCTGTCTAGCAGCTTCAATTGTCCCGCTTAAAGAACGAGCAAGAAAAATTCCTACTGCTTGGCTTCCATCGGCAGTTAATTCTTTAAATACTTTTTCGAAAATCCCAATTGATGGTTGACTTGTCTTCGGTAGCTCTTCAGACTCATCCATCTTCTTTACAAATTCTTGCCGACTAATATCAATGCCATCTGTGTAAGTCTGACCATCAATGGTAATAGTTAATGGAACGACTGTAATATCGTATTTATCAATTTCTTCAGGAGTTAATTGAACTGAGGAATCAGTTACTACTTTAATCTTAGCCATTCTAGGTGCTATCCCCTATTCTTCTATAATTATTATTCTATGTTAGAATTTATTAAGTACAATCTCAAGTATATCAAAAATACAAAAATGAGTTAAAATTTATTAAATAGATTATAAAGTTATTATATAGGGCGGAATAAATGAATGTCTTTTAAACAATTGTGGCAAGACCCAAAGAATCGATCTAAAACCTACAACATTCTAAACAATATTTTTAGTGCCATCACTCATGGAATCGGCTTTGGACTGGCTGTTGCAGGCTTAGTAATTTTAATTGTGAGAGCGGCTCATACAGGAAGTGCCCTGCGAGTGACAGCTTTTACTCTTTATGGCTCTAGTTTGGTTATCCTTTATCTTTTTTCAACACTCTACCATAGTTTGATTTTTACCCGAGCTAGACGTGTGTTTCAAATATTCGATCACTCTTCAATTTTTATTTTAATTACTGGAACCTATACTCCTTATACTCTAGTCGCAATTGGCGGAGTAAAGGGATGGGTAATGTTTGGTATTATTCTAGCCCTAGCCATTTTTGGCATTTTATTTTATATCTTTAATCAGGGCAAACATGTTGTTTTAGATACTATCCTTTACGTATTAATGGGCTGGATTGTGATTATTGCTTCCAGTACCCTTTACCCAGTTCTTGGGCCAACTGGATTTTGGCTCTTAGTCTGGGGCGGAATTGCCTATACTGTCGGTGCAATTTTATTTTCAATGCGCGGCGTTCCTTATATTCATGTGATTTGGCACTTGTTTGTTGTATTAGGTTCAATTCTGATGTATTTTTCAATTCTATTTTATGTTTAAAAAAAGCAGACAGTGAATACAATTATCACTGCCTGCTTTTTTAGTTAATGATTTAAAGAAATAAATTCAGTAATAGCTGCCTCGTTATTACTAATTACTCCCTCTAAAACGGCTTTTTTGATTTCTTCTAATAAAAGCCCAACTCTTGGTCCAGCTGGGATACCATTTTTTAATAAAAAGTGTCCGTCTACTACTAGGTCACGATTATTCTTAATTGGCAATGCTTCATAACTATCAACTAAGGCTCTACCGTTGACTGGTTGGCCCAAAATATGGGCTAAATCAATCGTTGAAACTATTGTTTCTAAACCAGCTTTATACAGATCATAATTATTCGGTGCGTGTGAACTAATTAAGTCAAAGAAAGCAACAATATCAGCTACTTGACGCTCCATCGCATTGGAATTCTTCCACATCCGCATAAAGTGAGGAATCTTGTCATTTGGTAATTTTAGTAAAATAATCATCAAAGCCCATAGATTAGCTTCATTAGTAGGGCTAAAATTAAGTTGAGGATAAAGAGCTAAATTCTCTTTTTTATCCCTAAAACCGGGTACTTCTTCTGATAAACCAGTATCCAAAAAAACTTGGAATGCCTTTTGGCTGCCAGGAGCAATACCCATTTTTACGAATTCATCTCTGATACGTTCAACAGAAATTTTACTTAGTAACTCATGATTGTCACTAATTGCTTGTTCTGTTTCTGGTTCAAGTGTAAATTGCAATTGACTCATAAATCGAACTGCACGCATCATTCTCAAGGCATCTTCATGAAAACGATTCTCAGCTTTCCCAACTGCACAAATCAAATGCTTTTCTAAGTCGCCCAATCCGTCAAAGTGATCAATAATATGGCCATCTACGTCCATTGCTAAGGCATTAATAGTAAAATCACGTCGCTTTAAATCTTCTGATAAGTTTTGGACAAAAGTTACATGGTCCGGTCTACGGAAATCCTGGTAGCCTGATTCAGTTCTGAAAGTTGTAATTTCATAACTTTCACCTTCATAAAGAACCGTGACGGTTCCGTGTTTAATTCCGGTATCAATTGTTTTCTTAAAAATTTGCTTGATTTCCACTGGATAGGCACTAGTTGCAATATCAACATCATGAATATGCCGATTTAAAAGTAAGTCCCGCACACTCCCGCCGACAAAATAGGCCTCATATCCCGCCTCATTAATCTCTTTTAAAACTGGAAGCGCGGCAGTAAAAACTTCCGGTAAATTATTAATCTTCATATATTCCCTATTCCCCTTAATTTTCGTACTTCTTAATATAGAAAGAAGGAAGTAACATGACTAAATTGTTCAATAAACAACTCTTTAAACAAATCTTCTTCATTACTCTAGGCTGTAGCATATATGCCTTTAGCTTAGATGCTATCAGCATCCCTAACAAACTTGCTGATGGCGGGATTAGTGGTATTGCCCTTTTACTTCGGTATTGGTTCCACATCAATCCAGGTTTATCCACGTTACTTCTAAATATCCCCCTAATTATAATCGGATATCGCTTTATGGGCAAACGGCTCCTTGCCTTAACAATCTGGGGCACACTTTGCCTATCCTTCTTCTTATCCTTTTGGCTTCATCTTCCTATTATAAACCAATTAAATTTAGACCATGATCTTTTTATTGCTGGTGTACTAGCAGGTTTGTTTTCTGGTGTTGGAATCGGTATTGTATTTAAATACGGCGGAACCACGGGTGGAACAGATATTATTGCTAGAATCTTAGATTTAAAATTAGGAATTCCGGTTGGAAAATCTTTACTAGCTCTTGATGCATTTGTATTAACAATTTCTCTTAGTTATCTTGATATTAAGCATATGATTTATACTTTGCTAGCTAGTTTTGTTTTAGCGAGAATTACTGATTCTATTCAAGCCGGTTCCTATGCTGCACGAGGATTGTTTATTATTTCTGATAAATATGAACAGATCGCTAAAATGATTGATGTTCAGCTAGATCGAGGATATACCTTCATAAATGCAGAAGGCGGATTTGATCGATCAGCTAAAAAAATTATTTATTGTGTAATTTCACCGCGTGAAATTAGCCAGGTTAAAGAATTAATCTTGCGTGAAGATCCTAACGCCTTTGTTTCAATAATTGATGTTCATGAAGCACTAGGACAAGGCTTTACTTATGAAAGAAAAAAGAGACATATTTTCTTTAGAAGATAATAGTTAGGAAGAAACTAGTTGTTGCTAGTTTCTTTTTTATTCTCATAGTATGCTATTTTAAATTAATTAAAAAATTAGTATTATAAATTAAGGATTTCATTTATAATATCGAGGAAAACAATGGAAAATAAAATTACTTGGGCAGCATTTTATGAGCTATCAGAAATTTATATTGCACCTTTAAATCTAATTTGGTTCTTATTTGCCAGTGCAATTGCCTATCAGGATTTTCACTATCTAAATATCATCAATATTTTACTCTGCTTTTTAGATGTCTTTTTATTTGATCTAGCAGTTAATATTGCAGATGACTATTTTGATTATTTGCACGGCAAAGATCCGCATTTCTTAACTGTTACTAACACTATTGGGCGCATGAAACTCTCACTACCGGCAGTTAAAAAATTAATGGTTATTATGTATATTGTTTCAGCTATTCCAGGCCTAATTTTAGTATACCGAACTAACTATATTGTTTTAATACTAGGGATGATTGGCTATTTCTTCGGAATCTTTTACACTGCCGGTCCTAAGCCACTTAATGCAACCAAATTTTGTGAATTAATTGTTAGCGGGATGATCTCAGTTTTTATTATTGAAGTCGGCGTGTATGTTGCGATTTGCGGACAATACACTTTTACCTGGAACACTTTCTTAACTACCCTACTTAAGTGTTTACCGATATTCTTTTTATTTTTTGCCACGCAACTAGCTAATAATACCTGTGATTTACGTGAAGATCTTATTAATGGTAGAAAGACCTTTGCGAGTTATCTTGGAACTAAAAAATCTATTTATTTATTGAAAATTCTCACAATTCTTGGTTTCATTACTCCTATATTTTTGGCAATTATTAATCAAATTAGTTGGCTCAATACCCTAGTTGTGCTTATAACACCATTTTTATGGAAAAATTTACAAACTTTCTTTAATAATCCAGATAAGCATAAAACCTATATGATTTTCATCAAAAACGAGTCACTGTACTTCACAATTTACATTGGTCTATTTTTCATTTTGGCCTTAATAAGAAGATAGTAAAAAACCTTCCGACTTTAAGTTAAATCGGAAGGTTTTATTTTTGCGTGCGTTTTTTAACCGCTTTGCGTGCGATTAATTACTTTTCGACCGGTTTCAATAAAAATTATAAATTCTCCGCAATTTTATCTGCTCACCGTGAATTATACTTACTATTGCTCAAAAAAGTCATCGTCAATGTCATATAATTCATAAGTTTGACTAACTTGTACTCCCACTTTATATTGGATCATCAAGTTAGTAAGCATTTCACCATCAACCAAAGCAATATTTAACTGCTTTGCTGCTTCTTTTGCATCCTTAGTAAATGAAGAGGTAGTAATAAATACTCCGCGATCAGCTTGTTTTCGCCGTAATGCCCCGAAAAAGCTATTAATCTCTGGACTACCAACAACGTTATTTTCTGCGTATCTTTTTACTTGAATATATACAGTACGCAATCCTAACGGATCTTGATTAATAATGCCATCAATCCCACCATCATTAGATTTTTGCGTTACTACGGATTGTCCGTTTGTTCCTTTGTAGCCCATCGCATTTAAAAGTTTTACCATCATTTCTTCAAATTGATATGGATCAGTCTTTCGCAATTTTGCAATCAAGGCTTCTGAAAGATCACTATTTTGCTTTTCAAACCAATCCCTAATTTGTTTTTCGCTTAATTCAAAGGTTTGTTCTTCAGTAATTTCGTTGTCATATTCTTTTTTACTCTTTATTTTCTTCTGATGATCTAAATAAGCTGGCTGTGAGTGAATATATTCACGCGTAATGTTTAGCCCGTATTTATTCAAAGAATCTTGTCCGAGACTAGTAATCTGATACAAACCTCTTTTGGGTGCAGTTAATAAACCCGAAATTTTTAAATCACTCAAAGCCCAGTTAACTCGGTCTGCCGCTACTAAATCATGGTATTTTGACGGATACTGCAAAGTCATAAGTTCTTCAGGTAAGTTAATTTCATTTAAAACGCTTTGTATTAATTCCTGTCTTTTCCAGATATTTTTAGTACTTGCAACTTGTAAAATAGGCCCTAGAAAAGCATCCCAAGTTGGCATTCCATTATCACTGTGTTTTAAAGTTTTGTAGTCTATCATTATCTTGAACCATTTTATTCCATTCTTCTGGAGTTAGTATTCTATTACTATGCGATTGCCCCATTCCTTTTTGCAATGACTTTCGATTTGCTGAAGTAGATAATAAGTATTGTGTTTCTTGAGAAACTTGTTGATTTAAGGATATGGGTTCTTGATCTTTGTTATGAATTACTTTATCTGTTGGCATTATTTTATTCACTTCAAACCTTCTCTTTTACTAAATCTTACTATAACTTCAAGATATTAGTTTTTCTCTTCAAAAAAGTCATCTAGTTCATAAGTAGTAATTACTTTCTTAGTCACATAAAGTTCGTATTTAGCAATTAATTCTAGCAAGTGATCGCCATCGATTAAGGTAATTACTCTTGTTCCTGCACGGGATGCTTGAATTGCATCTCTAGTAAAAGTTGAAGTAGTGATAAAAATTCCATATTCAGCTCTGAATTTATCCATTGCACCACGAAATTTATCAATCTCAGGGGATGAAACTGAATTGCTAGGATTCCATCTTTTAGCTTGAATCGCTACACGTGCAGTTCTAAAATCATCTGTCTTAATGTAACCATAGCCGTCTACACCACCATCACCAGTAAGACTAGTTCCGATAGTCTCATCAATGTCGACATTCATTTTTGCTACTAAAGCACGACAAAAAAGTTCAAATTTTCCTGGACTTAGATTAAGTAGAGCATTTAGGAGAGGGCCTTTCCAATCTTCTTCAAGGTCATCTAACGATTCTTCTTCTCTTATATTAATGCTAGGTTCTTTGCTCTTTTTATTTTGTTCAATTTTCTTCTGCCACTGAGGAAGGGAGATTTTATAAACTGCCTCACTAAGTTCAGTTCTATTTCCTTTGTATTCTCGTCCCTTTTCAGTCAGAACTACTATTCCTTGTTTAGGTCTTTTAAGCATCCCAGCCATAATTAAGTTAGAGATTGCAAAGTTAAATGCATAATTAAATGGGAGATACTTTCTCCCATTTCTTGATGTTTTATACATCGTTAAGATATTTTCGGGAATATTCTCTTCTCTTTCAACAACTGCCCGCTTTAAATCTCTTGTAGTTGCTTGGCCGCCAACTTGTTTTAATTCATCAATTATGGGTTTCATTAAATAAGCTTGCTGGTCTTGTCTATTCATATTTGTGAAGTTCGTCATTATGTTACTCTTCCATATGTTTATTAATTTAGTACTTAATTATGAAATAAGTATATCAAAGTTAACGATGTAAAATTATTCTATATTATTTTTCTTATAATGTATTTAGTATTACTAAAAAACGATCAAAATTTATTTGATCGTTTTTATATAAGAATATTCATTTATATCCAACATTAACAAATACGCATTATTATTTGATTACAATATTTCCGTTTAGAACTCTATACTGTGTCTTCTCCAAGTCAGCTTTTCTAGTACTTGCCTTTTGTATATCCTTACCTACGTTTTCCATTTCTTGTAAATTATCGGGATTAAAAAATTTAATGTAATTCTTAATCTCTAGCCAGAATACATTAGGGTTAGCTGCTATTTCTTTAACTATTGGAAACAGATCATCATCTTTATCAATAGTCTCTACATATTGCGTAATATCTTTCAAACGCTTAGGATCAACTTTTACTGATTGTAATTTAGACATCACCATTTTAGGATCTTGAGATGCACTTGTACGCAAAGCAACAGCAGCCTTTACTGATGTTTTATTTTTAGTTGAATCAATATTTTTAGCAAAAAATTCATGCTGTTTATTATATTTAGCCACTTGCTGTTTAATTACTGGATATATTTGACCTTTAGCCTTTTCTATCGCTGCTAAAGCTTTTTCTTCTGGTAATACATTACTGTTATGAATATCAAATCCTATTTCGCCATTGAGATTCTCTTCTGCTTCAATTATTTTAATCTTTTTAGCGGCATCAATATCAACCAAAATGTTCTCTTTTTCAAGAAATGAGCCATTTACATCATAATATTGGATTTCAACCACTGCAATAGACTTATCTTTACCATTTGAAAAACTATAATCAGGAATCAATGGATTTTTAAGCGGTGTAAACTGATTAGCTTTAAAGTCATACATTCGCTTATTTGCCTGCTGATAAGCTTCGGAATGCTTCTCTGAAGAGAAATCAGAGTGGTTGATTAATTGATCGTCCGTCTTATCAAGCATTGCCTTAACTGCATTCTGCTTCTTTTCCTTAATATCTTTTAGATACTCTTCATATTGGGGTAAAACTACGTTATCAAATTCGGTATCATTCAAAACACCAGCCATTTTACTCCCCAATCTATTCATCATCTTTAACTGAGAGTTAATAGATTGATAAATTGGAAAAGTATAAATATAAATTTGATCGTTATTATCACCTTCAGGCAATGGTCTATCAATACGACCAATTCTCTGTTCCAAAGTCATAGGGTTATATGGTAAATCAATATTCATTAAAGTTACAGCGTCCTGCAAGTTTTGACCAGTTGAAATAGTATCTGTAGCAACTACTAAATCAATTTGCTCATTATTTTCGATTAGTTCTATTGCCTTCTTAGAACGTGGAGAGAAGTGCTTTAATACTTCTTTTTTAGTAGATGGGGCTTGGTTTATCTTAGCTGAAGCACCATCTTCGCCTATTGCATTAGCTGCTCCCGTAATCATCCCCATTGGATATTTAAGCTGAGACTTATTGTAATGAGAATAAAGTTTATCATAATAATATTCTACGGTATCTGCAAATTGTGACACTAATATTATTTTATGACCTTTTGAGTGTTCTTCATCAATACACTTAATAATTTCATCAACTTTTTCATCAACCTTGCTGTAGGCTTTATTTAAACTCTCAATCAGCATCTTCAAAGTAGAAAGATCACTGTTATAATCAGCTATCATCTTTTCAATGGCATTCTTAGCATTTTTAACAGTAAGGCCATCAATTTGAGCTTTTAAATTCTCAATATACCGCTGTTTTCTAAGTTGAGACTTAACAGTTTGTTGCGAGGTATCTTCTGGAGTAGACAGTTCAAAATCCTTAAATAAAATATTTACATTATTTTCGTATTCCAAAACTCCATATGCAGTACTTAAAAAACTCCGATAGTGTCCCAATAAATCTTTACCCTTTAAGTAAGACATACGTTTTAGGTAAAGTTCATTTAATTTTTCTAGCTTATCTACAATATGTTGTAATGAAGTCACATAAGCTTTCCAACTTGAATCAGCTCTTTTAAGAAGCATCATCTTAAGCTGCTTAGCTCCAAGTTCTTCTTTACTATCATCAACATACTTAATTGGATCTTGATATGGAAATTTCAAATCAGAGATTACATCGAAGTTATTGCTAAAGATTTCATTTTTTCTTGGTTCATATGGAATATCAACACTAGGAAAGTTTCTATGTGGGAAGCGTGTTCCCTTACCACCGTATGTTTTTCTCGTTCTTTGTAAATAAATATCAGACCAAAACTCTTTAAAAGCTGCATCATCGTTAGCAAGGTGTTTTACAACCTTGTTAGTCAATTTATTGGGCGAAAGTAAAAAGTATTGTTTATACTTCCTATCATTAGGAATTCCATTTACATTAAGGAATAAAGATCCTATATTAATTACATCTTCACGAGCGTTATTCCAAGGAGTAGCAGTTAATAATAAACCTTTAACTTTAGGATTGTTTTGTTTCATAAATAATACCTTTTTATAAGCTTCAGTATTATTATTCTTAAACCCCAAATGGGCTTCATCAATAATTATTAAAGTATAGTTATTGTTAGCTTTAATCTGGTCATCGCTCATATTAACCAGTTGCTGACGTGAGATATATTCATACTCGTGCTCTTTTATACCAACAGCATTTAATTCATCATGCCATTGATCTTTCAGCTTATTATCGGCAATAATCAATATTCTATTGATATTTTGAGTTTCTAAATATAATCTTATGACACCGGCAGCAGTTCTAGTTTTTCCTAAACCTACTCCATCAGAAAGAACAGCTGTATTTAGTGAATCTAGTTTTTCTTTTGTAGCAACGATTCCACTTCTTTGGTGCGGAAACAGTTCTTTTACCCATTCCTTACTGGTATCTAACTGCGCATAAGGCTGAGCAAAAATATTAGCGAAGTCATAATAAGTTTCTTTAACTGGTTTATATTGTTGAAGTGTCTTTTTAGCCCCGTTATCATTGGCAATCTTAATTAAGTCGGGTGCAAAATCTGTAACTTCATCTTTAGAAAGCCACAAATCGTTATACCAGTGATGTAATGCAAAGAACCCGTCTTGAGTTAATACATTTAATTCTGTATTTCCCTCTAACCCAGATTTAGAAAAGTTTGAAGATCCTACGATAGCCGTACCATAGCCAGTATTTAAGCTCGAAGCAAACAAATAACTTTTGGCATGAAAATAATTTGCAGTTCCAGTATATACTTTTACCTCAATTCTGCCCTCTTTAATCCACTCAGCTACCTTACCTAAAAATTCTTTATCCGATATATTGTTAGTGTCTTTTTCTGTAGATGCTTTTATCAATTCAGCATAATTTTGATATTTACCACTATCTAGGACATTAACTGTAGCACCATTTGTTTCATTTCCCATTAAAATACGGAAGTGACCATTACGATTATCCATAAAATTAGTAAATTCGTTTTTTAACAAAAGTAAACCACTGATATAAAAATAACCCACGGCTACATCGAGAATTCTAAATTCTTCTTTATTTAAAAGGTATTTCAACGTTTCTGTCATTGAGACAGTCCGATTATCAATAACCTTTCTACCCAAAAGTTCATTTTCAAATTTATTATCAGTCATTAACTTTCCTCACTTAACTTATCATAGCAATCCAAAATACGTTGAGTTTCTTCTTGAACGTCTTTAGTATGATTTGCACTTTCAAAAGTATGCATCAAGATAACTATCTCTTGTCTAGTTAATCCAAAGTCAATCATCACTCGTGCATTAAGCTCAGCAACCAATTCTTCATACCTATAATTTTGATACTTCCTTCCTTCAACTATTTCATCTAAATCTTGATAGTGATTAGTATTTTTTTTTAGAAGTTCTTTTGTTATTTGAATAATTGATGGCGCGTCTCTTACATCGGACTCTTTTGGAATCGGCAATTGTTGTAAATAGATTTGATTGATATTAATAGAAATTAATTGCCTTAAAACAAAATCTAATACGTAACTGTTTAATATACCTAAAATAAATAACTTATTTGAGGCACCAAACTTGTTAGCATTTTTTTGTGATAGCAAGCTATTCATACTTGTAGTATGTGGAGGCAACAGGGTCGCTATCAGTGAACGTTTATTAGTAGAGCTAGCCACTGCCCGTACTCCGATTCTATACTGAGAGATATCTTCTTTTAATTTTCTTTCAGCTACTTCTTTGTTTATTGCATACTTAATTTTTTCTGGCTCAATTATAAACTGATTAATATATTTTCCCTCATATAAGGGAACATCTTTTTCTGTTGCATCTTTAATCTCAATAAATTTATCAGCATCATTAGTTCTATCAAAATCTCTTCTAAAATCAACTAATTTACTATCTCTTAGAGGTTTAAAAGTAGTCCTAATCTTTCTAAATAGATCAAAAATTTCTTTGTTTCGTGCCTCGACCATCGCATAACGTTCTGGTTCCATATCAAATAAGAAATCAAAAGGATATAACATCTTAAGTGTATTATTATTTAAATCATCTAAGTTTTGACGATAGAAGAATGAACGAAATGCTGTTTCTTTTAAATCTTTATTCATTCCATCAAATGATAGAACTGCAAACTTATATCTATTATCTACCGCTGCAAATATTCCTTTTCTATTTTCAAATGAAAGAAATTCGTTAAGTTTATAGTGATCAATTACTAAATGACGTAGTCCAGTGGATCCGTTGTCAGTTGCAAAATTATCTGGTACTAAAATGCTAAATAATGCACCGTCTTTAGCTAATTGAGTAAAACGTTCAAGTGATACCTTATACAAGTTCAAGTCTGAAGAAGTCTTTCTGCCATTAACCTTCCAGGTTTGGTAATGGAAATTATCAGTTGATCTGTAGTACTTAGAGGCAGTTTTAATTCTATCTTGTTCCTCCTGCCATTTTTCTGCAATATTAGGCATCTTAGCAATTATTTCTTTTTCAAGCTTTTTCTTTGCACGCTTATTGGGTAAACCACGATAACTAGCTTCATATTCTGAAAAAAATTCATCAGAATTTGGCTTCCAAATTTCCCACGGAGGATTACCAATAATAATATCTAAGCCACCGTGTTCTTTAAGAGTTCCATCTTCATTAAAGAAAATTTCAGGCAAGCAAAATTCAATACAATTAATTTCAAGAAAACTAGCGTATTTTGATACATCACCAGCTTCAGACATAACCTTTTCAGTTAAATCATCACGTAATTTAGTAAACGCTGAAAAGTTGGTAAACTTGAGCTTTCTTAATTTAGCAATATCTTTCTTATACTTGCTAAAAACTTCTTCACGCTTGTAATAAGGAACAGCATTAATTAATGAGTTGGCATGGATAAGCGTTCGACCAATGAGTTGTGGTAACTTAGTATTTTTAGGTTTATGTTCCAGGGATGATAAAGTTAAAGTTAAACTTGATATAATAATAGCTTTGTAATCAATATCAACACCATAGATCATATGCTTCATTACATAGTCTTCCCAGAGATATTGACTATCTTCTGAATTGCTGAGGAAATTGTACTTTTCTCGTATTTCTTGAGGATAATCCAATGCATTGAACATAGGGAATTGTTCTGCAATTTTAAGAAATGCCCCTCTCAAAAATGATCCCCCACCACATGAGAAATCGGCTATCTTCAAATCTAATAAGTGCTGAATAGCTGCATCTATTTCAGTAATGTCATCTCCTTTGAGCGATGTTTTAATAGCGTCATATCTATTTTGGAACTCTACTGATACTGTCTGATTTACCATATAATCAACAAAACGTTGATCAGTGTAATATGCGCCCTTATTCTTCTGTTCTACTTCATCATCACCAAAGAAAACTACTGGTTTATTAGTTTCCTTATCTAAAGTAATCTGAACATTTTGACTCATAGAGTCTTCGTACTGCTTTTCGATAGCTTCTGGTGGCATATCTTCAAATCTAAAGCTGAAGTTACCTTCTTTAGTGTCAATATAAGGTTTAACCCAATCTACATCATTTTGCTTTGCCAATTCATTATCGATTTTAGTAGCCGCGTCCCCAATAGAACCAGCGAATAAGTCTCCGCCATAAGCTAATTCAAACTGCTTGCTGGCATTTTTACTTAAATCAGCAAGATAGTCCTTATGATCTTCTTTCACTTGAACTTGAGAAGTTGCTTCAATTTCTTCTGGAGTAAAACTAGCCGCAAATAGATCTAGTTGACCAATAGCTGTTTTCTGTTTATTCAACTTCTTAATTTCTTTCTCTTCACTAACATTTTTAGCAATATTAACAGCTTTTTCAATAGCTTCATCAAGAGTTCCATCACCAACACCTAATGCAATTCCATCAACATCAAATGAATCAGGACCGTAGTATCCTTCAAGAAAGCGTCTCATTAACTGTCTTAATGAAATAGTATCAACTACAGTTGATAGAACTTTTTTGTATGATTCATCTTGAACCAGCTCATTAATATTATTGTGCTCTATGTATACCTTCGCCTTGTCTGAAACCAAGTTTTCCAAGTATTTTTTGAGATCTGAAGCAGTAATCCACTCAGAGAGCTTTTTTCTATAAAGAGATACCATAGTTAAGAAACCACTTGAAAGCTCACGTCTAAATGCTTTGTCATCAATCTTAATTTCAGCACCAAAGCCAAATGGGCTCTCTTCTACTACAATACCGTCGTTCTTTAAGTAATTTAGATTGCGCTTATAGAGATTAATATCCACAGTTCTAGGATTTATATCTAAGCGAGTATCTCTGTTTCCACCTACTATTGGGAAGAAAACTAAACGTTTTTTACCAATAAAACCGACAACAGAAACAGAAAAATCTGATCCTAACTGATTATTCTTAATATCGATTACCTGTTCGTAAAGTTTACGAATCTGAATTGTATTTGAATTTTCATCTAAATCTGGCATTGCTAGTACGGCCATGACACCAGTATTTTTATCTTCTGTTTTGTCGGTAAAATATATTCTCAAGTTACTGTCTGGATTAATAGGGTTTTTCCCTACCGTATATCCTAAATAGCTTCCAAGAATATCAACAGATACTTCATCACCGGCCATATTAGTTAATATATCTTTGATATGTAATTGATTAACCATGTTTTTCAATATTTCCTTATTTCTTTTAAATAGTTATCATATAACGCCTTGATACCACAAATCATACTTCTTCCAAAAAAGCTACACTAGGGCTTATTTAATTTTAAATTAAAGCAAATATTTTATTAAAAAACTATTTTACCCCCTGTTCGTCCCTACCCCATATCTTCAACAAATTAGTATTAGAACTTTTTGGTTTCTTTGAATCATCTAATTCATCAACTTGTACCACCACTGGCTGTTCAAAAGAAACTCCAGTCACTATAGCTTGTCCTGGAGATAAATTTGGAATAGTGCTCCTAGTTACAGCATCTAAAGCAGATAAAGTATTTTGGAGCATTTTTAAGTCATTATCATTTACAAGCCTGTGGATAAAATAATTATGTACCTGAGAAACAACAGTTGCAGAAATATCAGCGGGTCTCTGACTCGCAATCGTTAAATAGTAACCAAATTTTCTTCCCTCTTTTATTATCTCTTCAAATACATCTAATCTATAATCCTTCCATTTTTCAGATTCAACTGCTGAGAGATCCGATAATATATTATGAGCTTCATCAATAATTAAATTGAATATTTTTTTGTGTTTAGAATTAGATGATTTTTGATGTGAATATGTAACTTTTGCTACTAATAAAGGTATCAATAATCTAATGTCTTTATTAACATCTTTTAACGAAATAATTTGTATATTCTTTCTATTATCAGTAATTTTATGTTCTTTTGGCCCAATAATTATTACTTTATTTAAATCTTTACTTCTCGCTTCAATACGATGCAATAGAGGTGCTAAATGATCATACTGAATTGTATGATTTGATAGATCGTGTATCATTTGCAATTTAGCAGCAATTTTTAATTGATGAATTGGATTATAAACTTTAGGAGGAAAGCCAAATATAGTTTCTATCTGTATATTTTCTTTGGCGTTTTTTATTTCCGAATTCAAAGCTTGTGTATTTATATTCCAAAAATAAAGAGAGTCCCTTTTGAATAGATCCCACCCATCAAATTTATGAGTTGAATAAAATTTTCCAGTAGTTTTATTTACTAAACTATTATCAATCCACTCACTCACAGCCTCATTATTTAAGGCAAGATCATTAAGAACCTCTTTTAACAAATTTAGCGATTCTAAATTTGCACTAGAAGTGTATATTTCTTGAAAAGCTCTCACCACATAATTAGAAATATGGTCAATAAAAGTATCATCCTTAAAATAAAAATTTATTAGCCTAGATAGAAATGGTTGCTGTGTTTGCTCTGTAGCTCCAAATATAGTTGATAGCAAATCTTTGTCCCAGAATACATTATATGGAACTGAAAATTTATTTTCGTCTTGTATGGAATCAGCTGGTTTTCTAGTAGATAATTTTATTACATCTTTTTCTTTAGAGAAGACCTCTTCAGAAGTATATTCTCCATTAAAATCTAAAAAGCAAAATTTTGATTCTCCAAAGTCAATTTTCTTCTCTTTGGCTAAATCAAACAGAGAGGTGTAGAGCTTAGTTAAAGTATTGGACTTTCCACTCCCAGTATTTCCAAATATCGCAATATGCGTATTAAACAAATTCGGCCAGTGTACATAATAATCAATCCCATTTGGCCAGATTTTTCCTAATTTTAAGTATTCAAGAGACTCCTTTTTTACAACTTGGCCACCAGCTATCACAGCATGAATTTGTTCGTCTGATAAAAGCACAACATCATTAAAAATTTGAGGAAATGCCACCATACCTTGGGTATATATTCCACGATGAAAAGATCCTATTATTTTCAAATAAAATTCACGAACAAATCTTTTTTTAGAAAAGGTATGATTTTCTATATCATTTAAATTATCAATGGCACTTTCTTTCTCAATAAGTTCTACTATTAGATATTGCCCACGTTTTATTCCAATATAGGACCCAATAAGCACTCCAGAGTATCTTTTACCATTAATAAAGTAAGTAAATTGATCTGCTCCCTCAAACATTCGAACAATAACTGAAGTTCCTTGAATCTCTCTAACCGTCCCAATGATATACTCTTTGTTATCCATTACTAATATCACCAAATAAAAAGTTTAAATAATCGAAATTGCCATGTATTTCTAAGTCTTGACCATCTTGATTTTTTTCAAAAGAATAAGGAAGATACTCAATATTATCAGTCTGAACATCTTGAAACATACTACTAATTTTTTCTCTAGTAGAAGCGTCATAACAAATGACGAATACTTTCAAATATGGATTAATTATCGATCTTTTTACAATTTCTCTAATATGCTCATCTGCAAATGAGAAACCAAATACTATTAAAACCGAGTTTTTCTTCTCTAATTCAAAGCTTAGCATTCGTATCATTTGATAATAATTTTGTTGAAATACAGTTTCTCTAAATTTTTCTTTAGTCGGATTTACCACTTGAAGATTATGATACTTTAGTATAAAACTTTCAATTTCATATTGATTTACCTTATAAAA
The DNA here is from genome assembly GCF_948948975.1 of uncultured Lactobacillus sp. Classification (GTDB taxonomy): domain Bacteria; phylum Bacillota; class Bacilli; order Lactobacillales; family Lactobacillaceae; genus Lactobacillus. The sequence goes on along the minus strand of NZ_CARBVX010000007.1, from coordinate 30,876 downwards.
TTCTAATAATTCGTTTAGTAGTTTTTCTCTAATATCGTTATCTACGTCTTGGTCGTGATCAAAAAACACCTTATAAATAGAACTATGTTCGTCAATTCTATTGCTCAACTCATTTCCTAGTTCTACTAAACTGTTAAAAGTATCTGAATTCATACTAACTTTTATTTTATCTTCCTTACTCTTAGTCCATGTAATAGAACCATGTATTTTTAACAAGTTAATAGTTGGAATACTACGTTGAAAATTATCAGTTACGGCCGAATGAGAAACGTTAAGATTAAAATTTTCTGTTGAAATATATCTATTGAAAAAACCTCTGCTACCATCATTAAAATAAATTAATCGATTCTTTTTTGATATTTCATCAAAGACTAATTCAAATAATGAATCATAATTTGTAGTAAAAATATTAGCTCGTTTTGGCTTATCATACCCTTCTGCATCTAACAAACCTGCTAAGTTATTTACAAATTCATAATAATTTTTTATTACATCGCTTTTATTGTCTCCCTTCTCTTTTACTTCCTTCATTTTTTCTTCATCAACTAGCGTATCCTTTATCCATAGTTGAAACCAAATAAAATCTAACACTGCTCGTTGTTCTGGCGTTATATCATCCGATGAATAGAAATCTTCAAATGACTCATTAGGCAGCGAAATATTAAGCGTTCTAACCAATCCAGCTGATGCTCCAGCACCTATCAAAAAGTTAATATTCTTTCCTTGTAAATCATCTATAAATTGTGTTGGATCAATTACACGTTGATTCATACTATTCCTCCCTAATTGAGATAAAAAATATCCAGATTTTCTACTTATTTATTACTAATCGGTTTATAGAATAAGTATATCAAAGTACTACTTTGTTTTCTTTTAAGTTCAGAAAGAGAAAGTACTGTTTTTAGATCTCTACACAAACCACTAAAATTTAATAATTTATTTTCCTAATAACCCTATGTTTTAATATCAAAATAAAATATAGAAAACTTGTATTCGTACTTTACATAATAAAAAATATGAACCAAACAAAAAAGCTGGCCAACAAGCCAGCTTTTTACTACTCTTCACTATTCAATTCATCTAACATATCTTGCATATCAAGATCATCTGGTTGAACTTGCAAGTACTTCTTAATCAATTCCTTAGTTGTTGGAATTTCACGCAATTCATAGAACAAGCTAATCATCTGTCTCAAGAAGCTTGCATTATTTTGAAAGGCTGGATAGGCAAGCAAGAACTCACTCTTAGCCTTATCGTAATCTTCAAGTCTTTGATAAGAAACAGCCAAATTCCAGTGAGCTTGTGGTTCTAACTCTTCATCATCAAGATCCTTGAACAAGCTAATATTAGCCTCATCTTGATGCTGGTGAAGATATAAGTTAGACAATTGCAAGCGCAAATCACTATTGTCAGGGGCAACCTCAAGTCCCTTTTTAAGCAAGCGTTCTGCTTCATCCAATTGATTCAAGTTAGCAGCAGCTTTGGCTCCCAAACTATACAAAACTTCATCCAATTCGTTATAAGATAGACCAGTTTGCGCAGTTCTAAGTACTTCCTCATTATTGTCTTCTGCAGCATAGGCTTGCGCTAGAAGTGGATAGGCATTTACATAATCAGGTTGAGTTTCAATTACTTGGTCTAAATACTTAATCGCAGCCTTATTATCGTTAGCAGAAAGCATAATTAAGCCAGCTTCATAAAGAGCATCAATACTTAAAATATCATTTTCATGACTCTTAATTTCATTTGCTGCTTCTTCATACTCACCTAATTTAGCAAGACAAGCTGCAATTCTTTGACTTAAAACTACTTCACCAAAAGTCTTATTATTTTTAGCTAATTTCCGGTATAAGTCTAAGGCTTCGCTGTAGTCACCGCTAAGATAGTCTAATTCAGCCAAGCCAAAGTTAATGGCATCTTCATCAGGAGCTAATTTATGGGCTTCTAAGAGCTTTTGATGGGCTGTTTCGATTAGTCCATTACTTTGATAGTAATCAGCTAAATCAAGCAAACTTTCAAGGTAAGCATCACTATCTGGCTTTACATCATAAAGTAGCTGCAAGCCATCGTCTTCATCCCCATCATTTAACAAAATTTCAGCTAAATAGACCTTAAATAAGTCCTCTTTAGGAAATTGTCTAATCAAAAAACGATAAACCTCTTTAGAAAGATCAGTAAAACCAAGATCAGTCAGGTTTTCAGCTAAAGAAGCAAGGATTTCTGGATCATCATTATCTAAAGCCTTTTTCAAGAGAATTCGATTATCAGAAAAATCATGATTTTGAATTGCATCTAATAGTTGTTCAGAATAAGTCATTTTTTCACTCTTTTCATTTGTGCTCTCACAATAATTGTACACAAAAAACGTGCCAAGCTATACAACTTAGCACGTTTTATTTTGCTAGTAACTGAACAATTACTTAACAGCATCCTTAAGAGCCTTACCTGGCTTGAATGCAGGAACCTTAGAAGCTGGGATTTCGATTTCAGCCCCAGTTTGTGGGTTACGACCCTTACGAGCTGCACGGTGACGTACTTCAAAAGTACCAAAACCGATTAATTGAACTTTTTCACCCTTAGCAAGATCTTCTTGAATAGAGTTAAAGATTGCATCAACTGCAGCAGCAACTTCTTTCTTGGTTAAGTCAGTTTTAGCAGCAACTTCAGAAACTAATTCTGCCTTGTTTGCCATTCCACTTCACCTCCCGAAATGAACTAATAGTATTTTTAAACAAAAACCTTTGAAAATAAGAAAAATGAGTTATTCATTTATTCCCTGCAATAAAATTAGCACACTAAGACGCTTAGTTGCAAGCTTTTTCGTAGATATATCCCTATTTTTTTGAAATTTAAGGCTTATTTACGTTTTCTAGCTAAGATTTTAATTGGTGTCCCCACAAAATCAAAGTTTTGTCTTAATTGATTAATTAAAAATCTCTGGTATGAGAAGTGAAGTAACTCTGGATCATTTACAAAGACAACAAATGTCGGCGGCGTTACAGCAACTTGGGTCATGTAGTATATTCTTAATCTCTTTCCATTAACAAGTGGAGTTGGTGTAATTCTAGTTGCTTCAAGAAGTAAATCATTCAAGACACTAGACTGAATTCGACGAGTTTGATTTTCATGAACTTCTTTAACAAGCTTCAAGATATCTGGAACTCTTTGACCCGTCTTAGCAGAAACAAAAATAATTGGAGCATAGTCTAAGTATTGGAACTCTCTTCTGATGGTATCTTCAAAGTCCTTCATACTTCTACTATCTTTTTTAGGTAGATCCCACTTATTTACAACAATAATTACACCGCGGCCTGCGTCATGAGCATATCCAGCTACGTGCTTATCTTGTTCACGAATACCAGTGCTTGCATCTAAAACTAAAAGTGTAATATCACTTTCTTCAATCGCACTGATCGCTCTTAAGACAGAATATTTTTCGGTCTTCTCATAGACCTTACCACGCCGTCTGATACCGGCTGTATCAACGATGGTATACTTTTGTCCATCATTGGTAAAAGTCGTGTCAATAGCGTCTCTAGTCGTTCCTTCGATATTAGAAACAATTACACGTTGTTCACCTAAAATAGCATTTACAAGTGAAGACTTACCGACATTTGGACGTCCAATCACACTAAAACGAATTGACCCATCTTCATGTTGGTTAGCCTTGTCTCCAAATTCACCAACAATTGCGTCCAGTAAATCTCCCATTCCAGTTCCATGACTACCAGAAACTGGGATTGGATCACCTAATCCTAAGCTGTAAAAGTCATAAATATCTGTTCTTTGCTCAGGATTATCAGCCTTATTAATGGCCAAAATAACTGGTTTCTTAGTTCGATAAAGCATTTTAGCAATTGTTTCATCCATGTTAGTCATATGTTGAGTAATATCCCCTAACATTACAATTACATCTGCTTCATCAATAGCAATTTCAGCTTGTGCCTTAATTTGTTCTTCAATTTCACCAGAATCTAGAGTAATACCTCCAGTATCAATCAGGATAAATTCATGACCCATCCATTCAGCACGGGCATAAATTCTATCTCTAGTAACTCCAGCCTTATCTTCAACAATAGCTACACGAGAATTAATAATTCTGTTAAAAATAGTTGACTTACCAACATTTGGACGTCCAACTAATGCAACTACGGGTAATGACATATTATTCTACCCCTTTCTATCTAATGAAATAAAAAAAGCTGACCGGAGTCAGCTTTTTTTAGACTAATGACGATTAATCCTTATCTTTAAGTTGATCACCAATAATGTCACCTAAAGCAAAACCGTTGTCATTGTCATTCATGTACTTATCAGCTACAGAATCTTGACGACGACGTGGACGTGAGTTGTTTTCACTCTTAGCAGCATTAGGATCAGCTTGCTTGATTGACAATGAGATTCTTCTGTCACTTGGGTCAACACTTAAAACTTTAACTTTAACAGTTTGACCAACCTTTAAAACATCACTTGGCTTATCAACGTGCTTGTTAGCAATTTCTGAAACGTGTACTAAGCCTTGAATTCCATCAGCTACTTCGATGAATGCACCGAATGAAGTTAAAGTCTTAACTTCACCTTCAATGATGTCGCCTTCATGTAAGCCTTCAGTAGCTTCTTCAAATGGGGATGGTAAAGTTTGCTTAATTGACAGGGAGATTCTATGTCTATCGTCATCAATGCCGATAACTTTAACCTTAACATCTTGACCAGCCTTCAATACATCGCTTGGCTTATCAACATGCTTGTAAGAAATTTCTGAAATGTGAACTAAACCGTCCACACCACCAACGTCAACAAAGGCACCGAAACCAGTTAAACGTGATACTTTACCTTCAACAGTGTCACCTACAACTAATTGTGAAGCAACGTTTTCGAAAGCTTCTTCACGTTCTTGTTCGATTAAGTCTTTTCTTGAAAGAATTAATCTGTTCTTGTTAGGATCAATTTCAGTGATCTTCAAGTTCATCTTCTTACCAATGTAAGGCTTCAAGTCAGAAACGTAACGGTTAGAAATCAATGAAGCTGGTAAGAATCCACGTGTACCAACGTCAACTAATAAACCACCGCGAACAGCACCAGTTACAGTACCTTCAACAGTCTTGCCTTCTTCGAAGACCTTTTCTAATTCCTTGTAAGCTTCTCTTTCCTTCAAACGAGTAACTGAGAAGAAGAATTCACCGTTTTCCTTGTCGCCACCAGCTCTTCTAAGAACTAAAGCTTCAAACTTATCACCAGGTTTTACCAATTGGTTCAAATCTGCATTACGGTCGTTAGTGAATTCACGCTTAGTGATTACACCTTCAACACCTGCATTTTCAACACCAACAGCGATTTGTCCATCTTCAACACTTAAAACTTCAACGTTAACAATGTTGCCGACTTCAACTCCCTGCATTTCTTTTAGAGCATCTAAGAATTGATTACTATTATCTGTCATAATTACCTCCCAATATCATACTTTATTTTAAAGTACTTGATATCTTTTTTCCACACTTTTGTTTAATTTTTTTGCTTTTTTTGAATTATCTCGGTTATTTTGGCTACAACTTCATCAATTGTTAAGTTTGTAGTATCTAATTCAATTGCATCATCTGCTTTTTTCAATGGAGAAATTTCACGATGAGAATCTTTATAGTCCCTAACTTCAATATCATGTTCGATATCTTTTAAGTCTTGATGAATGCCTTTTTCCTGAAAATCTAAGAAGCGTCTCTTAGCTCTTGATGCAACACTAGCGATTAAGAATATTTTTACCTCTGCATCTGGTAAAACTGTCGTTCCAATGTCACGACCATCCATAATAACATCGTGCTTACCCGCCATTTCGCGCTGTAATTCAACCATCTTTTCACGAATTGATCTTAAGGCAGAAACTTGAGAAACGTTTTCGGTAATTTCAGGTGTTCTGATGTCAATTGAAACATCCTTACCATTTACGTAAACCTTTTGTTCTCCATCTTCTTGCTTAAAATCAATTGTACTATGGTCGATTAAGTTCAAAATTGCCTTTTCATCCCCATAGTCAACATTATTATCGTGTGCAATTAATGTACATGCTCGATACATTGCACCAGTATCGATATAAATATAGCCCAAATTATGTGCGATAATTTTAGCAACTGTACTCTTCCCCGCTGATGCAGGCCCATCAATAGCTACTTGCATTAAATAATTTAGTCCTTTCTTTTTCATTCAAAGTAAATTCTACCATAAAACAAAAACACAGAAGTCAAATGACTCCTGCTAAATAAAATTATTTTTACTATTTAAACTTTAAAAATTACGTCTTACAAATTTTTCTAAAACTGGCAATAAGGTCTTGGCCAATAATAGAACAACAATACTGTTAATTATTCCTTTAATTAAGTTAAATGGTACAATCGCTGAAACAATGTAAGTTAAAAGTGATGAATTAAGCTTAAAGCCCATTAATGAAATATACATTGGAGTTAAAACGAAGTAGTTTGCTAAAGACATTACTACCGTTAACGCAATCGTTCCGACTGCTAATCCCAAAATTTGATATTGTACTTTATCTTCATGCTTTTTACTAATGAAGTAGAATGGCAAGATATAAGCTAAACTTGCTAAAAAGGCAGCTAATTGGCCAATCATTGAAATTGGATTAAATCCCGAAATAAAGAGGCTCAACAATGATTTAAAAAGTGCAATCATTGTTCCGCCCAGAGGGCCAAAAACCAAAGTACTTAAAGCTACTAATGAATCAGAAAAATCCATCTTTAAGTAATCAAAGCCGGGAATAATTGGCACTTCAATCTTCATAATCAAAAATGCTAACGCACCAATCATTGCCCAAGCGAGCCAGTAGGCTAATCTTACATGACTTAAACTTGTTTTTCTTTGCATGATAGTTCCTCCATAACATACAAAAGGTCTGTCGCTTCAGCAACAGACCTTATTAATCATCTAAATCATGTTTAATTCTATGGTCTGTCTTCTTCCATCTAGACTATAACTATCGGTACCTAAGGTTCAACTACATGTGTAGCTCGCGGACTCTAACCGCCGGTCGGGAATTTCGCCCTGCCCTGAAGACAACATCCTTGTATTTACGTTTTACGAGTAAATCATAATACTTCTTAGTAGAATTGTAAACATTATTGTTTTTTATTATCTTAATTTTATTGATTGACCAATACTAATACTATCAGCTGACTCTAAATCGTTAATTTGTTCTAAGTGGTGCACTGAAGTGTTATTTTCACGGGCAATCTTTGATAAAGAATCTCCCTCTTGGACAGTGTAAGATCTTGGTGCCTCATGTTGTGAATAGCTGCTTCCACCATTGTTTTGCCAAGTATTCTGATTAGTTTGAGTTGATTGTTGGCTTTGATCTTGAGTAGTAGTTTGACTAGCACTAGATTCATAAGATTGCGTACTACTTTGACTAACTTGACTACTTTGAGATTCTGATTGACTAACAACAGCTGGTGTGGTGTCTTGAGATTGACTTGAAGAACTTTCTTCTCTTTTTACACTGCTACTCTTTGACTTACTTTTCTTAGAAGAGCTTTGTTTACTCTTTTTACTTTTAGGCTTGTGAGACTTAGAAGATGAGCTTTTTGACACTTTAACGCTCTTTTCCGCTAAGTTATTAGAGTTTGCATGCAATCTCGAAGAAACAATCGGAATTAATGCGATAAGAATTATTGCAACAATAATCAATCCAGCCCAGAGCTGACTATGATGTGGACCTTTTGGACTGCCTTCTGATTGAGTAGATTTTCTAGAAGTAACTTCTGGCTCTGACTCCCGATGATGCATTGCCCTTCTAGATGTTTTAGGACGCTCAAAATGCTTGTAAGGGCCTTTTGGTTCTTTATTGTCCTGAGATTTATTTTCCTTCATTCAAAAGTCCTCCAAAATTATAGATTATTAGTTTTATTTTATCATAGCTTTTAATAAAGCGTTAGTCAGCTAAGTGATTTAAACGAAAGACTTCTTCATTCGTTAATTCACGATACTCACCCGAATTTAATGATTTTAAAGTTAAAAAGGCATACTTTTCACGAGCTAATTTTTCTACAAGGTGATGTACTGCTTCAAACATCCTCTTAACCTGATGGTAGTGACCTTCATGGATAGTCAATTGAACAATTTGAGTCTTCTTTTTCTCATCAGTCTTTAAAATCTTTAACTTAGCTGGTGCACTCTTTCTTCCATCAATACGCACACCATGAGTAAGAGAACGAATCTCTTCTGGAGAAAGAATTCCCTTAATCTTTGCTACATAAACCTTTGGTACTTCGTTACGTGGGTGCATTAACTTATTTGCTAATTCACCATCGTTTGTCATTAATAATAAGCCCGATGTATCATAATCAAGACGCCCTACTGGATAAAGGCGATATGGTACATCTTCAAAGAAATCAACTACTGTCTTTCTTCCTTTATCATCACTTACTGAAGAAATGACACCACGTGGTTTATAAAACAAGTATGTATGGAGAGCTTCTTTTTCAATCGGAACTCCATTTACTTCAATCTTGTCGCTAGGCTCAACTTTTGTTCCTAGTTCAGTAACTTTTTTTCCATTAACAGTTACTTGTCCTGCAGTAATCATTTTTTCAGCCTTACGCCTTGAGGCAACACCTGCCTGCGCAATTACCTTTTGTAATCTTTCAGCCATTTTACTCACCCTCATCAAAATTAATTTCTTTATTTCTACTATCATCCTGATTAAATAAGTTCACAGGATTATCATCTGCTTCAAACTCTTCAATTACTGGTAGATCAGCTAAACTTTCGTAATTAAAGTACTGTAAAAAATAATCGGTCGTTACATATAAGTTAGGATGCCCTGGAACATCCTTTTTTCCATCTACTTTGATTAATCCGCGCCAAACCAAAGTTTGCAGCGCACCTGCTGAGTTAACCCCTCTTAAGTCGTCAATTTCAACTCGAGTAATTGGTTGCCGATACGCAATAATCGACAAAATTTCAAGCGCTGATTGACTTAAATTTTTAGATAGATCTTTTTGGAAAAATTTCGAAATAATATCTCCGCATTTCGGACTAGTCGTTAATTTATAAGTTTGATTGATGCAAATTAACTGCAAACCTGAATTTTCATCATTTTTCAATTGGTCCTTAAGATGATTAGCTAATTCTCTTAAGGCAGCTGGAGAAATTTCTAACAACTGTAGTAAGTTCTCAGTTTCTAAACCATCATCCCCCGCTGCATAAAGTAAGGCTTCTAATTCTGCTTCTTTACTTGCCATTAATCTCAACTTTCTCTAACTCTAGATCACCAAAATCTCTATTTTGCTTTACCAAAATTTTATGATCACGACATAATTCTAAAACTGCTAGGAACAACCCAATTACTTGATCAAGATCTTGAAAGTTTTTAATACAATCAAAAAAACTAGTCGATCTTTTATTTTGTAACCTGTTTTTTAAAAAGCTTGTCATTTCTTCAATTGAAGTCTCGTGAACCTCAATTTTTCCAACTTGTGGCTTTCTCAGTTTGAATCGCTCTAAAACCACCTTAAAAGTATTTGCAAGCTCATCACTTGTAATTTCTCCTAAAGGAAGTGGCTCAATCTCTTTTTTAGGGGAAACAGATGGATCCTTTGCCACTGTAATTGGCATTTCTTCATCTCTTTTTTTAAAGTATTCGGCAATTCTTTGAAAGACTGAGTACTGCACTAGTTGTTCAACAAGTTCAGTACGTGGGTCTTCTTGATACTGATCTTCCTCAATGAAGTCATTTTTAGGAAGCAAATACTGGGACTTAATTCTAAGTAATGTTGACGCCATCACAAAATACTCTCCAGCAATTTGTAAGTCCAAAGTTTGCCAGCGAGCTAAATTAGCCAAATATTGTCCCGTAATTTTTGCAATTGGAATATCATAGATATCTATTTTTTGTGACCTGATTAAGTGTAAAAGTAAATCGAGCGGTCCCGTAAAATTAGGAAGATCTAAAGTTAATTCATCAACATTATTCATCAGTTTTATTTTCCTTTAAATAATTTAATAAAGATGCCCAATTAGGTAAGGCAGTAATCATTTTATCAGGATAAAGATGCTTTAGGTCATTCATTACCAATTGCTTTGTTTTTTCATCACGCATCGTCGGATCAAGAGATAAATAGCGAATAATAATAAAATCTTTCTCTTCTTGAATACCAACAATACCGCGAGCATTACCATCTTGTTGATAGATAAGAACCTCGAATTGATTGGAATCGCTAGTATACAGTTTCATCTCTTCTTGCAGATTCTTAATATTTTTAAAATCTGGGAGATAGGATAAATATCCCATTACAGTTTTTTCGTAATCTTTTTTATATTTGCTGATCATAATAGTTAGGCACGTGGATGTGCTTGATTGTAAACCTCCAAAATATGTTTCTGCGTCAGATTAGTATAAATCTGCGTAGTTGTAATATCACTATGGCCCAAAATCTCTTGGACTACTCTTAAATCTGCCCCATTTTCTAATAAATGAGTCGCAAAAGTATGTCTAAGAGTATGTGGTGTAACATTTTTGGTTATTCCGATAAGTTGACAATATTTTTTTATCTTTTGCCAAACAGCTTGTCTCGTCAATTGATGACCATGATTATTTAAGAAAATCACATCAGTAAATTGACCGCTTTTTAAGACTTGATTCTCTCGGACATCTTTTTGATACTTCTCTAACCATGATAAAGCAACTCCGGTAATTGGAACAAGACGTTCTTTTGATCCTTTCCCAAGAACTCTAATGATTTTTAACTCGCTATGAATATCGCCAGTACGTAAATTAATTAACTCACTAACCCGCATTCCCGTTGCATAGAGCACTTCAAGCATAGCTCGATCTCTAATCCCCAAACGAGTCTTGGTATCAGGAGCATCCAATAATTTAGTAACTTCTTCCTCACTAAGGGCTGTTGGCAATCTACGTTCACTTTTAGGTGAATCAATTTTAACTAAAGGATCACGTTCAATTATATCTTGTCGCAAAAGCCATTGATAAAATTTCCGTAAGCTAGAGATCATTCTACTGATTGAAGTTGTGGCTTTTCCCTTATCTTTTTGTGTTGCAAGAAAAGCGTCAACTACTAGGTAATCAACTTCCCAACTTGTTTCATTCTGATCTTCTAAATAACTTAAATATTCTTCTAAATCAGTTCGATAAGAAACAATTGTATTAGGGCTTAAGCCACGTTCTACTTGACTAAATCGTAAATAATCTTCTAAATTATCCTTCATTATCTGTGTCTGAGTCATCTTTTTCTACCAAGCTAATTGTTCCTGCATCTTTATCTTCAGTAATTAACCCATCCTTTAATAAATGTCCCAAGGCACGTTTAAAAGCTGATTTAGAAATACCAAAGTGATTCTTAATCTCTTGAGCATCACTCTTATCGTAAAATGGTAGAGTTTTTGTAGCTTCACGACGTAAACTTACCAAGATCATTTGTGCGTCATCGTCAATTTCTTCAAATCCTCGAGGAAGAACACTTAAATTCAATCGACCATATTGACTAACTCCAATTACACGTCCCTTAATCTTTTGACCTAGTCGTAATGGACGAAACATTTCAGACTTATGAACAAAGGCTAAGTAGTACTGATCGGTAATTACAAAGGAACCTACTTCATAATTTCTATAAACAGTTCCAGACATGTTTTTATTCTCTAAGTGTGCTGGGAAATTAGCGGCTAATTGCTCAAAGACATTTTCTTCAGCCATTTTAGCCCAAATACGTTCTTTTTCATCAGTTTCAAGACGTACTAATAATCGATCGTCTTTCTTTGGCCATTGATCCTTTTCAAGTGGAAGATCATCTAAAGATACAACAACGTCTTTGTCATTCAAACCAATATCTAAGAAAACACCTAAGTCCCGGCGCACTTCTGTTACAGTTGCCCAACCATACTGATCTTTTTGAGCAAAAGGATAAAATTGTGTCATTTCTTTCTTTTTATCCTTGTTTTCATAAATAAAGCCTTGTACTTCATCACCTAAATGGATTGGTTCATCTTGTGTAATTTCTATTTTTTTTAATTCAAAAGTTACCCCTTCAACCTGCACATAAAAAGCAGATTCATTTTCATCGGTAACTTTTCCTTTTCTTATTTCACCTAACATAATAGCGCCTCAATCCTTTTATTTTGTCTATCATCTTATAGTATAAGGAAAAAAAGACAAAAATAAAATAGCCAGCTTTCGCTGACTATTTTAGTAAGCTATTTAATTCAGATTAAAGGTTAGTTGCTTCGCCTTGGTAAACAGCACCGCGACGAGCATCAACAGTAATCTTAGAACCATCCTTGATCTTTTCTACTGCGTCAGTAGCACCAACGATAACTGGGATACCAAGTGAAAGACCAACAACAGCTGCGTGGCTAGTTAAACCAGAAGCTTCAACTACCATACCTGAAGCCTTCTTGATTGCTGGTAAGTAATCCTTATCAGTAGTCTTAGCAACTAAGATGTCACCATCTTGAACTTTGCTGTTAGCTTCTTCAGCAGAAGTTGCAACTACAGCTTTACCGATAACTGATTGTTCACCAACACCTAAACCTTTAACAAGTTGGGTACCGATTAATTGTAACTTCATCAAGTTAGTAGTACCAGTTTCGCCCAAAGGAACACCAGCAACGATAATTACTAAGTCACCGTCTTTTGCAAGACCAGTTTCTTTAGCAAGTTCAGCTGCTTTTTCAAACATTTCTTCAGTAGACTTAGGCTTTTCAGTCAACATTGGCTTTACACCCCAAACAACACCTAATGAGTGTTGAATCTTGTCGTTGAAAGTCATAGCAATAATGTCTGCGTTTGGACGGTACTTAGAAATCATACGTGCAGTGTAACCAGATTCAGTTGCAGCAATAATAGTCTTAACACCCAATTCTTCAGCAGTTCTAACAACTGATTCACCGATAGCTTCAGTAACGTTTGAACCCTTGTATTCTTCGAATCTTTGAAGAGCTAACTTGTTACGCTTAGCAAGTTGCTTTTCAGTACGCATGTCGATTTCAGCCATAGCCTTAACAGCTTTAACTGGGTAAAGACCGTTTGCAGATTCACCTGAAAGCATAGTTGCGTCAGTACCATCAAGAACAGCGTTTGCAACGTCAGTAACTTCGGCACGAGTAGGACGTGGGTTTTCTTGCATTGAGTCAAGCATTTGAGTAGCAGTAATAACTGGCTTACCTAAAGCGTTACATCTCTTGATCAATTCTTTTTGTACAAATGGAACATTGATAAATGGAATTTCAACACCCATGTCACCACGAGCAACCATTAAACCATCAGAAACCTTTAAGATTTCATCGATGTTGTCAATACCTTCTTGTGATTCAATCTTAGGGAAGATCTTTACGTATTCACAATGTGCTTCTTCAAGCAATTGACGAATATCAAGAACATCTTGTGCTTTACGAACGAATGAAGCAAAGATGAAGTTGATACCTTCCTTCAAACCGAACTTAATATCGTTAGTATCTTTTTCAGTAATACCTGGGAGGCGGATTTCAACGCCAGGAGCGTTAACACCCTTCTTAGAACCGATTAAACCAGTGTTTTGAGCTTCACAAACTAATTCTCTCTTAGCGTCATCTTTGTCCTTAATCAAAAGGTCAACTAAACCATCATCGATTAATACGTGACCACCAACGTGAGTATCGTCGTAAAGACCATCGTAGGTAACGTGGATCATGTCCTTGTTACCCTTCTTAGTGTCGTCCATAGAAATACGGATAGTGTCACCAGTGTTAATAGTGAACTTGCCGCCTTCTTGTTCAGTAGTTCTAATTTCGGCACCCTTAGTATCAAGAGCAATGCCAAGAAGTTTACCAGTCTTCTTTTCAACCTCACGAACCATGTTCATACGTGCACGGTGTTCTTCGTGGTCACCGTGTGAGAAGTTGAAACGGAATACGTTTGCACCTGCTTCAGCTAATTTAGTAATAGTCTCAACATCGTTTGAGGCTGGCCCTAAAGTACTAACAATTTTAGTTTTCTTCATCTTGAAAAAATCTCCTATAATACAAAATCAAAAACTACTTGGCTAAGTCTTTGTTTAATGAGTATAACGCATAATTACCGTGGTGTTTTGCATCAAACAAATCAAGAATATCATGGTGAGTAAGCTTGTTGTTTTCCATACCAACAGCCAAGCCGCCTTTACCTTCAAGTAATAACTTAACAGCATAGGCACCCATTTCACTTGCTACTACACGGTCACGCATTGTTGGGCTTCCGCCACGTTGCATATGGCCCAATACATTAGCACGAGCATCAAAGTCACCATATTTAAGAAGTTCATCCTTAAATTTTTCAGCGTCCATAACACCTTCAGCTAAAACAACGATTCCATGTTTCTTACCATTAGCAAATCCTTGCTTCAAGGTTTCAGCAATTTCTTTAATGTCATAAGGTTCTTCTGGAATAACAATGGCTTCAGCACCGGTAGCAACACCAACGTGCATTGCGATATCCCCACAATCACGACCCATAACATTTACAACAAATACACGTTGATGACTTGTTGCAGTATCACGAATCTTATCAATGGCTTCCATTGCAGTATTACATGCAGTGTCAAAACCAATTGTGTAATCAGTATAAGGAATATCGTTGTCAATTGAACCAGGAAGACCAATAGCATTATAGCCATGTCTTGTAAGCTTCAATGCGCCGTGGTAAGAACCGTCACCACCAATGACAACCAAAGCATCGATTCCGTGCTTCTTTAATTGTTCGATTCCCTTAAGTTGAACTTCTTCTTCCTTAAATTCTGGGAAACGAGCTGAATAAAGAAAAGTACCGCCGCGGCTAATTTTATCCGCAACTGTTTCAGAAGTCATTTGGAAAATATCACCAGCAACTAAACCAGCATATCCATAACGAATTCCGCAAACTTCGATACCGTTTGCCAAAGCTGTACGAGTAACAGCTCTAATGGCAGCGTTCATACCAGGGGCATCTCCACCACTAGTTAAAATACCAATCCGTTTCATGAATTCACCTCTACGATTTTCTGTGTTTTACTCACATCGATTTTATCGTACCATTTTTTTTACTCAATGTCTTCAAAAAAAAGCCTATTTTTTCACTAATAATCCTTATGAAATAAATGTTTTCGCTTTCAACCTTATTAGGCTCTCTTTTGTTTACTTCCAAAAAATTTGAATTAATCTTTAAAATTAACTTGCCGAGCATTAGAAAGTAGAAATTGAATTTTGTTAGGGTTAAACCGATCACTTTGTGTCCTAACTTGAAGTAAATATATCTCACCAATCTTCAAGTTCTCACCTACTTTTTCCCAGACCTGAGGAAAAATAGTAAAGTCTTTCTCACCACTAGTATCACTAAAAACCGCAAACGCCATATTATCACCTTTTTTTGTGGTAATTTGTTTGACTTTCATTAGCTTTCCAACTGCGATTCCTTGTTCATTGCTCTCAAAAGCCTGCAATCTTTTTGCATTATATTTTCGAGCATATTTTTGAACCGCAATAATTGGGTTAATACCAGTACTAAAACCCATTGCTTCAACTTCCATAGCTGATTTTTCAGCTGCAGTTGGCATTTTTTCTTCTTCTACTTTTGGCTCTAATGTTTCGAATAAAGATAAATTTGAGCCTGCCATTTTTACGCTCTCAACTAAATCTTTATTTATTTTTAACAGTTCATTTCGATTAGGAGCCAGTCTATCAAAAGAGCCAGCTTTAATTAAATTTCCGACCGCATCTACACTCAGTAAATTATTATCTATTTTCCATAGGAAATCAGTCATTGACTTAATCGGACGCTTAATTTCTAAAATTTGCTTCAATAAATCGCTTCTTAACCCCCGAATTGCCTTTAATCCAACTAAAATTTTTCCATTCTCTAATGAAAAATCTGCTTTACTGCTTTCAATATCAGGTGGCAAAATTTTAATTCCAGCTTCTTGAGCTTGCATTAAATATTGGGCAATTTTATGTCGGTTACCCATATTGCTGTTTAACAAAGCTAAATAAAAGGCGCCTGGATAATGTACTTTAAAATAAGCAAGCCAAAAAGCAATCTTACTATAGGCAACCGCATGAGAACGATTAAATCCATAATTAGCAAACTGTGCAATGTAGTCATAAACTTTTTCAGCAGTTTCCTTTTTACGGCCTAATTTAATTGCACCTTCAATAAACTTAGACCTTTCACGTTGAATTACATCCGCATTTTTCTTAGACATTGCACGTCTTAAAAGATCAGCTTCTCCTAAAGAAAAACCTGCTAAAACTTGAGCTGTTTGCATAACTTGCTCTTGATAAACTAAAACTCCATAGGTGGTACCTAAAATCTTCTTTAAACTAGGATCAGGATATTGAACCCTCTCTTTTCCATGTTTTCTATTGATGAAATGATCAATATTATTTATTGGACCGGGACGGTATAAGGCATTAACTGCAACAATATCTTCAAAACTATCTGGATGAAGTTGTTCAAGTACTCGCTTAATACCGTCAGATTCAAACTGAAATACTGCATCTGTATCTCCACGCTGAAACAAGGCAAGTGTATCTGGGTCATCTAAGGGAATTTGGTTAGGATCGATGTCAATTCCGTCTGCTCTTAAAGCTGCAACGATGTTCCCCAAAATAGTTAAGTTTCTTAATCCTAAGAAATCGATCTTTAATAAACCTAATGATTCAACATTCGATTTTGTTTGTTGAGTCACGGGGATTCCTAGAGGCCCTGCTTGTAGACCTACTATTTCAGCCAATGAATCATCGGTAATTACTAATCCAGCCGCATGAATTGAATAGTGCCTTGGTAAATTTTCTAAATGCTCAGCAGTCGCAAACAAAATTTTGCTTAAGTCATTTGTGTTCACTAGCAGTTGTAATTCTTTTGATTTTTGATAGGCCTCAGCTAAGGTGATTTTCCCCTTAGAGTGCGGAATTGCATCTAACCAACGATACGTTTCGACCTTATTTAGTCCAAAAATACGACAAACATCCTTTAAAACTTGCTTTGCGGCTAAGGTACCAAACGTTAAAATCTGTGCCGCATGATTCATCCCGTACTTTTCAAACATATACTTAATTACTTCATCCCTGCGGTTGTCAGGAATATCTAAGTCAATATCAGGCATTTGCTGACGAGCAGGATTTAAGAAACGTTCAAACAGCAAATTATATTCGATTGGATCGACTTCAGTAATTCTCAAAGCATATGAAACAAGAGAACCTGCTGCGGATCCTCTTCCGGGACCCGTTGTAATATTGACACTATGGGCAAAATTCATTACATCCCACACAATAAGAAAATAATCATCAAATCCCATTTCGTTAATTACTCGCAATTCATAATCAAGTCTCTCTTGATATTTAGCTGGAATTTGATTATTAAATTTTTTTGCAAGACCTTCTTGAGCCAAAGAATGTAAATACTCTTTTGAAGTGGGAAACTTATTTTGTTTAAATTTAGGCAATTGCGGATCTTGAAACTTAATTTCTGCAGTACAGATTTTTCCAATTTCTTCTGCATTCTTCAATGCATCTTCAATATCAAACTTACGATAACTTACCTGCAATTCTTCGCTATTTTTCAAATAGTGTGAGCCCGCTTGTTTAGCTAATTGTTCTATATTTTCTAAATGAGTATTAGTTTTAATTGCTTGAAGTGTACGTCTTAAAAATTGTTCATTACGGTTAAGGTACTGCCCATCTTCTACAGCAGTTAGAGGCAAGTTAAATTGTGTAGCTAGTGAGCGAATATAATTGATATATTCTTGTTGTCCTAAATCAGCATAGACTCCCAAATACAGGAAAGATGAGCTCGGAAGAAAATCTTGCAGCTTTCGTAAATAGTTTGCTCCCATTTTAGGATTATTAGTCTGCAACATTTTTATTTCACTATGTAAATTGCTTGGAGTAATTAGAATTAAATGTCCAAGATATTTTTTTAAATTTTCGAGAGTTAAAACATTTTCTTTTTCACCATTTTCAGTTAAAAGATTAACTGCACTAGATAAACGTAAAATGTTTTTATATCCCTGGTCATCTTTTGCAATTACAATGAGATCATACTTATTAGCTTCATCAATTAAACCATTAACTCTAAGTTGCATCCCTAGCAAAGGTTTAATTCCGACATCTTTTGCTGCCTTATAAAAATCGACCAAGCCATAAGTAATATTGATATCGGTTAAAGCAATTGCAGAATAGCCTTTTTTCTTAGCATTTTCAGCCAAATTTTTAACTTTGGTTGGACTCTCAAGTAGAGTAAAACCGCTTAAATTTTGTAAACTAACCGCTCCCATATACTCACCCTTTCTGATAATTTAAGTATAGCAAATTCTCTTATCTTCGCTTGCTAAAACATCTTATTTTTGCTAAGATACCTAGCGAAAGAAGGAGAAATTATGCGCTACATTATTACAGTGATTTGGTCATGCATTTTTTGCGAAATTATCGGTTTTATCGCTGCATCTCTAACTCAGATGCAATTTAATCCTATGCAATCTTTGATTATTGGCGCAGTCTTTGGCTTGCTCTTCGCAATTATCATTCCTGCCATTACTGCCAAAAGTTACAAAGATAAAAGTAAGTATAGCAAACTATAATTAAATTTGA
The DNA here is from genome assembly GCF_948948975.1 of uncultured Lactobacillus sp. GTDB lineage: Bacteria > Bacillota > Bacilli > Lactobacillales > Lactobacillaceae > Lactobacillus. Next base: position 12,285 of record NZ_CARBVX010000007.1, on the reverse strand, counting down.
ATATTATAAAAAGCTGTTTCAATTAAGAAACAGCTTTTTTCTTAGTAAAATTTATAATTCTTACTTGTATCTACTTTAATATCATCATGAGTTAAGTACTCACTAAACATTTGAACATAATCTTGGTCAAAAATCTTTTCAATTTTATTCATACTGTAAGCTGGATAGAAACCTCCACCTAAAGCACGATAATTGTTTACGGCTAACTTATAAACCTTGTCATCTTCAAGATCTTTACCATCTAAAGTCACCTTAGTCAATCTTTGACCCACTGGCTTAGATAAATCAGCTTCGTACTTAACAGGATAGAAAAGATCAAAATGATATAACATTGGCTTAGGTGTAATCCAACGATCGATAAATTTAATTTTACCGTCCTTGTCTTTTTCTAAGAAACCAGCTGAATATTCAATGATTTCCTTTAATTCTTTTCCAGTAAGGTTAACAATGCAGAGTTGATTTGCATATGGGTAGTTAAGCAAAACTTCTCTCATGGTAACATTCTTTGAAAATCCATGAGCTGATTCTGACATAATTGCAGTAGCTGAAACATCTGCACCAGTAAACCAAAGTTGCATTTGCTGGATAAGGTTAATGAATGGAGCTCCCTCAATTCTCCCCTTAATGGCATCCTCAATTGGAGCAGGCTCAGATAAGTGAGCAATTGGTTGATCTAACCACTTTTGCGTCTCTTCATCAAGGCTCTTAACAATTTTTTCAATAGCTGGATCAGGGGCATAGTCTTTACTGTCAATTAATTCAGTAGTCATCTCATTAATCTTGACCTTACCTTTTTCATCCTTGTCAAAGTCAATAACTACTTTACCGACAGCTTCTCCTCGATAGCCGGGTTGAACAATTGCAGTATCACGAGTAACTAAGTTTAAGCGACGATGTTGGTGTCCGGTTAAAAAGACATCAATTTCAGGAATTTCAGTTAAAATCTTGTAGCCTTCATTTTCACCAGTGTGAGGCTCAGTCGCTTCTCCAGTCAAAGGATCACTTTCAAAGCCACCATGATACATAGCACAAAGAATATCAACTTGTGGACGTAATTTCTTAGCTAATTTAGAAAGCACATCATAGCCAGAGACAAACTTTAATCCTTTGATATGATCTTCTGATTCCCAGTGAGAAATATATTGGGTAGTAATTCCCATAATTCCTATTTTTAGGCCAGCCTTTTCAATAATAGTGTATTCTTTACCAAAAAAAGGCACATTAGTTTCTGCATCTAAAACATTATCATTAATAAATGGCGCACGGTTATTATCAACGTAATATGACAAGTAGTCTAATCCATAATTAAAATCATGGTTTCCCAATGCACGTGCATCATAGCCTACTTCATTATAAGCTTCAGTAAATTTACGTAATCCTTCCTCTTCAGGGAGCTTGTGTGTAAAGCTAGCTAAAGGAGATCCTTGCAAACAATCTCCACTATCTGTAACTAACACATTATCTGCGCCGTATTTTTCTTTTTCACTTTTTACGACACTACTTACCCGGCTAAGTGAAATTGGTGCATCATAATTGTTTTTATCTTGATAATCAGTTGGCATTAAAAAGCCATGCGTATCACTTGAGTGTAAAATAACTAGTTTCATTAATACCTATTCCTTTAATCAAAAATTATATAAAAAAAGACACCCCAAGGTGTCTTTAATTAATCGTTATTTTGTTGCTTGTTTTCGTTAGCAACTTGACGGCCTTTGTAAAAGCCCTTTGGTGAAACGCGGTGGCTTAAACGGTATTCACCAGTAGTAGCATCGTAATGCATTGCTGGTGTGGTTAATTTAATATGACCACGACGTGAACGTTTCTTTTGCTTAGAAGTTTTTCTTGCAGGAACTGCCATTAGTTAGATCTCCTTTTTTATAGAATTGAGACTTGCGAACCTTTAAATAAACAAATTCACTAAATACTCACGTATTTCAATGATACAATCTAAGAGCTGATAAATCAAGTCCAATCTTATTTTGTAGCTTCAGAATTATTAACTTTTTTTAATTCAGCTATTTGTTTATCTCTAGATTCAATTTCACTCCGATATTTATTATCTAATTCTTTCTTCTGTTTTGCTAGTGCTTTTTTTACATCGGGAGAAACTTTTTCTCCTTTGCCAATCAACAGTGACACTAAAGCACCTAATAGAAGCATAATCACTAAAACGATGATTAGAGGCATTTTAGGTTGAAAAAAGCCAAAATTAATCGCTACTGGTTCAGTATTGAGGCATGCAAAAATCACAAGCACTAAAACGATAATTAGTCCAATTACTAAATTTCTTTGCTTATTCATCATTCTTCCCTACTTTCTGCTAGCAAACTTTAGACTTGCCCAGTCACCAATACGAGGGAAAATTTGGTAAAGCTTTGCGAAGGTAGCTAAGCTTAGAGGTAAATTCAATTCACGACGGTTAGAACCAAAGAAGTGGACTACTTGCCAAGCTACATCATCTGGATCAAGCATAAAACGTTGAACATTATTCACGTAAGATCCACTTTCATCGGCAATATTAAAGAAATTAGTATAAACTGGTCCAGGATTTACTGTCATGACCTTAACACCAAAAGGTTTCAATTCTAGACGTAAAACGTTTGAAAATTGAATAATAGCTGCCTTAGTAGCACTGTAAGCTGCAGTCTTAGTAGTTGGTACAATTCCAGCAATTGAGCCAAAATTAATAATTTGCCCTTGTTTTTGATCAATCATGACGCGCGCAACAAGACGAGTGAAGTACATCAAACCTAAAACATTGGTTTGAAACATTTCAGTCACCACTTGAGGTGAAGTCTCTAAAAATTCTTTAAAGACACCAAACCCTGCTGCATTGACAAGATAATCAATATGGTCAACATGACTAACAATTTCATTAAAGGTACGATCAATTTGATCAGCTTTGCTAATATCTGTTGGAAATACATATACTTCATTTCCAGAAAGCTGACGTGCTTCGTTTGCAATTTCTTCTAACTTATCTTGATGACGTGCCATCAAGATAACTGTTGCACCACGACTTGCACTTTCTAAAGCAATTGAGCGTCCAATACCACTAGAAGCTCCTGTAACTACTACGACTTTATCCCTTAATGAATTACTCATATTATTACCCCCTCAATGTGATTTCAAAATTATCTAGATCATTAGCTAAGTGAGTATGTTTAAAAATCTTTCTAGCATCATGTTCTAATTGTCTACCAGCTCTTCCAGTATAGCGAGCAGAAATGTGAGTTAAATAAAGCTCTCCAACATTATGATCTCGAGCAACTCGAGCTGCATCCAAGCAAGTTGAATGGAAGTAGCGATGAGCCATTTTTTCTTCTCCGCCATCAAATGTTGATTCATGAACTAGAACATCGGCATTATCTGCTAATTCACCAATATTGTTTGTTGGCCGAGTATCATAAATAATTGTCACAATCCGTCCTGGACGCTCTTCTCCAAGAAAATCGCGTCCATCTAGTTTTTGCCCATCACTTAATGTAATTGTTTTTCCTGCCTTCAATTGACCAAGAAGCGGCCCATTAGGCACATTATATTCTGCCACTTTATCCATTAATAATTCACCTGGACGCGGCTTTTCAACTACACGAAAGCCAAAACTAGGTACTCGATGATCTAAACGAGCTGTGTAGACTGCAAAAATATCATTTTCAAAAATTAAGCCATCTTCTTTTAAAACCACATACTTAATCGGATATGATACGCGAGTTTTAGAAACTCTGAGAGAAGTTTGTACAAATTGTTCAATACCAGCTGGTCCATAAATTGTTAATGGACCACCATCGCCTTGAAAAGAACGAGATGAGAGAAAACCTGGAAGTCCAAAAATATGGTCACCATGAGTATGTGAAATAAAGATTCGCGTTACTTTTCTAGGTCTAATGTTAGTCTTTAAAATTTGATGCTGCGTTGCTTCTCCCACATCAAATAGCCATACTTCATTTAATTCGTCTAATAACTTTAATGCGGTACAAGAAACATTTCTACTTTTTGATGGTTGCCCCGCACTTGTTCCTAAAAATTGTATTTCCATGAAAACCCTATTTCTAATATTTTCCTTTAGTAACTAAAATTTTAGTTATATAGGCACTATAAAATTTCGATCCTTCTGGAGTTGGATGTGTATGATCATCGTAGAACCAATCTTGATGACTACCAGCAAACTCATGCCACTTAATAATAGTTAAGTTGGGATATTTTTTCGTTGCTGCATCTAATTCACTATTAACTTGATCTTGCCAATCACGCGTTGGGACATGAGTATTAACCCAAAAAACATGTCTCTTTGGACCAATAATTTGCATTAAGTGATCAAGTTCTTGAGGTTGAAAAGCCCCATTCGTTCCTAAACCAATTAACACATTATCATTTAAAGCACCCTTTGCTTTGTATTGTTCAAAAAGCGGAATAGTATCACCCAATTGTCTAGAAACAGCGGCATCAATAATTAAATGTGGCATCATTTTTTGCAGATTTTGACTAGAACCAGCCATTACTGAATCTCCAATTGCAGTCACGTGAATTTTTTGTGCTAGTTGTAAATCAACTTGGGAAATTCCATATTTCTCAAAATCCTGATTTACTGGTTTAGTAGCTGCTGCTTCCTTAGCTTGTTTTACAAGAGCAGCTTTTGAAGTTGATGCTGTTTTCTTTCTAGACTGAGCTTCCTTAATTAATTTCTGATTATTCTTTAGCTGCTTACTACGATTTGATTTAATTTGCTTAGCTAGTTGAGAGTGATTGGGATTTTCCGCTTTGACAGTAGGCGCTTTTAAAATTCCAAAACTACCTAGAATAAAAACTATTATTCCTGTTGCAAAAAGTATTTTTGCTTGATAGTGTTTTGCTCGTAAATTTAGTGCCTTAGTTAAGAATTGACGCATTTTTTCCCAGTCAATTCGGCCAAATGGTTTTTCAATAAAACGATAACTAAGTTCAGCAATTATTAAAATTAAAATAACTTCAATTAAATGATATAAAACCACATGATCTGCAATATCTTTAACCTTATCTTCAAAGAAGATCATTACTGGAAATTGATATAAGTAAATTCCATACGAACGTGAGCCAATCCACTTAAATACTGGATTAGTTAACCACTTGTTCCAGCTACTACCTGGATGAGCAATAATTCCGACAAAAATCGTTGTTACTAGTGAAAATAAGAACATCCCTCCGCGATAAGCAAATGCTTTTTGCGGATTAAAAATTGGACTCGTTGCCATTAGTAAGATACCCACTAAGGCTATTGCTCCAACAATATTTAAGAACCAGTGATCTCTTTTCTCTAGATTTTCATTTAACTTCCAAGTTGGCCAAATAACTGCCAGCATTGCCCCTAAGCCAAGAGAGAAAAATCTTGTATCAGTTCCATAGTAAATTCTACTTGTATCTACACCGGGCTTAAATAAAAATGCCATTTCTAAAGCAGAAAATAAAGTTAAGGCCGTAACAATCCAAAAAATTACCTTTTTCTTTTTAGCAAATCTAACTAGTAAAAAGATTATTAGTGGCCAAATAATGTAAAACTGACCCTCAATTGACATAGTCCATAAATGAATAAATGGCGATTCATTAGCTGCAAACCGTTCAAAATAGCTTTGGCCGTTCTTTATTTGCCAAAAATTATAGACATTCAGTAAATTAGTAACGACGATTTGATTCAGCTTCGCTAGAAGATTCTGCTGAAAAAGTAAGATATACGCACTACATCCCCACAGCAGTGTAATCATTTGCGGGTATAACTTCTTTATTCGTCTGATGTAAAAAGCTTTGAAGTTATACTTTCCCCGCTCCTCATAGGCATGAAACATGTGGTCTGTAACTAAATAACCCGATAATACTAAAAATATCGGTACTCCTAGATATCCACCCATAAACTGGTTTGGATTAAGGTGATATAGAATTACTCCAATAACAGCTAGAGCACGAAGTCCGCCATAACCTGTAATAAAGCGGTTCTTTTTATTCAAAAGTCTTACTCCCAACTTTTTCAAATTTTCTAATCTACAAATTCAAAAGTAAAGTCAGCTATTGAAACATCGTCGCCAGTTACTGCTCCATTTTCTCTCAAAGCTTCATCTACACCCAAGCGCTTTAATTTACGAGCTAGAAGCATAATTCCATCAGTATGATCAAGGTTAGTTCTTTGGACAAGACGCTCTAGCTTATTGCCTGTAACAACAAAGCTGTGTTCGCCAGTTCTTTCAACCTTAAATCCTTCATCTTCTGGTTTCTTATAAACATATTCTTTTTCGGCAACTTTAATTTCTGCTGGTTTTTCAGCTTCTTCTTTAGCAACTTCTTCAACAAGATCTGCGGTCTTACCCATTAGTTCACTAACACCCTTATGGGTAACACTAGAAATAGGATAGACAGTTTTATCTCCTAGTTTCTTCTTAAATTCCTCAAATTTTTCTTCACTACCAGGAATATCCATTTGCGTTGCTACAATAATTTCTTTCTTGGTAGTTAAGTCCTTAGTGTAGCCTGCTAATTCCTTGCGAATTGTCTCATAGTCTTCGTAAGCATCCCGACCATTGTTTGGATCCATTGAAACTAAATGCAAGATTACTTTTGTACGTTCAACATGACGCAAGAATTGAATTCCAAGTCCAACACCTTTTGAAGCACCTTCAATTAATCCCGGTAAGTCAGCCATTGAAAAGTCACGACCATCTGGAAGAACAACCATTCCTAGGTTAGGAGTTAAAGTTGTAAATTCATAGGCTGCAATCTTTGGCTTAGCCTTAGTTACAACAGATAACAAGGTTGACTTACCAACAGATGGGAATCCTACTAGCCCGACATCAGCTAAGACTTTTAACTCCAAGCGTAAAGTACGGAATTCTCCTGGTTCACCATTTTCAGCAATTTCTGGAGCAGTTCTTGTTGGAGTGGCAAAGTGAATATTACCTCTACCACCTTTTCCGCCGTGAGCCACTACCAATTCTTGACCATTTTCAACTAAGTCGCCTAAAAGTTCACCAGTATTAAAATCGTAGACACTTGTTCCCATTGGAACTTTTAGTCTTACATCTTTAGCTCCACGACCATATTGTGATTTAATACGACCATTTTCACCATTATCTGCCTTAAACTTACGTCTAAAGCGAAAATCCATTAAGGTTCTTAGGCCGGAATCAGCAACTAATATAATACTACCTCCACGGCCACCATCTCCACCGGCTGGTCCACCAAGTGGAACATATTTTTCATGTCGAAAAGCAACGGCACCGTCGCCGCCCTTTCCTGCTTGTACATCTATTTTTGTTTGGTCGACAAACACTATGTGTGCCTCCTTTATATATCAAGTTATAATTAAAAATTTCCTTAAAGTTTCTTAACTATAATACCATATCAAGCCCCATTAAATCAGGTCTTTTATTGGTTAATTTATAAACTCAATTTTACAGTTTGTGCTTGCGGAAGAGTTAGACCAGCTCCTCTTAATTCATCCACTGATGCTTCTTTAATTTTCTTTAAAGAACCGAACTTTCTTAGGAGCTTATTTCTAGACTTAGGCCCAATACCCTTAATTTCATCTAATTTACTTGAAAGAGCATTTTTGGCATGAGTTCTTCTATGGAAAGTAATTGCAAAGCGGTGAACTTCATCCTGAATTCTAGTCATTAAATAAAATCCTTCAGATTTCGGATCTAAAGGAATTAACTTTAAGTCCTCTCCCTTCGTAGGATCACCAAAAATCAAGTGATTAGTTCGGTGATGATCATCCTTTACCATTCCGGCAACAGGAATATTTACATTCAATTCATTTCTTAAAACATCCAAACAAGCTTCAACTTGAATCTGACCACCATCCATTAAAATAAGATCTGGCATTTTTTTATGTTCTTTTAAAAGACGACTGTAACGTCTTCTAACTACTTCACGGGTATTTCCTACTTCATCAGCCGCATTTTGATGTTCAACCTCACCCTTTAATTTGTATTTACGATATTCATGTTTATCAGCTTCACCATCAGTAAATACTACCAAGGCAGAAACAGGGTCAGCTCCCTGAATATGTGAGTGGTCAAAACTTTCAATTCTATGGCCATATGGTAGGCCTAATGCATCAAAAATTTCTTTTTGTGCACCCTTGGTTTTACGATTACCTAGTTCTAAGAGTCGGAATTTTTCATCTAGTTTCAACTTAGCATTATCATGAGCCATTTCTAACAAGGCTTTCTTTTGACCACGTTGTGGTGTCCTTACTGGTACCTTTAGTACTTCAGATAAAGATTCATTATCAATTCCAGCTGGTACTAACACTTCTTTTGGTAAGACGCGATTGCGCTGTCCATAAAATTGAGCAATGAAGGAAACAAAGGCATCTTGTGGATCATTGGCATCAGTTAGAGGAAATAGTCTTGTTTCACGACGTAATAACTTAGCCTGTCTTAAAAAGAAAATTTGGATTGAAATCCAAGACTTATCAACGTAAAAATTAAAGATGTCCCGCTGAGTATGATCATTAGAAATAATCTTTTGTTTCTCAACAGTTTGTTCAATATATTTCAATTGATCCCTAATTTCAGCAGCACGTTCAAATTCTAGATCCATTGAAGCTTGCGTCATTTTTTCTGTCAGATCTTGCTTAACTTGTGCGATATCTCCATTTAAAAATCGCTTTATTTTTCTAATCTGAGCATCATAGGTGCTCTTTGGCACTTCCTTAAAGCAAGCTCCCAGACATTGCCCCATGTGATAATAAAGACAGGGCCGGCCTTGATGACCTGTACATCTTCTTAGAGGCCAGACTTTTTGAATAAATTTCAAAGTTGCTTGTGCTGCATAAACATTTGGATATGGTCCAAAATAATAACCATGATCCTTATGAACAACTGATGTTAAACGTGTTTGCGGATCACGTTCATTAGTAATTTCAATGTAAGGATAGCCTGTACCTTGCTTTAATTGGACATTATAGTAAGGCTGATATTTTTTGATTAGTGTAATTTCTAACAGAAAAGATTCCTTGTCAGATGAGACAGTAATGATATCAAAATCACGTATTTCACGTACAAGTTCAGCACGTCTTCCCACTTGCTTACTTTTAAAATAGGAACGAACGCGGTTCTTTAAGTTCTTAGACTTTCCCACATAAATCACATTGCCGTTAACATCTTTCATCAAGTAGCAACCTGGCTTATCGGGCAAAAGCTTTAATTTATTTTCAATATGTTCCGTTGCCATAAATTATTTTTCCTTCCTATTAAAATTCCCATAGTATTTTATCACGTTCCTTCTTAAAACCAAGTAAGATGACTTTTTTGTTTACTCAATCCTTCATTTTCTTATAGAATAGTAAATAGCCAAAAAGAAAGGTCGCAAATAATGAAAAATATTTATTTTAATCATGATGGAAACATCGATGATTTAGTTTCACTTCTTTTACTCTTACAAGCGCCTGATATTAAACTCATTGGGATTAGTGCTATTGATGGTGATGGATATATTGATCCTTCAGTAGAAGCTTGTCGAAAAATGGTTGATAAATTCAATTTACGTGGTGATAAATTAGAAGTTGCTCGCTCTAATTCACGTGCTGTTCATCAATTTCCTAAAGAGTGGCGGATGGCAACATACTCATTTAACTACTTTCCAATTTTAAATGAGAGCGGTGAAATCAAGACCCCAGAAGCTGCTTTACCTGCTCACCTAGATATGATCGATAAAATTAAAAAAGCAGATGGACCAGTTACCTTAGTAATGACTGGTCCAATTACTGATTTAGCTCGAGCATTAGACGAAGATGCTTCAATTCAATCAAAAATCGAAAAAGTCTACTGGATGGGTGGTTCTCTAGACGGACATGGAAATGTAGTCAGCGTTGATGCCGACGGCACTCAAGAATGGAATGCTTTTTGGGATCCAGATGCAGTGAAAAGAGTTCTAGATTCAGATCTTGAAATTCAAATGGTTGGATTAGAAAGCACCGAAGAACTTCCCTTAACTGATGAACTTCGCCAGCACTGGGCTAGTTTAAGAAAGTATCCAGCTATTGACTTAGTTGGTTTAGGATACAGCTTAATTATTTCTGTTCCAAATGCAGAGCTATATTTGTGGGACGTTTTAACTACTATGTCAGCTCTCTACCCTGAACTTGTTGAGACACGTCAGGTAAAAGCAAATGTTATTACATCAGGACTGGCAAGTGGCCGTATGTTTATCGATCCTAATGGAAAAGAAATTACTGAAGTAACAAAAGCAGATAAAGATTTATTCTTTAAGAAAGTAGATAAAATTTTAGAAAGACAATAAATATATAAATGACAATTTGGTTAACACACTTTATCGAAAATTTCGGCTATCTTGCCATTATTCTTTTAATTGCCGTTGAAAATATTTTTCCACCTATTCCTTCAGAGGTGATTTTGACCCTTGGAGGATTCTTAGTTAGTGGAACTAAATTAACTCTAATCGGAGTTATCCTAGCTTCAACTTTAGGATCAATTATTGGTGCGATTATTTTGTTTTCAATAAGTCGTAACCTGACGCTACCACGATTTGAAAAATTACTTGAAACTAAATTATTTAAACTTTTAGGATTTAAAAAAGATGATGCCCAAAAAGCCATCAATTGGTTCGACAAACATGGAATTGGCGCCATTTTTTATGGACGTTGCATCCCTGTCGTTAGAAGTTTAATTTCAATTCCTGCAGGTATTGCACATGTCGGCTGGACTAAATTCTTAGTCTTAACTACTTTAGGTAGTTTAGTTTGGAATAGTGTATTAGTTGGCTTAGGTCACTACATGGGAAAAAATTGGCAGCTAGTAGTTAAAATCTTTGATGATTATACCCTTATAATTATTGCCCTTTTACTAATCTTATTTATTTATTTTGGAATTAAATGGTACAAAACTCGAATTAAGAAGTAAAATTTTACTGTAGACTGGTTGGCGGACTGGAAGTTCGCCAACCTTTTTTGTTATAATTGTATTTATGTTAAAGTAACAATTACATTTTTGTTAATGAGGTATAAAAATGTTATTTCCTTACGAAAAGAATTTTAATCAATGGTGCACTAGTCAAAATCTAGCCCCACGAACTCTTACTTCCATTAATCAATCGATCTATTATTTTTGGAACTATTTTTTACAAAATTCAAATTCAGAACCTAAAGTTAGTAATGTTTCTGCTCAGGATATTCGGGCCTTTATTGACCACTTAGAGCAAGATCAAAATAAAACAATTAGTACGATTAATAAGTATGTTACCCATTTAAAGAAATATTTTTCTTTTCTCTATGACCACCAATTAGTCAAAAATTATCTTTTTACCGACTTACATGGCTATACTTTTGATCGAACCCCTCATATTTGTATTGACTGGATTGATCAGCTTGATGAAATTATAACTTGGCCTGAAATTAGTCTTGATTGTAAAAAAGTTCTAATATTAATTGCACATGGCTTTGATCCAAAACAATTTCTTAATTTAAGTAAAGCTAATATTTCAAGGATTAAAGATTCAAGTTATCGTTCCCTTCTATTGACTAATACTGAAGAAAATCCTCTTATTTTTCAAACAAAGACGGGTAAACAAATCTCTGCCTTAACCTCTTTAACTAGAAAAATTGCTCCAGACAAGGATATTTTAAATTTTGATCTTACCCCAGGGAAACTTCGCCTTTCTTACATTTACTATAAAGTAAATGACCCCAGCCTCTCTGATTTGAAATTAATGGAAATCCTACACTGTAATCGTAAGAGTTTAACTTATTATCGTAATCAACTAGATAAGCTTAAACTTGCTCCATTTACACCAAAAAGAACGGTTTGAAAACCGTTCTTTTTTCTTATTTATTAAATTTAATAGCAGCCTCTATTATTAATAAATAAATTGTTTAAGATTAATTTAATTATCTTTTTTAAATATTTCGTATAGATTTACTTTACAAAAATACTACAATAGATAAAGGAGAATGTTATTAGATAAAGAGGTAAAAATATGACTAATAAAAGTTCTGTTCCTAAGAAGCTTTCCTTCATATCCATCTATTTCTTAGGTATTAATGCAGTTATTGGATCCGGAACATTCCTGTTACCTTCTGTAATTTATCGTTACATGAACCTAACAGCTATTCTTGTTCTTCTCTGTACTGCTGTTACTGTCAGTATGATTGCTTTATGCTATGCGGACTTATCCAGCCGTTTTACACAATCCGGAGCCGCTTGGCTTTATTCATATAATGCTTTTGGACGTTTTTCGGGTTATGAACTAGGTATTTTTACTTGGTTTTTAGGATGTACAACTCTCTCTGCCGAAGTA
>NZ_CARBVX010000006.1 GCF_948948975.1 uncultured Lactobacillus sp. | reverse complement strand
TTTTTTCATTCTTATTTTAATTGAGATTTAAGCTTTAAAATTCGGATATAAAAAATAAAGTGTTAAGTATTACTGCTTAACACTTTATTTTAATCTTTTTTTGAATATCTAATTTTAGCTTCTTGAATTTGCTTATTCAAAACTTCTTTTAACGGCATGAACCCCTTTTTAGCTCTTTTTGAGGTCCAAAAATGAACTCTCTTTTTTCTTGCTTCTTCGACTTCTGGAAGTACCGCTCGTCGAGATAGGCTAATTTGATTAGAATATGGATCTATATCAATAACTTGTACCTTTATAGTTTCTCCAACTTGGTATTCTCTTCCTATATCTTTTACGTAGCCCCCATGAATCTCAGAAATATGAATTAATCCTTCTATCTGACTGTCCAATCTTACAAAAATTCCGTATTGTTGTATACCGCTAATTTTTCCATGAACTATATCACCAATTTTAACTTGCATACTATATCATCCCTTACTAATATTAATTATAACTGTCTTTTTAATTAACGCTAAAGACATGATTTCTAGATTAATTCTTATGGAGGATTGCTCATTACAATGGAAAAATATGATTTAGCTATTATCGGCGCTGGGCCGGTTGGTCTATTTGCTGCTTCTTTTGCTAATTTACATGGATTAAAAACTATTACCTTCGACGCGTTAGATGAGGTTGGTGGTCAAATCAATATGCTTTATCCACAAAAAGATATTAAGGATATACCAGCTTTTTCTTCTATTAAAGGAAAAGAGTTAGTTTCTCGATTATTTGAACAAACCGAGAATACTAAATTGACCCTCTCACATAAAGTTAAAAAAATCTCTTTCTCAACAGGAGAAGATATTATCATTGATGATGATTATCAAGTGAAAAGTCTTCTTATTGCTACAGGTTTAGGAGCATTTAAGCCAAAAACTCTACCTTTATCTACTACTCCAGATGTCCAAGCCCATATTCACTATTCCATGCAACATCCCGAAATCTTTTCTAATAAAAAAGTCGCCATTCTTGGTGGTGGCGACTCCGCACTTGATTGGGCAGTGGAATTAAGTAAAACATCCGATGTATATGTAGTACACCGTAGAAATGAATTTCGCGGACTTGAAAGTTCTGTTAGTCAACTTAAAAGTTTAAAAAATGTTGAACTTTTAACTCCTTACCTTCCAAAAGAACTTCACTTAAACAATAATAGAATAGAATTAGTTTTGCACAGAGTTGGTGCAAGTCACGATTTTATTACTAAAGATGTTGATGAAATTCTAGTTGCGTATGGTTTCAAAAGTGATAATCGACAATTACGGAAATGGGGCATTGAATTAGAAAATAATCTAATTTCTGTTTCTCAAACAATGCAAACAAATTTACCCCATGTTTACGCAATTGGCGATGCTATTACTTATCCAGGTCGGGTACCAATGATTGCCTTAGGTTTTGGTGAGGCTCAAATTGCAATTAGCAGCATTATGCAAGACCTATTTCCAGAAAAAACAATGACTTTTCATTCTACCAGTATTTAATTTTTGAAAGGAATATATAGTTATTTATGGGACTTATTGATTTTATACTTCATATTGATGACCACCTAGTCACAATTGTGAATATGTTTGGAAACTGGACATACTTAATTTTGTTTGCAATTGTTTTTATTGAAACAGGTTTAGTTATCTTTCCATTCCTACCAGGAGACTCACTTATATTTGCAGCTTGTGCAATGGCAGCCACTCCGAAATATAATCTTCACTTTTGGATTTGTTATTTGGTTTTTCTTGCAGCTGCTATTTTAGGCGATACAATTAATTATGAAATCGGTCGTTGGTCACAAGCTGAAGGTGCCAAATATAGTTGGTTTAATAAGTTGATTAATCAAGATAAACGAAAAGCCGCAGAGAATTTCTTCGATAGGCATGGTGGAATTACTATTGTAATCGGACGATTCATTCCATTTATTCGTACTTTCGTTCCATTTGTATCTGGGGCAAGTAAAATGCATTATGGCACTTTCATCCGTTATAACTTTCTCGGTGGTTTTCTCTGGGTAACTTTATTTGCTGCTCTAGGATTTTTCTTTGGAAATATTCCAGTTGTTCAAGAGCACTTCTCATTAATTGTACTCGCAATCATCTTAATTTCAGTTGTGCCAGTATTAATCATTTGGCTGAAGAAAAAATTGATATTAAAAAAGGAGCTTAATTAAAGCTCCTTTATTTTTTTGCCAAAATAAAATATGAAAAATATAATTCATAAATTATCCCACCAGTTGCAAAGCACCCTGCAAAAAACTCCTCTGTTAGAACGTTAATAATAGGATCAGTAGTCGGATCAAAAAGCCAATCACTATTATTAAATAGTAAGTGATGAAAAGAAATGAAAAATTCATCAAAATTCATTAAAGCAAAAGGCAAAATAATTACAGGTAAAATCATAAAGATTAAGGCAGTAGTTTTCGAAATATAGATATAACTCATTCTCTTTCTCATTTTTAAGAAGATAAGAATAATTAATCCAACAATAAAGACAATTATTGCTAGTTCAAACAATAATTTACACTCATAAAAATGGCGTGCTGCACTTGGAGAAGTGGGAAAATCAGACATTTGCAATTTATTTTTAAAAGGTGACAACAAATAATCCAAAAGTTGAGTATAGTTTTTCATTATTGTTCCCAGTGACTTTTTTACTATTAAATCAGTCTTTTGAACCTTTACAAAAACTGCTAATAAGGGCCAGCTCAAAACTATCGCTCCTAAAGTAGCAGTAGCAAGTGCCATCATTAAATTGTAAACAACTGCAATTATCGGTTTTCTTTTCATAGTTTCCATTCATCTAGATTCTCTACAATATAGGTCGGCTTTTTATCTTTTTCTTCTAACTGCTCCTTATTTGTTACTCCGGTCAATGTTAACAGTGAATCAATATTGCAGTTAATTCCCGCCATAATATCGGTATCGTAATTATCTCCAACTAAAATTGCATCTTTACTTTGTGCATTCAACATTTTCAATGCACTCGCTACGATAATCGGTGAAGGCTTTCCGATGTAAGTTGGCTTAACCCCAGTTGCTACCTCAATCATCGTGCAAAGGGCACCGTTTCCAGGTAGTAGCTCATCCCCAGAAGGTAAATTTTTATCTGCATTTGTTCCAATAAACGTTGCACCATTTCTGATTGCCCGAGTTGCCACACGAATTTTATGGTAGGTTAAGTCTGTGTCCATCCCTACAACTACATATTTTGGATTTCGATCATCATAGTAAAAACGCTCATTTTTTAATAAACCTTGTACTAAGCCGATTTGACCAATAATATAAATTGGAATTTTTGTTGCGTCTGGATTTTGGGAAAGCAAATAAGACTCTGTAGCTAAGACTGGTGTATAAACATGGTAAATATCAGTATTGACGCCATGTCCTCTGAGCTTATCAACTACCATTTGCGGTGTACGAGTTGAATTATTAGTTAAAAATAAGTGTGGAATATTTTTTTCTTGGAGACGATGAATAAATCTCACACCACTTTCGATCGTATCGCTACCACGATAAATAGTTCCATCTAAATCAATTAAATAACATTTATAGTCTTTATGTTCCACAATTATCCCTTTCTCTTCTTAATTACGAAGCTTTTATTTTTGTGATTTCCACGTTGGAATTTTACTGCTGTCTTATGACTACCAATCTTTGTTTTATGAACGCATCTTTCTTTAAAGTAAGGACGCTTTGTATGGTAACGGTTATTGTTTGTACTCTTTCTTTTATTTTGCCTACCAAAAGCAATCTTTTTGATTTGGTTTTCTTGAGTTAGACGCAAAATAAAATATGCACTCCCAGGATTACAGTATTCTTCTAAATAATCCACAATTGCATTAGCTTTTTTATCAATTGCAACGCGGTCATTCTCATCATAAAAGCCCTTTAATCTCAAATGCTCGCTTGATACATCCCCTACTAAATAATCATATTGGTCTAAATAAGGGTCATACTTTTCCTTAAGCATTTCAATGTCTAGAGCATCTTTTACATTAGCTATAATTTCATACTCTCGCCCGTTAATCATTACAATGTCTTCATTAACAATTACATGAGCTAAAGGATGGTATACCGTCTGGTCTTTATCTGCTTCTTTATACTCCATTATTTTTCTTTCTCTTTATTTATTGGGTACTTCTTTTTTAAATAGTTTCCTATTACGGTTCTTAGATAATCGGGGAATAAAAATTTATTTTTACCCATAATTGAAATTGTAGGGAAAAATGGAATCAAAACATAGTGATCAAGCAACGCAAGTGTATATTCTTTTTCTGGATCAATTTCTTTTCCATTAATGTAAACAGTTCTACTTGCATGATCAACTTGTATCCCCTTATAGACAAGATTTCCGAAAATCTTACCTCTAAAACTCATTCCCTGAAGTGCAAATTTACTTAGAAAATAACGATTCTTTTCCATCTCCATTACCATGCGCCAAACATCACTTCCAAGTAATTTCGTTTGTACCACGTGCATTGGATGAGGTAAAGCAGCTTGTAAATCAGCTTCGGTTAAAACTCCTTGATGAAATGGTTTTAAAAATAAACCACTATTCAAGACGGCAACATCAGTTCCAGCAAATTCACTAATTGCATCAAGAGAAACTTGAATTGCTGCCATCTTGTCATGATCAAATTTACCCGGTAAATAAGCAATTTTTCGTGCTTCAAGCATTTGTTCACCCTTTTGATGCCAATCTAAAATTTGCTTTTGATCGGACTCTAAGCTTGGTAAGTCATTAGTAGCAACAGTGCTTGGCTTAATTGATAGTATTTGATGCTCATCATTTAATTCAACACTAATATCACCAATATGTTGGCCCCATTTTCCTGTCTGAGTAATCCAAGTCTTATTTACTTTTTCACCCTTTGCTAGATAATCATGACTATGTCCACCAACAATTAGGTCTACTTCAGGATAATGATGCGCTATATATCGATCTACTCTTAAACCAATATGACTAACAATAATTAACATATCATATTGTCCTTCTATTTTAGGAAGCAATTTATCTAAAGTATCAGAGATCAATTTTACATGCCAATGATTTGGACCATAAGTCATTGGATATGCAGCTGTTAAACCAACCACTGCAATTCTAGTCTTCTTTTTGGTTTCAAATATTTTATAGGAAGTACACCACTTTGGCATACTCTCATCTTCCTCGCGCAGGTTAGCTAGGACAACAGGAAAATTAGCGTGATCAAACAATTTTTCTAAAACTGCATGAGAATTTGAAATACCTTCATTATTTCCAATGGTAATTACATCATAATTAAATTCGTTCATTAATTTAATGTTAGCCTGTCCTTCTGTTGCGTCTGACAAAGGATGTGATCGATCCATAAAATCACCGGCATCAAAAGTAAACGTTTGATCAACGCTCTTATCATCTTGAGCTTGATGCAAGTATCTTTTTATTTTAGGAAATTGTTCAAAATGTGAATGCAGATCATTAGTATGAACAATACGTAATTTTTCCATACTTTTCCTCTTCTAACCAATATGATTGGCTTTTAATACTGTGTTATAGGCATCTAACACTTTTCCTTTAGGTTTTTCCCATTCTACCCATTGTGGGTCTTTCCAATCATCCTCATTAGTTAACGTCTCTAATTGGTAAGTCTTATTAATATATTCCTCATATAGTTGTAGTGATTTAGTTCTAGCTAAATTCAATTGAAGAATTCGAACTTTTTTAATTAACCCACGGTCTACTGCTAATTCAGCAATTCCGTTTTGATCAATATTTGAAATTTCGTAATATTTCGATCCGTCGTTGCGAGTAACTTCTTCAATCAAGTCTAGTTGCTCATAAGCCATATTTCAGCATCTACTTTCTTAAAATGATTTTAACTACTATATTAATTATAGAAAAAAGTATACATCCATGCTATTGTTAAAAAGAATAGAGGTGTACACATGAAAACAAGCCGGCTTTACTTTTTAGCCCTTTTTTTTAGTTTAATTTTTATTTTTGAATCTGGATTTCTGGTTATCGGACACCGAGGCAACCCCAGTAAATATCCAGAAGAAACAATTCAAAGTGACAACTCAGCTTTCGCAGATGGTGCAGATTATGTTGAACTTGATCTGCATGTTTCAAAAGATAACGTCTTAGTCGTTTCTCATGACCGCGATTTAAGCCGAGTTGTTGGATCATCGGTTATTGTATCACAAAATAATTTTTCCTATTTAAATACCTTAAAACAAGCGAACGGTGAGTCAATCATTTCGCTAGATCAATTATTTGAGTATTATAAAGATAAGCCTAATACGAAGTTCCTTCTTGAAACAAAAAAGACTAAACATAATAGTCCGAAAAATATGGAGGAGCTTCTTGCTAATAGCATCAAAAAATATCATATGCAAGATCGGGTCATGATCCATAGTTTCTCTGCTCCTAGTCTAAAAACCATGAGTCAATTATTACCTGATGTGCCTAGAATCTTTATTGTTGGATCTTTGCAAAGAATTAATTTTGAGGTATTAAGCTATGTAAATGGAATCAATATTTCATCTGATTTAGTCACTCAGAATCCTAAGCTTATTAGTCAGCTTCATGCTCTACATCAAAAAGTATTTGTTTGGGCCGAAATGAATGAATCACCGAAATTATGGAACTGGTTAATTAACAATGATGTAGATGGAGTGGTGACCAACTTTCCTGCAAAAGGCTATAAATACAAATTAGCTAAGAGTGGTACTAAAAAATATACTGTTAATAACGACGGTATTTACTTTGGCCGGAATCCGACTGGGGTTAGTGTAAATCCATATCTAAATGTGAAAACTTCGAAGCAAATTAGTTTCTTACAACCTATCCATATTTCTTCAGCTGTTATTGTATCAGGACAAACTTTTTATCAAATTGGTGATAAGGAATTTGTTCCTGCAGATCTAGTTAGCTTAGATTTAAAACCTGAATGGATTTTGCCATATTGGAATTTAAGTATTATTAATCCTACCCAAAATCCAATTTTCACTTATAATAAACCTGATAGGCAGTCTGGTAAAAAAGCCCAACTCATGCCTAATAAACGCTATAAAATATTAGGCGTAAGTGGCGGAGTCAATGATTTATGGCTTCTCACTGACTATGGCTGGATAAAGTCTTCTAAGATCTTATATTATGGCTTATTCAATAAGAACACTTTTGCCTATAAAAATTATCAAAAACTTGATCCAGCTTATCGTCAAACCAATGTTGCCCTATTTCCTTATTTACCAGTAGAAAAAGTCCCGATTAAAAGTTTTTGGTCGACTTATTCTGACGTAAATGCTGTAATATTTAATCAGAGATAAAAATTAAAGGAGTACATTTATGGAAGAACTAGATTACAAAAAATTAGCTCAAGAAAAAAAGGATGCTATTTTAAATGATTTAAAAGAATTAATCGCAATTGATTCTTCTGAAGATTTAAACAATACCAGTAAAGAATATCCTGTTGGTCCTGGCCCAGTTAAAGCAATGAAGAAGTTTTTATCTTTTGCTAAGCGCGATGGTTTCGATACTGAAAATTTTGATAACTATGCAGGTCGAATCAATATGGGTTCCGGTGACAAACGTGTAGGTATTATTGGACATATGGATGTTGTTCCTGCTGGTGAAGGCTGGAAGACTGATCCATTTAAGATGACTATTAAAGATGGAAAAATTTATGGTCGTGGTAGTGCTGATGATAAAGGACCAGCTTTAGCTGCTTACTACGGAATGCTTATCTTAAAGGAGCATGGATTTAAGCCTAAAAAGAAGATTGATTTTGTTCTTGGAACTAATGAAGAAACTAATTGGGTAGGAATTGATTATTATCTCAAGCATCAACCAGCTCCTGATGTTGCCTTCTCACCTGATGCTGAATTTCCAATTATCAACGGTGAACAAGGAATTGTTACTTTGAAGCTTGACTTCAAATTTGATCCAAGTCAAGGTGACGTTAAGCTTTGGACATTCCAATCCGGTATTGCTACTAACGTCATCCCTCAAACTGCTCATGCACAACTTGAAGGCGATATTGACGGCATTAAAGAAAAATTTGATCTTTTCCTTAAAGAACACAAACTTGAAGGTAAGGCTGAAATGCTTAGCGGTCGCCTTGCGTTAACATTAACTGGTCATGGCGCTCATGCATCAGCTCCTGAAACTGGTAGAAACGCTGCTACTTACCTTGCCCTCTTCCTTGACAGTCTTAACTTTGATGGCCAAGCAAAGAACTTCTTACACTTCTTAGCAACTGTTGAACACAAAGATTTCAATGGTAAGAAATTAGGTATTTTCCACCATGACGACTTAATGGGTGATTTAACCAGTTCACCAAGTATGTTTAACTTTGAAGGTCAAAATGCATACCTCTTAAACAATGTTCGCTACCCTCAAGGTATCGAACCAGAAGAAATGGTGAAAAATATCAACGAAAAGTTTGGTGATATTTTAGATGCTAGAGTTGAAGGCTCTGCTGAAGCTCCACACTATGTTCCTGGCGATGATCCAATCGTTAAGACACTTCTTTCCGTTTATGAAAAGCAAACTGGTAAGAAGGGACATGAAGGTATCATCGGTGGCGGTACATACGGTCGCCTATTCAAACATGGTGTAGCCTTTGGTGCCCAACCAGAAGGTGCCCCACTTGTTATGCACCAACCAAATGAATACATGAAAGTTGATGATTTAATTAATTCAATTGCTATTTATGCCGAAGCAATTTATGAATTAACTAAGTAAACCAAAAATATTAATAAATTCGTAAAGAAGGACTGCATCAATGCTAGTCCTTTTTTTGCTATAATAGGTGAAAAGTAATTAACAAAGGATCCTGATCTGTGAAAAATTTAAAAGAGAAAATCAGAAAGTTCCTAACTGCGGGGCCAGAAGTTAAAACACTGCAAAGTGAATCAGACGAAAGCCAGTGGAAATTTTATAGTGGTATCGTCTATTTAACCTTGCGCCGTGTTTTTCATTATTTTATTTTAATTGCATTTTTCGGTTTATTTTTACTAATTGGTTTTGGTGGAGGTTATGCACTTGGCATTGTTCGTAATCAACCTATTCCAACTATTAGCGAATTAAATCATCAAATAAATCATGCTCAAAATTCAGCTACCCTCTACTATGCTGGTAATAAAAAAATTGCTACTGTTCGACCAGATACGGTTACTAAAAAAGCAAGTGAAAGTGAATTAACTCCCCTCGTTAAGAATGCTGTAACAGCCACTGAGGATGAAAACTTCTATATTCATAAGGGTGTTTTACCTAAGTCCTTAGTTAGAGCTGTACTTTCTGAACTAACAGGTGTTGGTGTGCAGACTGGTGGGTCAACTTTAACTCAGCAGTTAGTTAAGATGCAATTCTTAACTAGCCAGACAACTTGGAGAAGAAAAGTTACTGAAATGTTTTATGCTCATAAGATCGAAAAACATTTTTCTAAAGAAGACATTCTCCGTGCATATTTAAATGCTGCTCCTTATGGTAAAAATAATCGCGGAGAAAATATTGTCGGCATTAAAACTGCTGCTGAAGGTATATTTGGTAAATCAATTTCTGAGCTTAATTTACCGCAAGCTGCTTTTATTGCCGGTTTACCTCAAAGTCCATCTGTCTATACTCCCTATCGCTTAAACGGAAAAGTTAAAAGTGATCTTGACTTAGCAATGCGGCGAAAAGACATTGTTTTATTCCGGATGTACAGAAATGGCGACATTAATAAAAAAGCTTATCTTGCAGCTAAAAAATATGATTTGCGTGCTGACTTCCTCGCTCCTGAAAAAGCACCGAAGCAAAAGAAACAGAGCGGTTATTTATACAATCTAGTAATGAATAAGAGTGCTAGTCTTCTAGCTGAAAGCTTGATTGAACAAGATGGCTTGAAAGTATCTGATGTTAAACAAGATACAAACCGCTATAATCAATACCTAACTAGCGCAACTGAGCTTCTTCATCAAAAAGGCTATCACATTAAAACTACAATTAGAAAGCCACTATACCAGACCATGCAACAGGTTGTTAAGCAAAACAAGTATGGTCAAGACCGAACTTCTCGTGATTTTGATTCTTCTACTAATAAATGGGTTAATACTACTGAGCATGTTGAAAATGGTAGTGTAGTAATAGATAATGCTACCGGTAAGGTCTTAGCATTTAGTGGCGGGGTTGACTTTAAAAATTCCCAAATTAACCATGCCTTTGATACTTACCGCTCTCCTGGTTCCTCAATTAAGCCATATTTAGTTTATGGACCAGCCATAGAGCATAAGCTTATCTCAAGCCAAACTGCGATTGCTGACTTCCCTACAAGGTTCGGTAACTATATTCCAACAGACTACAATTCAACTGTTGAAAATAGATTTATTTCAGCTCAAGAAGCTTTAAGTAAGTCTTATAACCTTCCTGCTGTAAACTTATATAGTAAGTTAGTCAACGATAAAAATATCAACCTACGTCAAGATATGAAGAAATTAGGCTTGAATTTAAGTAAGAGAGAATTTGAAAACTTAGGTTTAGCCCTTGGTGGTACGGACTATGGTTTTTCAGTAGCCGATAATGCTAGTGCTTTTTCTAACTTCTATAACAATGGTAAACGTGCGGATCCATATTATATTGAAGAAATTCAAGATCCATCCGGTCGAGTAATCTATAAACACAAACAAGATTCACAGAAAGTCTTCTCTACAGGCACTTCCTACATTATGCAGAAGATGCTACACCAAGTAGTAACTAAAGGGACAGCTGCGAGCTTAACCGGTACCTTGAAGTTCGACTACAAGAATCTAATTGGTAAAACTGGAACCAGTAATGATTATCGTGATATTTGGTTTAATGGATCTACTCCTGGAATTACAATTTCTAGTTGGATGGGCTATGATAACTTCTATGGTCATTCATACAACTTAGATTCTAATTCTAGTGAGACTAATTTAAATTTATGGGCCAATATTGCTAATGCATTATATAAGGAAGATCCATCGATCTTTAAATTAAATGATGCTCCTACGCGTCCAAGCTCCGTTTATAAAAATAGAGTCTTAGCAAGAACAGGAACATTACCTGGAACGGTAAGCTATGATGGCGATAATATTGATCTCAGTGGCAAAAAGACTACCGCATTAAGTCTTTCACCGGCACCAAATGCAACTGCTAGATTTGGTATTGGTGGCTCAACTAAAGACTACAACCTCTTCTATGATTACTTAGAAGGTAAAAATAATGACTATGGTAAAGTCTTAATCTACACTGGTAAGACAATTTCTAAGAAGAAGAATATTAATAGTCTCTTCTCTGTAGCTGATGGATCAACTTCAGAAAATGCAAAAAATTATTATGGCAAAAACCATGAAGTTTATCGTGAATCTAATAATAATTCTTCTTCCTCAACTAATCGGAATGTAGGAGCTAATGATGAACAAGCTAGGAGTACAGGACAAGGAGGAAACAATAATTCTTCCTCAACTACGAGAAGTACCACTTCTACTCGTGAGGCTTCTTCATCTCAAAATAACAGATCAGAAAGTAGTAACGCTAATGAAGCTAATGAAGTAAATTCAAATATTAGTCCAAGTGAAAGTGCTCCTATTAGCGGATCTGCTAGCACAGAAGCTACTGCAGGTGATGCAGCAGCAGATAATGCTCCTACTACTCCATAATTAGAAATTTATATATGAAAAAATCCTCTTAGGTTGAGTTTAACCTAAGAGGATTTTTGGTATAACTATACTTTATTTAGTAGAACGAGATTGCTTTAAAGTATATGGCAAGATAACATGAGCTTCATCTAGTTCTTCGTCACTCATTAATTTAGTTAACATTCTCATTGCAACAGCACCGATATCATAAAGTGGTTGTTGAACAGTGGTTAATTGCGGACGAACAATTTTAGCCACATTAGTTGAAGCCGCGGAGATAATTTCTAAGTCATCTGGAATGGATACGCCCGCATCAACTGCTGCATTAGTAATACCTGCTGCAGTTACATCACGAGTAGCAATAATTCCATCTACTTTATCTGCTTTAATTTGTTCAAATAATTCATAGCCATCTTCGTAAGTTCTAGCATCTTCATAGATATGAACATTATCTAAATTATGTTCTTCCATAAAATCTTTATAAGCTACAAAGCGATTGTCCTTATTAACATAAGCTTTTCCATCACCAACAACTAAAGCAAGATTTTTCTTACCATTCTTTAATAATAAGCCTAAAGCTTCTTTTTCAGCTGCCTTATAATCAATTGTTACACTAGGAAAATCTTGATTTGCATCAGCAGTCCCTGCCAAAACAACTGGTGTATTAGTGCGCTTAAAAATCTCTTGTGCACTTTCACTCATTAAGTTTGACATATAAATTACACCATCAACTTGCTTATTAAGTAAGTTTTGGATCACTTGATCTTCATTTAACAACGTATTACCGACGCTAGAAAGTAAGATATTGTACTTATACATTGTAGCAATATCGTCAATTCCTTTAGATAATTCTGCAAAGTGCATATTCGTTAAATCGGGAACAATCAAACCAACTGTTGTGGTTCTCTTTGAAGCTAATCCTTGAGCTACGGCATTAGGTTGGTAATGCAAACGGTCAATGACAGCTAATACCTTTTCACGTGTTTCTTTACGTACATTATTATTTCCATTTACTACTCTTGAAACAGTAGCCATAGAAACTTTTGCTTCACGAGCAACATCATAAATAGTTACTTCTTGTTTTTGCATAAATTTCTCACACTCCTGTAAAAACACTCTTTTATAACTTATCAAGAATATCAAGACATTGCAACCGTTTACGACTAAAAACTAATTATTTTACCATATTATATGATATACTCCCAGTATATGTTAAAAAAGGAGTTAAAATTATGAACTTAGATAAGTTACAAAATTGGTTAATTTCAACCAATAATGATGTTGCCTACATCTCTGATCCAATTAGTATTAATTACTTTACTGGCTACAGTATGGATCCTCACGAAAGAATTTTTGCTTTGCTTGTTTTTAAAGATAAACCAGCATTCATTTTTGCGCCTGAATTAAATGTTGAAGAAGCTAAAAATTCAGCCTGGGATGGAGATGTTTATGGCTACCTAGACCACGAAAATCCATGGTCAAAAATCTCTGACTTGGTAAATCAACGTATTGGTATTCCAAATAATATTGCTATTGAAAAAGCACATCTTTCAGTTGACCGCTTAGAAGCATTAAGAATTGCATTTCCAGATTCTTCCTTTACAAATAATGTGTCTCCATTTGTAGCTGAGGCGCGCTTACGTAAAACACCAGAAGAAGTTGAACAATTAAAAGCTGCTGGTGCAGAAGCCGACTTTGCTTTTCAAATTGGCTTTAATGCACTTAAAAATGGTGTAACTGAACGCTACGTTGCTGGTCAAATTGATTACCAGTTAAAACTTCAAAAAGGCGTAATGCACACTAGTTTTGAAACAATCGTTCAAGCGGGTAAAAATGCTGCTAACCCTCATCTTGGTCCAACCATGAACAAGATTGAACCAAATGAATTAGTTCTTTTCGACCTTGGAACAATGCATAATGGTTATGCTTCTGACTCAAGTAGAACCGTCGCTTACGGAAAACCAACTGCTAAAGAAAAAGAAATTTACGAAGTTGATCGTGAAGCTCAACAAGCAGCTATTGAAGCCGCAAAACCTGGTATTACAGCTAGTGAGCTTGATGCCGTTGCTAGAGATATCATAACTAAGGCTGGCTATGGTGAGTACTTCATTCATCGTCTTGGTCATGGTATTGGGATGAATGTCCATGAATTTCCACAAATTATGGAAGGAAATGATGTTGTTCTTGAAGAAGGTATGTGTTTCTCAATTGAGCCTGGTATTTATATTCCTAACGTAGCTGGCGTCAGAATCGAAGACTGTGGTGTTGTAACAAAGAATGGCTTTGAGACTTTTACTAAGACAAGTAAAGAGTTGAAATACATTCCAATAAAAGACTAATTTAATAATGAATTAACTGGTGATAGTTTATCTCTATCACCAGTTTTTTATACAAAAAAAGAACCAAGTAAAAACTTGGTTCTTTAATATCAACTAATTATTTTCAGCGTTATTTAGATCACTAACAGCTTCTTTGTCAGATTTTTCGTCTTCACCAAGATCTTTGTTAGTATCATCAATTACGATATCATCAAAATCTTTTAATTCTGAATCATCTTCAACTGATTTAGGAAATGATGCTAATTGATTCTTAATTGCTTCAGTTCCCTTGTCATATTTCTCTTTTAAATCTTGTAGCTTTTCATTTTCAGCTAGCTTTTTCTTTACATCATCAGTTGCATCTTCTGGTAATAATAATGAGCCAGCAATCAAGCCAACGCCTAAACCAACAACACTACCTAATAAAAATCCACCTAATTTACGCATAATTGTTCTCCTTTAATATATTAGTCTTCACCACGACGACGTTTACGTCTTGCAAACATTCGACTAACTAGAGATGAAAAGATGCCAATTCCAGCTCCTCTAATACCCATACCAGAGAAACGCTCAATCATTCTTCTTGATGAAGAATTAATATCTGACACACTTTCACCTAAATCTGCAGCTGCTTTTACAACTGGTTCTAATTCAGTTACTTTACCATTTACATCGGCTAGAAGAGCATTACTTTTTTCTAATAAATCTTCACTTTGTTTCATCAATACTGCAGTCTGCTTAGTTAAATCTTCAACTGCTGTATTAACGCTATCCATAGTTGAGTCAACTTTCTTCATTGTCTTAGTTGCTCTAACAATTAAAGGCAAAGTAAATAAGACTAAGATTAAAAAGGCAACTGCTGCAATCAAGCCAGCTAATGCACCATATGAAATTGACATAATCTATCCTCCATTAATTATTCCTCTCATAAAAAGTCTAGCATTATTCCTCCCCTCAAGCAATGAAATAGTACCTTACTTTTTGATATACTATCTAAAGAAATTGCTAAGGAGATGATGTTTTGAACTGGTCAACGATTTTAAAAGGAACAACTACAACTAAAAAAAATAGTAATGTTGATTCTCTAATTGATTGGAACACTGTAGGGCACACACTAATAAAGCGTGGTAGCCAGATTGCCTTTATAACTGTAGTCTTTTTCCTAATTTGGCGTATAGGTAAACGCTTATTAACACGTTACTTATTGAAGAATCCCAAGTTTCAAGAACATATGACTGGAAGGAAGAGAACTATAGCTCAACTTGTAGTTGCTGCTTTTGAATTTTTAATTCTTCTCTTCTATTTGTATAGTCTTCTTACCCTACTTGGTATTCCTGTCGGAACTCTTCTTGCCAGTGTGGGACTTGTTTCTCTTGCTTTAGGGATGGGAGCTCAAGGTTTAGTAAGTGATCTAATAACGGGAATAAATATTCTAAGTGAAGGTGAATATAACATTGGCGATACTGTCAAAATTGGCACCTACACTGGAACCGTTCTTTCTTTTACTTTACGTAATACTCGTCTTAAAACTACCAATGGGGCAGTTATCTATATTCCCAATCGCAATATTACTATTGTAGAAAATTTAACTCATGGTTCACATTCTGGATGGAGTATGAACATTAATTTGAATTTATCTGTTGAAAACGATCTCACCGATGTTAACCATGCAATTAACACAGTAAATGCAGCCCTCAAAGATAAATTTAAAAATCAAATTAAAAAGGGACCACAAATTATTGGAATTGTAAATCAAACCGGCTCAAGTATTATTTATCAAATTCATTTTCAAGTAGTAGCTAATAGTCAAAGCCAGGTAAAAAATGCTTATCTGAGTGCTTATATCAAAGAGTTCAATCAACAAAATATCAAATTTAGCTCCCTACCAACAAAACAAGAAAATACTACTACTTCTTAAAAGATTAAGTAGTTAGACCTTTGTCTAATCCTACTTAATCTTTTTTTATTGCAAAACTCGCACTACCTCACGAGCAATCATTAATTCTTCGTTAGTAGGAACAATCATTGCTTTTACTTTTGAATTAGGTTTAGAAATAAACTTTTCTCCATCTGTCCGATTAGCTTTAAAATCAGGATCTAGTCCTAAATATTTTAATGATGCCATCACTCCTGCTCTAATACCAGGATCATGTTCTCCAATTCCAGCAGTAAATATAATTGCATCAACACCATTTAGTTCAGCTGCATATGCGCCAACATACCTAACTACACGATTAATGAATATCTTTCGAGCTAGCTTTGCACGTTTATCTTTACTCTCAATTAAATCTCTCATATCTGAAGATATACCTGAAATCCCCAATAATCCTGATTTATAGTTCAAAATTTCAACAGCTTCATCGATATTTATTCCAGTTTTATGCATTAAACGTTGTAAGGCAGCTGGATCAAAGTCACCACTTCTAGTTCCCATTGTTACCCCAGTAAGTGGACTAATTCCCATTGAAGTATCATAAGATTTTCCATTTTTTACTGCGGTAACAGAAGCCCCAGATCCTAAATGACAAACAATCAGATTGACTAAGTTAGGATTCTTATTAAGCATCTGTGCCGCACGATGGGCCACATAAGAAATTGAAATTCCGTGCGCACCATACTTTCTAATACCATATTTTTGATAATACTCATAAGGAATGGAGTAAAGATAATGAATCTGATCTAAAGTTTGATGATATGAAGTATCAAAAACTACCACTTGAGGTACATTAGGGATAATCCTCATGAATGCCTTAATGCCATTTGCCTCTGGAATATTATGCAACGGTGCTAGCTCTCCCAGATCAAATATTTCCTGTAGTTCCTTTTCTTTAACATGGACGGATTCTTTAAAAATTTCTCCTCCATTTACTACTCTATGACCGACACCACTAATTTCTCGCAAATCTTCAACTACGTGAAAATTTTTTAAATCTTCAATTAATAATTTAACTGCCTCTTCTTGGTTATGAATAGGCAGATTTTTTATATATTCTTGACCATTACTCAATTTAATTTTAAAGACAGCATTTTCTTTTCCTACTCTGTCAGCCATTCCTGAAGCTATTACTTTTTCATCAGGGAAAGAAAATAATTTGTATTTAAAAGAAGAACTCCCCGAATTGATTGCTAGAATTTTTTTCATATGTTATAACCTCAAAATCTACTTAAACATATATAAATTATCCTTCCCTTTTCAGTATAGCGCTTTCATATATAAATAAAAGCCATTATTTAACATATAAATAACAAAAAGACTTAATTCCAATATAATATCGGAATTAAGTCTTTTACATACTATTCATTTTCCATTTTTTTCCACCAAGTCGGTAGCTCAGCAAGTAATTTTCTTAATGCTTGGCCACGATGAGAAATAGCATTTTTTTCATCTACTGTCATTTCCGCAAATGTCTTCCCTTTATCTGGAACAAAGAAAAGTGGATCATAGCCAAAATCTCCATCCCCCCGCGGATAAGTCAAAATTTCGCCTCTAATTTCACCTTGCGTTACTAAATCATCATCAAATCTACCAGGCCAAGAAACTACCATAGTTGTATGAAAGGTAGCTTGTCTTTTCTCTTGAGGAACACCACCTAGTTCAGCTAATAATTTTGCATTATTTAAGGCATCATTATGAGCTTCTCCTCCATAGCGAGCAGAATGAACTCCAGGAGCTCCATTTAATTTATCAACTGATAAACCTGAATCATCAGCAAGAGTGGGTAAATTACTGAACTCTGCCATTTTATGAGCTTTTAGTTTTGCGTTAGCTAAAAATGTTGTCCCAGTTTCTAAAACATGAGGCGGATCAGTTAGGTCCTGATTAGTAATTACATGAATGGGAAAATTTATTTTCTTTAAGGCCTCTTCAACTTCTCTAGCCTTATTCTTATTGTTAGTTGCAAATAATAAAGTATCCATTTTTAATCCTCAGCATCTACATGACGACCAACTATCGTGTCATCATTCATCCATTGACGGGTAATCTCAGTAAATTTCTTTGCTTCTCCAGTTGTATAGTAATCATGTTTTACTGGCGCAGTACTTTCAGCAAATAAATCATCACGTCGCAAAACATTATATGTATATTGTGCCACTTGATCAGCTGGATCTACAATTTTTTTATCTTGACCCACAACAGCTACAATTTCGTCTCTCAATAAAGGATAATGTGTACATCCCAAAACTAAGGTATCATAATCAGCATTTTTCAATGGAGTTAAACTTTCGCTAACAACTGCATTCTTAGTATCTTCATCAGGATTTGCTTCAGCTAACGGTGCTAATTTTGGTTGAGAAAATTCACTGACTTTAATTTCTGGATCACGATACTGAATTTCCTTTAAATAAGAATGACTATCCACAGTTGCCTTAGTACCAATTACAGCTACATTTTTAGTTTCTGTAGTTCTTGCTGCAGCTAAAGCACCAGATTGAACAACACCAATTATCTGTAGTGGTATTTCTTTCTGAATAGTTGACATTGCTACAGCAGTTGCTGTATTACAACCAAAAATAATAATTTTTACATCTTTCCTTAATAAGAAGTTTACACTATCGCGCGTTAGAGAAATAATCTCTTCTCTTGAGCGATCCCCATACGGCATATTAGCCTGATCACCAATAAAAATTGTTGACTCATTAGGCATCTTTTCAATTACTTTTTTTAAAACGGTTAAGCCGCCTAATCCCGAATCTAAAACTCCAATTGGTCGATTATCCATTAAAAAAACTCCTTTAAACAAATGATGATTAAATTCTCTTTTCTACTCCACCTATTTTAAGTTAAAATGATATAGAAAACAAAAGGAAATGAAAGCATGGAACATACAAACGAACATCTTTATTTTTTAAATTCATTATATCGTGATTTTATCTTACCTACCATTTTAGGTAGCGAAGATAAAGAAATTCTTTACTGGGCTGGAAAACATGTTAGTCGTAAATATGATTTATCAGATATCGATGATTTAATCGAATTTTTTGATATGGCTCAATTTGGAACTTTAAAAGTACTTAAAAATCGTAAACATACCGCAGTTTTTGAATTATCTGGCCAGGTCGTAACTGATAGACTGGATAGCCAGAGTGATGAATTTTCACTTGAAAGTGGAATTATTGCGGAATGTTTAGAGCGCCAAAATGGTACTCCAACTGAAGCTTCAGCTACTGTTACTAAAAAGCATGTAGTTCAAATCACTGCGCAATCTGACTAACTATTAACCAAGTAAGAGAATAGTAATAATAAAAAACCGGGTAAGTCTCAATACAGAGGCTTACCCAGTTTTTGTTATTTATATTAGTCAGTATATTGATCTAAAATTTGTTCAAGCTTTTCCTTAGGAGTATAACCAGTTAAACGATCAACAATCTTACCATCTTTCTTAATTAATAAAGTTGGGATTGCCATAATACCTAAGTTACGAGCAGTTTCTTGGTTTTGATCAACATCCATTTTGGTAAATTTTACATCATCCATTTCTTCAGAAAGTTGGTCAATAACTGGTGATTGCATCTTACATGGACCACACCAAGTTGCCCAAAAATCAATTAAAACAACACCTTCGCTAGTTTCTTCTTCAAAAGTTGCATCTGTAATTTCATCAACCATTGTTATTACCTCACAAATAAATTTTTTAAATTACAAGTATAGTTTAGTAGAACCACTTACTTTTTGCAAGTATATTGCTTACTGTAAATGAACGATTGTCGCTCCAGTTCCACCCTGGTTAGCAGGCGCATAACTATAGGTCTTTACATGCCGATTTCGCTTCAAGTATTGTTGAACACCATTTCTAATTGCCCCAGTTCCAATTCCATGGATAATTGTGACGGTATTTAAACCAGCTAAGAGGGAAGAATCGATGTAGCGATCTAAGTTAGTTAGAGCTTCTTCATAGCGTTGTCCCCTTAAGTCAAGCTCACTACTTGCACGCGTAGAACGAAGACCACGACTTGAACGAACAGCTCTTTCTGCCTTCTTAGGAGCAGCTTGTGTACTAATCTTTTCAACATCCCGATCAGTGACTTTAACTTTCAAAATACCAATTTGAACTTCGAATTCATGATCAGCAAGTTTTTTCGTAATTACACCTTGTTGTCCATAAGATAGAACTTTCACTGTATCACCAACACTTACATCATGCCGCCGCTTTTCACGTTGCAAGACCTTGTTCTGAGCCAAGTTTTGATTTTCACGCTCAAGTTTATTTAAAGCACCTTTAGCTTCAATAACTTTATTGGTTCTAACTTGACCACCCGCTCTTCTTTGTTCTTCAAGATCATTGATGATCTTATCAGCTTTTTGACGCTTTTTAGCAAGCATTTCATCAGCTTTTTCTTGAGCTCTTTCAAGTTGCTTTTGTACTTGTTGATTATACCAGTCAAGACCATTCTGAAGTTGACGCTTCAGAGTGATACTTTGGTCAACATTTCGCTTTAAAGTTTCATGAAGTTGCTCAGCAGCCTTAGTCTGCTCAGTCAATCGTTCAATCATCTTATTAATATCACTATCTTCGTCATTCATCAAACTTCTAGCCTTGTCGACTACAGCTTCATTCATCCCTAATTGATGTGCAATGGCAAAGGCATTACTTTGTCCAGGGATACCAATTCTCAAACGATACGTTGGAGCAAGTTTCTTTAAGTCAAATTCCATTGAGGCATTCGTAGTTCTTGCACGATTATAGCCATAGAGCTTTAATTCCGGATAGTGTGTAGTAATCGCAATTTTAGCTTGTGCTCCCCGCAAATCATCTAAAATAGCGATCGCTAAACTAGCTCCTTCTTCAGGATCAGTTCCGGCTCCCAATTCATCAATTAAAACCAAATCATCCTCAGTTACATCTTTCATTATTTTTATAATTTGGTCCATATGTGATGAGAAAGTACTTAATGACTGTTCAATAGATTGCTCATCCCCAATATCGGCGTAAATTTCATTAAAAACAGTTAATTGACTGCCTTCTTCAGCTGTGATGAATAATCCTGCTTGAGCCATCAATTGTAGCAGCCCTAAAGTCTTCAGCGTGATTGTCTTACCACCTGTGTTAGGTCCTGTAATTAGCATGGTATCAAAGCTAGTTCCTAATTCAATATTATTAGGAACAACTTTTTTAGGATCAATTAATGGGTGTCGAGCCTTTCTCAACTTAATGACATGATCTTGATTTAATACTGGTTCTGTAGCTTTCATTGCTTTAGCTAATTTGCTTTTAGCACTTAAAAAGTCTAATTGTGTTAATGCATCCGCATTATTCTTTATTTCTTTTTGATACATACCAGCAAGTTCTGACAATTCAATTAAGATACGGTGGATTTCCTGACGCTCTTGAGCCATTAAATTTTGCTGTCGGTTATTAAGAACTAAAACTGCTTGTGGCTCAACAAATAAAGTCTGTCCACTGGCACTTTGATCATGAACAACTCCACCGAATTTATTCCTATATTCTTGTTTTACAGGTAATACATAGCGACCATCTCTGATAGTTACGATATTTTCTGACAAATATTGTGTATGCTTTCCACTGATGTAATTATTCATGTGATTTTTAATATCAGTTTCATTGCTTTGAATATCATGTCGCAGCTGCATTAACTTAGAAGAAGCTGTATCCTTAACAGTTCCGTCATATTCAATTGCCTGATTCAACTTCTTAAATAAGTCTTCTGGAATTGCTAAATTTTTAAGAGTTTTTTCAATCGGTCGGGTATCAATTTCACGCTCTTCTAAGTCAGCAGTAAACTGAGAAACATCTTTAGCTAAGCTAAGAATTAAAAAAACATTACCTAATTCTTCACCATTTAAATTTGCCTTGACCTTCAAACGCTTCAAACTAGCTCTAACATCTTTAAAGTCAGTTATCGGCATTGGTCCTTTAACTCGTAAAATATTAGAAAGGACCCTAGTTTGATCAATTGATTTTTTTACTTCATCAAAATTACTACTTGGCATTAACGTTAAAGCCTGCTCTTTTGCAGGTGCTGTAATAGCCAAATCACTTAATTGTTTAATTATGCGATTATATTCTAATTTTTCAATAATTTTAGAGTTCATATATTCCACCTAGCAAAAAGGCCCCAGAGTTGGGACCATTTTTATATTGTTGTAATGAATAAATTTATAAAAAATTGGGAAATTCCAGGAGAAAAATGCAAGATACTACTTGCTAAAATAGAATGCCCCAGCATATTTTGCAAACCATCATTAGGAATTGTGGCTAAAATAAACAAAAGCAAATAAACACTAATCTGTGTCACAATAAAAGAAATAATTAAACTTCCCCAGAGATTTAGGTTAGAGTTTACCGTAACATATCTTAATTGATTAAACCCTAGCATCACAAAACGCCATAAGCAACAAACAATCAACAAAATAATTGAAAAAGCAATTGCTGCATAAAATGATTTATCTAAGGTTAATCCCGTAGTTTTATCAAAGAAAGCAAAGCTGCTTCGATCATTTGCGGATGGATATGGAACCCATAAATTTAAAAAGTTACTAAATGGTTTATACAGTATAGTGGCTAAAATTAGCCCGATTACATATCCACCAGCTGCTAGGCCTTCATATACTACA
This sequence comes from uncultured Lactobacillus sp., assembly GCF_948948975.1. Taxonomy (GTDB): domain Bacteria; phylum Bacillota; class Bacilli; order Lactobacillales; family Lactobacillaceae; genus Lactobacillus. The sequence continues at coordinate 77,788 of NZ_CARBVX010000006.1, read as the reverse complement.
CCACGCCGATAGCCTACATAACAACAATAGATAAAAATTAATAAAATGAAAAAAGAAATCATTGCTCATCCTTGATTAAGCAAAAAAGACTAGCTTCAATCGCCAGTCTTTTTTGAAGATTATTCGCCGCTTAAGCGATCGTCTGACAAAAATGTATTTAAAACTCCTTGTACCATGTTCCACTCATCATCATCTGTGATTTCATGTAAGTCAGAACTAGTTACATCGCCATCTGCATCCGCATCATAGCTGAAAGCTTGTACTTCAACATCATCATCGTCACTAACAGCTGCTGGATACAGTAAAACGTAAGATTTACCATAATCTTCAGATGTAAAAGTAAATAAGATTTCAAATAATTCTTCATTACCGTGTTCGTCAACTAAAGTAATTTGACGATCATTATCTTGGTTAGCGTTAATTTTTTCACTCATTTTAATTATCCTTTCTGGTTGCTTCTAAATAGTTTTGCAAGATTAAAACAGCAGCCATTTGGTCAATAACTTTTTTTCGTTCAACACGATCATGGACGCCAGCTTCCTCGACTAAAATTCGATCAGCTTGTACTGTTGTAAGACGTTCATCTATGTAATAAACAGGTAGGTCAAATTTCTCTTTTAAGCGCTTACCATACTGTTTACTTCTTTCTACTGAATGTCCGCTACTACCATCCATATTTTTAGGTAAGCCTAAAACAAAGCCTTCAACATCATATTTACGTACAATTCTTCTAATCTGACGCAGACCAAAGCTAAACTTGCTTTCGTCAATCTTAATTGTTTCAAGCTCTTGAGCGGTAATTCCCAAAGGGTCACTGATTGCAACACCAACAGTCTTAGAGCCAACATCAAGTCCAAGTAATCGCATTATTTATTTTTACCTAAATAACTCTTAACCAATTCCTCAATAATTTCATCACGTTCATGTTTCAAGATCAAATTACGGGCATCATTATGCCGAGGAATATATGCAGGGTCGCCTGAAAGTAAGTAACCAACAATTTGATTAATTGGGCTATAGCCTTTCTCCTCAAGTGCATTGTATACGTCTTGTAGAGTATCGTATACATTCTTACCCTTATTTTGGTTAAAGTCAAAATGCATTGTTTTATCTAGCGAACTCATAATAAAATTCCTCCTATTCTTCTTAATTTTACTTGAAATATCGAACGAACTCAATTAATTTTGTTTTTCTTCAACTTCTTGTAACACTTTAGCGATAGCATCTTTTAATCCTGCTGGATTCTTACCACCGGCTTGTGCCATATTTGGACGGCCACCACCGCCACCACCAAAGATTGGAGCAGCAGTTTTAATCAAATCGCCAGCCTTAAGTCCTGCTTTAATAGCCTTATCATCTAGGCTAATTACCATATTAGCTTTACCATTCACTTCAGCAGCTAAGACTAAAACATCAGATTTATTGCTGCTCTTCCAGTTGTCAGCAAGTTCACGCAAATCATTCATGCCTTCAACATCAGCTTGCGCAGCAATTACAGTTAAATCTTTAACTTGCTTAATGTCATTAAAGAGATCGCCAGCTTTTGCCTTATTAATTTGAGCCTTTAATTGTTCAGCTTCTTTTTGGCTTGCACGTAGATCATCTTCGATAGAAGAAATCTTATTAACCACGTCTTCAGCCTTAGTTGCCTTAACTTCATCTTGAACTTCTTTTAAGATTTCGTCACGGTCTGTTACATACTTGTAAGCTTCTGGACCGGTAACAGCGATAATTCTACGAGTACCAGCACCGACAGCAGACTCAGAAACAATCTTAAGCATACCGATTTGATCAGTATTTTCACAGTGTGTACCACCACAAAATTCAGTGGAGAAGTCATCGATTTGCACAACACGAACTGTGTCACCGTATTTTTCACCAAATAATGCTAAGGCGCCCATCTTTAAACCAGTATCTGGGTCAGTAACAGTGGTCTTGACTGGAATTTCTTCCCAAATCTTTTCGTTAACTAGCTTTTCAACACTAGCAATTTCTTTCTTAGTCATTGGCTCTAAGCTTGTAAAGTCAAAACGTAAGTAATCTGGTTCAACTAAAGATCCAGCTTGGTGAGTATGAGTACCTAAAACTTCACGTAAAGCTGCATGCAATAAGTGAGTAGCAGTATGGTTATGTTTTAAGCCACGACGACGTTTTTGATCAACTTTCAAGACATATTCTTGTCCCTTTTCAAGTGGCAAAATAACATCTACAAAGTGCAAGTTTTGATCATTTGGTGCATGTTGTACATCAGTTACACGAGCAACTAATTCACCATTTTGGTTCAAAATTTCACCGTGATCAGCAACTTGTCCACCACGCTCTGCGTAAAATGGAGTTTTATCAAAGATTAAAGTTGCATGTTCACCATCTGCCTTATCAACTAACTTGTCATCAACAACAATATCAATTAATTTGGCATTCTTTTCTTCTAAAGTACCATATTCAAATTCACTCTTATCTTTGATATTCATCAAAGTAACATCTTGTGAACCCATTGATTGCAAGTTACCACGAGCTTTACGAGCACGTTCCTTTTGAGCTTTCATTTCCTCATCAAAGCCCTTTTTATCAATCTTAAGACCTGCATCTTGAGCAGCTTCAAAAGTTAGTTCATATGGGAAGCCGTAAGTATCGAATAACTTGAAAGCATCTTTACCAGAAATAGTCTTATCATCACTCTTCTTAGCTTCAGCAATGATGTTATCAAGCAAGTTTAGACCAGATGAAAGAGTTACTTGGAATCTTTCTTCTTCATTCTTAATTACTTTTTGAATGAATGCTTGTTGGTCGACAACTTCTGGATAGTGGCTCTTCATAATTTCACCAACTACAGGCACTAATTTGTACAAGAATGCACCCTTAATACCTAAACGTTGGCCGTTTAAGTCAGCACGTCTAATTAAACGACGTAAAACATATCCACGTCCTGAGTTTGAAGGAAGTGCACCATCAGCAATCGCAAAACTTACTGCACGAACATGGTCAGCAATAATCTTAAATGCAATATCATCTTCTTTATTTGTGGCATATTTCTTGCCGTCACTTAACTTTTCAGTTTCCTTAATGATTGGCATAAATAAGTCAGTTTCGAAGTTAGTTGGAGCATCCTGAATAATTGATACTACACGTTCTAATCCCATACCGGTATCAATGTTTTTATGTGGTTGGTCAACATATTTACCATTTGGTAAGTGGTTAAATTGTGAAAATACGATGTTCCAAATTTCAAGATAGCGAGCGTTTTCTCCACCTGGAAAGTTTTCTGGGTCATCTTCAGCCACATCGTTATTTTCTTGACCGCGATCATAGAAAATCTCTGAGTCAGGACCACATGGACCTTCACCAATATCCCAGAAGTTGTCTTCCAGCTTAACAATATGGTCTTCAGGTAAACCAACAACATCGTGCCACATGTGGTATGCTTCAGTATCCTTAGGGTAAACAGTTACGTAAAGCTTATCTGGATCAAGACCTAACCATTTTGGACTAGTTAAAAATTCCCAAGCCCAAGGAATAACTTCTTTTTTAAAGTAATCCCCAACTGAGAAGTTACCAAGCATTTCAAAGAAAGTTTGGTGACGAGCGGTTTTACCAACATTCTCAATATCGTTAGTTCTAATTGATTTTTGAGAAGAAGTAATTCGGTGATTCTTAGGAACAACAGAACCATCGAAATATTTCTTCATTGTAGCAACACCCGAGTTAATCCATAACAAGGTTGGATCATCTTGTGGAATTAATGATGCACTTTGCATAACCATGTGGCCATGCTCTTTAAAAAAGTCCAAGAACATTTGACGTACTTGTGAACTAGTCAATTGTTTCATAAAAAGTTCTCCTACAAATATAAAAAACACTATTGCATAAAACAAGGACGCTCCCAGCGCGGTACCACCTTGATTGCAACAGTGTTTGTTACCTCTTTAAATATTTATTTCTCTAATTAACTTAGGTAGCATTACTAAATATTTTCTAGACCTTCTCACCAAGCAGTCCTCTCTTTGAAAAAAACACTTTAATAATATGTCCTAAACGTGCTTTATTTTACTACAAATTTTCTAGTTGTCAAAATTACTACGTGCTTGCTCACGTTCACGCTTACGTTTACGCTTTGCTTTTCGAATTTGATGACGTTCTTCAAGCTTGCGTTTTTGCTGACGATCTTTTTGAATGGCCTGCTTAATCTTCTTCTTGTAGCCCGGTTTTACTTTTTTCTTGGTTTTCTTAACCATACCGATCATACGGTTATCAAGTTTATGGCTGCGCGTTTGACGATTATCTCTTCGGTGATAGTGAGTTCTTTCAACTAATTCATCATTTCTAAGATCTTTAAAGTCAAAATGAATACCCAATTTTTCTAAGTCTTCAATCTGACTCATTTCATCATCATAGATTAAGGTAATGGCATGTCCTTCAAGTCCGTTTCTGCCTGTTCGACCAATCCGGTGAATTACAAACTCTAAATCCTTTGGGATTTCATAGTTAACTACTAAGCTAACGCCAGGTACATCAATTCCGCGAGCAGCTAAGTCACTAGCTACCACATATTGATATTGTCCTTCTCTAACTTGACGAATAATTCTCTTTCGTTCGCGTTCAGTAATTCCACCATGAATTTTTGCCACTTTAAGGCCTTGTTCTTCAAGGTAGTCAGTTAATTCATCAACAGTCTTTTTCGTATTAGCAAAAACAAGAGCTAAATATGGTTGTCCCATTGTTAATAACTTATACAAAATTGATTTCTTATCTCTTGACCCTACGTCAATTAAATCATTTTGAATCGTTGGTGCAATAATTGCCGGATTATCAATAACGATAAATTCTGGCTTTGACATGTACTTTCTTAAAAAGTTTTCGAGCTTAACAGGGATCGTGGCTGAAAATGCACCTAAGACTGCTTTTTTGTCCAGCTTAGACATAATTTCATCCATTTGACCTAAAAAGCCCATGTCTAAAGTCATGTCAGCTTCATCAATAATAAAGGCCTTTACATTCTCCAAGTTAATAAATTTTTTGGATGCAAAATCATGTAAGCGACCTGGTGTTGCAATGATTAATTGCGGAGCTCTGCTTTCTGCCTTCTCAATTTGGCGATTACGGTCATTTCCACCGCCTAAATATTCAATTGAAATATTTAAACCACTAGCATCCCTTAATTGACGTGCAACTTTATACAATTGATTTGCCAATTCACGACTCGGTGCAGTAACGATTGCTTGTGTTACTGGTGCGCTCTCATCAATCATATTCAAAATTGGTATTAAATAAGCATGCGTCTTTCCGGATCCAGTTGCAGCTTGCACTACAACATTCTTTTTATTTAAAAGTGCAGGGATAACCGAAGACTGCACTTTAGTTGGTTTCGTAAAATTAATTTTTTCTAATCCAGCTTGTAATTCTGGCCGGATTTTTTCATTTTTAAATATACTACTTGTTTGTGCCATGTTCTTCTTTATACTTCTTTGTTACTTCTACTACTTCATTAAAGACTTGCTTTACTTCATCCATGTCTTTTGCATTAGCTCCAGATGCTAGTGCGTGTCCACCACCATCGTGCTTTTCGGCTAAATGATTAATAACCGGGCCCTTTGAACGATAATGAACGCGGAAAGTTCCATCTGGCTTTTCTACAAATACATTCCAAGCTAAAACATCTTTAATTCGACCAGGAGTTGAAACAGCAACATTTGCTTGATCATCAGTTAATCCCAGTTTCTTCAAATCATCTTGCATCAAAATTGTGTAAGCTGCTCCAACTGGATCAATTTCCATCTTATCCATTGCCCAAGCCTGTAATTTTGCTTCATCAAAAGTAACATCCGCAATTTCTCTAGCAATATCGGTAATATTAATTCCAGTTTTAGTTAATTCAGCTGCAACATCAAAAGTATGAGCTGAAGTTTCAGGATACATAAATCTTCCAGTATCACCTACAATACCTGCATATAAAGCCGCTGCAACTTCCTTAGTAATTGGTAAGTTCTCTGCTTTTAAGAAATCAAAAATAATCTCAGAAGCAGCTGGTGCATCTGGATCAACGTAGCTCATATCTGCGTATGGATCTACATCTGGGTGGTGGTCAATCTTAATTAAAAGATCTCCCTTGTCATAGTTTTTATTAGAAATACGAGGCGTATTTGCAGTATCTGTTGTAATAACTAAAGCACCCTTGTAGTCTTCTGGCTTAACTTCATCCATCTTGTTAATCCAAATTAAGTCACCTTCATCATTTTCACCAGCACAAAGGATCTTTTTATCAGGGAAAGCCAATCTCAAAGATCTAGCCAAACCAGCTTGAGAACCAATTGCGTCTGGATCTGGGCTAGTATGACGGTGCAAAATAATTGTTGGATATTCTTTTATCTTTTCATAAATTTCATCAAAAGTTGCCATTAATTCTCTCTCCTAAATTTTTCTTTTTATTTTATCATTACTCATTATCAAAAATTTCTAGCGATATATTCTCAACGGGATGCTCTTCAAAATCAGTGACCGTAAGGCCTAAAAGCCGGATTCCAGTTGAAAGCATGCTTTTCTCTGCTGCAAACAAAGCACGCCCAGTATCGTAGATAACAATTTTATCATTAGTGCCCTGCTTTAGCTTCCTTCTTTTAGTAATTGTCTTAAAATTAGCATCGCGTACTTTTAAGACGACGCAATTTGCAAGAAAGTGGCGCTCTTTTAGGCTTTTTTCAAGTTCGCCACTATAAGAACGTAACTTTGTTAAAGCAGTATTTTCATTAAATAGATTTTGATTAAAAGTACGTTCAATACCGATTGACTTTCGATTTCTTTCTGAATCAGTCACGACACTTCTTAAGTCAATACCATGGGCATGCTGAGCCATGAGATAACCCATTCGATTAAATTTTTTAATTAAAATATCGGTTGAAATTTCTCTTAGCTCAGCTCCGGTATAAACTCCCATCTCTGCCAATTTTTCTTCTGTCTTTGGCCCAATACCAGGGAAGTTCTTTATCGGTTGTTTTGCTAAGAAATCGAGAGCCGTTTCTGATTTAATTACAGTTCTACCAAAAGGTTTTGCATATTCTGACCCCATCTTAGCTAAAAACTTGTTATAAGATACACCAAATGAACTAGTTAGACCAACTTTTTGATAGATTCGTTCCTGAAGTAAAGCGGCAATACGAACTGGATCGGTTAAATTAAGCTTATTTTCAGTAACATCTAAATATGCTTCATCTAATGCAACCGATTCTACTCGATCAGTTATCTTATGCATCAATTGATGAATTTTAGCTGATACAGCGCGATACTTTTCAAAATTTGGTTGAATAATTACTAACTTCTCTGCTGGTATTAATCTCACTGCCTTGGCCGTAGGCATGGCTGAATGGGCTCCATAACGCCGAGCAATATAATTGGCTGTTGCCACAACACCATGACCCTTATTTTTATTAGGATCTCCACCAATCAAGACTGCCTTATCTCTAATGTTAGGGTTATCTCGCATTTCTACTGAAGCATAGAAGGCATCCATATCAATATGAATAATCTTACGACTAGTATTGTTCTTAGGTAGTAAATCCATTAACGGTAAATCCAGTGTTCGCTATCTTTTTCAAAAATATGATTACTTGATTCCGTACCGAACTTACCACTTGGATATTGTTCAAGCTGCTTAACATCTTTATTTTCATCTTGCCAAGCATTTTCAACTGCATCAACGAACTTCCAATATTGCTTCAATTCTGACCAATGAGTAAAGTTAGTTCTATCTGCTACAAACACATCATGAAGCAATCGTTCGTAGCCATCTGGAACTTGCTCCATTTCTTCCTTAGAAAACTTATAGCTAAGGTTTTCTCTTCTTAACCCTTCAGAGATAATCTTCTTTCCATTAATTGTGAAGTAGATTTCACTAATCGGATCAATAATAATTGAGATATTATTTGAATGTGCACTACCGTATAAATTATTCATATGGTGAAGAACAATATCAATGCGAGAAACCTTATCCTTCATCTTCTTACCAGTTCTAAAGTAAATTGGTACATCAGCTACTGGACCCTTTTTGAATTTAACTTCTCCAGCCACAAATGTTTCTACTTTAGAATCCGGTGCAACTTGATCAGCCTTTGAATATTCTACTTCATTATCATCAGCCAAATATTGTCCCCGTGAAAAATGCTTTTTAACCATTTCTGGAGTTGGAATTACTAGGCTATCTAATAATTCTTGTTTAGCTTGGTGAATATGGTCTGAATCAAGTCCTTTAGGCTCAGGCATAGCTAAAAGTGTAATAATTTGGAAAATATGGTTTTGAACCATATCACGTAAAGCACCTGATGTTTCGTAGTAACCACCACGAGTTCCTACTCCTAGACTTTCTGCTAAAGTTACTTGCATATTTGCGATATAGTCATTATTCCAGATATTCTTAACAATTGGATTAGTCATTCTTAGAGGCATAATATTTTGAACCATTTCTTTTCCAAGATAGTGGTCAATTCGATATACCGACTCTTCATCAAAACTTTCGCCAATTTCTCGGTTTAACTTTTCTGCTGAAGCTAAATCATGACCAAATGGCTTTTCAATTACTAAACGGTTAAAGCCGCTACCAAGCAATTTTTGATCATTAATATGAGTAGCAATTGTACCAAAAAATCTTGGTGCCATAGCCATGTAGAAAATTCGATTTCCTTGTGCTTGATATTTTTCATCAAGTTTAGCTGCTAATTCCTTTAAGGCAATGTAGTGGCCAATATCAGTTACATCGTGAGACTGGTAATAAAAATGTGAAGCGAATTCTTTTGCTTCTTTTTCATCAAAGTTGTCACAGCTTTCTTTAACAGCTTCAACTACTTGTTCTTGCAAATATTCATGGCTCCAAGGTCTTCTAGCTGTACCAATTACAGCAAAATGATCATGAATTAAACCTTTTTGATACAAATTAAATAAGGCTGGATAAAGCTTTCTATGAGCTAAATCTCCGGAGCCACCAAAAATAATCATAACAACTGGAATATTTTTCATTCTAACTACCTACTTAATAAAAATTAACTTTACCAATTCTATTTTACAATACTAGTCATGACAATAAAAAAATAAAAAACGTCCGCAAGGACGTTTTTTATTTATCTTCTGAATTAGTGTTTTCAGTTGTATCAGTAGCTTTTTCTTCTGGCTTACTGTCTTTTTCAACAGTCTTTTCTTCGGTTTCAACTTTTTCTTCTTTAGCTTCATTAGCCTTAAGGTCTTGTGCAGGAGCTGCAGCAGTTGGAAGAACACGACGAATAGCCATTCTTTCAAATGTTAAAAAGATTCCGTCTGCATCAATAACGACAGTCTTATCACTATCATTAATTGAATCAACTTTACCATGAAGACCATCAACCATAATTACTTGGTCGCCCTTCTTAAGTTCAGACATCATCTTCATACGTTCTTGTTGTTGCTTCTTTTGTGGCTTGATCATTGAGAAATAGAAGAAAACAAAAATTGCAATCATTGCAATGATCATAAAAATATTATTCATACCAGCAGCACTTTGTGCTAAGAAAAATGTATTCAAAGTATTACACCTCATTATTTTTATTAATTAACTTTCAAATAATAATTATACCGTATTTTTAGCTTAACTAAAAACTTACTTTTCATCTTTTGGTGGATAACCTAATTGCAGATAAGCTTTTTGTGTAACGCTTCTGCCTCGAGGAGTTCGAGTAATAAACCCTTTTTGTAGTAAATATGGTTCATATACTTCTTCAATTGTATCTGTATCTTCCCCTACATTAGCTGCAATTGTCTTAATTCCAACTGGACCTCCGCCATAGTTTTCAATCATCATTCTTAAAAGTTTCCGGTCAGTCTGATCTAGTCCTTCATCGTCAACTTCTAACAAATGCAGTGAGTGCTTAGTTGTTACTAAAGAAATAGCTTCTTCACCTTTTACTTCAGCAAAATCACGAACACGTTTAAGCAAACGGTTAGCAACACGAGGAGTTCCACGAGAGCGACGCGCTAATTCAATTGCAGCTTCAGGATCAATCTTTGTATTAAAAACTACACTAGATCTTTGTATTATTTTTTCTAAATCTTCAACAGAATAGTACTGCATGTGTTCAATAATTCCAAAACGATCTCTTAGCGGTGCAGACAATTGACCTGCTCTAGTGGTTGCTCCAATTAAGGTAAAAGGAGGTAGCGGTACATGGACTGCATGCGTTGTTTGACCTTCTCCAACAACAATATCGATATAAAAATCTTCCATTGCTGAATAGAGAACCTCTTCCACCGGTTTAGCTAAACGGTGGATCTCATCAATAAACAAAACATCCCCCGGATTCAATTCTGAAAGTAGCGCTACTAAGTCTCCAGCCTTTTCAATTGCTGGTCCGGATGTACTCTTTAAATGAACTCCCATTTCATTAGCAATTACAAAGGCTAATGTAGTCTTACCTAATCCAGGAGGTCCATATAAAAGAACATGATCTAAGGCTTCATCACGCTGTTTTGCTGCCTGAATGTAGATTTTCATCTCACTTTTAACTTTATCTTGCCCAATATATTGAGCAAGTAGTTGCGGACGCAGCGACAATTCGATTGTTTCATCTTCTTCACTGCTTTCTGCTCCTATAATTCGTTCTTCATCATTCACATTTTTCACTTCCCTATCATCAATTAATTTCTAAATTTTATTTCTTAAGTAGTAAAGCTAATGCTTCCTTAACATAACCATCAGCAGTATTTTCAGGTAATTTTGCTAATTTTGGCGTAATTCGATCAACTTCTTTTTGGGTATAACCAAGCGCTACTAAGGCAAGTAAAGCATCTTGCAAACTTGGAGTAAGATCGGCAGCAGCAGTTGATTTTTTTACATAATCGCCTAGTTTTCCCTTCAAGTCTAAGACAATCTGAGAAGCAGTCTTTTTTCCTACTCCTGGGAAACGAGTTAAGTATTTTACTTCACCATTTTGAATTGCACTAGCCAAAGAATCAGTGTCTTCAGCAGCCATAATTGCCACAGCAGACTTAGGTCCAATTCCTGAAACACTTAGTAATTTTAAAAATAATTCTTTATCTTCTAAAGATAAAAAACCATATAGAGTAATTCCCGTATCTCTTACAACTTGCTCAACGTAAATTGTTGCAGGTTGATTTTCATCATAACTATAAGGAGTGGGACAAAGAATCTTATAGCCAACTCCATTTACATCTAGAACGATATAAGCTGGATCAATTTTTGTTACTATTCCTTTGAGATATTCAAACATTTTACCTACTCATCTTTTTTAAACATCTTGTTAAGATCATTTTCGCTTAACTGGATAATAATTATTCTCCCCTCAAAATCTTGATAAGGATCACTGCTACTTCTTAAATTCTTTAACAACTCTTGTGCTTCAACTGGATTGAGCACTCTTCTTCTAGCACTTTGACGCATAGTTATTTCGCCGGCAATTTGCGCTTTAAGCTTAGAGGTATCATGCTCAGTTTGATTTAAATATAAGTCCAAAATCATCTGGACATTTTTTTCAACATCAGGCTGAAGCCAAATAGGATATGTTCTCAAGATCAGGCTATTTTGACCAAAATCTTCTAAAAATAAACCAAACTCTTGAAGATTTTCTAGATTTTCTTTTAATTTTAAATAATCAACATTGCTAAAGTCCAAAATTAAGGGGCTAAGAAGACCTTGCTGAGAAATATTTTCACTATTTAAATCTTGAAGAATTTGATCATAAGCTAAACGACGATATGCGTTAACTTGATCAATTAAATAGAGATCTTCCTCATTATGAGCAATCAAGTAAGACTTAGTTTGTCCCATATAAGTCAATTCAGGTAGATTGTTAGCTAAAATCTCATCCCCAGATGAGATAATACTATCATCTTTTCCTTGAATATCTTTTTCTTCATCAAAAGGACTCAATTGTACTTGCTGATTTACATTGTCATCCCAAGTTGACGTAATCACATATTTATCATCATTACGCACCTGATCTAAGCTAACAAAATTAGCAGCCGTTTCATGCACTTCGGCACTTTGGTCTGCTTCAACCTGCGGAGTAAATTCAACAGGACGAGCTGTATTAACTACATCTTTATTTAAGTTGAATTTCAATTGATCAACATTAGTCGATTTTTTAGGCGTTAATAAATTATTTAGCCCTGAATCAATCTGATTATTTTGCTCGAGTGCTTCAGAAATACTGGTAGTTAATAGACGCTCTAACTCTTGCTCCTTTGACAAACGCACTTCTTGCTTAGTTGGATGAACATTGACATCAACTAAAAGAGGATCAAGCTCAATTTTTACTACTGCAATCGGATAACGACGCGGTCTTAATTTATTGCCATAGCCAGCCATAATTGCTTGGGTTAAACGGTAGTTTTTGATATAGCGTCCATTTAACAATAAGGAAATAGAGTTACGGTTTGATCGAGTAGTATTAGGGTCAGAAATTAGGCCGCTAATCTTAAAGTCAGGACTGTTTCCCTTAAGGACGTCCATTTTTTCAGCAAGCGGACGACCATAAATATTAGCTATGTCTTGCCTTAAATCATCACGTCCATTGGTTTTTAACAAGATTTTCCCATTATTGGTTAACGTAAACGAAACATCTGGATGTCCTAAAGCCAAGCGGTTAACAATATCAACAATTTTTAAAATTTCAGTTCTTTCAGAGCGCAAATATTTTAAACGAGCTGGCGTGTTAAAAAATAAGTCGCTAACTGTAATTTTGGTTCCCTTTGGTGAAGCGGCATCTTCTTGAAGCTTCTTTTCACTACCTGAAAAGATCGCACGGACGCCACCTAAATTATCATTGCTTGTAGTTACTTCTACGTGCGAAACTGCTGCAATTGAGGCTAAAGCTTCTCCGCGAAATCCTAAAGTAGAAATATTAAATAGGTCCCGTTCAGTCGCAATCTTACTAGTTGCATGACGAGTAAAGGCTAAATCAATTTGATCTTTAGCAATTCCGCTACCATTATCTTGAACTGTAATTTGTTTTAAACCAGCATCAATAAAGTCAATTCTAATTCGCTTGCTTCCTGCATCAAGAGAATTTTCACATAATTCTTTTACAACACTCGCTGGTCTTTCAATAACTTCACCAGCTGCAATTTGATTAGTTAATTCAGGCGAAAGTTCATGAATTTTACTCATGATTCTCAGTCCTTATCTTTCAATTCCTGCTGCCACTGAGCCACTAATTCCATCACTTGGAGCGGTGTCTTGTCAGCAAGATACACATTTTGAATCTCATCTAATACATCTTTTTCATCATCTGAAATTGCTGGTACACTCGCTTCTTCAGGAACAAAGAGATCAAGTTGTTCACTAGCTGGTTGCAATTCACTTGCGCCTTGCTTTTCTAACCGCTTAAGCATTGTTGTTGCTTCACGCAAAACCTTGTGTGGTAAGCCTGCTAATTGAGCAACATGAATACCATAAGATTGATCGGCAGGTCCTGGAAGAATCTTGTGTAAGAAAATTAACTTTCCATTTTCTTCTGTTGCTCCTACATGAATATTCTTCAAATGCTTGAGCGTTTGATCTAAATCGGTTAATTCATGGTAGTGTGTAGCAAACAAGGCCTTTGCGCCAACCTTATCATGAAGGTACTTAACAATTGCACCAGCAAGTGCCATTCCGTCATAAGTAGCTGTACCTCGGCCAATTTCATCAAACAAAACTAGCGATCGCTTAGTTGCATGTTGCAAAGCGTCGTTTGCTTCGCTCATTTCTACCATAAAAGTACTCTGACCAGAAATCAAATCATCTGCTGCACCAATTCGGGTAAAAATTTGATCAAAAATTGGTAAAGTTGCACTATCAGCTGGAACAAACGAACCAATCTGCGCCATGATTGCTATTAAAGCCATCTGACGCATATAGGTTGATTTACCAGACATATTTGGTCCCGTAATCAAGAAAATATTAGTATCTTGATCCATCTTCACGTCATTTGGGATGTAGCTACCAGCGGTCATAACTTGTTCAACAACTGGGTGACGGCCATTGACTACATTGATTTCTTGTTTATCAGTCACAAAGTTAGGACGAACATAGTTATTTTGTTCACTGACTGTCGCAAAATTAGTTAAAACATCTAGACTTGCGATTTGTTTAGCTAGTTTTTGCAAGGCGGGGATGTACTTTTTAACATCTTCTCTCAGCTTTACAAATAAGTCATATTCTAAACCAGTTGATTTTGCTTCAGCTTCTAAAATTAAAGCTTCATGTTCCTTTAGATCAGGCGTAATGTAACGTTCTGCATTAGTTAGGGTCTGCTTTCTAGTGTAGCGATCAGTTGGCACCTTGCTCTTGTTGGAATTTGTAACTTCAATATAGTAGCCAAAAACTTTGTTATAACCAACTTTTAGATTATTGATTCCAGTTACTTCACGTTCATGACTCTCCATTTCAGATAGCCACTTCTTACCATTATTCATGGCGTCTCGATAGCGGTCTAATTGTTCTGAAACGCCTTCTCTAATTAATCCACCTTCAGTCGTTGGAAGCGGTGGATTATCCACAATAGTGTTGACAATTAGGTCATGAATTCCTTTTAGTGGGTCAATTTGTTTTGCAAAATTTTGCAGATGTGGATTATTTGTTTCAAGCAGTGAATTCAAAATTTTAGGAATTGCACCTAAAGAATGCGCTAATTGAAGCATTTCACGTGCATTAACTGAACCAAAAGCAATTCGACCTGTTAATCTTTCTAAGTCATACACACCCTTTAAGCTGTCGATAACTTTTTCACGGGTAAAGTAATCATCAAGAAGGGCTTGAACCATTTCTTGACGACGTGTAATTTCTGTAACTGAAAGAAGTGGTCGCTCAATCCAAGATTTTAATAAACGTCCACCCATAGCAGTACTAGTCTTATCTAAAAGCCAGAATAAAGAACCCATCTTCTTAGATGTTTTAGCTGACTTAATTAACTCTAAGTTAGTTTGAACCGTGTGAGACATCTGCAAGTATTGCGTTGGTTCGTAGCTTTGAGCAACTTGCAGGTGGGCTAAACTACGCTTTTGGGTTGAAAGAAGATATGCAACTAATTGCTTAGTAGCTTTAATTTCAGCATCATTAGTTAAATTTTGAGCTACGTAAGAAATTTCTGCATGTTCGCCATCAACTTCAACAGGTTCAGAAACAGTAATGTTAGCCTTCTTCAAAAAATCCTTATTTAAGTCAGTTAAGTGGCCGTTATATACAACTTCTCGTGTTTGAAGTGACAATAATTCGTTTGCTACTCCTTCAAAGTCAGCTAGATGAGTGGAAAAAGTTTCCCCAGTGGATAAGTCACTGTAGGCTAAACCAAAGCCAGAATTTGTAGAAATAACAGAAGTTAAATAGTTACTGTCTTTTGCTTGATCTGGCCGCTCTTGCATCATGGTACCTGGCGTAATTAATTGAATAATTCCGCGTTTAACCATCCCTTTAGCTTTTTTCGGATCTTCAAGTTGTTCACAAAGTGCTACTTTATAGCCCTTTTCTACTAAAGTATTAACGTAAGTATCCACAGCTAAATGAGGCACGCCTGCCATTGGAATTGGATTTTTAGTTTTATTTGAACGATGAGTTAAGGTTAATTCTAGAATTTGTGCACCTTTGATTGCATCATCTTCAAATAATTCATAGAAATCACCCACACGATAAAACAAAAACGCATCGGGATATTGTTCCTTAATTTCGTAATATTGCTTCATCATTGGTGTCGTATCTTTTTTTGCCATTCGTTACCAAATATCCTTTCTTCCAAAAACCTATGTTCTATTATAACGTAAAAATCACTTAAAAATGTTAACTCTTGAGGTGCAAAAAAATTCTCCATGCCTGCTTGCATGAAGAATTTTATACTATTCATCAACTGAGAGTGATATAGATCTTTTTAATTTCACTTTGAAAAAGGAAGTTATAATCACTAAAACTACAGCCAATATTGAAAATAGAATCCAGCTATATAAAGGAGAAAATCCATTTGCTATTCCTAAAAATAATACTTGTCCTATAGGCGCACCAATTAATACTAACATTTGAAAAAGACCATTTGTAGATGCCAACTGCGTATCAGGTACTATCGTCATAATTAAAGCACTGAGGCGAGGATTTATTTTTCCAGCTAAATATCCTGTAATTAAAATAATAATTGCTAATAGCCAAAACGATGTATGTCTAATAAGTACGATAGCTAGTAACAAGGAAAGTGAACAGTAACTTAGCAAACTCTCAATAGAACTTTTCTTAAAAAAATCATTAACAAATAAAGCACCTAAAATAGTACCTACTGAAAATAGAATGTTTATTCCAGCCACAGTATACCCATAATTAAAAAAATATAATGCTTTATATTTTAAAAGTGAGACATTAATTAATGGAATCATGGCTGCACCTAAAAAATTGATGCCAACAGCTAATATTATAATTATTAATAATCTCTTTTTTCTAGTTAAAAGATTAAATGAATTTTTGATAGAGCTATTTGATTCTGCATTGTCAGTATTCAGACTTTTTATCTGACTCTCAGCAACTTGGAGTTGTTGCCTATGAGCAAAAATAATTAGTCCAGCAAGACTAAATGTCACTGCATTAATCAATCCAAAAAGCGGATAATTATAATTAAAACCGACAATTAATGTAGCTCCAATAGCCTGGAAAATTAATTGAATAGTGGTGTTAGAAGCAGTATATAATCCCATGGCTGAGTTTAAATCTTTTTCAGCAACCGAATGCTGCAGGAGCGGAAGCGATAAACCATTTCCAAAATTTCCTAAAATATCTGAAATGATATTAATCAGCAGCAATACTAAAAATAGTCCAAAAGATTTATTCAAACCGATTAAAAATGCGAGTGCCATAAAAAGTAGTGCCTGGCTCAAACGAGTAAGAATCATATAGTTTACTTTTTTAGAAGCTCGATCTGCCCAAACACCAATTATCACTGATAATAAAGCCGGTACTATAGTAGCCATTGAAGCGAGTGAAACAGCAAGAGATTTATTTGGAACAGTACTAGCATAAATGACAAAAACAATATCATATAAGCTATTACCAATTGAATCAATTAAGTCAGAATTTAGAAGGGTACGGTACTTTATATTTTTTAAATATTCGTTCATAGAGTGAGCCCTTTCATATTATTATTTTCTAGCGATTGAATAAATGTTTAATTAAACTATAATCATTTCTCAGCTATATTTGTTAAAATTTGCAAATTTGCAAATTATTTTGGCAAGTTCATTACGAATATCTCATAACCTGAGAAAGATAACACTTTTAGCAACTCATCAGCTTTTTCTCTATCATTTGTAAATAATGCTTCAAAATATTGGCCAAGTAACTTATACATTAATAAATCTGGAATAGCTGACATATTATAAAGGATCAACAAAACTTGACTTAATTGAGTTCTATCATTGTCTTTATAGCTTCTCCCTAAATAATTAATACAGATAGACCCTATTCTTCTCTGTCTTTCAAAAGAATATTGATTTATTGTGTTTCCATATCTTTTCACAATTTTCTTCATATACATATTCAATCGATCCATATTAAAGATCATCATTGAACTTCCAAATAGCTGTAGAAAAATCTTATCTGTTGTCCAATCTTCAGCTTCATCTAGTTTTTTTGAAAATTTTTCTATTATTTTTGGATCAAGGTCATCAAGATTATTTTCTAAAATTTTTTCCATCAAAGTAGCGTTTAATAGTAAAGTAGTAAAAGCATCATTTTTCTTAGACTCGTCTTTAATTTGCTTTATCTTATCAAGGTCTCGTTCATAAAATGCAATAGCCAATTCATTTAATTTTTTATCTTCTAGTTCCTTATTATCTCTTTGATCATTTGGATTTAATAAATTAGTAATATTGATATGATTCAACTGTACTATTTTAAAAAAATCACTTGTCCTTAAGTCTTGCTCTCCACTTTCTACACGTGAATACTGGGAAACGGAAACTATTCCACCTAGAAAATTTTTCTGTGTTAAGTGTCTCTTTTTACGTTCTTGATATAAAAATTTGCCTATCTCGGTTCTTTCCATTGTTTCCACCGTATTTTTCCTATTTCTTTATTTACCAATAATTTTAAGTCAATTAGAATTGATCTTCACTCTGTTTTTATACGAAATTATAAAAAAAATTCTCCATGCCTGCTTGCATGAAGAATTCAACGTTTAGTATTTCTATCTTAATCTAAATTTCCTTTTCTTAATTCACGATGAGTCGTAATAGTGGTAAACCTTAGATTTTCTTCTTATCAACGCAATAGTAAATAACTAATGGATCGCTTCAGTAACTTCTTTTATTTCATCATTAGATAGTAGAAAGTATAATATTGTACATTTTTTAGGTACCCAGATCTTTAAAATACTTATCAAGACTTTTAACGTCTCTATCGGTATCTTCTATTAAGCCATTCTCTACTGCCAAGACTCGTATCATTTCTTTTTTACTTTCTTCGTCTAAGTCTGAATTTCTCTTACTTGCCTTATCTAGCCTAAAATTCATAGATTCAGATATTATATTTATCACCCCATATAGATATAGTATTACTTTTACCACTATTTGTAACACCAGCTGGATAATATTTAAATTAATTTAAACAATAAGGATATAAATCTACTTTTTACAATCAAAAAATTCTCCATGCCTAATTGCATGAAGAATTTTTCTAACATTAAATATATGCATTTTTCTGTAAGTTATACATTTCTTGATAGTTTGCATTTTTATGCAATAAATTAGCATGAGTATCAAAGCCACTAACTTTTCCACTATCAAGAAAGAGTACTTTATCAGCAAACTTAACTGCAGATAGTCTGTGCGTAACAAAGAATATCGTTTTTTGGTTATTTTCTCTTAAAAAGCGCTCATAAATTTCTGCTTCACTCTTAGCATCTAACGCTGCTGTTGGTTCATCTAAAAATTCAATTTTACCATTTGCGTATAAGTCTCGTGCTAAAGCAATCTTCTGCCATTGACCACCAGACAAGTCAGTCCCATTTTTAAAATCTTTAGCTAGAATCGTACTTAGGTGCAGATGATCATTAGCGAGCAAATTCTCTAAGCCTGCAGCTTTCAAAACATTATTTACTCGCTCTTCATTAAATGAATATCCCGTAGTTACATTTTCTTTAAGCGTTAACTTAAAACGAGAAAAATCTTGAAAAGTAGCTGATAAATTTTTATGTAAGTCAAAAATATTAAAATCTTTTAAATTATCATCATCAATCGAAATAGCTCCAGTAGTCGGGTCATAAAATCGCATTAACAACTTTACTAAAATAGATTTTCCTGATCCATTTTCACCAACAATTGCGATCTTTTCGCCACTATTTACTGAAAAACTAATATTGTGTAAAACTTCATCATCAGAAAATGGGTATGTAAATGAAAGATCCTTAACTTCAATCTTCTTAAACTCATCAGGAAATTCTTGCTTTCCATTTTTAAAATCATCGTGATATTCAAGAAAATTAAAGTACTTTTCAATCCACAGTAAGGAATCATAAAGTAGACTGCTATCTTCCACTACTCGTGCCATACTTGTGGAAATATAACCAATTACAGAAACAAACATCAACAAAACGCCAACTTCTAGAGCACCTGTTCTTACCGAGTTAGTAAACCAATAAAAACCGTAACCAAACACTCCAACAGTTAGAAGAACAAATAATGAACTAACAGCGAGTTGCTTTTTACGAATTTGATTTACATCCCTTTTAGTCTGTTCAAATAAGGTCGTATACTTTTCAATAATTTTAGGAAACATATTAAAAAGTCGAACTTCTTTAGCATCCCTGCGGTCTAACAACAAACTACTATAGTAATGTAGATATCTTGCATTCTTGCTTCTTTCAACCATTGTTTCAAATGATTGCTGCTGAATACGGTAGTAAGAAATACTCTGCGGCACCATTACAACTAATAATAAAAGCGCCAGCCACCAATTATAACGAGCCAAGTACACTAACATAAAAGCTAACGTTAGAAACGACTGCAAAACTGATACTCCAAAAACAATTAAGTTAACTGGACGCCAGCTTGCATCATCTCGAAGCATTTGTAAATCATCAAAGTATTTACTGTCGTCAAAAATCCTAATTGACTGTAGATCTTCAGATTTCTTCATCAAACTAATGTTAATAAAACCTGTTAATTTATCAGTTAAAATTCCCTGCACCATTGTTGATAAAGATGGTAAAAACTGTTGAAACGCAGTCGCTACAATCCATACAATGATCATTTCCATAAAGGGTGAATGAGTAGTAACTTGATCAATTACCTTTTGTCCAGCTGCTACGGCAATTAACGGAACTACCGCTTGCAAGGGTGCTAATAATAAAACGCAAATCGCAATTAGAGGTGCTGATTTAAAGAATAAATAATAAGTTCTAGCTAATTCTTTGAAGTACTGATTTAATTTTTTAACGTGATTCATTTTGTCCTCCTTGATGAACGGATTCAACAAAATGAATTGTAATTATTCTCCGCTCACCTATTTATTGTCTTGTAAATTTTGATGAGCATTTAATACTACTGTCGGCATAATTTAATCCTCCTTATTTAATATTTTTATTAGATTATACTATATAAAATTATTTTTTTATTAAAAATAGTTAATTAATCCAAAATTTATTATTTAAAGAATTAGTTACTTTTTTTAGTATAATATTTTTTCCAATAGTAAATAGATAATACAGTAAAAATAACTACTCCGATTAATAGTATGTATTCCCCTTGTATTACTAAATACAGACAAAATAAAGTCACATACGTACATACTAACGCTTCGTATAAAATTGGGATTCTCGGTCGAATAATATAATAGAGAATAAAACTCACGATTATTGATAGTATTATAAGATAAAATTGAAATTGGTTATTCATACGTAACTCATTCCATTATTGTAAAATATGAAAACTATATGTCATGTTCCAATTCAAATCCATATAAATCTGATTATGAGAATGATTATAATTTTCTAGATCATTAGCAATTTGGTTATATTTCCAAGCAGCTGCTCCCGCTAAAATAGTTCCTGCAGGACCACTAATCAATCCTACTCCAGTTAAATTATTAGCATGCTGCCTAAATTTATAAACTAGTTCTGTCACAGCTGCATTCGATGTGAAATAATACCTCCCTCCAAACCATTTCCATGCATATGTATAATGCTTATTATAAGCTGCAAATGATACAAAAGGACTATATACAATTGCTTCCTTAGTTTCTGGATCAATGATTAATCCATTATTTGCTATATATGTGTTTGATGATCGGATTAAATATTCAGCTTCCTTAATTTGATCTTCCGATAACATTTTTCTACCTTCAGCAGATAATGCAAATTGATTATTTAAAATAATGATATATGGGTCTATGCTTTGAATATCACTATTAGCTATACTTATTGAACTGTACTTATAGTTAGAATCTTCTGTAGCAGCCTTCGCATTACCATTACTATTCAAAAAAATTATACCCAGTGCAAACAAAGATATACCTAAAAAGATCTTTTTATTTTTCATTATTACTTTTCTCCTAGTAAACAAATTTCTCCTACTATTTATATATGTACAAATAGTTGTAAAAAAATATATTTTTTACAAAGCCGGTTATTTAAATTGATACCATGATCCCATATCTCTCACCCCACGCTCGTTTCTTTGATATTTTTCACTTATTTTTTATATTTATCATTTTACTCACATCTTTAGTGCAAAATAAAAAGTGTCTAAATTGACACCTTTAAAATTTCAGAAATTTTATTCATATCGTTGTTAGTAAAAAAGTCTAGGATATCCTGTTTTTTTTCCTCATCGCCTTGAAAATATGCTCGATAAAAATTTTTCATTATTTTTCCAAAGCAATTTAATGGTTTTACTGGTAAATTGTCTAATAAAATGAATATATCTTCTACTAAGTCTAAATTTTGTGATGATGATCGAATCAATAGGGACAGATAATTAACCATTATTGAAGAAACTAAAATTTGCATCTCTCGTGGAAAGTTTTCAATATTAATATATTTTTTCAAAAGAAAGGTTACTATTGGTTTCAGTTCTTGATCTGACCATAAAGGAAGACTAATTGAGAATAAACTGAGATTTTCGTTATTCCAATTTTCTGCTTTGAAAATTAGAGATTTAACATGTTCTTTTATTTCATCAGGTAACGTATCTATACTTCCCTTTAAATTTGCCTTATTCAGAATAATCATCGATTTTAAAAGATCTTTAGTATAGTTATCTGTTTTAATATTTGGTATTTCTAATTCTAGTTCTTTAACCTTATTCAAGTCTTGATCATAGTATGCCTGGCTTAACTGCTCTCCCCAATATTCTTTATCAATTCTATTATCCTTAACCCCGCATTTTACTAGAAATTTACTAATATCAACATCATGCATCTCTAAAATCTTAATTAAATCCCTGGCATTAATCTCGTGGATTCCTCGTTCAATTTTAGAATAATAAGATTTCGTTAGAATAGGATATGCCATCTCAGTTTGAGATAATCCTAGATTTTTTCTAGTTTCTTTTAAAGCTTCGCCAATGGTCATCACTGTCATCTTCTTTCTTAATAGAAAATTAAACTGTAATTTTTTATTAAGATATTATACTCTACTACACAAAAACACTCCATGATTATCAAAAATCATGGAGTGTTTTATCAATCTATTAAATTAGTAAATGTAATTAGTTTCTAAATTACATTCCCATACCCATACCTGGGTTTGGAGCTGCAGGAGCTTGGTTCTTGTCATCTTCTGGAGCGTCAGCAACAACAGCTTCAGTAGTTAATAACAAGGCAGCAATTGAAGCAGCATTTTGAAGTGCTGAACGAGTTACCTTAGTTGGGTCGATAATACCAGCCTTAACCATGTTTTCCCACTTGTTAGTTGCAGCATTGTAACCAACTTCTGGGTCTTCATGTTCTAAGTGGTCTAAGATAACAGCACCATCTTTACCAGCGTTTTCAGCAATTTGACGTACAGGAGCGCCTAAAGCTTTCATAACAATCTTAACACCAGTTTCTGCATCTTCGCTGTCACCCTTAACAGTGCCTTGGATGGACTTCATAACATCAACTAATGCAGTACCACCACCAGCAACGTAACCTTCTTCAACAGCGGCACGGGTTGCGTTCAAAGCATCTTCGATTCTGTACTTTCTTTCCTTTAATTCAGTTTCAGTAGCAGCACCAACCTTGATAACAGCAACACCACCAGCAAGTTTAGCAAGACGTTCTTGTAACTTTTCACGATCAAAGTCTGAAGTAGTGTCAGCAATTTGCTTCTTGATTTGATCTACACGTTCTGCAATAGCTTCCTTAGAACCAGCACCTTCAACAATAGTAGTTGAATCCTTGGTTACAGTAACCTTGCCAGCCTTACCTAATTGATCAATCTTAGTGTCCTTTAATTCAAGACCTAAGTCTGAAGAAATTACAGTACCACCAGTTAAGATAGCGATATCTTCAAGCATTGCCTTACGACGGTCACCAAAGCCAGGAGCCTTAACAGCAACAACGTTGAAAGTACCACGGATCTTGTTCAAAACAAGAGTTGGAAGAGCTTCACCATCAACATCATCAGCAATGATTAATAAGCTCTTACCTTGTTGAACGATTTCTTGTAATAATGGCAAGATATCTTGAATGTTAGAAATCTTCTTGTCAGTAATCAAAATGTAAGGGTTGTCTAAGTCTGCTTCCATCTTGTCGTTGTCAGTTACCATGTATTGTGATAAGTAACCACGATCGAATTGCATACCTTCAACTACTGAAAGTTCAGTATCAATACCCTTTGATTCTTCAATAGTAATAACACCATCGTGACCAACTTTTTCCATTGCGTCAGCAATTAAGTTACCAACTTCAGTTGAAGCTGATGAAACAGAAGCAACTTGAGCAATTTCGTCCTTAGTACTTACCTTGTGGCTAATCTTGTGTAATTCGTCAACAGCTGCCTTCGTAGCAGTTTCAATACCGCGACGAATACCAACAGGATTTGCACCAGCAGTAACGTTCTTCATACCTTCACGAACGATTGCTTGAGTTAAAACAGTAGCAGTAGTAGTACCGTCACCAGCAATGTCGTTAGTCTTTTGTGCAGCTTCAGAAACAAGCTTTGCACCCATGTTTTCAAAATGGTTTTCTAATTCAATACTCTTGGCGATAGTAACACCATCGTTAGTAATGTCAGGAGCACCATAACTCTTTTCCAAAACAACATTTCTACCCTTAGGTCCTAAAGTTGTCTTAACAGTATCTGCTAATTTATCAACACCTTTTAATAATGAGTGTCTTGCATTTTCAGAAAATTTAATCTCTTTAGCCATATTATATGCCACCTTTTATTTCAAATTTTATTACTTAACGACAGCTAATAAGTCGCTTTCACGAAGAACTAAGTACTTTTCGCCTTCGTACTTCAAGTTAGTGCCAGAGTATTTATCAAAGAATACAGTTTCACCTTTTGCAACTGACATAGGAATTAAGTCGCCATTTACGTTGCGCTTACCATTTCCTACGGCAATAATTTCGCCCATTTGAGGCTTTTCTTTAGCGTTAGAAGCCAGGACAATGCCTCCAACTTTTTCTTCTTCTTCGTCTTTTACTTTAACGATCACGCGATCACCGATTGGTTGTAACACGTTAGTCCCTCCTGTACATAATTTAAATCTATAATTATATTACTTAGCACTCATATATCATAAGTGCTAACTTACAATTACGATAGTACATTGTTTATAAAAGAAAAGCAAGTATTTAGACACAAAAATTAGCACTTTTGTAGCCAGAGTGCTAAAAAGTGCTAATTTACTCATAAATGTAGATTAATTTTGGTAATTTTTTGATAAAATTAAACAAGCACAAAAAGTTAAATATACGGTAGTACTTTTGCTTGAGGGGATGATGCCAATGGTGTAATAACTGTTGTTCAGAGTCTTACTGAAGGGAGGTACACTTTGCTTTATGACAGCCTTTTTTGGTGCTGTCCTTACCTTTATTGGTCTCTTGGATTGTGTTGTTCTAGCTTTAATAAAACTAGTAAACGATGCAGACAAGTTGGCGCAAGCTGTAAAAAGACTGATAAAGCCTATCCACGATTTGTGGAAGAGAAAATAGAGCAAATGAAAAAGCCGCTCAATAACTTTTGGCTGAGTTGCTAGCGACTTTTTTGTTTGCATCAATATTTGCCACCGCACTTTTAGCGGCTTGTGCTTTGTGAGAGCTATTACCAGTAGCTCTCTTTTTTCATGCTATACATAGTTTACAGCATTACATTTATAAGTTCAATTTCTAGCTTTAATAAAACTAGTAAACGATACAAACAAGTTGGCGCAAGCTGTAAAAAGACTAATAAAGTCTATCCACGACTTGTGGAAGAAAAAATAGAGCAAACTAAAAAGCCGCTTGATAACTTTTGGCTGAGTTGCTAGCGACTTTTTTGTTTGTTATCAATCTTTACCACCGCATTTTAGCGGCTTGTGCTTTGTGAGAGCTATTACCAGTAGCTCTCTTTTTTTATGCTATAAATATTCTACTTCTTTTTTATTTTCTCATCAAATTGAAACAAGGATATTTTAAACCCTCTTAACAGTAATATCTCCCATATTGGCGCGGCCTTGAAGCACTAAAGTTGGTCCCTCTGCTGGTTGATCCCCATCAATAGTAATATCATTGAATCCTTGATTTAATTGATTGTCTACCCGCCAAGACGTTGGAATGTAGAAGGTTAAATCTCCCATTGACATATTCACGTTAGCAATAACTTCATCCCCAGCTGGCTTTGCTGAATCAAGGTAGACATTAACGTCTCCCATTGAAACATTTATCGTTACTGTCTCTAAATGCTGTGAATGAACATAACGTGAAGTAGAAGACATTTTTTCACTAATTACAATATTGTCGCCATTATCTGAACTTGTTGTATCAGAAAATACATGTTCAGCTTTAAATTTATGAGGTGCCTTTAAGTCAGACCAATTAGTACTGATTTTTTCACCATTAATAATTACAGTTGGCTTCCAACTTTTTTTGAAGATTAATCTTAAACCTCCCCAAACCAAAAATGCTGCTAAAAGCACTGTCCAAGGAACAATACTTTCAATGTGAAGGGGCTTTGCATAGATAATTAATAAAAATGCAATCGAAAAAATTGTCCCGCCTAAACTTCTATTAATTAGGGAAGTAATTAATGTCGCTACAAATACTACAGTCCAAAAAATTGTCCAGAATCCTAATTCGACTGGAATTAAATGCAGCTGATCTAAAACTAAAAATGCGGCTGCTGCAAGCAAGCCTAAGCCCCAAAGAATCCTTCCAAAACTGGCCTTTCTCATGATAATGCCCTTCTCTCTTTTAATCTATCATTTAAATCTCGATAATATCGTCTAGAAACATAGACTGTCTTATATGAATCATGAAATTTAATCTGACAATTAGAGATCGATTTTGTAATAGCATAAATCTGATCTAAATTTAAAATTGTCGATTTTGATACCCGCATGAACTGTCCACTTAATAAGTTTTCTAATTCATATAATTTGTACTTAACAAAATATGCTTCTCTAGTCGTGTGCGCCATTACTTGCTTAGCGTCTGTTTCAAAAAACAAAATATCATTAATACTTAAATAGTAGGAAGTGTTGTCCATCATTCCCTCAATTTGGTCAGGATGATCTGAATCCATTTGAAGTTGTTGATAAATTCTTTCTATTTCAGGCGTTAACTTGCCAGCATGAATGGTTATTTCTGTTTCCTTCTGATCTGGATCAAGTTCAAGCTTAACTTTCACAATTCTCACTTCCTTGTTTCATTTTCGATAATTATATTAAACATGAATGTAAGATTAAAATCTAGTGAAATTAACTAAGCGGTCATTTTATAGTTCTAAGTGGTCAAAAAAAGTCCTTAGAGTTTTCACTCTAAAGACTTTTTTGCTATCTAATTTTAGTTTTCTAAATCTTCACCATTAGAAGCAATTACTTTTTTATACCAGTAAAATGAATCTTTTGGCGTTCTCTTCAAACTACCTTCTCCTTTATCATCACGATCTACGTAAATAAAGCCATAGCGTTTACTCATTTGCCCAGTACCTGCACTAACTAAATCGATACAGCCCCAAGTGGTATAGCCACGTAGATCTACTCCATCTTTAATAGCTTTCTTCATTGCCTGAATATGCTGACGAAGATAATCGATACGATATGGATCATGAATTTTACCATCTTCAACCTTATCAATAGCACCTAACCCATTTTCAACAACCATAATTGGTAAGTGATATCTATCATAAATAACTTCTAGATAATATTGTAATCCCGTTGGATCAGTTGACCATCCCCACTCAGAATAATTCAAGTAAGGATTCTTTTGTCCCATTGCAAAATTACCTTTACCTTCGTCCCCAACTTTGTGGCTGGTTACTAAACTAGTTGAATAGTAAGAGAAGGTATACATATCTACAGTTCCTTCTTTAAGGTCTTTGCGATCTTGATCTGTAATATCTAGTTTTACATTATATTCATCCCACAAACGCTTTGCGAAAGTTGGATATTCACCTTTACATTGAACATCTCCGCAATAAAATGCGTTCTTTTCCCAACTATGTCTATTTTCTAATATATCTTTTGGATCTGGAGTACCTGGATAGGAGACAGAGCCAGCGATCATACAACCAACAACATAATCTGGATCAATTTCATGAGCAGCTTTTACTGCACGAGCACTAGCTACAAATTGATAATGTAATTTTTGATATGCGCGCTGTGCATCCTCATCAGTGATCTTATCACCCATAAATTCTAAAAATGCGATTGTCGAATTAATTTCATTAAAAGTTAGCCAGTATTTTACTAATCCCTTATATTCTTTAAACAAGGTTGTAGCATATTTAACGTAATTATCAATCATCTTACGATCTTGCCAATCATGGTACTTTTGTCCCAAATAAAGCGGATCTTCATAGTGAGAAATAGTTACTAAAGGCTCAATATTATACTTCTTTAATTCCTTAAAAACATTTCTATAAAATTCTAATCCTTCTTGATTTGGCTCTTCTTCTTCGCCATTTGGAAAAATTCTAGACCAAGCTATCGACATTCTATATACCTTAAAGCCCATTTCTGCGAATAACTTGATGTCTTCTTTATAG
Source organism: uncultured Lactobacillus sp. (assembly GCF_948948975.1). Classification (GTDB taxonomy): domain Bacteria; phylum Bacillota; class Bacilli; order Lactobacillales; family Lactobacillaceae; genus Lactobacillus. The sequence goes on along the minus strand of NZ_CARBVX010000006.1, from coordinate 49,637 downwards.
TGGTGATAAAAGTCTACTGCCGTATGATTTGGATAATATTCATCTTCAAATATTTCTCCCTTGGCTCCATCAGGAAGAGAACTAGCAAACATACCAGCAACTTTTCCCTTTTTTCCATTCAAAGTATAGGTTAAATATCTCGGTTCTTCTAAGCTACCAGCCGTAGTAACATCAGTTACCGATAGTCCTTTACCGCCTTCATTATATCCACCTTCAACTTGATTGGCTGCTGTAGCGCCGCCCCATAAAAAGTTCTTTGGAAATTTAGTCATTATTATTCTCCTTTAGATACATCTTTTATTAAGCCATAGTAGTTGAACTATCGGCAGTTTCTTCATCTGATTCTTCTTGCTCTTCTTTAGCCTTTTGTTGTTCTTGTGCATAAAGCTGTTTGTCATAAACTTTAAAGAATGGGAACCAAATTAGAGCTGATGGAATAATCATTAGATAGTCCCACACAATATTCTTCCAAGATAATGTTTGTAAGAAATCCATAAATCCAATTGGTAAGTTAGCAATAACTGGAATCCATGCAGGAACTAGTAATCCGATCTTATAACCAATTAGAGTTAATATCATTACTACCATTACGTTCAAAATGTATGGAATTGCTAATATTGGGTTATACATAATTGGCATACCAAATGTAACAGGTTCATTAATGTTAAACCATCCTGGAATTAATGAGACCTTTGATACGGCTTTAATTTGTTTAGATTTTGCTTTTAATCCCATTAATACGAGTGGGAATGTGTTACCAGTACCACCTACAACTGACATAGCATTCATCAAAAATACAGCATTAAATTGTAAGGCTTTGCCTGAAGCATGAAGAGCAGCGTTCACACCAATTGCTTGAATAGTGATTGGCATTAATATTGAACCTACTATTAGAGAACCATGAATACCAAATGTCCATAAAAGTAAGGCTATAAAGACTAATACAAACATACCAGGAGTTGATACTAAAGCATTTAATGGTGTAGAAATTAATGCCATAAAACCAGAAGCTAAAGTATATTTTCCAGCTGTTACAGATACAACAATAATGTGAACTGCCAGAAATACTACTAATTCAATCAGTAAAGGAATAATAGCTGCAAAACCATCTTGTAAAAATTGTGGGACAACGTCTGGCATTTTTATTCTTATATTTTTGGTGTAACAAAAATGTTCAATTTGAATCACTACAAAAACTACTAAAAATCCGATAAACATCCCTTGAGCCGATAAATAGGTTGAATTCAAACTTATAACACCTGCTTTATCAGTAGAAATTGGTGCACATACTGCCATAAATACTACCAATGCATCAAGCATTGAAATTAAGGGACTTGTTAAATCTAATTTTCGTGCATATTGGAAGGACATTAATGCCACTACCCATAAAGCAATAGAATTCATCGTGAATTGATATGGGATATTTAAATATGCATACCATGGGCTAGTTGCTGATATGGCCTTCAGCATTGATGGTCCCAATACACTTTGAATAATTTGGAAAATGGCTCCCACCATTAAAACTCCCATTAATGCCATCATTCCTGATTGAAGTGAAGAAACAAATTTATTTTTTCCTAAATCTTGTCCCCACTTCTGTAGGGTCTGCATGAATTTACTATTAAAAAGCTTATCCATTTTTCTCCTCCTATGAGTGACATCTACTTCTCATCCTCAAGTTTTTTAGCTATTGCAAAAATCTTTTTTGCATTTCCTAACGCATAATCTGTAGGAGGAATTGCTTCTACTGGCATCTGCGTTGCTTTTCTAACTTCATCAATTCTGTAGGATACTTGTGGTCCCATTAGAATCACATCAAAATTTTTAGCCTCTTCGACATAAGAATCTGAAGATAAACCAGTTGCTTTAATATTTACATCAATATGATTCTCTGAAGCGTATTTATCTAACTTTTTCATTAAGATACTTGTTGACATACCACCTGCACATAAAAGTAAAATATTGTATTTCATAATTATTTTTCCTCCTTTAAGCTATTAATTTCTTCTTGCATTTTAATCATGTGTTTAATCAAATCATTTGCTAATAAACTTGTCATAAAGTGATCTTGAGCATGGATAGTTAAAATACTGAACTCAGTCTTTTTTCCGTTTGCTTCATCAATTAGCATTTGAGTTTGCACATCGTGTGCTTTACCAATTGCTTCACTTGATTCCTTAATTAGTTGTTCCGCTTTATCAAAGTTTCCATTTTCAGCTTCAGTCAACGCATTAAAAGCTTTTGATCTTCCATCACCTGAATTTGCGATAATAGCCATTGCGATGTCTTCAGCTTTTGAATTTACTGCTTCCATCTTTTATCTCTCCTCTATTTAACTTACAGTTTTATAATAAAGCGCTTTCATAATATACACAAATTAGCAAAAAAATTTTGTGTATACAGGAAACTATTATTTTTAACTTTTAAATAGCTAAAATATACACTAATCACTTTTCAAAACTTATTTAGTAAATAGTGTATATTTATAGTTTTGATTTTTTCGATTAGTGTATAGCCAACATTTTTCTGTTTATATTTTTTAATCATTTCCAAATTTTTTTGTGTTCTTTTATTTTTTATATTTCCGCTTATACTTTAAGTATGGTGAAAATTATTAGAACATTTGATTTTTCAGCTAATGATTTCTTTGACTATATAGAGGATTCATTGACTAAAGAAATCAAAAAAGCACGAAATAACAATAAAAATGTAAAAATCGCAGCTGGAACCCACTACGCTCTAAAGGGAAGAGATGGAACTATAAACACTAAAGTTGTTATCAACAAATTCGAGCGTAATAAGATCTATTCTGCAACTTTTACTAGTTTAGGAGAAGTGGTTACTGCTGATTATGCAACTAAGGATACAAATAAGGGTTGTAAAATCACTTTAACTGAAGATATTCAAACTTATGATCCTGAGCAACATAATAAACTAGCTAATTTATTTTATGATTTTATGTATCACAGAAGTGCACAAGAAGAACTTAATAAGTTAGCTAATGGTGTACAAAAATTCAAAGAAAAAAGATAGTTCAATCAACATCATGTTGAATAAGCTATCTTTTTTCTTTCTATAATTTTTTCAATATAGCAGCAATAGTATATAAATCACTATTATTGAAAACCATATTAAATTTTTTCTCCACCGGTGCAAGTACCTTTTCTAAATATGCAAAATCTGACTCTAGTGCTCGCATTTTTTGAACATTTATATCTATCTGTTGTCTAGGTTTGCCTGAGAGAGCATTTTCAATAATTCCAACAATATGAGTAAATACTCCAATACGTTGATCCTCATTTAGCTCGTATTGTTCATTCAAAGAATCCAAAACTTGTGGCATAGTTTCCTTTAATTTATCTACCGGTGTATATTTAAGTTCTTCATTGTAATAATCATAAATTCTATCGTATGTAGATGAATTAGAATGAACGGGAATAAAACTTAAAATTTTATCTAGATCTTTATGACTATTTTCAAACACTTTGGTAATAGATATAAATGGAATCCCAAATAAATTTGGGTTATAAGTTCCAATAAATGATCTAATGTTGTAGATTTTTCTCAGATCTTGTACGTTCTTAGCTAATACATCCCTATCAGATATACTCATCGCTTTAACTACAAACTGTAAATGAGAATATTGTTCAATATAATCCTTTAGTTGAACAGCTCCACCTTCACCTGTGTGACATAAGGTAATAATCATATTCTGTTTATTATTAGCGGTATTGTTATTCCAAGTTTGCAAATTAGACAATACATCATGATAAATATCATCAATATTTGTTGCATTTAAAGCCCGTCGCGTCACTTCAAGTCCTACCAAGGTAATAGGAATATTTATCAAACGAATTGGAATGTTGGTCTCATCGATTATCCTATTAAAAATATCTTTAAATGACCCCATATCATATATCACAATAATCCCTTGTCCACGATTAATTTTTAGAACCAAAGACCGTAATTCGCTATAAACTTCATCCAGACTCTTGTTTAATTGCATATCATAGGCAAAAGAATTATATGTATCATTTAGTTTATTTGTAACCTCACTTAAACAATGTGCTGCGCCTTTTCCATGCATTGCATATAGTACAACTGGATGTTCCTTAGTCTGTTTAGGCTCAATTAGAAACATTAGCAAATTAATTATTTGTTCCTCATCAAAAGAGTAATGTAAATATTCGTTTAATTGTGCTGCAAAAGCATGCGTTAGATCATATTCTTTAGGATACGTCTCTCGAATTTTTATAATTTTTAGATCAGATATCTCTTGATGACTACTAGTTCCTAAATTAATTACTGAATTAATGTGTAAACACAAACCATAAAAAATACTATGATTAAATTTTCGGTCTAACTTTTTAGATGCCTTAGTTAAAAATTTACTGGTTAGGTTAATTATATTTTGAGGAACAATTTTACTCAGTTCTTGCAAAGTTTCAGCATTTCTTGGATTATTATCTGCCCTTCTCTTAAATCCGTATTCATTGAAAAGCTTTTCTACTCTAGTAAATACAATTCTTTGAATTTTTTCTGGACTTAATCCTTCTTGTGATAAGTTTTGATATTTATTATTTAGTGTCTTATATAATTTTTCTTCATATCTACGTTCTATATCGTTAGTATTCTCTTTAATATTACCTTTGAAAATGAATCTCTCACGATTATTAATTAATTCTTCAGCTTCTTGGAAATCTTTAACATCTAAAGTTTTATTAAAGACAAAAGTATCTGGCAAATCTCCATGATTAATATTTATGGAAGATTCATTATTATCTAGTGATCTTAAATATGCTTTTGCACTTGCAAGAGTAATTAGTTTACTTAAAGATTTAAAACCACGATCATACACATGTTTAGCAAGTCCTAAAACTAAATCTGAACCTACAATAATTGGCTTACCTGAATTTTTAGCTTGCTTTTCAAACATCATTTCAATGATTGTCAATTTTTCCGATAAAGGTCTTTCATTGAATAGGGGCAGTTTAATTTGAATTGGAATATTTATTTTATTTTCGTTTGTAGGTACAGTAGATAAAATTATCAAATTATTATTTTGATTCTTATACTCATCTAAAATGTGATTAATTCTATATATTTGAGCCGAATCCAATTTTTCATAGTGATTAATTATCACAACGCTATTTTTATATCTTTGAAGGAGACCAATATTATCATCTTTACCAAATAATTCTTCATTCAACTGCTGTGGTTTATCCTCTAGTAAAAGACAATTTATTTCATGATAGGTAGCATCTGCAGGAATTATTTTCTGATCTTTTGCGTATTTGATAATTATCTTAGAAAAATAAGTAGTTCCACTACCAGGTGTTGCCACAATGTGAATTGGCAACGCTCCGCCAGGAAAGTTTATTGCAGCTTTTGCTTGCCTGATAGATTCGGCTAAGCTATTGTTACTTCCAACTACATCATCAAAAGCATTATGACAAATTTTATATGATAAATGATAATGAACTGGTCTGGTAGTCGTTTTTTCAAGTAAATTCTCTTTTACTAATTGATTAAGTAAGGCACTCGCATTTGATCGCTTAATATTCAAATAATCTACGATTTCTTCAGTATCGACTCCTTTATCATCACCATCTTCTTGATCTTTTAAAAACTGTTTTTGAATATACTTATATATTTTTTCTTTATTGGTAGCCATTCTAGTTCTCCAACCTATGCACTAGCTATGATAGCGCTTTATTTTTATTCTAGTGTATATTGTCAAAGAAAAAAAGCCCCCAAATAATTGAGGACCTATATAAATATAACTTGTGGCTACTTAAACAATCTCTCAGCCTGCGCAATGACATTCTTCCCATTCATGGTGCCGTAATCCTGCATCCCAATCACCTCTAAGGGAACATGATGCTTGTTCGCAATTTCTTTCAATTGATCGATCATATAGCTAATTTGCGGTCCAATTAAAATGCAGTCTGGTGCATCTTGCTCACAGATACCTTCAATTTGTGCTGCCGATACTGCTTTAATTTTATAATCTTTGCCTTCTGCCTCAGCAGCTTCTTTCATTCTGTTAACTAAAAGAGATGTTGAAAAACCGCCAGCGCAGGAAAGTAAAATTTTCTTTGTCATTTGCGCTACCTTCTTAGGCTTAAAACACATCAATACTGCCGATAAGCCGGAGCCTGATAATCTTCCATAAACTGCAAAATTTTATCAAAATCAGTTTCAAAATAAATGGCGTTGAGGTAGATATTTTCTAAAAAATCATCTTTATTCATCCGCTTAAGGAGTTTATTTAAATAATCATAGAAACCTTCATAATTATAAAAAGCTACCGGCTTAGCATTGTCTCCAATCGCAGTCCAAGAAATAGCCTGACTTATTTCTTCTAAAGTTCCAATACTGCCAGGTAAAGCTACCATTCCATCAGCTAGATTCATCATCGTATCTTTTCGCTTATCCATATTGGGAACTACACGAAAATCTTGTACTTTATCGTAAGCCGCACCGCGATCTTTCAATTCTTCAGTAATGATGCCGTGAACGATACCGCCATTTTCTAACACACCATCTGCAACTGCACGCATTAGACCGTACTTTCCACCACCATAGACTAATTCGATTTGACGATCAGCCATTTTTTTACCAAAATCATAGGCAGCCTTAGTATAATCAGGACGATTTCCAGTCCTTGCACCACAATATACTGCAAGTTTTTTAATCATTTTATCTACCTTATTTCTATCTCATAATTTTTCTATGCTCATATATCTTAAAATTATTTTCTATTTAATTACAAATAAAAGCACATAAAAAATACACAAGCTTATGTAAACTTGTGCACCAATACGATATTATAGTAAATTATTTTTTGTTCTTATCTTTATCTGCATCCAAAAAGTAGATCAAAGTTTGAAGTTCAGTGGCTAAGTCAACATTTTGAACTCGAACACTAGATGGAGCAGATAAACGAAGCGGCGTGAAGTTCATAATTCCCTTAATTCCAGCTTCAAACATTTCATTAGCTGTCTTTTGAGCTGCAGTTTGAGGAACACAGAGAATAGCAATGGTAATCTGCTGTTCACGCAATTGCTTCTTCATCTCACTCATGTCATAAACCGGCACACCTGACATAATTGTTCCAGTAATTTCAGGATTAATATCAAAAGCAGCACTAATTCTGATATTATTAGTACGCTTAAAGTTATAATTTAAAAGCGCATGACCCATGTTACCAACACCAACTAAGGCAACATTGGTTAAGGTATCTTGATTTAAAATCTTTTTAAAGAAATTAAGTAAGTTCTTAACGTCATAACCGTATCCACGCTTACCTAATGCACCAAAATAAGAAAAATCTCGACGAATTGAAGCACTGTCTACTTGTACAGCTTCAGCTAATTCAGTTGAAGATACTTTCTCTTTTCCTTCATCATTCAAAAAAATTAAATAGCGGTAATAAAGTGGCAAGCGTCTAGCGGTAGCCTTAGGAATCTTAATTTCATCCATGAGATGCCTCTTTCTTTCATAAAATAAAAATGTGAAATATTTACTAATCAAACTAATAATAGGCATTCTTCAAGGATAAATCAAGAAACAATTTTCACAAAGATAATATTTTCATAAAATTTAAAACATTTGCTATGTTAAAATAAGCTCTAGGAGAAAATTATTATGATTATTGCACAAGCTCAAGACCTCGAACAACGTTTCGGAGGCAACACTATTTTCAGTAACATTTCTTTTTCTGTTCCTGATAATGCCAGAATTGGTCTGGTTGGTCCTAATGGAGCAGGAAAAACTACCTTATTAAAGATTATGACTGGCCAACAAGAACCAACTAGTGGTCAATTTACCATTAATAAGGGATTAAAAGTCGGCTACATTGCCCAGGAAAATGCCCTTGATGAAAACAAGACTATCTGGGACGAAATGCTTACTGTGTTTGATAATTTAATTGAAAAAAATAAACGCATTACCAAAATGCAGGAACAAATTGCTGAGCATCCTGAAGATGAAGACCTGCTCAAACGCTATGACCAGCTTGCCTATGACTTTGAACAAGAAGGCGGCTTTACTTATCAAGCTGAAATTAAGAGCATTCTTAACGGTTTCAATTTTAAAGAAAATACGTGGCAGAAAGTTATCGGAACTCTTTCTGGTGGTGAAAAAACACGCCTTGCTTTTGTGAAATTACTGTTGCAAAAGCCACCAGTTCTCTTGCTAGACGAACCTACTAACTATCTTGACTTAGATACTTTAGATTGGTTAGAAGCATTTTTGAAGAACTACCAAGGCGCAATTATTACTGTTTCTCACGACCAGTACTTCTTAGATCACTTAGCTAACCAAATCTTTGAATTAAACTTTGGAAAACTAACTACTTTTAAGGGTAACTATAGTCAATACGTTAAAGAACGTGAATTGATGGATAACCAGCAAGAAGCTGCCTATGAGAAGCAACAAGAAAAAATCAAAAAAGAAGAAGAGTTCATTCAAAAGAACTTAGTTCGTGCTTCTACTACCAAACGTGCTCAAAGTAGACGTAAAGCCTTAGACAAGATGGAGCGAATTAAACCACCTAAGCACAAGCAAAAAGTTCGCATTAACTTTATTAGTGACCGTCCTTCAGGAAAAGAAGTCTTAATTGCCAAAGACTTAACTATCGGTTATCCAGATAAAACTATGGTTTCTGACATTGACTTTCAAGTTAATAAAAATGACCGAGTTGCGATTATCGGGCCAAACGGAATTGGTAAATCTACCTTACTTAAAACAATTATGAAAAAACTTGAGCCTAAAGATGGTTCAATTAAGTATGGTGCTAGTTTAGACATTGGTTACTACGATCAAGAACTTCAAAGTCTTGATCCTTCAAAGACAGTCCTTGATACCATTTGGGATCGTCACAAGACCATGCCAGAAAAAGACGTTCGTTCAATCTTAGCTTCCTTCTTATTTACTGCTGAAGATATTGATAAGACAGTTGGGCAATTATCGGGTGGACAAAAAGCTCGTTTAACTCTAACTGTTTTGTCTCTTGAAAAAGACAACTTCCTACTAATGGACGAGCCAACTAACCACTTAGATATTGAAGCAAAAGAGGTGCTTGAACAAGCTTTAGATAATTATGACGGCACCCTACTCTTTGTTTCTCACGACCGTTACTTTATTAATGAGTTAGCTAATAAGATTATTTCAGTTCGTGATGGACACGCTAAGATTTACAATGGTAATTATTCCTACTACTTAGATGAAAAAGCTAAACAAGCTGCGGCTGTTCAAGAAGCAAAAGCTGAACAAACTGAAAGTGCTACTAGTGCTAATCAAAATAAAGGTAAACTTTCCTATCAAGAACAAAAGGCTCGTGATTCACAAAAACGTAAGTTAGAACGCGCTGTTAGTGATGCAGAAGCTAGAATTGAAAAGCTGGAAACAGAAGAGCAAGAAATTCAAACTGAGATGGCCAACCCTGATATTGCGGCTTCATTTGAAAAGCTTGGACCTCTTCAAGAAAAATTATCTGCTGTTCAAGAGCAACTAGATCAAGCAAATACTGACTGGGAAAATGCTTTAGAAGCACTAGATGAATTTGAATAATTTTTGACCATCCGATGAGGGATGGTTTTTTATTATTTTAAAAATTTTCGGCTAATTTTAAATTCATGTTAAAATAGTACCTGTCAAAATGAATTGACTGGAGAAGAAAAATGAAATTTAGAAAAAAGATGTTAACTCTTGCCGCAATTGGAACGGCACTTTTAGCAGTTGGATGCTCTAAGACTCAAACTAAGGAGTCTAGTAGCAAAATTCCGACTAAGATTACCAAGAATACTACGGTAACTTTTTGGTATTCATTAACCGGTTCTTCTGAAAAAGCCCTCAAGAAGATGACTGCGGACTTTGAAAAAGAAAATCCAAAAATCAAGATCAAGCTTGAAAGCCAAGGCGGTAATTATGCGGATCTTCAGTCTAAGCTTTCCTCAACAATGCAATCACCTGATAATTTGCCGACTATCACCCAGGCTTATCCAGGATGGTTGTATAATGCCGCTAAGCAAAAAATGCTAGTTGACCTCACTCCTTATGTTAAAAATGATGACCTTGGCTGGGGCCCCTATGCTAAAAGTAATATTAAGCAAGCACTTTGGAACGGCGCAAAAATTAACAATACTCAATACGGAGTCCCATTCAATAAGTCAGTTGAAGTACTTTTCTATAATAAGACTTTACTAGATCAATATAATCTCAAAGTTCCGCAAACAATGGGTGAGCTTAAGTCTGCTTCTGAAAAGATCTATCAAAAGAGTGACCATCAAGTAACTGGGGCTGGTTTTGATGCTTTAAACAATTACTATATGTTGGGGATGAAGGAAAAAGGCATCAACTTTACTAAGAAGATTAACTTTTCTGGTAAAGATTCAAAAGAAGTAATTGACTACTACGCTGATGGGGTTCGTAAGGGCTACTTCATGCAAGCTGGTACTGAAAAATATATGTCTACCCCATTTAATTCTGGTAAGGTAGCAATGTTTATCGGTTCAACTGCTAATGAAGCATATCTAAAACAAGGCTTGAAGAAAGAATATCAATTTGGCATTGCCCCTCGTCCAAGCAAGGTTAATGCGCAACAAGGAACTGATATTTATATGTTTAACCAGGCTAGCGCTAGACAAAAGTCAGCTGCCTTCAAGTATCTAAAATTCTTGACCAGTAAGAAAGAACAATTCTACTGGACTAAAACTACCGGCTATATGCCAGTTAATACGCAAGTCCTAAACTCACAAGCTTACAAGTCACTTAATACAAGTAAAGTACCAGCAATCTTGGCTGAGACTACTAAAGACTTGTACTTCTTACCAGTAACTAAGAATGCCACACCTGCTTATGACCAAGTTCAAGCAAGTATGCAAGCAATCTTAGCTGATGCTAAAAAGAAGAAAAATATTAATCCAGCTATTCAGACTGCCAAGCAAAAATTTGATGCTAGCTGGAAACAATAATTAAACATAAAAAATATGCCTAATTAGATCTATCTTGGTCTAATCAGGCATATTTTTGTATACGGTTAATATTAATATCACTTATATCCATTTTTACTATTTATTTTCCACCACCTTTTTAGGGACAAATTGCCAATAAGTACCATCTTGACTTTGATATGCTCCATTGGAAGCCTTTTTTAAATCAAAGGTTACTTTCCTTGTTTTAATTTTATAGCCATCTTTCAATCGCTCAGTTTTAACCCGTCCTAATTTCACCCATTCACCAGCTTGTGGTCGAGTATTTCCATTCTTCGAAAAGGCATTTAAAATATCTTTACTTAATTTTGATGACTTGCTCTCTTCATTGCCACCTAAGCGTGTGGCAATATAAGCAGTATTTTTATCAAACATTAAATAAAAAGAATTACTTAACCTGTTATCTTCTTTTTCTAAAGTCATTAGGCTTTGACCAACCCATTCCTCAGGAACCGTGGTCTGATTATGATAAAACCATGCTCCTCCACCAACGAAAAGCAATAATGCTACAAAAGTAGCTACAAATAGTTTTTTATTTTTCATAGCTCACTTTCCCTATCTAGAAATACTTACACAAATAATAAATTTATATTTATCATTTGTTGTTTATAATTATCACAGCTTTTTCAGTTTTTATTCATTATGTTGTGCTATACACAACTAAATTTGCCAATATTCCATACAATCTTGATATCCACATTTCATCAGCAATTTTTTTATTTGAGCTGCTTTTTCTGTATTCCCACTAAATAAATTAAAATATAACTCATGACAAATTCGATAAAGCAAAAAATGAGTAGTCGTTTCTAAGCTCGCTAAATAATCTAATGCAGCTTCAATATTATCTCCGTTTAATTTTTGCTTATAGCAATAACAAAGATAATTATTACAAATAATTGCTACTCTTTCCCTCATACTCTCAGAACAAGAATTCTTTTGATAGTGTTTTAATAATTGACCAAGAAAATAGTCTACTTGCTCTAAAGAAAATATTTTCATACAATCAGAAAATAATTGTAATGCACCGATATTTTCCACCCAATTTTCATGTTCTGAAAATCTAGTAACTATTTTATTTTTAAAGGCTAAACTTAAGTCAGATAAGCTATTTTCTAAAGAAGCAATAGCAATTATTGTTCGATATTTAAAAAGTTGATGCTCTTTTAAATCTAGGATTTCATTTAAATAAATTCCTACTTTTTCCCTTTGATTGTTATTAAAAGCATGCAACATCTTTTGCTTCAATTCTTCAGCTTTTTTATCTTCAGACGTATAGTAATCATACTTAACTTTATTAAAAAAATCACTGATATCAATATGGTGTTTCAAAATAATTCTAAATAAAGTATCAATTGAAATACTTTCTAATCCACGCTCTATTTTTGAATAATGACCCTTGTTAATAATGCCCTTTATCATCTGTTCCTGAGTTAAGCCTAATTTTTGACGTTCTTCTTTTAACGCCTGTCCAATTTTCATAATCTCATCTCCTTATTTGCTTTTATTTATTTTTTTGTTAATTTTATAACAAAAAAATAATTCAGAAAACTGAATTCTTTATCTAGATGATTAATTTGACTCGTGTTAATTAGTTACTTTTGGTTGTTAATTCCTCTATATCTCTGGTTTAAAACCAATCCTAAGTTTCTGTCTAATTTTTTCAAAAGTGTGTTTTCTTCTATCCCTCACGATTCACCAAATAATCATTAGCCTTATCCAAGATTGCTGACAAGCCTTCAGATTTAAATTCCTTAAAGTTCTGCTTCCTAATTCTTTCCTGAGCAGCTCGATAATTTAACCATTCAGTCGACCTAATTTCACTTTCTTGCCGTTTTATTTTTGGGTCAGCTCTATATTTGGCTAAAAATAGAGTTACTGTCTTTTCGATTTCGCTAGTGACCTTGTATGAATAACTCTCATGAAAATCAAAATTAAATTCAGGCTTTAATCCTACTTCTTCAAAGACTTCTCTCTTTGCAGCATCCCGTTCTGTCTCACCTGCTTCAAGATGTCCCTTTGAAAATGCCCAAGCACTCTTGAATTGTTTATATGGTTGACTTTGAATTAACAAATATTCGATTTCTTCATTATTTTTACGCCAGATAATAGCGCCTGCAGAATGTTCAGCTTTCATGATTCCTCCAAAACAAAAAACGCCTTGTCAGACACAATTATATCTAACAAAACGTTCTTACTTCTATCTTAATCTAAGCCGCACTTTTCAAAAATTTCATCAACATGCTTCAAGTGATAGTGATAATCAAAAGCATCGTCTAGATCTTCTTCAGACAAGTAATCCATAACTTCACTGTCTTCAATTAACTTTCTAAATGAAGTTTGTTCTTGCCAAGACTTATTAGCAAGCTTTTGCACAATGTCATAGGCCTTTTCACGAGATAAACCTGCTTCATCAATTAACTTCAAAAGCACACGTTGTGAATAGATCAAACCATAAGTGCGATCCATATTCTTGAGCATTGTTTCTGGGAAAACATCCAAGTTGGTTAAGATGCGGTTGAAGCGGTTTAACATGTAGTCAATTCCAATGGTTGCATCAGGTAAAATTACACGTTCAGCACTTGAATGAGAAATATCTCTTTCATGCCATAAAGCTACATCTTCATAAGCTGGTACCATGTAGCCACGCATTACTCTAGCCATACCGGATAAGTTCTCAGAACCAATTGGATTATGCTTATGAGGCATTGCAGAAGAGCCTTTTTGACCAGCTCTAAAGTGTTCTTCAACTTCGTGAATTTCACTTCTTTGCAGTCCACGAATTTCAGTAGCCCAGTTCTCAATACTTGTTGCGATTAAAGCAATTGTAGCAATGTAGTAAGCATGTAAGTCTCTTGGCAAAACTTGACTAGTTACAGGTTGTTGAGTTAAACCTAATTGCTTTAAAACGCTAGTTTCAACTGCTGGTGGCACATTGGCAAAAGTACCAACGGCACCAGAAATCTTACCAGATTCTACATCTTTAGCGGCTGCTTTAAAGCGTTCAATGTCACGGTTAATCTCGGCATACCAGCGAGCAAGCTTCAAACCAAAAGTAGTTGGTTCTGCTTGAACACCGTGAGTACGGCCCATTTCAACAGTGTATTTGTATTTCTTAGCTTTTTCGGCAATAGTTTCTTTTAAAGCCTCTAAGTCTTTCAAAATGATCTCATTAGCTTGCTTTAAGATATAACCTTGTGCAGTATCCACAACATCAGTTGAAGTTAAACCGAAGTGAACCCACTTCTTCTCTTCACCTAAACTTTCAGAAACTGTTCTCGTAAAAGCAACCACATCATGGTGGGTAATGGCTTCAAGTTCTGAAACACGCTCAACAGTAAAAGAAGCATTGTCTGCAATCTTCTTAGCATCTGCTTCTGGCACTTCACCAAGTTCTGCCCATGCGTTAGTTGCAGCGATTTCTACCTTTAACCAAGCAGCGTATTTATTTTCTAAGGACCAAATTTTGCCCATTTCTGGACGAGTATAACGTTCTAACATAAATTATTTTTCCCAAGGATTCTTCAAAACAATAGTTTGTTCACGATCAGGACCAACTGAAACAGTAACTAAAGGAACACCTACTAATTCAGAAACGCGGTTCAAGAACTTCTTAGCATTTTCTGGTAAATCTTCCCAAGTCTTTACATTGGTAATATCTTCTTCCCATGCAGGAAGTTCTTCGTAAACTGGCTTACATCTGTATAATTCCTTCAAACTTGCTGGGTAGTAGTCAATCTTTTCACCATCAAGTTCATAAGCAGTAGCAATCTTAATCTTGTCAAAACCAGAAAAGACATCTAATAAGTTCAAACTTAAAGCGTTGATACCAGCAACACGCTTAGCGTGACGAAGAGCAACTGAATCAAACCAACCAACACGACGTGGACGACCAGTAACAGTACCGTATTCATGAGCAGTTTCACGAATACGATCACCAACTTCATCTAATAATTCAGTTGGAAATGGTCCTTCACCAACACGAGTAGTGTAAGCCTTGCAGACACCAATAACAGTATCTAAGCGGTTAGCACCCATTCCGATACCAGAAGCAATTCCACCTGAAATAGTGTTTGAAGAAGTTACGTATGGGTAAGTACCTTCATCAATATCAAGCATTACTCCTTGTGCACCTTCAAAAAGAACTTTTTCGTCGTTGTCTAAAGCATCGTTTACAACTACTGAAGTATCAGTAACGTATTTCTTCATCTTTTGACCGTATTCAAGGTACTTTTCAAAGATGTCTTCAAATTTAAGTTCAGGCTTACCGTAAACCTTAGTGAATAAAGCATTCTTTTCAGCTAAATTAGTACGTAACTTCTCTTCAAAAGTATCTCTTTCAAGTAAATCGCAAACACGGATACCAGTTCTTGAAGCCTTATCCATGTAACAAGGACCAATACCATTCTTGGTAGTTCCGATCTTCTTGTCACCCTTTGCTTCTTCTTGATAAGTATCTTGTAAAATGTGGTAAGGCATAATAATGTGTGCACGGTTAGAAATCTTCAAGCCGCTAATGTCGATACCTTCTTTTTCAAGGTTATCTAATTCTCCGAACATTACTTCTGGATTGATAACTACACCATTACCAATTACAGCACCCTTCTTAGCAGCAAAAATTCCAGATGGAATTAGGCGCATCTTGAAAGTCTTATCACCAATTTCAATTGTGTGGCCGGCATTATTACCACCATTTGAACGAACAGCCATTGCTGCTTCTTTACTTAAGAAATCAGTAATTTTACCCTTTCCTTCGTCGCCCCATTGACTACCTACAACTGCTATTGCTGTCATTTGATTTCACCTCATAAAAATCATTTTCTTAAAACCGAAGACTAGTTTAACAATCTATATCTTAATAGTCAATTGATTTCCGAACATTTTTAATAATCGATAAAATAAATATTCATTTTTATTCTTGACTTTGACTAACTTCACCCGTATATTAACTCATGTAGTTTTTAAAGAGCACGAGGTAAATTAAATGAGCAACTATTTTAGTATGGAAGCTTTCGATTATGATGACATCCAACTTGTACCTAATAAATGTATTATTAAGAGCCGGAAAGAAGCTGACACAGGAGTTAAATTTGGAAGTCGAACATTTAAAATCCCAGTTGTTCCTGCAAACATGGAAAGTGTTATTGACGAGGATTTAGCCATCTGGCTTGCAGAAAATGGCTACTATTATGTTATGCACCGTTTTTACCCAGAAAAACGCGCTGACTTTATTAAGATGATGCATGATAAGGGATTATTTGCTTCAATTTCAGTTGGAATTAAGGATAGCGAATACGACTTCATCGACTATCTTGCTAAGGAAAACATTATTCCAGAATATACAACAATTGATGTAGCACATGGTCATTCTGACTATGTCATTAAAATGATCAAGTACATTAAGGAAAAATTACCTGATACCTTCTTAACAGCTGGGAATATTGCTACACCTGAAGCAGTTCGTGAATTAGAAAATGCCGGAGCTGACGCAACTAAGGTTGGTGTGGGACCTGGTAGAGCCTGCATTACTAAGTTAAAGACCGGCTTTGGTACTGGTGGCTGGCAATTAGCAGCGCTTAGAATGTGTTCTAAAGCTGCTAGAAAGCCTTTAATTGCTGACGGCGGAATTCGCCATAATGGTGATATCGCAAAGTCGGTTCGCTTCGGTGCTTCAATGGTTATGATTGGCTCACTTTTTGCTGGTCATGAAGAATCCCCTGGCAACTTAATTACTATCGATGGTAAGCGTTATAAACAATACTGGGGTTCAGCTTCTGAAGTTCAAAAAGGTGCCTACCGCAATGTCGAAGGTAAGCAGATGTTAGTTCCATACCGCGGCTCAATTAAAGATACTTTGCGCGAGATGCAAGAAGATCTACAGTCTTCAATTTCTTATGCCGGTGGAAAAGATCTAAGTGCAATCAGAGTAGTAGATTATGTTATTGTTAAGTCTTCTATCTTCGATGGAGATAAGTAATAGACTTCTACTGTATTCCAACATTCACAGTAAATAGTTATCAAGCCATATCTATTAGCAATCAAGCTAATGGATATGGATTTTTTATAAACTAAAGTTGTATTTTTAAACGCTTTATCTGTATAAAAGTACAAAAATCAACTATAATTATAGATGACAAATACCCAATATTTTATTTCTTAAATTAAGGAGCAAATGTAGAATGAATGAAAAGACTAATAAACTTTATTTTCTAAAAATGAAAATAGAAAATCATCCCTTATTCTCTGATGAATTAGAATTTTCACTCATGAGTGATGCACGTGTACTAGAAAGCACTAAAAGTCAACTAACACATCTTGCTGGAAATCTTTGGATCAATAATATCATCACTATTGTTGGTAAAAATGCTACCGGTAAGACAACGATTATGAGTACCATCATCGGGATGCTTAAATTGCTTTTATATAGAATGTCAATTGACCAAACTTCCCTTCAGGACATTTTTATTGGAACAGAACCAATAAAGGTCACGACCTACTTTTATGGTGAAGATGAGATTTTATATAAAGATGTGATTACTTTCAATTTAGATAAAACTAGTCCAAATAAAAAGTGGATCATTGGCAATGAAGTGATTTACGAAAAGAAATTTAATAAGAGATCTACCAAGAAAAATATCTTAAATTTCAAAAATATTGATCCACTTTTTGATAGGAATAAGTTGAGTGAAGAAGCTACCTCTCTACTCTCTCCTGATGATTCAATTTTCAGATTAGTTCAAGCAAAGAAAAAGTATGCCGTTCAATCTATTAGTGGTAACTTAATGCTTGCAAATGTAAACGCCCTTTTATATGGAGATAAAGACGTCCCAACCGAAATCTTAAACTATTTAGATCCAACCATTGAATATTTGAAAATTGAACAAGATAGAGACGAATCTGGTCAGTTAAAAATTCTATACCGTCTAAAATTCAAGAATCGTGAAGAAGAAATTAATGCAACAGCATTCGATGTTATTGAGCATTATTTATCGTCTGGAACGGCTAAAGGAATTACTTTATACGGGAGTGTGATTGCTGCTTTGCAAACTGGTGGAATAATTTTTGTTGATGAATTAGAGAATCACTTTAATCATGCTATCGTTAGATCCTTTATTGAAGATTTTTCTGATCCAAAGGTTAATGTTAACCGCGCAATATTGATTTTCAGTACTCACTATTCCGAGTTATTAGATGATTTAGAACGAGGAGATGAAGTTTATATTGCTAAAAGAGATAATCAGATTCAATTACAAAGATACTCGTCTTCTAATGTCAGAAGTGATTTAAATAAGAGTGATGTCTTTGAATCAGATTATTTGGGCGGAACTGCCCCAGAATATTCTGCTTACATGCAGCTTAAAAAAGCTACCAAGAAAGCGGTGAACAATATTCGTGAATAATGAATTAGTAGCTTTCATCGCAGAGGGAAATACAGAACAAGCAATAATTGACGTTCTCTTAGATCATGATGCACTAAGGTGTACTCGAGAGAATGTGTTACAAGAAGAAGTTATTCGGTGCCGAAATGGTAAGAGGTTCGCCAAGCAATACTTAAATAAGAGTTTTGGACAAAAAATCCATATATACCGCATATTAGATTCAAGATCCGAAAATTTTGTCGTACCTAAAGCTTATCTTCCAAAAATATCAGAAGTAACCAATTTAACTACGCGTCCTGAAATAGAAATATTGTTTATCCTATTGCATAATGATTATAAAAAATACACAAACGGCAATTACAAAAAGCCTAGTATATTTGTAAAAGAACATTATCATGATTTGAAAAAGGTCAAATCATACGAGGATAATTTCCAATTTTGGGATGATCATTTTGATGAGTTAATTCGAATTTTAAAACGATATAAAAGCTATCATTCAAATGAGGATACTCTAGCTGATTTGTTAAAATAACCCCACAACAAAAAAGATGTCGTTAATCTTCGCACTACGCGTTGATTAAGCGACATCTTTTTTTGTTTAATATTTCTACAAGTTGATCATAATGCTAAAGGCTAAGCCACAAATAATAACATAAATCACAGCAACCATTACTAAATAAATTACTGCACCCCAGAATGGATCATGGATCATCTTTTCGGTTCCCGGATCAGGACAAACAACCAATAGGAATGAACCTAAAGAAAACAGTGCATAGAAGATCCAGACTAAGACCTCTCCAAATCCAAGCAAGCCTGAGCTTAAGCTTAGGATTAAGAAGAAGAATGCACAAATTACAATCCAGAAGTTCCAGTTAGTTACTTGTGCAACCTTGTTAACATATTGCCAAAAGCCGCCAGTACTACCAAACACGAACAAGTGACCAACCATGGAACAAAGAATTGTAATAATTTGAACAACAAACAAAATTACAATTGACCAAAATGTAAAACCTGATGCATGGTGTACCAGAGTAATATCAAATAAATTAGCAATATAATTGCTAGCAATAGCTAAACCAATGAATAATACAATATCTTCACCTAATAAGGTAACAACTCCGTACCACTTTTCCCCTAGGTTGTGACCGAGAGGATAGCGCCATGACTCTACCAGCCAACGCCAATATGTGTTAGGAGTTTCCTCTTGTGGAGCTTGAACTTCATCTCTCATAATAAATTCCTCCTCAAGATTATTGATCTTTCAATTCTTATTATAACAATAATCCTTATTTATAGGCAGAATAAGGTCTTTTAAAGTCAAAAAGTATCAAAAAAGCAAGTAACTATTAAATTACTTGCTTTCAATGAAATGTTAAACAACCTTTTATGTAAAAATAAAAGAAAAGTGGATTAGAGTTTTCACTCTAATTAAAAATCAAACTGTTATTTATTATTCTTTGGAGTATCAGCCTTTTTCCATTTTAGACTGTTTAAATCACCTCCTTTAAAGAAGGTGCGATAATCATCTACCTTATTATCATCACTTAAAATATAATTTGAAGAAGTGTTCTCATGAACAATATTTGGAATGAAGACATGAAAATGTTCCTTGAAATTAGTAGCATCAATCATTCTAATTCTTGTACCAATCGGCACTACATCATTCCAGTCTCGAATAATTGCCTCTGCTTCGTAATAACATGGTAAGTTGTCTAAAGCTTTTCTTTCAAAATGCAATTGTCCATAATCATGGTCGGTTATTTTATCTTTCTCATTAGCGTTTTTAAACTGTGGATAAGTATTAATATTATCAGAATTTTGATTACTACCCAGATAATCACTAATAAGAGGAGTTAGGTTAGTTAGTTTAGCTAAAACATGTCCAGCATCTATAGGATATGATTTTTTTCCACCACTGCTCATAATCGAATCAACATGCGTAACTGTAGTTCCATTAGTTGAGTCATCTTTAGATTCATCATGCTTTGACATGTTTTCTCTCGTTTCATATCTTTTTTGTATCCAAGACTTATCATGTCTAGCACCTTTATGGAAATATACTACTTCATTCTCTAGCCATGCACGCCAACCAGTAATTGTTACCCTACCATATGCATAATGAAAAACTGGAAGAAGATAACGATGATATTGTAAAAAAGATTCTATAATTTTTTCAGGCTTTTTTCCGTCTTTATCAGAAAGATTAAAATAATTTTCATCGTCTTCTGCATAACTTATATTATAGTCTTGCAGTTGTTCAATCGAAGCTAACTCTTTTTCTTCTTTAAACCCAAGGCGCTTTAGAACTTTTCGCTCTTCCATAGACAGACTAGTTACGCTTTCTCTTCTTGTCGCTTACTAAAGAGCCTAAGCCTAGGGATGCTAAAGACAATCCTGCTAAAGCAGCAAATACGCTGAGCTTATCGTTAGCACCAGTTTGTGGTAATGAATTCTTAGATGCATTAGCTTGGGCAACTAACTTCTTAGTTTGAGGGCTTAAAACAGATGCATTATTTGATCTCACTACTGTGTTAGTTAAGACCCCACTTCTTTGAGTAGTAGATACAGCAACTTCTGGAGCTACTGAGCTAGAAGTGCCAGCTTGAACACTAGTATTAGTAGCAGTATGCTTAGGAGCTGAAACATTATCTAGAGCCTTGTTGATTTGAGCATCAAGAGCAGCACGTTTTTGGTCTGCCTTTTGCTTGTTGATTGTAGTATTTAATTGCTTGATCTTAGATTCATAGTTAGTAATTGCTGTTGATAAGTCTTCAATATGATTGTTTAACTTAGTCAATTCCTCTTGAGCTGCTTGGTATTCCTTATCAGTCTTAGCAGCGTCTTCTTTTGCTTCGTTATAAGCTTTAGTCTTATCTGCTAATTCAGAATTTGCCTTGTTCAAGTTATCAATTACATCTTTATGGGTGCTTACATATTCATCATATGCAGCTTTAGCCTTAGCTAAGTTAGCATCAGCTTGTTCTTTAGTAGTTTTAGCAGTTGATAACTTAGCTTTCAATTCATCTAAACGAGAAGAAATAGCTGATAATTCACTTGTTGCCTTGTCTAAGTTAGATTTGCTTTCTGCTACTGCACTTTCGGCCTTACTCTTTGCACTGTTAAGGTCATTCAACTTAGCTGTTAACTTATCTAAGTTAGATTTAGCAGCGTTAAATTGAGCAAGAAGATCTTTATTCTTAGCTTGGTAAGTAGCTAAATCAGATTCTGTCTTAGACTGAGCTTTATCAAGGGATGCTTGTTTATCCTTCAATTCTTGAACGCGACCTGGTAGAACTGCAATCTTCTTGTCTGCATCAGTCTTACTTGCCTTTGCAGTTTCAAGAGTCTTGTTACCGTCACTAATTGACTTAGTTAAATCATTAATACGGCTAGTAAGATCAGAAATGTTATTAGTTAATCCATTAATTTGATTATCTAAGTTTGATTTCTTAGCATTCAAATCGTTTACTTGTGCTAAACTTTCAGAATATTGCTTAGCGGCATCGGATTTGTTGGAATCTAATGGAACATTTGCACTCACATTGAATACTTTTGGATCTAAAACTTGGGATTCATGAACATTAATGAAGTGAATAGGCATATCGTCAAAGCCCCAACGATCAGGTGTTGGCTTTACACTGATGCTAATTGCTGCATAATTTTTACCTTTTGCGGTATTGTTGAACATATCCTGAGACAAAAGGCTATCTGCATGCAACCATTCCTCATCACTAAATACAAGTTGTTTAATAGAATTGAAAACTTGATTTTTCAAATGATCCATGTCATCCAAACGATTAGTATAGTCATCTTTTGAATGTGTATATGTGTTTCTTGGGCCATATGCTAAATACTGAATACTATAGTGATATGGATTACCTGTCTTTTCCATTTCGTCTTTCACTTGATCAACTGGGATTTCTGTTTTTCCGAATCGATCAGTCATAAGGTTTTCATAATATTGGCCATCTTTACTATATGTACCATCACTTGTAACCCCATAATTCAAGCCATATTTATGTGCTAATTCATTGATTGCTGCACTATCATGGCCATTCTTATCTGAATCCCAATCATCTTTCACGTATTTATCTGCAATTGCATTTGCGAAATCTAAGGCTGATTCATTAAATGTCCATGGATCTACGCCAATTTGACTTCTTAATTGATTAATTAAATCAATACCAAACTTATTCAATTCAATTTGGTCGGCTCTAGACATGTGCTTTAAATCAACCATATGATTCTTTTCAGCTTCATTATGCTTGTATTCGTTTTGTGTCCAGCCAATCCAGCTTGCGGCTTCCATTTCTTTGTAATAATCATCGGTATGTGATTTACCAGTCCACTTCTTTACTGTGTCTTTGTAAACTTGTGGCATAACCATAGTATTGACTACTGCATCGTTATCTGCATCTAATTCTGCTTTTGCAGTATTCATCTTGTTTTGTGCAATTTGCAAATCTTTAGCAACTTGATCTCGTTGACTGGTTAAGTCGCTAGCTTGTTTTTGCTTTGAACTCAATTCACTCTTTGCACCGTTTAATGCATTGGTATCGCTCTTTAATTTTGCTTGTGCATTATTAATAGTTTCTGCTGCTTTATTTGCAGTATCTTGTGCAGTCTTCAACTCATTTTGTGCTTGAGTTAATTCCTTAGCATTTTCTTGTGCAGCCTTTTGAGCATCGTCTGCTTCTTTTGCTTGCTTATCTAATTCTGCTTTAACTGGTTGATAATCTTTATTTACGGCATCATAAGTCTCTTGTGCTTGTTCAACTTGACCTTGAGTTTTACTAATTTCTTCATTAGTCTTGTTCAAAGTTTCAGTATTTGTCTTTAAAGCATCTTCTTGACCTTTTTGATTATTTAAAGCTTCTGCTTGTTTAGTGTTTTGAACATTAATTTGTTCTTGTGTACTTTGAACATCAGCGTTAGCTTTATTTACATCATTTTGTGCAGACTTAACATTATTTTCATAAAAAGCATCATAATTTGCTTGAGCTTTAGCTTGTGCATCTTGAGCAGTCTTTAATTGATCTTGAGCATTAGCTAAAACATTTTGCGCTGATTGATTGTTTGAATCAGCCGTTAAAACATTTGCTTGCGCATCTGGAACTTTACGTGCGGCCTCATCACGATCTGCTTGAGCTTTATTTAATTGATCTTGCGTTTGAGTTAAATCTTTTTGATTTTGATCAATTGTCTTTTGTGCTGCATTCTTATCAGCTTGCTTTTGAACTTCAGCCGCATGAGCATTTTGAGTATTAACGCCAGCTACTGCACCAGCCACAAGCACTGCAGCGGAGACATACATTAACTTATTATTTTTACTTTTCATTCTTACTCCTCCAAATATAATTAAATAACTGGGTTCGATCTAAAAGGTAGATACAAGCCTAGTTTACCCCCCCCATTTTTTATTTTGTCAAGGTGTTTTACGAACAAAGCAAAAAAACCAAACGACATCGAAGAAAAAACGTTATTCTTCAACATCATTTGGTTTTTCATAAAATAACTTATTCTGTTAACTATTCTTTATCGTTTATTTTCTAGCTCTTATTTCAACATGCTATCGGCATATGGCAACTCAAGTGATGGATCTGCATTTAAGTTCACATCACTAAACTTACCTGCTTGATACAAGTTATAAGCAGCTGCACCAATCATTGCTGCATTATCACCGCAAAGCTTCAAGTCTGGCAAGATTACCTTTGGCTTAATATCAGCAGGCAACTTTTCAATCTCTTCTGCTAATCTATCCCGTAAGCCGTGGTTTGCGGCGACCCCGCCGCCTAGAATAAAGGTCTTCGGCTTATATTCCTTAATTGCTCTAATTGTCTTATGACTTAACACATCCACAACTGAAGCCTGGAAACTTGCAGCTAGGTCATACTTATTAAGCTCTTCATGAATTTGATCTGCATGGTGGCAAGTATTAATGAAGGCACTCTTAAGACCAGAGAAGGAGAAGTCATAGTCATCATCTTCCATCATTGCTCTTGGGAAGTGGAAGGTATCTTTCCCCTTATGTGCCCACTCATCAATCGTCTTACCTGCTGGGTAATTAACACCTAAAACGCGGCCGATCTTATCATAGGCTTCACCAGCTGCATCATCCCTGGTATCACCCACAATTTCAAAGTGGATCGGATCCTTCATCAAGACAATCTCAGTATGTCCACCAGACACCTGCAAGGCAAGAGCTGGATATTCAATCTCATCCTTTAATTGCGCTGCCATAATGTGGCCCATAATGTGGTCAACGCCAATTAACGGAATTCCAGTTGCCATTGAAGCAGCCTTTGCTGCACTAACACCAATCAAAAGTGCCCCAACTAGACCTGGTCCATAGGTGACCGCAATTGCATCAATATCAGCCCAAGTCGCATTTGCTTCATCTAAAGCTTCCTTAGTAATCTGCGTAATTACTTCAATATGGTGACGACTTGCTACCTCTGGCACAACCCCACCAAAGCGTTGATGACTTTTAATTTGAGTAGCTACAATTAAGCTTTCGATTTCACGACCATTTTTAATCACAGCAGTTGAAGTTTCATCACATGAGCTTTCAAATGCTAAAATTCGAACATCTTTTTTAGTCACTTTATCTCTTCCTATTCTTAATCTGTCAATTCCTTAATCATGCTAATCGCATCTGCTTGTTCAATAGTATAGTAGTTCTTCCGGATAAAGTTATCCTTAAAGCCTAACTTACGATATAAACTTTGAGCATTATAGTTATCGCTGCGTACTTCTAAAGTCATCTGAACTGCATGATTTTTCTCAGCAATCCCAATCATCGTTCTCAGCAAGAATTCACCAATTCCTCTTCGCTGATAAGTAGGTTTCACCGCAATATTGGTAATATGACCTTCTTGAGCCTGCATTCTCATCCCCACAAAGCCCACCAAAGTCGAGCCTTGATAAACTACCAAGTACAAGGAATTAGCATGCTTCTTTAATTCACTCTTAAAAGAAAATCGACTCCAAGGCGTCCGTCCAAAATACACTTCTTGCTCTAAACCTAACAAGTCCGCAATATTCTCATCGCTAGCCTTCATAACCTGATAAGTTTCATTATTCAGTCTCAAGGCAAAAGGCGTAAAGCTGAGGTCGATTTCTATCGGATGGAAAAATAAACTAAACTTCTTCAACATAGTCGCTATCCGGGCCAAATGCCTTCCCAGTCTTATTATGCCAATCCATTTCAGCTTGCGTACGTCTCAAATATTTTGGCACCATCTTATCAGGATCTACTGTTTCTTTATTAAGAGCTAACTTTCCAATTTCACCAGCATGAATTTGGTTGTCTCCAGCATCTTGAGTGAAATTGTCTGAACCAAGTAAGTCCTTAATTTCATCTTGGTATTTTTCAATTGGGCTACCAACAAAGATAACTTGTTCAGATAAGCCAAGATCTTTCACCTTATTCATCAAGTCATCTAAATGATAGTGACCGTCAGGAACTAGATTCTCTAACTTACCGTCAGCTTTACGATAAACACCAGCAAAGAAATTCTTATTACGAGCATCTAATTCACTTACAATCAAGCCATCGCTTGCACCATTAGCTAACGCTGCTAAAGTTGATACTCCAACTAAGTCTTTATTTAAAATAGAAGCAAACATCTTCGCAGTAGTAATTCCAATTCTTAAACCAGTATAAGAACCAGGACCTTCTGCAACTGCAAAACGATCAATATCTTTTAAAGTAAGATCATTTTCCTTCAACAATTCATTAATTAAAGGATCTAAATGTTCACTATGATTTCGATGATCTTCTTCGTTCTTTTCCAAAATTTTATCTCCATCATTCAAAGCTACGCTCAAATGATTGGTTGCAGTAGTAATACTTAATATTTTCATTTAAATTCTATCCTTATTATTATCGAAATTACCTTCTTATTTTAACACGTTGAAGAGCATTTAAAATCACGTAAAGAACGACAATTTGAATCCAAGGAGTGATTAACTCTTTTAGAATTCTTTGTAGAAATGCTGCTCTTAAATCTAAGCCATATAATAGATGAATCCAGTAAGTATTCATTAAGACATTAACAACTAAGGTAACTAATAAGGTTGCAGCAATGATCCGCCACCATTTAATTGGTTTTTGATATAGGAAGAGGGCGTAAATTACTACCCCAACAATTGCTGACAGCGTAAAGCCAGGGAAGAAGCCTCCCTCAACTCCAAAAATCGCCGACCGTAATAAGTCACTGGCTAATGCCCCAATTCCGCCCCACAAGGGACCAAAATAATAAGCAAGCAGTGCACTTCCAATAAATCCTAAACCTACCTTTAAGGTTGATGGACCAAAAGATATCTTCTCAAGTACAATATCCATGGCTACAAAAAGAGCTAAGGTAACTAAACCTTGCAAATCTAATTTCTTTATTCCTGCCTTCATTGGCATCCCTACCTTTCAAAAAAAGCACGACTGTACTAACAACAAGTCATGCCTTTAATTTTCTTTCCAATTAATTTCAGCTAAAGCAGAAGTATTACCCTGATTAGAAATTAAATGATACGAAGTCAATGTATCTTGATCAAGCTCTACTTCTGATAGTGCTTGATCGCCGTATTGAACTTCTTTTTTAAATGAAATATCAATACTTTTGACAGTATGAGAGTTCAAGAATTCTCTTGGCAAGGTATCAATCATCCAATCAAAATAAACACTATTAGTTAAATGATGGTTTGTATCCAAATCATAGTATCTAACAGCATATCTCTTACTTGAGCGATATTCTTTTAAGGGACGTAATCTCTTAAAGCGCGGCATATGTTTCAAGTATGGATTTCCAAATTTCTGCATCATTTGATCATCTGCCTCAGTAATTTTACGATTCTTTAAATCTAAAATTACCCATTGGCTTTTAGCATCTACTATCTTTTTGTTAGTAGAATCAATTATACCAAAATCTCTGTATTCAAAAAAGCGATTATATCCACTACCATTTGTAGTAACGGTAATTTTTTCACCAGCTTCAGGCAAGCGGTCGATATCAAGATGATACTCAACTACAACCCAGCCTAGATTTTGCTTTAGTAAATCATGAATCCCAGCACCACCTGAAGTTAATTGATCATTTGAAACCTGCATAAAATGCTCAATTAAATGAGGAAGTTGAATTTTTCCTGTTTCATCACAATCCCCATAGCTAACTTGGTGCTCTTCTTTAAAAATCTTTTCCATCTTAATCCTCATGCTTAATTTTGATGGTATTTGTCATAAAGTTCATTCTTTGAAACCTTATTTGCCTTAGCAACTGACTTAATGGCATCTTTTTTACTTTCTCCAGCCTCTACCCGTTCAGCTACTTGCTTGATTAACT
This sequence comes from uncultured Lactobacillus sp., assembly GCF_948948975.1. Classification (GTDB taxonomy): domain Bacteria; phylum Bacillota; class Bacilli; order Lactobacillales; family Lactobacillaceae; genus Lactobacillus. The sequence goes on along the minus strand of NZ_CARBVX010000006.1, from coordinate 21,926 downwards.
CATCCCAAGAAAGTTGCTTTTCTTCCTCTTCATTAGGAGAAACTAAAACCACAAATTCACCTCGAGGATCATTTTCAGTGAAATACTCATTAATCTCACTAATTGATCCTCTGATATATTCTTCATGAATCTTGGTTAACTCCCGCGCTAAAGCAATTTTTCGATCTGGCTTAATTACTTCAGCTAAAGTCTTCAAGGTCTTCTTCAATCGATGCGGTGCTTCATAAAAAATTGAAGTAGCACGCGAAGTATTCATCATTTCAAAGTACTTCTTTTGCTCACTGCTCTTACGCGGCAAAAAGCCATAATAAGTAAAGGGTTGTGCATCAAACCCCGAAGCAATTAAGGCAGTCGCAAAAGCTGAAGGACCAGGAAGAGACACAACAGGAATGTCATTTTTGATACATTCTTGCACTAAGACATAACCTGGATCAGAAATCACTGGCATCCCAGCATCAGAAATCTCAGCAATTGTCTTTCCTTCTTTAAGTAGCTTGATCAACTCTGGTGCCCGTTCTTTAGAATTATACTTATGAAAAGAAATCATCTTATTATGAACGCCAATCTTTTCAAGCAAGATCCCACTAGTTCGGGTATCTTCAGCTGCAATGTAGTCAGCTTCAGTTAGAATTCTTTTTGCTCTTAAAGTAATATCTTCTAAATTTCCAATTGGAGTAGGGACAAGATACAGACGTCCCTTATCTTTTTCATTAAAACTACTCTGCACTTGCATAATTTTTATCCCCTACTCTTTTGTCCGTGATTTACAAAATTATCTAAAATATCTAAGCAAAACATACAATCTTCACCTGATTCACGGTGAGAACCATAGTACATATTGCAGATATGGTAACCGGAATCGTAGATGTTTCTTAACGACTTCAAACCAGCTTGCGACTTATTTTCGGCTGGTTCTTTATTTGCATCTAACTTACTAATTTTTTCTCTTAACAGTTGATTTTCAACTTTTAATTCTGTATTTTCTTTCAATACTTCAAGCATGTCATTTTCCAGACCGGCAACAGTTTTTGTCATTGCCTGAAGATTGTGCTGTAATTGTGACAATTGTGAAAATGGATCCACTCAAAAACACCTACCGTTCAAAACTCAATACTAAATAATCTAATGTATTGTGGAAACTAACATTACTAGCTCGCATCTTATCGCAAGTCATTAATAACTCTAATAAAGATGCACTTGCTCTTAACTTTTTGCCAGCTTCTAAGCTCTTCATTGCCAAAGTCTTAAGCTGATAAAAAACAAACTTTTGACTTGCCGGCTTAGTAGCAAGATTGCTGATCTGATTCACACGCACCAAGGCTAAATCATTATGTTCTAATAATTCTTGAAACAAGTATCTACTCTCTTCTTCAAGCTTACTTGTATCGCCTAGATCATCAATTTCTTCATCTGTTAAGCCATATTCAAGTAGCCGTGCTCTTTTACTATCAATCTTTTCATCAGAAAAATTAAGAATCTGGGTTCTGGATTTAACCGTTGGTAAAATCTGATTTTCATTATTTGTGATCAGAATCGTAACTACTGGTGCTACTGGTTCTTCTAATAAATTAAGCAAGGCGTTGCTTGCAGCTAAAGTTAATTTTTCCGCATTTTCAATTATAAAAAAGCGGCGATTTCCTTCAACAGGGCTCTTAGCAAGTTCTTCTTTTAAAGGACGAATCTGATCAATTGAGAGAGTCTGCTTACCTTCTAGTTTTACTAAGAAGACATCTGGATGATTTCCATCTAAGATTCTCTGACAATTGTTACAAGTTCCGTCTGGCTTATCTTCTCCTAAGCAATTAAAAAGGCAGGCCAGCCAGTAAGCTGTATTTATTCCCTTCTTTTGCATGGGATCGACAAACAAGTAACTATGGGCAACTTTTTTATTTAAATATGCATCCCTTAAAAGATCAGCCTGCTTTTGGCCAATATTTTTTAAATCAATCATTAAAAGTGCTTAAATTCCTCAACTGGTAATACAAAGACAGTCGCTCCGCCAACAGTAACTTGAACTGGTTTTCCAAGCATGGAAGTGCCTGCAGCATCCATGTTCATATTCGAGACATATTGTTCTCTAGTATGGGAGCTCTTTTTAATGATTTCTAATACTTCATTTACGCGGTCATCTTCAATACCCACGATAAAAGTTGTATTCCCTGCTCTCAAAAAGCCACCGCTGGTAGCTAATTTAGTTGCACGAACATCATTTTGAATAAATTCTTTTGCTAAGGTATCTGCATCTTTATCCTGTACAATTGCTAAAACAAGTTTCATTCTTACCAAATCCTTACATAAAAATATCAGGTAATTGTTTTCTTATTATTTTAACACTATTAGCTGCAACATCCTTGATCGGCAAATTAGCATCTACTTTTTTAATTCGATCAGGATAGCGTTCAAGTAATTCACGATAACCAGCATAGACCTTATTATGGAAGTCAATTTTTTCTTGTTCAAGTCGATCTTCTTGACCAGCCCGCTCTTTTTCAATTCTAGCCAAACCAATAGCTGGATCTAGGTCTAAGAAAATCGTTAGGTCAGGTTCAAGTCCGCTAGTTCCAAAATTATTAATTTGCTTTACTTCTTCAACACCTAGATTTCTACCTACACCTTGGTAAGCTAAAGAACTATCAATAAATCTATCTGATAAAACTACTTTACCAGCTGCTAAGGCTGGACGAATTACTTCACTCACATGTTGACTTCTTTGGGCTGCATAAAGCAAAGCCTCAGTTCGATCGTCCATTTCTTTATTTTCTGGATCTAAAATAATCGTTCTGATATTTTCTGAAATTTTCGATCCCCCTGGCTCACGTGTAACAATAGTTCGCTCTTGTAAAGTTTGCGGCAATTGCTTAATTATTTCGTTAATAACTGTAGTTTTTCCTGCCCCATCTGGGCCTTCAAATGTAATTAAATATCCTCTCATGTCTACCCCCACTTGGCATTGTACTGTAAAAGAAAAAAGAAAGACAGACTTGTTTTTTCAAGATTATTTATTTTTCCACAAAAAAAGTCCACCGCAGTGGACTACATTATCTAGTAATAACGCTTGATGAGCTACTAGATTTAGTGTTTCTTCTTCTTGCTTCTTCGTATAAAAAAATAAATTTTGCATGAAGAATTTTATTTAAAACTCGATTATCAAATGAATAATCGATTGTTGTTTGATCGAAAACTTTTTGTTCAGCAAGTTGTCTTTGCAGGTGAGCAACAATTCTTAGTAATCGTTCGTCACCTGCTTTTTTAACTTTGTTCCTTTTTCCAATCATAGATCTGTTCTCCCTTGAACAGCGCGCTTCAAAGTAATTGAGTTCGCATATTCAATATCGCTACCCACGGCTAAACCAGCAGCAAGACGCGTTACCTTTAAGCCAGCTGGCTTAATCAGCTTAGCTAGATACATAGCAGTTGCTTCACCTTCTGGGCTGGAGTTTAGGGCAAGAATAACTTCTTTAACTTCATCTTGTTTTTGAAGTCTAGTAATCAAGCTCTTAATGTTAATTTCTTCTGGGCCTACTCCATCCATTGGGGACAAGACTCCATGTAAGACATGGTACAAGCCATTATATTCGCCCATTTCCTCAAAAGCCATGACATCTTTTGGTTGCTCAACTACCATTATCGTTGAGCGGTCACGATTTTGATCGCGACAAATCTCACATGGATCACTTTCAGTGATGTTTCCACAGATAGAACAAGAATGAAGGTTTTCTTTCACCTGCATTAATGACTTAGAAAAGTCTTCCACATCATCTTCTGGCATGTCCATTGTGTAAAAGGCTAAGCGAGTTGCTGTTTTTTCACCAATACCAGGCAGCTTCATATAATTATCAATTAAACGGGCAATTGGTAATGGATATTGCATCTTACATCAAACCTTTAGTGTATTTGCCCATTGATGCTTGAGTAGCATCATCGACTGCCTTGATTCCCTTGTTTACAGCATCGATAACAAGATCTTGAAGCATATCTGGATCGTCGGGATCGATTGCTTCCTTATCAATCTTCAAGTCTTTTAATTTACGGTCGCCGCTAAAAGTAGCAACTACCATGTCATCTGCAGACTTACCAACAAATTCTTGAGTAGCTAAGTTTGCTTGTTCAGCTTCCATTTGTTGTTGCATCTTCTTAGCTTGCTTGATCAAGCCTTGCATGTTACCCATGCCCATACCACCAAAATTAGGTCTCTTACCCATATTCTTTCTCTCCTTAATCTTTAATCTGTGCTAGATCTCCAAACAATTCTTTAGCCTTATCAATGACTTCTTTTTTAGCTTGAGGATCTATCTGATTACCATTTGCTTCTTGTTCAGATTTTTCTAGTTTTTGAAATTTTTTAGCAAGTAACTCTTCTTTATGACTTGCCACAAAATCATGCCGTACTTTCAACCATGAAGAATCTGCAACTAAAACAATACTATAATTATGCTTTGTTAGCTTCGCAATTTCAGTTTCAAGTTGAGAAATTAAGTCTCCATCTTGATTTGCTCGCTCGAACCATAATTCATACTTACATTTTAAAACAATTTGCTCATGACTTGCAGCCACAGGATCCAAAACTTCCATTACAGCTCTTTGAGATACCTTTAGCGTAGACAGTAAGTCTGGCCAAATATCTTTTACTGTATTTAAGTCTTCCTTAGTGGCATTTTCAAGCACATGATATACTTGCCGGCGGTTATTTTCTTGAGCCGCTTGGTTATTAGAATTAGCCTTTCTTCTTTTCGGCTTTTGTTCTGGCTTATTTTCTTGTTCATTACGCTGCCTAATTTGCGACTTAGTTTCAGTTTTAATTGTGCCAGAAAAGTCTGAAGTAGTACTTCTAGCAGGTGCCGGTCTATTTTTCAATTCCGCAACTTGCTTACTTAAAATGTCAATTTGATTTTTTAGAGTTTGAACAACATCTGACGAAATTGCTTCAGCTTGTTGAGGTGTATTATCAGCTTTTACTGGCGCTTGGGTTACTTGAACTACAAATACATCAAGCGGAATTTGTTGCTGGTTAGTGTAGCGCAAGTCATTTAAGGCACTATTAGCCGCTTGCACGAGTGAGTAGAATTTTTCTTCTGGAATTTTAGCTAATTCAGAAACATAATTCTCAGTTAAAAAAGTTTCTTCCTTCTTACTCTTAATTGCTAGCATCCCTTTAACAGTTAGACTGATTAACTCGTCTAAAATGTTCTTAGTAGATGCTCCATCCTGCAAAAGTGCATGAACTATTTCAAGAGCTGCTGAAGTTTCACCATTAAGTAAATTTAATAATACTTGTTCAATTTTTTCTTGAGCCGCATAACCAGTTATTCTTAAAGCATCTTCATATTTAACCTTATCTTGATCATAAGATAAAATCTGATCCAAGATACTTAAACTGTCACGCATTCCACCATCAGCTACTTGAGCAATTACTTCAAGGGCCTTTTCTTCAAAGTCAATTTTTTCTTGGCCAAGAATATAAGTCATGCGAGCGATTAAATCATGTTGATCAATCCGCTTGAAATTATAGCGCTGGGTTCTAGAAATAATAGTTGCTGGAACTTTTTGAAGTTCTGTTGTAGCTAAGATAAAGACCACATGCTCCGGCGGCTCTTCTAGTGTCTTAAGCAAGGCATTGAAGGCACCCATCGAAAGCATATGAACCTCATCGATGATGTAGACTTTATATTTTCCCTGTGTTGGGGCGTATTTTACTTTATCTCTGATATCTCGAATTTCATCAACACCATTGTTAGATGCGGCATCGATTTCGATGATATCATTCATTGTTCCTTGATCTGCCGCAAGACAGTTTTCACATTCATTACATGGTTCTCCATCTTGCAGATTAGTACAATTTAAGGCCTTGGCAAAAATTTTAGCACATGATGTTTTACCAGTACCACGTGGTCCTGCGAATAGAAAAGCATGTGATATCTTGCCACGCTTGATTGCATTTTTTAATGTATCAGTAATCGCTGTTTGTCCTACGACTCCATCAAAAGTTCGCGGACGCCATTTACGATATAGCGCTTGATAAGCCATTTTGCACTTCCTTTATCAAAAAAACTCCTAGCTCAAACGAGCTAAGAGCTGTTTAAATTCTCAAAAAAAGGCACATGCCCAAGCAACCTTAGTGCTGCTACCTTCCGGTCCTGACACAATTTGGAGGTCGGACATTGCCCACAAACTATAATACAGTATTTTGATTTATTTTTCCACTATTTATCTTGCTTTTGTTTACGTCTAATTTCACGGAAAAAATCTTTTAGCATTTGGGCTGCTTGATCCCTAAATAAACCGCCATAAATTTTAGGATGGTGATTAAATTTTTCTACCTTAAATAAGTCAATGACACTGCCTGCTGCTCCAGCTTTTGGATCAAAAGCACCATAATAAACTTCAGCTAATCTTGAATTAATGATAGCACCGCTGCACATTGGACAGGGTTCAAGTGTAATAAACAAACTACAGTCGACTAGGCGCCAAGAATTTAATTTTTTACAAGCTTGTCTAATGGCAATCATTTCCGCATGCTGCGTTGCATCTTCATCAAGCTCGCGTCTATTATACCCTTCACCAATCACATTGCCGTCTTTATCCACAACAACTGCACCAATTGGCACTTCACCTTGTTCTTCAGCTTTTTTTGCCTGTTCAAAGGCTAGGTGCATGTATTTTTCTTTTTGCTCTTTAGTTAACATATATCTTCCTCTTTAATTTCTGCTTATATTCTAACAAAAAGAAAAAAGCTAGCGACCCGCTAGCTAAAAATTTTTATTGTTGGTTATAGAATTGATTTTTTGTAATGTATGAAATTGATTTTACATATTGGCCCTTATGATGGATCTTAACATATTCCTGATTTGGATCATAACCACCTACTTGCTTTATTTTATAAGCTCTAGTTTTACCATCCTTTGGGTTAATGATCGTTACTTGTTTGTAATTCTGAGTGTTTTTCGGAACCTTAGCATAACTAACTGTTTCACTAACCAATGGATTTAAACGATCAGTAGTAGACGTATGAACAGTCAAAACGCCAATAATTGCTATTACCAGTACAGTCAGAAGTGAAATAACTCCTATTTTAAATTTCTTCATATTTTACCCCCTGCATTAAAGCTTAATTTTTAACAAATTGAATAGTCTGATTGTTTAATTTAACTACGTAATCACAGGCATTCCATACTTTCGGATCATGGGTTGCTATTAAAATTATTGCCTGCTTACTAAAATCTGCCAATAAATGTTTTAAAATAAGTGAAGCATTATCTGGATCTAAGGATCCTGTTGGCTCATCTGCAAAAATTATTTGAGGTTGTTTCAAGATTATGCGCGCCAAGGCTATTCTCTGCTGCTCTCCTCCACTTAAAGTATAAACTTTCCGTTCTAAATCTAAATATTTCAAATCTAATTGCTCAAGAACCTCATGCATTAATTTTATTTTTTGGGATTCCGGCATCTTTTTATGCTTTATCCCAACTGATAAGTTACTCTTAACAGAATCATTATCAATTAATCCAAAATTTTGAAAAATATATCCTAATATATCTCTTCGTAATTTATCTATATTTTTTTCACTTACTTCTTTTCCAGAGATACAGATCTTCCCAGAGTCGGGTTGTTCTAGTCCTCCAAGAATATTTAAAAAAGTAGTTTTTCCTGCACCACTCTGCCCAATAATTGCATAGCTCTTTCCTTTTTCAAATTCACATGAAGTCTCGTTTAAAATAATTCTATCTTTAAACTTTTTACTAATCTGAACAGCCGATAACATACTGATCCCCCCCTTTAATTTCCTTTATTTAACGTCAAAAGTAGTTTCTTTTCAGATCGATTTGAAAGAAAGAAAATAATTAACCCCTCTGCAATTAAATAAATAATTAAATACCAAAGAGAACTAAAGGACGCTTTTTGAACTATGAACACACATAAAAATAAAATTGTATCTATACTTAAATTAAATAAAATAAATCTAGAGACCAAATTTATATTTGATTGACCAAATAATTTATTAATTGTTAATTTCGAGCGATTTTTTTGGATAAAGGATAAACTGATAAACGCAATAACTAAAATTAATTGGATTAAAGAAATTATAACTATTAAGGATAAAATTGTAATACGCTGAACTAGCTCAATTCTAAAGTTAGCCAATCTTGTTTTAGCATCTGTAATTCCACCAATATACTTAGAAAGTCCAGTTTTATTTAAAGTTCGCTGCAACTTGTCTAAATCAAAAAACTGAATCATCCCTTGAGTTGCTGCAGAATAGTAGAAATTATCCGATAAGGCATTCAAATTATTTATTACTACAATAATTGGATCTCTTGAAATTGAATCAGCAATTTCTTTTCCAATCGTATAATTAAAAATAGATTGGTTGTTCGCATAAGTAACTATCTTTAAACTTCCCTTCATCTTTTTTGTACCTGATAAAGTTTCCTGGAAATTTATAAATTCATCAAATTTTTTGATAAAACTCTGTCTCTGATTCTCTCTATTTATAGGAATTAAGATTGTAAAATTTTTATTTTTAATATCTTTAAAACTGATTTTTTTATTATTAGTACTCTTGATTTCATTGTATTTAAAGTAGTTTTTATTAACAAAAAGTACATTTCCATTTTCTGGAGTATCATCTTGTAAATTAGGATGAAATTCTTGTGAATTTCTTGAAACAATATTATTCGGCATTAAATCCATTGTTTCTCTAGTTAAACTCCCTAATTTATCTGTTTCGGTTACATTTTTATCATCTACATTAGTAAATTGAAGAACATAACCACTATTGTGCTTAATCCATTCATGCATTATAGTCTGATCATTTCTAAAAGTCTCAACCGTATGGTGTAAGCTTAAGACGTTGATAGTAGTTAAAATTATCAAAGATATTTTAAAGATATATCCTGTCGCAACGAAAGGTCTAGTATAAGTTTGTCCCTTCAAAGCTGGATAAAGATTAATATATGCTAATACAGTATAGGAAATAAGATCCAAAACGATGAAAAACGCAAATATAAATATCAACAATAAGGAACTATATTTGAGCCAAAATATAATCCCATCTTTATTCATCACTAAAAGTGCATAGCCTATACTCAGTCCTAGAAATATGCCGATTAAAGTACTAAATGATACAAGCATTCGTTTTAGATCGTTAACTATTATTTGTAGATACGACCATCCATTTAACCTTAAAACTGCGTATTTTTTAAATGAATAAATTTTTTCAATCAACATAATGATAAGTAAAATAGCTAAAAGACTTATAAATATAGGTAAATAGCTAATTATGTTACTTTCATTTTTTAAAAGGCTGAGTAAAGAAATATGATAAATTGTAAAACTCAATCCTAAGCTTGATAATTTTTTACTCAATTCTTTAAGTGATTGAGAATCAGCGTTGGTATAGTAACGTCCTTTAACTTCTTCTAAATTAAGTTTCTGGTCGTTTATTTTTGAAATATCTGAATTTTTGAAACAGGTAATATTTTGATTTAATTTATCATTAAAATTATAAAATGACTTCGACGTATTCCCAGTTACTGTGTTTAATCTTACTAAACTAATTTGATAGTTATTTTGAGTAGCACTTTTCTTTAATTCATCAAATACTCTTTTTTTAGAATACTTTCCATTTTGATTAGTTACTTCAATAACAGTAGGACTTCCAGGAACATTTCCCTTATCCAACTGCTGAGTAAGCATACCGAGTAAAATCAAACTAAGAGCAGTTATAATTCCAAAGATTCCTAATTTAACAATCCTAAACATTTTCTCATATACAAAAATAATAGCGCATTTAATGCGTTATTATTTTTCCCCTTTATAAATTATTTCACATTGTAATATGATTGGTTTCCCATCCATGCCTTCGTAGCAGAAGCTCTTGCAGTTACTCCTGGTCGTGTCCATCCGCTAGAAGTCGAGTAGTTTCCTTTCACGGAAGCACTGTGAGTTCTACCATTATGTGAATAATACGACCATACATAGGTATTGCTTACTCCATAATTCCAAGTTCCTCCTTGCGCATAAACTGTTGCTGCCAAGGCTGGCGTGATAGTCAATGCTAAGGCTGCTCCAGTCGTTGCAAGAGCAGTTATAATTCTACCTTTCTTAATATTATTTAATAATAATTAAAAAAGCATTTATATATTCTTTAATTATTTTATTTTTGTTAATAATAATATAATACTTTATAAATTACAATAAAAAGTTTAATTTTTTTAAAATAGTGATCAGAAGTGCAAAGATTTCGAAAATCATCTTTATTCCTCCTCTATTTCTTATCTAAGACAATATATATAAATATTCAAGTTCACAATTAAATTTCGATATTTCGAATTATTTTTAGATCAACTTTCATTCTATAATCGATTTGCAAGTTTCGTTAGACCTGCATGTCTCAGAACATCTTTTAATTGCTGCATAGACTTTTTATCTCCTTTTTTCATATCTTCAAAATATTGCGTAATAAGAATCTTTAAACCAAACCTGTCATCAAAAGGCAACGTACGAATAAGAGCCATTGTTTCTGACACATATTTATCAATTTTTCTAATACAAAGCGCCGTGTATAAATAATTAACGCAAACTGTGGATACTCTCCGCTGAAAAGTAGCTGGACAATTTTCTAAATTTTTATAGTAGCGTAATACCTTTCCCATTCTAGCAATCAAAATGTCTGGATCAGAAATAGGCATAGAGTTACCAAAAATTGTTAATGCCTCGTTATCTGTAACCCAATTATCTTTTTGATAAATATATTGATTAATTTTTGCTCGAGTTGCTTTATCCATTGAAATCATTTCGTCTTTTAAATAAGCCCTGATTAATACAGCCCGATAATATGTAATTTTTGGAACAGCAGGCATATTTTCCAATTCATGAGTAATTTTCTCGACTTTTTCTAAATCATTATTGTTAAAAGCAACCGATAATTGATTAGAAATATTCTCTATCATCCTTGCACGTTCATCAATTTTGTATGAGCCATTGACTGACTCAAAAAATTTTATTATATCTACATGATTAGATTTAAGAAGTAAAATTAATTTTTCACTATCAATATCTGCTTCTTTTCCATTTTTAGCATAACCTGTTTCTATTTCTGAATAGTGAGAAACAGACATAGGTATATTTTTAATCCAAGCGGCTTGTGTTTTATGCTGAGCCAATCTTTCTTTTCGAAGAGCTTCTCTTATTTTCATATCATCATCTATTCCTATGTTTGAGCTTATAAGTACTAGTATTTGTAAATATAATACCCTTTATAACTAAAAAAAGCTGGCTAAATTAACCAGCTTCAATAAATAAATTCATCATAAAACATATTCATGTATAGGATAATAAGTAAAAATAAAAAAGATCTTTTGACCCTTTCTATCTAAATACGACCACGTTTTTTAATCGTATAACAGTTAACAAAATAGCCGATTGATCCAATGAAATAAAGCATCGCTAACCCAGCTGCGCCTAAGAAACGATCACCATCAATCGATAAGTAAATCATTCCACCAAGACCAGCTAAAACAATCAAGACTAAAATAATATTGATAAACAGTTTCATAATGAATTCACTTCTTTCAAAGTATTATTTCTCTACTTTGTATCCGTTTTCATTATAAACCTTTATTGTTATTTTTTTAATTATTTGTACTCATTAAAATGTAGTAGCCTTTGTCTCGAGTTAAAATCTCACAATTTCCGTATATCTTTGTCATTAATTTCTTGGCACTAGGTGCACCTTGTTTCTTCTGAATTACTACCAACAAGACGCCATTTTCTACTAGATGATCTTTCGCTTCAGTTAAAATTTGGTCGACTACCTTTTTACCAGCACGAATTGGTGGATTAGTAATAATTAGCCCATATTTTTTATCCACTTGTTCATAAATGTCTGACTGATAAATATTTACATTATCGATTCGATTAAACTGTGCATTTCTTTTGGCTAAGTCCAAGGCACGCTCATTTACATCTACCATATCGACTTCTTGATCAGGCCAAAACTTAGCCGCAAATAATCCCATTGGACCATAGCCAGTTCCAACATCTAAGATGCCATCTTTTGGAAAATCAACGTTTTTCATTGCCTTTATTAAAACGCCAGAGCCATAATCAACTCTCAATTTTGAAAAAACACCTGCGTCAGTTGTAAATTTCAAGTCGATATCATCAATATGATAATCAACTAGGTGTTCATCATGCTTGGCATCAGGATTAGCCGCAAAATACATTTGATTCTTTTTTGTCATAATTATTCTCGATTCTTTAATTTCTACTTATAGTTTATCAATTCTACTTTGTTTTTTTCTATAAAGTCTTATAATTAGAATGTTACAGAAAGGAAGAGATAGAATGATGATTTCTATTCCTATATTTATTTTAGCAATTATTGTTGGAATTATCTGTTTATGGATAGGCTTTAGAATAAAAGGCAACCAAGCAGTTTTTGGTCGCGTTCTTTCAACAAATAGACAAACTTGGGCAAGATTTTGGTTAACAGCTGGGTGGGTTATCATTATAATTGCTGGTTGTTATCTTCTATTCATGATTATTCTACATTTTTATTTGAAAGTGTAAAAAAGCGTAAATTCATTTTTGAATTTACGCTTTAATTTTTATCTTTTTTCTTTTCAATCCATTCTTTAAGTTTATCCCACTCCCGAGGAGGTCGATTTTCTTTTAATTCTTGGATTTGCTTTTGTAAGTTTTGATTTTGCTCGGCCAGTATTTTATTTTGATCTTCTAGCCGGTCTAATTTATCTAAAATTAAGGTCAAGTCTGCATTCTTATCTTTAATACTGATTTTGCCCTCATTTCTTCTCATCAAGTAGGCAGTAAGTGAACTAGTAACTATTCCCATTACTCCCACTCCAATAAGGATCATCACCAAAATTACCAATTTTCCCAATAAGGACTGTGGCGAAATTGTATGCTTAGAAATATCTCCATAACCGACAGTACTTGCAGTAGTTACTGCCCACCAAAATGCTTGGTCTAATGAAACATGTTCAGTAATCGAAATTGCAACTGATCCTAACATCAAAAAGGCAATACTAAAGTAGATTACATATAAAATCCCATGAGTATGTAATATATCTTTTAGCATACCTACTAGACCAGCCAACCGGATTAAACGTAATAGCCTAAAATATAAACCAATATCTCCCAACTGAGCCAGTTTCATCCAACTAAAGGCAAGACCAACAGGAATAATTGCTAGCAGCTCAAAAATATTATTTCTAAAAAATATTTTCTTATTTTTTGCAAGATAGAGCCGAGAAAAGTAATCTATTGCCAAAATAATTAAAATAAGGTTATTTAGCCAAAACCACTTACTATTCCTACTATTAATATCAATTATTGCCGCAAAATCTAACACAAGCAGAATAATTGAAATAATAGCTAAAGTAGCTTTAAACCATTTATAAAAATTTTTCTTAAACATAGCTTTATTGTAAACAAAAATGAGGACTCCGTAAAATAGAGTCCTCATTTTCAGTAGGATGTTCAGTTAAGACGTTATTACTTAACAGTAACAGTTGCGCCAACTTCTTCAAGCTTAGCTTTGATGTCGTTAGCTTCGTCTTCAGAAACGCCTTCTTTAACGTTCTTAGGAGCACCATCAACAAGGTCCTTAGAATCCTTAAGGCCAAGACCAGTGATGTCACGAACAACCTTGATAACCTTAACTTTTTCTTGACCAACATCAGTCAATTCAACGTCAAATTCAGTCTTTTCTGCACCTGCGCCTGCAGCACCTGCAGCAGCAACTGGAGCAGCAGCTGAAACACCAAATTCGTCTTCAATAGCCTTTACTAAGTCGTTTAATTCAAGGATTGAAGCACCTTTTAAATCTTCAATAATCTTTTCAGTATCTAAAGCCATTATAAGTTTCCTCCGAAATTAGATATGTGTAAATTTACTAATATTATTCGTCTTTTGAATCAGCGACAGCCTTAACAGCGTATGCAAAGTTGCGAACTGGAGCTTGTAATACAGATACAAGCATTGAAAGTAAACCTTCGCGACCTGGAATAGCTGCAAGTTTCTTGATTTCTTCTTGGCTGGCAACCTTACCTTCGAGCATACCACCTTTAATTGATAATGCGTCGATATCATCTTCGTATTTAGAAACAATACGAGCTGGTTCAGTGATGTCTTCTGCATCAGCAGTGTAAACAACAGCAGTAGGACCAACAAAAGTATCGTCTAAACCTTCAATACCAGCCTTTTCAGCAGCACGCTTTAAGTAAGTGTTCTTGATAACTTTCATCTTAACGTTAGCATCACGAAGATCCTTACGTAAGTTAGTTACTTCTTCAACAGTTAAACCTAAGTAGTCAATTACTAAGATAGCCTTAGCTTCCTTAAGTTCTGCTGCAAAGTCATCAACAAGCTTTTCTTTTTTAGCAATGATTGCTTTACTCAACGAATTCACCTCCAAATTTACTTTAAGATAAATTCTATCAGCCGAAATAAAAACTCCATGCCAAAAAGACATGGAGTTGTAAAACTCTTTGTTTTTCTGGCCTCGGCGGGATATTAAGGCACGTTAGCCACCCGAGTCTTAGGTAGAATTTACTGTACAATATATTACCTTAAATTAGATAAGTCGTCAATAGCTTTTTTTAATTAAACCATTTTTCGCGAATCTTTTTTAGCTCTCCCGTCTTCTCTAAGTGGTCAAGAGCTTGATTAATCTTGTTTTTAAGAGTTTTATCTTTTTTATTGATTCCTACTGAAAATTTTTCACTTGGATATAGTAATTTTTCTTTTTTAAATTCTTTTTGATACTTGCTATGAGCTAAATAATAATTTGCATATACCCCATCAATTAATAAGCCATCAATTCTGCCAGCTTTTAAATCAATGAAGGCATTGTTATAAGTATCATACAGAACTGTACTTTTGACACGTTTCTTTAAGACTTTAGGATAATTATCCAAATCGTCGCCTCCTGAAGATCCTGTTTGAACTCCAAGAATCTTCCCCCTCATTTGTCGATAATTATTTATTCCTTCATTTTTACGTGTAACCAGGATCTGATCATTTTCAAGATATGGTTTTGAAAATGCTACTTTCTTTGCCCTAGCCTTCGTCTTAGTATATCCGTTCCAGATAACATCTATTGTCCCATTGCGAAGTTCTGTTTCTTTCATTGACCAATCAATTGTCTGAAAATCAGGTTTTAAACCGATCTCCTTGCAAACGGCCTTCGCTAAGTCAACATCAAAGCCAACAAGCTTACCATTCTTTTGGCGAAAATCCATTGGTACGAAGCTGTCATCAACACCAATTACTAAAGTACCACGTGATTTAATCGTCTGCCATGAGTTTTCCTGTCTTTGACATCCAGCCAGGCCAACAGAAGCTAGCACAATGATCAATAGGCTTAAAAATCGTATTATTTTTTTCATCATTTTTCTATTGGCTCAACTTTTAAGATTTTATCAGCAACAGCTTTTCCAAACTGGTGATCATGAGTAATAATCACCTGTGTCATTCCTGTTTGTTTAAGCTTTAAGAAAATATCTTTTACTTTTCCTACTAACTCGGGATCTAAGGCAGACGTAGGCTCATCATAACACAAGATTTCAGGTTTCATTTGCAGGGCTCTGGCAATGGCTACACGCTGCTTTTGTCCTCCTGATAATTGATATGGATATAAAGTTTTAAACTTGTCTAAGTCTAATTGATCTAAAACAGGTGCAGCTGCTTTTTCAGCCTCTGCTTTACTCATCTTATTCACCATAATTGGAGCAAGGGTAATATTATCCATTACAGAAAGGTTTGGAAAAAGATTGTAATCTTGAAAAACCATCCCTACCAAATGATTATTACGATCTGTAGGATCAAATTCTTTTCCATTATGGAGGAATTTTCCACTATCGGCACTTTCAAGCCCCGCAATCAAACGAAGAAGCGTAGTTTTTCCTGCACCTGAAGGGCCAATAATACTTAAGATATCCCCCTGATCTAGTGATAAATTTAACTTATCAATAATTTTTCTCGCACCAAAACTTTTACTTATATTCTTGAGCTCTAAAACTTTATTTCCAGACATTGCTTCTCTTCTCCACCACTCTCAATAAAGCTGTTAAAACTGCTGTCATTGCCAAATATACGCACCCTACTAATACTAGTGGAACTAAAGACACGTCTCTTGCAGTCGCAACATTTCCGGCACGTAAAAGGTCTCCTAAACCAATTACATAGACCAAACTGGAGTCCTTAACTAAGTTTATCAGCTCATTACCAATCGAAGGTAAAACAATCTTAACAACTTGTGGACGAACAATACGATTAATTGTTTGCCATCTACTTAAGCCTAGCACTTGTGCTGCCTCAAATTGGCCGACAGGTACTGCTTGCAGTCCACCACGGAAGATTTCTGCAAAGTAAGCAGCATAATTGATAATAAATGCGACTAACGCAGCTTCGTATCTTGGAAAGACAATTCCAACAGTTGGTAAGCCATAAAAAATAAAAATTAATTGTAGTAAAAGAGGTGTACCACGAATAATCCATACATAAAATTTCAAAATAGCTTTAACTAATTTCAATTTTGAATGTAAACCAAAGGCAACTAATAAACCTAGCGGAATAGAAACTACAGTCGTCCAAAAAAAGATTTCAATAGTTAACCAAGCACCGGAAAATAATGATGGCATAATACTAAAAATATAATTTAGCATTTCTCCTTCAGCTCCTGTTCTAAAAATAGCGTATTGTTTAATTTTAGCTAAAATCTCATTACACTTTCAACCTTAGTACAAAAAAAGACTTCACAATTGTGAAGTCTTTTCGTTTAATTAAACAACTATTAATTAGTCTAAGTTTAATGGATCCAAGTGGATACCAGGGCCAAAGGTTGCAGAAACGGCAACACTCTTAACATATTGACCCTTAGCTGATGCAGGACGTGCACGAAGAATAACGTCACGTAATGCATCAAAGTTTTGTGCTAATTTTTCAGCGTCAAATGAAGCCTTACCGATTGGTGCATGGATTAAACCTTGCTTATCAACACGGTATTCAACTTGACCTGCTTTTTGGTTTTCAACAGCCTTAGCAACGTCCATAGTAACAGTACCAGTCTTAGGGTTTGGCATTAATCCCTTAGGTCCTAAGATACGACCTAAACGACCAACCTTAGCCATCATCATTGGAGTAGCAATAACTACGTCAAAGTCTAAGTAACCGTTTTGAACTTTTTCTACTAAATCATCAGAACCAACTTCGTCAGCACCTGCTTCTTTAGCTTGGTCAGCTTGTGGACCTTCAGCAAAAACAACAACCTTCTTAGATTTACCAGTACCGTTTGGAAGTACCAATGCACCTCTAATTTGTTGATCTGCTTGCTTAGGATCAACGTTTAAGTTATATGCAACTTCAATAGTTGCATCAAAGTTTGCGTATGAAGTTTCTTTTGCTAACTTCATAGCTTCATCTACTGAATAAAATTTAGTTGAATCAACTTTTTTAGCTGCTTCTAAATATCTCTTTCCATGCTTTGCCATGTAAAAATCCTCCTGAAAATGTGGTCAAACGAGTCTTCTCACACTCTCCCACCTTGATTCGTTAATTTTGATTAACGATCCGACGTTCCTAAAAACACTAGTCTTCGACAGTGAAGCCCATGCTTCTAGCAGTACCTTCAATCATGCGCATAGCAGCTTCAATATCTGCAGCGTTTAGATCTTTCATCTTGGTTTCGGCAATTTCCTTAACTTGGTCCTTAGTTACCTTAGCAACCTTCTTAGTGTTAGGTTCACCAGAACCCTTGTCCACTTTAGCAGCCTTCTTCAAAAGAACAGCAGCTGGTGGAGTCTTAGTAATGAATTCGAATGAACGATCTTCATATACAGTAATAACTACAGGGATAATCATACCCTTTTGATCAGCAGTACGTGCGTTGAAGTCCTTAGTGAAACCAACGATGTTGATTCCAGCTTGACCCAATGCAGGACCAACTGGAGGTGCAGGAGTTGCTGCACCAGCAGGAATTTGCAGTTTAACTACGTTAATAACTTTCTTTGCCACGGTCAATACCTCCTTGATTCCGTGATGCGGTTATAGTGGAGAATTTTCCTTCTTCTCCTCCCACAATAATAAAGATACTCTAATATACTACCAGCAATTTATTAAATTGACAATAGCTAATTAAATTTTTATTATTGGTCAAATTCTTTTACTTGGTTATAGTCAAGTTCAGCATTTGTTTCTCTGCCGAACATATCAATAGAAACATAAAGTTTATCTTTTTCTGGGTTAATTTCAGTAATCTTACCACTCATGCCACTAAATGCACCATCAATAATAGTTACTGTTTCACCAACTTCATAGTCAGCTTTAGGTTCTTTAGCTGGTTGGCCTTGAGAAGCAAGAATTCTTTCAATTTCGTCATCGTATAAAGGAGATGGCTTTGATCCACCACCGTGACTGCCAACAAATCCAGTAACGTTTGGCGTATTTCTGACAACATACCAACTTTCATCAGTCATTACCATTTCTACTAAAACGTAACCTGGAAATACCTTTTCATCGACTTCTTGCTTCTTACCACGAACAGTTTCAGTCTTTTGTTCTTCAGGAACAATTACTCGAAAGATATAATTTTGCATACCCATTGATTGGGCTCTAGAAAGTAAATCTTTCTTAACCTTTTCTTCGTAGCCAGAATAAGTGTGTAAAACGTACCATTTCTTTTCGCTGGTTTCAACCATGTTTCTAAACTCCTTAAAATAATACCTTTATGCAAATAAAAAAACCTCCGAGGGAGGCCTTTTTAACTGATTTAATTATAACACATATACTGTTTTTATAAGAACATTTGCGTTAAGTAGCTAAATAATAAATCTAGCAAACCAAGGTAAGCCCCAAACAAAATTGAGCTGATGATTACAACACCGGTATCACGTCTATTTTGTTTCCATGTAGGCCATGATACTTTTGCCATAGTTTGGTTAACACTCTTAATAAACTTAAACATTGCTTACCTACCTCGTTTCCTTATGCAAAGTTTGCTTTCCGCAATGCTTGCAAAACTTCTTAAGTTCAAGTCTTTGTGTTCTATTCTTGCTTGCTGCAATAGAATAATTGCGAGAACCACATACAGTACATGCAAGAGCTGCTTTCTTTACTGCCATAAAACCACCCCTAAACTGCATTTATCTTAGCAAAAAAATGTTATTTTAGCAATTCCTATCAATAAAGTAAAGAAGAATCTAATTTACTCATCAAAAAATTATATCTCCTTTTAAATAATATTAATAGATAGTGTAGAATTATACTTATAAGATCTTTTTTAATTAAAAATAAAGCTATCTTCAAAATTGAAAATGAAATAAAAAATAACAATTTTACTTCATTAACTTTATTTCTGTTTAATTTTAACTGCTCTTATGCTGATATTCAACTGATTGGAAGGATTTATTAATTAAAAGGACACCTTCTCCTCTTAATTAAATATTTATCATGGCAGAAAATTCAACTCATCCACTACAAAATTCACTTCCCGAAAAAAGAAACAATAACAAGAGCAATTTCACTTTTTGGGACAATTTTCCAGAAACTCAAAAAGATATGATTGCTATCAATCGTATTATCTTAAAACATGTAAATACTGTTCCGGGCTTACTAGGAGAAGCACTAAAAGATACCTTTGCTTTCCCTGGCAAAATGCTGCGTCCTGCTTGTGTAATGCTCTTTGGCTCTTTTGGACCAAACGCTAACCAAAAACGCGAAGAACTACAAAAAATAGCAACCTCAATTGAGACTCTCCATAATGCTACCTTAATTCACGATGATATTATCGATGAATCGAGCATGCGCCATGGAAGACCCTCAATTCAGACTAAGTATGGCAAACATATCGCAGTTTATGCTGGCGACTATTTATTCGCTTTATCACTCACTCTTTTAAGTGAAAATGCTCAAAGCCTGCACAGTGTTATTGCAGATGGAAAAACCATGCAAAATATCCTAGTCGGTGAAACTGAACAGTATAACAATGCCTATAACATTAATATTTCTGAAAAGGAATACTTAGATCAAATTAGGGGTAAAACTGGAGTCTTATTTGGCCTAGCTTGTTTTATTGGCGCTTATGAAAGTGGCCTTAAAGTAACTAAGGCTCTAAAAGCTAAAAAATTTGGTGAATACTTGGGCCAAGCTTTTCAACTAAGAGATGACATTTTAGACTATACAACTACTAGTTCTACTTTTAAAAAGCCGGTCTTATTAGATGTTAAAGATGGTATCTACTCAGGTCCCTTAATTTTCGCCTTACAAAACGACTCTACAGGCCGCTTACATGAGTTAGTTAAATTAGGACAAGATTTGACTAAGGAACAATTGCAAGAGATCGAAAAAATGGTTAATGATCTTGGCGGTGTAAAGCAAGCACAAAAGTTAGCTGATAAATATACGGATAAAGCTTTACACAACTTACAAAAGCATTGGCCAGAAAATCAAACTCGCCAGCAACTTGAAAAGCTGACAAATATTTTATTAAAGAGAAGCTATTAATTAAGAGAATGTTAAGAGCGTCTCTTTTCTTTCCTTATTCTTTACTAATTCGCTATAATCTTTTTCTGTGATTATAATTCTAGAAAGTAGGAAAAGAAGTGAATAAGACAAAAGAAAATTCGCATTTTTTTGCCTGGTGGGTTTTTATTGCCTCCTGTTTAATTTCATTAGTAGGATTTGGATTAATTGTTAATACTATTGGTTTGTTCTTTGAGCCAATTAGTAAGAGCTTCCATGTTGGTCGAGCAAGTGTTGCCTTAATGACAACCTTGCAAAATGCTGCTGCCGCAATTACCTTGCTGTTTGCAGGTAAAATTATGACCAAGCTTAACTTGCGTTGGCTTTTAACTTTCTGTTTTGCTGTAATTGGAGTTTCCATGCTCAGCTTATCAGTAGCACAAAGTTTGACTCATTTTTATATTGCTTGGATTATCATTGGGATTTGCCAACCAATTGCTATTACTTTATCCATCCCTGTCCTATTAGGAAATTGGTTCAATGAAAAATTAGGAACTGTGATGGGAATTGCCCTTGGAGTTTCAGCCTTTGGTGGTACCATCTTTAACCCAATTATTGGTAACATCATTACCAACTTTGGATGGAGAGGTGGCTTCATCTGCGAAGGATTACTAATTCTCGGAATTTTAGTTCCTTCGGCATTCTTCTTAAGAGAAAAACCTAACCAAAAACACCAAGCATACGGCAAAGTGAAAAATATCCCAGAAAAAGTTCTTGAAACTAGCGGACTTACCCTTAAGGCAGCCCTTAAGACTCCTGTCTTTTATGCTTTAGCATTTGCAATGCTCGCCTTACAATTTGTTTCTGGATCTGTGCAACATATTTCAGGGCATATTACCAGCCAAGGACTTCCATTAACAATTGGTGCCTCCGTAGTTTCTGGAGTAATGCTTGGAGCAGCAGCTGGTAAGATTTCTATTGGTTTTATGCTTGATCGCTTTAATACTCGAGCTACTTTATTTATTTATTCTCTATTTGGCTTGTTAGGCTGGAGCGGCGAAATTTTCTTTAAGACTAGTCTTCCACTTATTGCGTCTGCCTTTATTTTAGGTTTGGGTCAAGGTGTGTGTTTAGTCGCTCTTCCTTACCTTATTCGGGAAGAATTCGGAGCTAAGGACTACAGTACAATTCTTTCAGTAATTAATATGACTGGTGCATTCGCAATGTCTGCATCTGTTTACTTAAATGGTCTTTTATTTGATACTACTGGTTCTTATAACTTCGGCTGGGCAATCAACGCAACTGCTTTCGCGCTTAGTTTTATTGCCTTGTTCCTTACACTTAAACGACAAACTGAAACTCAATCATTAAAAGAAAATCTAGACTAAATCCATATAAAACATTCTAAGCTAAATAGTGAATTAGTTATCCGACGGGATAATTGA
>NZ_CARBVX010000005.1 GCF_948948975.1 uncultured Lactobacillus sp. | reverse complement strand
CAACTAAAAAATAAAGTCAAACATCCTATTGTGCTTGACTTTACGTAGAAAAAGGCATGTAGAAAAACATGCCTTTTTTCGTATGATTTAGGAAACATTTATCTAATAATTTGTTAAAATAATGAACGAAGTATTATTTTTAAAATAGGAGGCCATTATGGGTAAGTTTACCGTTTTGAATCATCCATTGATCCAACATAAGTTGACAATCATTCGTAAGAAAGATACAGGTACAAATGAATTTCGTCAAATTGTTGGTGAAATTGGTGGACTCATGGTTTATGAAATGACACGCGATTTGCCATTGAAGAATGTTGAGATTGAAACTCCAATTGGAAAGTCAACTCAAAAAGAATTAGCAGGTAAGAAACTAGTTATAGTACCAATTTTACGTGCTGGTCTTGGAATGGTTGATGGTGTTCTTCAAATGATCCCATCTGCAAAAGTAGGACATATCGGAATGTATCGTGATGAAGAAACTCTAAAGCCACATGAATATTTCTTCAAGATGCCGCCAGATATTGAAGAACGTGAATGTATTATTGTTGATCCAATGCTTGCAACAGGTGGTTCAGCAAATATGGCTATTGAGGCATTAAAGAAGCGTGGCGCTAAGAATATTCGTTTAGCTGTTTTAGTGGCTGCTCCTGAAGGTGTAAAGGCGGTACAAGAAGCAAATCCAGATGTAGACATCTATGCAGCAGCCGAAGATGAAAAATTAATGGATAACGGTTACATCTACCCAGGTCTAGGGGATGCAGGAGATAGATTGTTCGGAACTAAGTAATTTTACTCAAAAATATTTTGAAATTGAAATTTTTGGGTGTTATCATTTTTAGTGTGTTTGAGGTATTCAGCACAAGAAGGGAGGTCACGAAGTGAATGAGAAATCTGTAGTCGTTAATGTATTCGGCTTAAATTTCAATGTAACTAACTGCTTAGGGGGAACGTTAGTCGCAATTGCGGTTTTCTTTCTTGTTTGGTATTTAGGACGTAATGTTTCTTTAAAACCTAATAAAAAGCAAAATCTTTTGGAATATATGATTGATTTTACAAATGGGATTGTTAAGGATAACGTTGCTGACGTAGATGCACAAAAGCACCTATCTTTATATGCCTTTACCCTATTCATGTTCATTTTCTTTATGAATCAGTTAGGTTTGTTCTTTGAGTTTTCAATTAATGACCATATCCTTGTCAAATCACCAACTGCTAACCCATTAATTACTATGACTATGGCAATGATGACATTGCTCTTGTCTTATAACTTTGGTGTTCAGAGGTTTGGTGCTAAAGGTTATTTTGCAAATTATGCAAAACCAGTTGGATTTTTACTTCCAATCAATATTATTGAGGAATTCACTAATTTCTTGACGTTATCACTGCGTCTTTACGGTAATATTTATGCCGGTGAAGTATTATTAACTTTAATCGGTAATCGTTTTGCAAAGAGTGCGGGTTGGTTTACCGTCATCGCTTCGGTTCCACTAACTTTAATCTGGCAAGGCTTCTCTGTCTTTATTGGCTCTATCCAGGCATATGTATTCGTAACTTTGTCAATGGTATATATTGGTAAAAAGGTTACTGAAGAATAATTTTACGGAGGTTTTTCTATGAAATATTTAGCTGCCGCAATTGCCGCTGGTTTAGCTGCTTTGGCTGCTTCCTACGGTAACGGAAAAGTTATTTCAAAAACTATTGAAGGTATGGCAAGACAACCTGAATCTGCTAACAACCTTAGAGCAACTATGTTTATCGGTGTTGGTTTGATCGAAGCTGTTCCTATCTTAGCTATCGTTATTGGTTTCTTAATTCTCTTCCTGTAATTTGCGTTTTAAGAATAAGATCGTAATTACGAGAAAGAAGGGTTGAGACATGCAATTTATGTTTGCAGCCTTAAAATTAGAGTTAGGTGACACGCTTTACTATCTTTTGATCTTTGCAGCTTTGCTCCTCTTAGTTAAGCACTTTGCTTGGGGCCCTGTAACAAAGATGATGGAAGAACGTCGTCAAAAGGTAATAAGTGACCTTGATCAAGCAGAAAGTGATCGAAAGAAAGCTGAATTGCTTGCTAATCAACGTGAAGCTGCCTTGAAAGACTCTAAACAAGAGGCAACACAAATTCTTTCTACTGCAAAAAGCAATGCGGAAAAGACTAAGAATAATATTATTAGTCAAGCTGATCAAGAAGCTGCCGCAATTAGAAAGAGAGCATCAGAAGATGCTGCCCAAGCAAAAACTGATGCACTCAATGAAGCAAGAGATCAAGTAGCTGACATTTCTGTTGCCATTGCTGAAAAAGTAATTAGCAAGAATTTATCTGCTGCTGATCAGAAAGACTTGGTAGATCAATTTATCAAGGGGCTGAATGACTAATGGCTTTAAGTAGAGAAGAAATTGCTTCCAGATACAGTAAAGCTTTATTTGCTTATGCACAGGATACTAATAGTCTGGATGCAGTACATGAAGATATGAATGTATTGCTTCAAGTAGCTAAAGAAACTCCTGATATGTTACGTCTGTTAAGTGATCCCATTATTCGGAAGGATCAAAAAGAGGAATTCTTATCAAGTTTTAGTGATAAGTTTTCAGTTGAAACTAAGAATTTTTTGGATTTCTTATTAGAATATCGCAGATTTGAATCCTTAACTGCAATTATTGAGGCATTTAATACTCTTTATGACGAGTATAAAAATATTGCTTCTGGTACTGCAGTAAGTGCTATTAAGCTTAATGAAGATGAATTAAGTCGAATAAGCCAAGCCTATGCTAAGAAGTATGGCTTTAAAGAATTGATTCTGACAAATAAAGTGGATCCAAGTATCTTAGGAGGTATTATCCTCAAAGTTGGGGATCGCATTATTGATGGTTCTATAAGAACTCGATTGCAACAAATTCGTGAGCAATTAATTAAAAATAGATAAAAGAGGTGAAACCATTGAGCATTAAAGCGGAAGAAATTAGCGCTTTGATCAAGCAACAACTTGAGAAATATGATGATAAGCTCAACGTCAACGAAGTTGGTACTGTTACCTACGTCGGTGACGGTATCGCCCGTGCTCACGGTCTAAATAACGTATTATCAAGTGAATTATTACAATTTTCTAATGGTTCATACGGTATTGCGCAAAACCTAGAAGCCAATGATGTTGGTATCATCATCTTAGGTCGCTTTGACGATATTCGTGAAGGTGATCAAGTTAAGCGTACTGGTCGAATTATGGAAGTTCCTGTTGGCGATCAATTAATTGGTCGTGTTGTGAACCCATTAGGACAACCAGTAGATGGTTTAGGTGAGATTAAGACTGATAAGACTAGACCTATTGAAAGTAAAGCTCCTGGAGTTATGGATAGACAATCCGTTAACCAGCCTTTACAAACTGGTATTAAAGCTATCGATGCTTTAGTTCCAATTGGTCGTGGACAGCGTGAATTAATTATTGGTGACCGTAAGACAGGTAAAACTGCTCTTGCACTAGATACAATCATTAATCAAAAAGGCCAAGATGTTATTTGTATTTACGTTGCCATTGGTCAAAAGGAATCAACAGTTAAAAACTCTGTTGAAACTTTAAAACGATTTGGTGCTATGGACTACACTATTGTCGTAGAAGCCGGTCCTAGTGAACCAGCACCAATGCTTTATATCGCTCCATATGCAGGAACTGCAATGGGTGAAGAGTTTATGTACAATGGTAAGGATGTATTAATCGTATTTGATGACTTGAGTAAGCAAGCCGTCGCATACCGTGAAATTTCCTTACTTCTTCGTCGTCCACCTGGTCGTGAAGCTTATCCAGGTGATGTCTTCTACTTACACTCTCGTTTACTAGAACGTAGTGCTAAGTTGAATAAGAAACTTGGTGGCGGTTCAATGACTGCCTTACCATTTATTCAAACCCAAGCTGGGGATATTTCAGCTTATATTCCAACTAACGTTATTTCCATTACTGATGGACAGATTTTCTTGGAAGCTGATTTATTCTTTGCTGGTACACGTCCTGCCATTAATGCCGGTGAATCAGTTTCCCGTGTTGGTGGTAGCGCACAAATCAAAGCTATGAAAAAGGTTGCAGGTACATTGCGTGTGGACTTGGCATCATATAGAGAGCTTGAAAGTTTTGCTCAATTTGGTAGTGATCTTGATCAAGCTACTCAAGCTAAGTTAAATCGTGGACGTCGTACTGTTGAAGTATTGAAGCAGCCACTACATAAGCCACTTCCTGTTGAAGATGAAGTATTAATTCTTTATGCTTTGACGCATGGCTTTTTGGATGCAATTCCTGTACCTGATATTCAACGTTATGAACTTGAATTATATGATTACTTTGCAAGTAACTATAACGACTTACTTGAGGTAATCCGTACTACAGGAGATTTACCTGAGGAAGATAAGCTTAATGAAGCTTTAAAGAACTTCAACGAAGGTTTTTCAATCAGTAAGAAATAGAAGAGGAGGTTTTTTCATTGGCAGAATCTCTCCTTGAACTGAAAAAAAAGATTGCTTCAATTCAGAAAACAGGTCAAATAACTGAAGCTATGAGAATGGTTTCAGGTGTTAAATTGAATAGAACTGAAAAACTTGATCAAGAATATACTATTTACAACGATAAAGTTAGAGCAACCGTTTCTCATCTAATGAGTTCACAAATTGTGAATCAATTAGGGAAAGAGACAAATGAATATAGTGAATTTGGCGGTCAATCTAATATTGATTACAGTAGTTTCTTTGATTTAGGTACTTTAGCATCTTTAGTTCAACCTCGTAAAGAAATTAAATCGACTGGTTACTTAGTAATTAGTGGAGATAGAGGTTTAGTTGGTTCTTATAACAGTCAAGTTATTAAGAATATGATGGGTATCTTTAAAGATGCTGATGCCCAAAATAAAGATGTTAAAATTTTGGCAGTTGGCAGTGTTGCAGCACAATTTTTTAAGAAACAAAATCTTAATGTTGTGTATGAATATAGTGGTGTAAGCGATGTTCCAACTTATAATGAAGTTAGAGATATTGTTCAAACCGCTGTAAAGATGTACTTAAATGGCGTTTATGATGAACTTTTTGTTTGTTATACTCACCACGTAAATACTTTAACTTCTGCTTTTAGAGTAGAAAGCATGCTACCAATTTCTGACATTGATATTAATCATAAAGAAACAATGCCAAAAGACTACATTATTGAACCAGATATTGATTCAGTATTGAAGACAGTTTTACCTCAATTTGCTAAATCAATGATCTTTGGAGCTATTTTGGATGCTAAAACTGCTGAACATGCAAGTTCAATGACAGCTATGCAGAGTGCATCTCAAAATGCAGATGATGTTGTTTCTGGTTTGAAGACTAAATTGAATCGAGCAAGACAGGCACAAATCACTACCGAAATTACTGAAATTATCGGTGGTGCAAATGCCTTAGAATAAAATAGAAAAGGAGGTAGATGTTTTGAGTAAAGGCGAAATTGTCCAAGTTATTGGACCTGTCGTTGACGTGGAATTCCCACTAGATAAAGATTTGCCTGATATTAATAACGCCTTACGTGTCACAAACAATAATGGTGATACTCTTGTTCTTGAAGTTACACTAGAACTTGGTGACGGTGTTTTAAGAACTATCTCAATGGAATCTACCGACGGTTTAAGACGTGGTATGGAAGTTGAAGACACTGGTGCTCCAATTTCTGTTCCTGTTGGTAAAGATACTTTAGGACGTGTCTTTAACGTATTAGGTGATCCAATTGATGGTGGTCCTGCTCTAGGTAAAGATGTAAAACGTGAAGGTATTCATAAAGAAGCACCTAAGTACGATGAATTAAGCACAAGTGAAGAAATTCTAGAAACTGGTATTAAAGTTATTGACTTACTTGAACCATATGTTCGTGGTGGTAAGGTTGGTCTATTCGGTGGTGCCGGTGTTGGTAAGACAACTATTATTCAGGAATTGATTCATAATATTGCCCAAGAACACGGTGGTATTTCTGTATTTACTGGTGTTGGGGAAAGAACACGTGAAGGTAACGACCTTTACTTTGAAATGAAGGCATCTGGCGTTTTGTCTAAAACTGCTATGGTCTTTGGTCAAATGAATGAGCCACCTGGTGCCAGAATGCGTGTTGCATTAACTGGTTTGACTATTGCGGAATACTTCCGTGATGTTGAAGGCTTGGACGTATTATTATTTATTGATAATATTTTCCGTTTCACTCAGGCAGGTTCTGAAGTTTCTGCTTTACTTGGTCGTATGCCAAGTGCCGTTGGTTACCAACCAACTTTGGCAACTGAAATGGGTCAATTGCAAGAACGAATTACTTCTACTAAGAAGGGATCTATTACTTCAATTCAAGCCGTTTATGTGCCAGCTGATGACTATACTGACCCAGCTCCTGCAACTACATTTGCTCACCTAGATGCTACTACTAACCTAGAACGTCGTTTGGTTGAACAAGGTATTTACCCAGCTGTTGATCCACTTGAATCAACTTCTAGTGCCCTAGATCCAGAAATTGTTGGTGAAGAACACTACGAAGTAGCTGTTAAGGTTCAACATATTTTGCAACGTTACCAAGAATTGCAAGATATTATTTCTGTTTTAGGTATGGATGAATTATCAGACGATGAGAAGTTAATTGTTGAACGAGCAAGAAAGATTCAATTCTTCCTTTCACAAAACTTCTTTGTTGCTGAACAATTTACTGGTATTCCAGGTTCATATGTACCAATCAAGGAAACAATTAAAGGCTTCAAGATGATCATTGATGGTAAATTGGATGATCTTCCAGAAGATGCTTTCCGTAACGTTGGTCCAATTGAGGATGTTATTAAGCAAGCTGAAAAGATGGGAGTTACTCCTAAAAATCCTGAAGCAAAAGCAATGCTAGAAGCAAAGTAGGGTGATGCGTTATGGCAGATCCAGAAAAAATTATAAAAGTTAGCGTTGTAACACCTGATGGTGTTGTCTATTCGCATAATGCTACGATGGTAGCAATGCGCGCAATTGATGGAGATCGTGCAATTATGTATGATCATCTTCCAATTGTTACTCCTTTAGCTATTGGTGAAGTTCGGGTAAAAAGAACCCATGAAATGAATGATCGTATTGACCATATTGCTGTTAATGGGGGCTACATTGAATTTTCAAATAATGAAGCAACCATTATTGCTGACAGTGCTGAACGGGCTCGCAATATTGATGTTAAACGTGCACAATCAGCTAAGAAGCGTGCTGAACAGCATATGCAAGAAGCTAAAGAAAAGCACAACGAAAGAGAAATGCTAGAAGCTGAAATTGCCTTACGTCGTGCGGTTAATAGATTACATGTACGTGAAAATTACGGTAAATAGAAATGAGAAAGACGAACGATGGGTTCGTCTTTTTTTATGGAGAAAATTATATGATGAAACAAGTAGGAGTTCATGCAATTGTTAGTCTAATCACATATTTAGTGACGATTGCTTTTTCATTCAGAGCAGTGAGAGGTCTAAGAGTCGACCAGTTATTTAAGAAAGGACACACATTTGAAATTCAAGTATTTTTACTGTTTGTGTCGATTGCCTTAGGATTTATAGTGGGACAATTTATTTTGGCTTTAGTGGATCAATCCTTAGCATTAAAGATGCTTTTTTAATGATTTTTATAAGAAATACTTTTAAACAGCACTTCTTTACACTTGTTCTTAAAGTAAAGCGGTATTTATGTTACAATTTTTAATGATTAAATACTGGAGGCACTAGCGTGGCAAGAGATATAGGAATTGATTTAGGAACAGCAAATGTTCTAATAAATGTATCTGGCAAAGGTATCGTTTTAAATGAACCTTCTGTTGTTGCTGTAGATACTGATAAAGATAAAGTTGTCGCAGTCGGTACTGAGGCATATAAAATGGTAGGGCGTACACCAGGTAATATTAGAGTAATTAGACCATTGAAAAATGGTGTAATTGCAGATTTTGATATTACCGAAGAAATGCTTAGCTACTTTATTGAAAAATTAAACGTAAAAGGTTTTATGTCTAAGCCTAATATTCTAATCTGTGCTCCTACTGGAGTTACTTCAATTGAGCAAAAAGCCATTATTCAAGCTGCTGAAAAATCAGGTGGAGGGCGAGTATATCTAGACTTTGAACCAAAAGTAGCGGCTGTTGGAGCTGGTTTAGATATTTTTAGACCACAAGGAAATATGGTTATTGATATTGGTGGAGGTACTACCGATATAGCTGTCTTGTCAATGGGAGAAATAGTAACTTCTCGCTCACTTCGTTGGGCAGGAGATAAAATGAATCAGGCGATTGCTAGCTATATTAAACGTAGTAAGAATCTTTTAGTAGGGCAACATACTGCTGAACAAATTAAGATTCAACTTGGAACTGCTTTTGAAGCTGATCCAACTAAGACAATGACTGTTCGTGGGCGTGATATGGTTGATGGATTGCCAAAACAAGTTACGATTAATGAATTAGAAGTTCAAAAAGCTCTTGAAGATGGTCTAATGTCTATTGTGGCCGCAACTAAAGAAGTTTTGGAGCAAACTCCACCTGAATTATCTGCTGACATTATCGACCGTGGTATTATGTTAACAGGTGGTGGAGCCTTACTAAAGAATATTGATAAATTAATTACTTATTATCTCCAAGTTCCAGTTTTAAAAGCTGATGAGCCATTAGAAGCTGTTGCAAATGGAACAGGCGTGTTGCTTAAAAATATTGAGAATCATCAGAGACACTAATTATGAAGAGAGTAAGTTTTAATTTTTCATTAGTAAATAAGCATTTAAAAAAAGTGGGAAAGATTATTTTATACTTGTTTGCCACCATGCTCCTTGGAGCCTTTATCGGATGTGGTGTTGCAAGTGGCAATCCTTTTGCAATTTTCTTTCCTACAACATGGATTCATTTTTTTGAGTTTTTAAGTTAAAATGAATAAATTGTTAATTGGGTTGGTAAATGTTTACAAGAAGTTTATTTCTCCAATTTTGCCACCAACATGTAGGTATTATCCTACTTGTTCAAGCTATATGATTGATGCTTTAAAAAAGCATGGAGCAATTTTAGGCTTAATAATGGGCCTAGCGCGGATATTGCGCTGTAATCCTTTTATTAAGGGAGGAGTAGATCCAGTACCGGATTATTTTACCCTGCGTCGTAATCCTCATCCTGAACGATATGAAGATGAAATTATTGCGCAGGCATTTCATTCGAATAAAAAGTAGGAGAATATATATGTCTAGAAAATTGGAAAGTATTGATATTGAAGTTAATGAAAGAAAAGGCACTTCAGCACCTACCTGGGAAGTTGTTATTCCTGGTAAACGTTCTATTGGAATTATTGAACAAGAAGAGGAACGCTACCATGTAGTATCTTCTAAAACAAATCACAGTCTCTATTCCAAGACTTTAGAAAGTGCGATTAATGAATTACTTTCATACTTTACTTTGCATGAAAAATAAACAAAGTAGGGATATACAATGACAAAAGTTGAAAATAAAGCAGATTGGTATGATCGCATCGCATGGGGTGTAGTAGTTCCAGTCTTTTTATTAGCCGTCATCAGTCTATACGGTATTTGGGTTGCAACTGTGAACGACCCTAAAATGGGAAGTCCGGTAAAAGCAGTTATTACTCAAGCAGTTTGGTATCTTGTATCAATTGCACTGGTGATTTTCGTAATGCAATTTGACGCAGAACAACTTTTTAAAATTGCTCCAATTGCTTATGGGATTGGAATAATTTTATTAATTGCAGTTTTATTCTTGTATAACCGGCAAGTATTTGCCGATACTGGTGCGAAGAGTTGGTTTAAATTAGGGCCATTAACTTTTCAACCATCTGAAATAATGAAACCTGCCTTTATTTTAATGTTAGCAAGAGTAGTAGAGCGACATAATGAGCAATATGCCCATACTTTTAAAACAGATTGGCTTTTGATTGGTAAAATATTTGCTTGGTTAATTCCAGTTGCAGTTTTGTTAAAATTACAAAATGACTTTGGTACTATGCTCGTATTCTTTGCAATTGTTGGTGGGGTAATTTTAGTTTCCGGAATTACTTGGAAAATTATTATACCAGTGTATGGTGTTGTGTTTATTATTGGTGCAGCAGCAATCTTACTCGTTACTACCCCCGGTGGACAGGCATTTTTAGGAAGTGCATTTAATTTTAGATCTTACCAGTTTCAGAGAATTAATTCTTGGTTGAATCCATCTCAAGATACTTCTTCGGGTGCTTATCAATTGTGGCAAAGTATGAAGGCAATTGGATCGGGCCAAATTTGGGGACATGGTTTTGGCAAAGTTAGTGTTTATGTTCCTGTTAGAACATCTGATATGATTTTCTCAGTTATTGGAGAATCATTAGGTTTTGTAGGATGTTGTGCTTTGATTTTGATTTATTTCTATTTAATTTTTCAAATGGTCAAAATTACTTTTGAAACAAAGAATGCATTTTATTCTTACATTTCTACAGGAATCATCATGATGATTTTATTCCACGTTTTTGAAAATATTGGAATGGGAATTGATCTTTTACCATTGACCGGTATTCCGTTACCATTTGTATCTCAAGGTGGATCAGCCTTATTAGGAAATATGATTGGAATTGGTCTGATTCTCTCAATGAAGTGGCACCACAAAGATTATATCTTTAGTACTGCTGGAGACTTTTAAAGAACATAAAAACACACCTCATCAAAAATGATGAGGTGTGTTTTTGCTCTTAATTTTTTCTGTTTTTCTTAATATCTTCGTTTTGTGCAGCTGGTTGACGAATTACAAGAACATCACAAGCTGCAGTACGGGTAACATATTCTGTAATACTACCAATTAGTAATCTTTCTACAGCGTTTAAACCCGTAGCACCTAAAATTATCAAATCGATATTGTGTTCTTCCGGAAATTCATGAGCAATGATATTCTTTGGAGAACCAAATTCAATTGAGTAATGAACATCTTTAACACCGACATCTTTAGCTCGATTATAATATTCTTCAATTTTAGTTTTTGCTTCTTCAGATACTTGTTCAACCATTGCTGAATCAAAGCTAGAAACATCTTGAAATGCACGAGTATCTACTACGTGCAAAATTTCAAGAGTAGCACCATTTCTTTTTGCTACTTCTACCGCTTTACTAAATGCAACTTCAGCTTCTTTGGAACCATCTACGGCAACTTGGATATGTTGATATTGTTTTAACATGTTGATCACCTCTCCATCAATATTTTACCAAAATTTGATTTAAATAGAATAATAAAACTATTCATTTAAATTCATAAAAGTAAATGAAAAGATAGAGAGTGCCATTGCAGCAATAATTAAGGTAATGAAATTAAATATTTTAGGTAAGGTAAATAAAATAATAATCCCAATAAAACCAGTTAAAATTAACACTAAACTAGTAATTGAGAACAGCATATTAATTTTTTTATTTCCGATAAAAGTGAAAATAATGAATTGTCCTTTATTTTTACTTCTAATTAAATACCAAGCTGTAATAAACACTAATAAAATAAAAATTAGCATTAGAACTTTTAATACCACTTATTAAACCTCACTTAATAAAAAAAGCGGCTTACGCCGCTTCCTTGAATTTCAATAAAATCTGAGTTGACTGCAACATAATGACGCTTGTTGAACCCGCAGTGTTCAAAATTTGAATCTATGTCGCAGTGAATATGGATCCTAGGACAAGCTAGTATTCCGATTCAGATGTTATTCATAAATTCCAACGTCTTTAGTTTGATCGGTCAACTTTGTAATTAGGTTGATCAACTCAGATCACTATCTATTCTAGCAAAGATATCACTAATGTCAATAAATTGGATTTACTTTTGGAGTCCATCTTTTTGCATCTTTTTAAGACGCAAATATTGTCTTTTTAATGCATCTTCAACTTTAGAATTACCTTTTGGATTAAAGTAAGAGACATTTTTTAGGTTGTTCGGTAAATATTGTTGTGCAATCCAATCTCCTTGAAAATCATGGGGATAAATATAAGAAACTCCACGATTCAAGGCTTGTGCTCCTTTATAGTGTGCATCCTTTAGAGTATTCGGAATAGGATCATTCTGCTTATTTTGAATGTCACTTATTGCAGCATCGATTGCTGTAATTGCACTATTACTTTTGGGCGATAGGCACAGTTCAATGACAGCATTTGACAAAATAATTCGCGCTTCTGGTAGACCGACCATTTGAGCAGCTTGTACTGCATTAACTGTACGACTGCAGGCTGGGGGATTAGCTAATCCAATATCTTCATAGGCAATGACTAATAATCGTCTACAGATTGCTACTAAATCGCCAGATTCACAGAGATTTCCTAGATAATAAAGTGCTGCATCAGTGTCAGAACCTCGAATTGATTTTTGAAATGCAGATAATAAATCATAATGGCCATCACCATTTGCATCGTAATTCTGAGATTTAAATTGGATGGAATCTTGCATTTCAGTTTTATCAATTACTACTTTATTATCAGAGTCATTTTGTTTTTCTTCTTTTGTTGATAGAACTGCTAATTCTAATGCATTAAGTGTCGCTCTTAAATCGCCATTTCCTTTTTCAATTAGAAGATCACGTGCATCTTTTGTTAACTCTACATTGTATTTACCTAATCCTATTTCGGTATCTTTAAGAGCACGGTCAATCGCGTGCGAAATATCCATTTTTTTAAGACGATGTAATTCAAAAATCTGACATCTGGATCGTATAGCAGGAGAGATAGAAATATAGGGATTTTCTGTCGTAGCACCGATTAAAATAATATTCCCAGATTCTAAAAGAGGTAAGAGAAAGTCTTGCTTTGTTTTGTCTAAACGATGTATTTCATCTAAAAGTAAGATGACGGTTCCACTCATTTTTCCTTCTTCAGCAACGATTTGAAGATCTTTCTTTGTGTCGGTTGCTGCATTAAGTTTTCTGAATGCATATTTAGTGGATCCCGCAATTGCGCTGGCAATACTAGTTTTTCCAATACCAGGAGGTCCATAAAGAATCATGGAAGATAGAAGTTTGGCCTCGACCATTCGCCTAATTATTTTCTTATTTCCTACTAAATGTTCTTGACCAACAACTTCATCTAAGTTTTTTGGGCGCATACGATAAGCAAGAGGTTGCATAATTAGTCCTTTTTTCTAAATAATTTGTCCCAGAAATTTTCTTTTTTTGGTTTTGACAATTGTTCATGAGGAACTTCTGGAGCATATACTTGGTTGATATCAATTCTATAATGATTAATAGCAGTTTTTGAAACTACTAAAACGCCAGTGGAGTCTGGTTCATTTTTGGCAGTTTCGTCATTTATTAAAGTGAACTTAATATCTTTTTGTGAACATAAACTCATTAACTTACTAATAAATTTATTTTGAGGCATTTTACCATTAATTAAGATAGTGTAATTTTTAAAGTCATTTAAATGGTCTAAAAACAAAGCATCTAAGTCCGGATTGTCGGTTTCTTTTACAGTCATTCTTACTAGAACTCGTTCACGTAAAGAACCTAAATATCTTCTCCGTTCATCAGGACAAGTTTGAGGAGTAATTCCTTTAGCAGCATGTTCAAGACGGGTATTTAAATCTTCAGTCATATTTCTTTTTCCTTTTTATAATAAAATATTACATTCTTAGTGTAGCAAGTGGAAAAGAAGAAAACAAAAAAGTCTTTCCAAAGGAGGAAAGACTTTTTTGTAATGAAGCAATAAATATTAAAGCTTCTTGTTGTACCATTCAACGATAAGAGCTTCATCAACTTCTGGTTCCATTTCGTCACGTTCTGGAAGACGAACTAAAGTACCAGTCATCTTGCTGTCGTCAAATGAAACAAATGGTGGACGTGATACAACTGCATCTAAAGCGTCCTTAACTTGTTGCAAGTTCTTTGACTTATCTCTTAAGCTGATTTCTTGACCAACTTTAACTTCGTATGAAGGAATGTCAACACGCTTGCCATCTACTAAGATGTGACCGTGGTTAACAAGTTGTCTAGCTTGTTCTCTAGTTGAAGCTAAACCTAAGCGGTAAACGATGTTGTCTAAACGTCTTTCAAGTAAAGCCATAAAGTTAACACCGTGCTTACCTTCACGAATCTTGCCGGCACGGATGAATAAGTTTTGGAATTGACGTTCATTTAAACCAAACATCCAACGTAACTTTTGCTTTTCTTTTAATTGTTGACCATATTCAGAAACCTTTGCACGGTTGTTAGGACCATGATCACCAGGTGCGTAGTTACGACGGCTAATTTCCTTACCAGTACCTGAAAGTGAGATACCTAAGCGTCTTGAACGTTTCCAACTTGGACCAGTATATCTTGACATAAAAAATCCTCCATAAAAAATAATAATTTTTTGGAGTAAAATATGAGAAATAAGTTCAACATTCGTGCATCTCAAGTTGCATGTTTCGCCCAGTGCAGCGCGGGTTACTCGTTCACTAAACGCCTCAAGATGTTGACGTTCTTGTCACTTATTGCTGCAAATATTTTACACGAAGACTATTATAGTAAGAAATCTGTTTTAAAGCAAGTAAAAGTAGAGATTTTCTAGCTGGCATTAAGATGAAGTCTGGTATAATTAATATGAAATATGGAGGGTATTATGTCATCAGGGTTATCTATTCTTATTATTGTAATATTGATTGCTATAATTGCTGTTATTGCTACAGTTGTTATTCTTAATAAGTATTTTAATCATCAGATTGCGGAATTAGATGCGCTAACTGATGAATTAAAAGATATTAGCGTTGAAGAAGATATTAAACGTTTAGAGAAAATGGAATTAGCCGGAAAAAGTTTGGAAACTTTTAAAAGATGGCAGAAAGTATATCAAAAAGTTGATACTAAGGACGTTGGAGAATTAAAGCATCTTCTTGAACAAGCAGCTGGACTTAATGCAAAATTTAATTTAATAAAAACTCGCCAATTAATTAAAGAAGCAACAGAATTATTGCAGACTAATCAAGACAATGTCGAACATAGTAAACAAGTATTTACTAATTTACTTGAGGCAAATCGAGATAATCAAAAACACTATGCTGCTTTATCAAAAGACTACCAACAACTACGTAAAAAAATATTATCTCAATCTTTTAATTATGGAAATGCAATTGACCAGATTGAAGAAGATTTGGCAACCTTAGAAAGTGATTTTCAAACTGTAAAGAATTTATCTGGTGAAGGAGATCATGAAGAAGCAAAGAAAGTATTAGTTAAAATCGATACAAATCTTACTACTTTAAAGACTGATCTTCCTAAGGTAGAGAACTTTGATCAAGAGTTGAAAAATGTTTTTCCTGACCAACTTAACGAACTCAGCAATACTTATCGTCAAATGATAAAAGATAAGTATAAAATTACTGAAGTTGATGTATTAGAAGAAATTAAGAGTTTAAGAGAATTAGTTGATAGTACTAAAAAGGATCTTAACAAATTAGAGCTTGAAAAAGTTGAAAAGAATAACAAAGAAATAAGTACACGAATTGATAGCTTGTATGACATTCTTACAAAAGAATTTAAAGCTCGACCATTTGTTGATAAAAATCAAGATAAAATTGTTCAAATTCTCTCCCATGTTGGAAATGCATCTAACCAACTTGTAGCTAAGTTAGAGCATGTTGATCAAAGTTATGAATTGACACATGGAGAGCTAGCTGAAGCTAGACAACTAAAAAGTCAAGTTAGCCGAATGAATTCTGACTTTGATGTTGACTGTCAAAAACTAGCTGATGGTAATGGCGTTTACTCTCAGATTGAGAATAAGTGGCTGACCATGTTAGATAATTTAAAGGAAATTGAAAAGACTGAGAAAAAGCTTTCAAATGATATAGATGGACTATTTGATGCAGAAAAAATTGCCAATGATTCTATAATTCATTTTAAGCAAGAAATTTCTTTAGTTTATCGAAAAGTTGAACGGCGTCAGCTACCAGGAAAGCCTGAAAGTTTTATTCAAATGTATACTTTAGTTTTAAATGAAGTTAAGCATACAGATAATGAGTTGAATCAAGTTAGAATAAATATGGAAAAAATATCTAGTGAATTGATTCAAATTCAAGAAGATATTCAGCGCTTAAAGAAAGAGGCAGATGAGATTTTGAATTCTGCTGATTTAGTTGAATTGACAATGCAATATTCAAATAAATATCTTTCAAATCCTGAAATTAAACGTGCACGTAAAGAAGCTTATGATTTATATCAGAATAAATATGAGTATAAAGAAGCATTGGACGTAATTGCTACAGCGCTAGAAAAGGTAGAGCCAGGAAGCTATCAAAGAATTGAAAAAGAATACTATAGCGAGCAAGAAGCAGACGAAGAAGAGTAAAAGATTGAAGCAATAGTATTTTTAAGTTAAGATTTTATATGATTATCAAACGACCATTACCCATGGTCGTTTTTTAGGGGAGAAAGAAAATTGATCTATTTTGATAATAGTGCTACAACAGCTGTCTATCCTGCAGCTTTAGCGACATATGATAAAGTAACAAAGGATATCTGGGGAAATCCTTCAAGTTTGCATAAAATGGGAGATCGATCTCATCAACTTTTAGAAGCCTCTAGAAAACAAATTGCTAATTTATTGAATGTTAAGCCATATGAGATATTTTTCACATCTAGTGGAAGTGAATCTGATAATTGGGCAATCAAGGGTACTGCTTTAGCTAAAAAAGAATTTGGTAACCATATTATTACATCAAGTGTTGAACATGCAGCAGTTTCAAATTCAGTACGTGCTTTAGAAAATTTAGGATTTCGTATAACTGTTTTACCAGTTGATAAGAATGGGCAGGTAAATCCTGAAGATGTAAAAGAAGCCTTAGATAAAGAAACAATCTTGGTTTCAATTATGGGTGTCAATAATGAGATTGGTACAATTCAACCTATTAAAGCCATTAGTAAAGTTTTAGAAGACTATCCCAATGTTACTTTTCATGTTGATAATGTCCAAGCTTTGGGAAAAGATGTTTGGGATGAAGTATTTACTAATCGAGTAGACCTAATGAGTTTATCAGCTCATAAATTTCATGCACCTCGTGGCGTAGGCATTCTTTACAAAAAAGAAGGTAAAATGATTAAGCCGTTAATTGATGGCGGTGGTCAAGAGAAGGCCTTACGTTCAAGTACCGAAAATTTACCTGCAATTGCGGCAACTGCTAAAGCCATGCGTTTATATTTAGCTGATGAAAAGAAAAATGCTAAGCAAGAATTAGCAGTTAAGGATAAAATAGTTTCCTATTTAAATGGAAAACCAGGAATTCATATTTTTTCACCAATTAATGATAATTTTGTTCCGAGTATTTTATGCTTTTCATTAGAAGGTATTCGCGGAGAAACTTTAGTTCATACGCTTGAGTCTAAGGATATCTATGTTTCAACTACTAGTGCATGTTCTTCTAGAAGTGGTGTAGAGAGTGGAACTTTGAATTCTATGAAGGTAGATGATGATTTAGCTACCGGTGCAATTAGATTAAGTTTTGATCCAAGTAATACAATTAAAGAAGCTGAGCAATTTATTTCAGTTTTTGATAAAATATATAAGCACTTCGCTGAAATTAATCATTTGAAATAAGGTGAAATTATGCAATATACAGAAGTAATGGTTCGCTATGGTGAACTATCCACTAAAGGAAAAAATCGAAAAGACTTTATTGGAAGACTTGCTGGCAATGTAACTAGAGCTTTGCAAGATTTTCCAGAAATTGAGATCCATCCTAAACATGATCGTATGCATATTGTCTTAAATGGTGCACCATTTGAGAAAATTGATCAACGTTTAAAACTTGTTTTTGGTATTCAAACATATTCTCCAACTATAAAAGTTGATAAGAATCTTGATGCAATCAAAAAAGCATCCCTTGAATTAATGCAAGCAACTTTTAAAGATGGTATGACATTTAAAGTTAATACTAGACGTAGTGACCATGATTTTGAATATGACACTAATCAATTAAACATGATGATTGGTGATTACCTATTTGATAATATGGATAATTTAAAGGTTCAAATGAAAAAGCCCGATCTAGTCCTAAGAATTGAAGTTCGACAAGACGCAATCTATATTTCAAACCAACTTCTTCATGGAGCCGGTGGTATGCCGGTTGGAACTGCTGGAAAGGCAGTTATGATGTTATCAGGTGGGATTGATTCTCCAGTGGCGTCTTACTTAGCAATGAAACGTGGAGTTGAAATTGATATGGTGCACTTCTTTAGTCCTCCATATACTACTGAAAAGGCACTTGCTAAAGCAAAAGAGTTAACTGGAATTTTGGCTAACTATTCTGGAAAGATTAATTTTATTGCTGTACCTTTTACTGAAATTCAAGAGCAAATTAAGGAAAAGTTACCAGAAGGTTACTTAATGACCATTCAACGTCGTTTTATGTTGCAATTAGCAGATCGTATTCGCGCAATGCGTGGTGGGTTAGCAATCTTCAACGGTGAATCAGTTGGTCAAGTGGCATCTCAAACACTAGAATCAATGGTTGCAATTAATGATGTGACTTCAACACCACTTCTTCGCCCAGTGGCTACAATGGATAAAACTGAAATTATTAAGCTAGCTGAGCAAATTGGAACATTCGACCTTTCTATTGAACCATTTGAAGATTGTTGTACAATTTTTGCTCCACCACGTCCAAAGACTAAACCAAAATTGGATGAAGCTCGTAAGTTAGAAGATAGACTTGATGCTGAAGGAATGATTCAGCGGGCAATTGATGGAATGGAGATTACACCAATTTATCCAAATCAAAGGTTCTTGGATGATAAGGCTCAAGAAGACGCAGACTTGTTATAAAAAAGTGCTAGCAGAATGCTAGCGCTTTTTATTTTAGAAAGACAAAATATATGAGAATTGATAAGTATTTGGCTAACATGAATGTTGGTTCACGTAGGGAAGTCCATAATCTCATTAAAAAGAAGATTGTGACAGTTAATGGAGAAGTTGTAAAGACACCCAAGGAGCAAGTTAAAGAAGAAGACCAAGTAGCAGTTAATGGAGAAAAAGTGGCCTATCAGCAATACCATTATTTTCTACTCAATAAACCTAAAGGTGTTATTTCAGCAACAGAAGATAGAAGTCAAAAAACTGTTCTTTCTTTACTTAAACCTAAAGATCGTTATAAAGGCATAGCGCCGGTAGGTAGACTGGATAAGGATACAACGGGTTTATTATTGTTAACAAATGATGGTGCTTTAGCCCATGAGTTGCTGGCTCCTAATAAACATGTTACTAAAAAATATCGGGCAAAAATTGCTGGAGTAGCTGATAAAGAGACAGTTAAAATTTTTGCTAGTGGTATGACATTAGGCGATGGTACAAAACTAAAACCAGCAGAATTAAAGATTTTGATACAGGATAAAGAATCTGATCGATCAGAAATTGAGATTGAAATTCAGGAGGGAAAGTATCACCAAATTAAGCGAATGTTTGGAGCAGTAGGGATGAAAGTAATAGAATTAGATCGAATTTCTATGGGAAAATTAGTGTTACCTACTAGCTTAAAACGAGGCGAATATAAAGAAATTAGTTTGAAAGAGATCAAATAAGAACTATAAGATTAGGTAAAGTGATAAATCTTTATTGCTAGCTTAACTAAAACATGATAAACTTATAATCAACATATAGGGAGTAACCGGCATAAGGGTGTACTTACGGCGTCAAAACGAAATTAATTTTTCCGCTGTAAGTTTAAATGGTGAGACTATTGGCTAAACGTTTTTGTTCAGACAATGGTCTCTTTTTTTATGCCAAAGTCTGGTTTTCCCAGTAGATGGAGGGTTTAAGTGAAAGCATATTATCGTGAGAGCAAAGAAGAAGTTCTAAAAGAGCTTGGAGCTAATGAACAGCAAGGTTTAACTAGTAAAGCTGCTCAAGAAAAATTAGCACAAGTCGGACCAAATGCTCTAGTAGAAGGTAAGAAAAAAAGTGTTGTAGAAGTCTTTTTAGAACAATTTAAAGACCTAATGGTTATTATCTTGATTGTTGCAGCTGTGATTTCTGCATTCACTGGTAACTTAGAAAGTACAGCAGTTATTATTGTTGTTTTGATTCTAAATGCTATTTTAGGAACAGTACAACATGTTAAGGCGGAAAAATCACTAGAAGCCTTAAAGTCTCTATCTGCACCTGTTGCTAAGGTTTTAAGGGACGGTAAAAAACAAGAAATTTCCGCAAAAGATGTTGTTCCTGGAGATATACTTTTACTTGAAGCAGGAGATTTAGTTACCGCTGATGGTAGAATTTTAGATAATTTTTCATTGCAGGTAAACGAAAGTTCCCTAACCGGTGAATCAACTAATATTGATAAGTTAGATACGACTTTTGAAAAAGAAGTTCCTTTGGCTGATCGAGTAAACATGGTCTATTCTAGTTCTCTTGTAACTTATGGTCGTGCGAATGTTTTAGTTACAGCAACTGGTATGGACACTGAAATTGGTAAAATTGCTACCTTAATGAATGAAACTAAGGAGCGTAGAACGCCATTACAAGTTTCACTTGATCAATTTTCATCTCGTCTTGCAACTGCAATTTTGATTTTCTGTGCCTTGATCTTAGGATTGCAAATGTGGCGTGGTCAGCCTTTACTAGATGCATTGCTATTTGCAGTTGCATTAGCCGTAGCGGCTATTCCTGAAGCTTTAAGCTCAATTGTAACTATTGTGCAGGCTATGGGAACTCAAAAAATGGCTAAAGAGCATGCAATTATCAAAAATTTAGCTGCAGTTGAATCATTAGGGTCAGTTTCAGTAATTTGTTCTGATAAAACTGGGACTTTAACGCAAAATAAGATGACTGTTGAAGATATTTATATTGGCGGTAAAGTTCTTAAGCCTGAAGAGTTGAACTTAAGTAATCAGTTGCACCGTTATTTACTATATGATGTAGTTTTAAACAATGATGCAAGTTTATCAGATGGTAAAAAAATTGGTGATCCAACAGAATCAGCCTTACTAGAAATGTATCGTAAAGTTCCAGGAATTGATCTTGGTGACGGAAAATTAGGCTTATCTGAAAGTGAGTTAAGAGAACATTTAGATCGTTTAGAGGAAGTGCCTTTTGACTCTGATAGAAAATTAATGAGTACTAAGCACTTAATTCATACGGTTCCTACAATTTTTGTAAAAGGAGCAATCGATGTTTTACTTAAACGTTGTGTGAATATTCGTTTTGGGGATGATGTCCGCCCAATGACTGAAGAAGATCGAAAAGATATTTTGGCTCAGAATAATCACTTTTCAGAAAATGGATTAAGAGTATTGGCATTTGCATATAAGGAAAGTGATGAAGAATTATCTACTGATAGCGAAAAAGACTTAACTTTCATTGGTTTAGTTTCTGAAATGGATCCACCTAGAGAAGAAAGTGTTGCAGCTGTTGCACGGGCTAAAGAAGCCGGAATTAGAACTGTGATGATCACTGGTGACCATAAAGTAACTGCAGTAGCAATCGCTAAAAAGATTGGTATTTTCACTGATGGGGATCTTGCATTAACAGGTTTAGAGTTAGATGCATTAAGTGATGAAGAATTAGACCAACAAATTGAAAAAGTAGCAGTTTATGCTCGAGTTTCTCCAGAAAACAAAATTAGAATTGTTAATGCTTGGCAAAGAAAGAATCATATTGTATCAATGACAGGTGATGGAGTTAACGATGCACCTGCATTAAAGAAGGCAGACGTTGGGGTTGCAATGGGGATTACTGGTACCGAAGTATCAAAAGATGCCGCAAGTATGATCTTAACTGATGACAACTTTGCTACAATTATTAAAGCTGTTGCAAATGGTAGAACAGTTTATGAAAATATCCGTAATGCAATTGGATATCTATTATCTGGTAACTTATCAGCTATCATTACTGTTTTATTTGCTTCAATTGCTGCATTGCCAGTTCCATTTGTTGCAGTTCAACTTTTATTCATTAACTTAGTTACTGACTCTCTTCCAGCTTTAGCTATTGGGATGGAACCAGGAAATCCTGATATTTTAAAACGTAAACCACGTGATCCTAAAGCTAGTTTGTTAGATAAAAAATTTGTTACACAAATTAGTATTCAAGGATTCTTAATTTCACTAAGTGTTATCGCTGCTTTCTTACTTGGTTTAAGAGATACACCAGCAATTGCATGTACTATGGCGTTTTCAACTTTAACGTTTGCACGTTTACTTCATGGATTCAACTGCCGTTCACAACACAGTATTTTTAAGATTGGATTTAAAAATAATTGGTACAGTTTGGCAGCCTTTGCATTAGGTACCGTACTTTTAGCCTTAATTCTTTTTGTACCAGCATTACATGGACTATTTGCAGTTCAACCATTAACTGCTCAAGAAGTATGGCTAATTGTGATTTTGGCAATTATTCCAACTATCTTAATTCAAATAGTGAAAGTGATTAGAGAAAATAGAGGTTAATTCTTAGCTTTCTTCTTATTTTCTTTCATGCTATAATCATAAACAAAGCAAGAATCAAGAGGAGTAATTTCACATTACAGAGAAAAGTCAGTATGCTGAGAGACTTAAAGAATATTACTAGTAGCTTGATTAGCTGATTAATTGAATTTTTTAGTAGGTTAATCCGGACACTTCAGCACCGTTATCGCTTATAAGAGAGGTATATATTCTATACCTAATCGTAGGTGGTACCGCGGAAAAATTTCGTCCTAGACAAATATTTGTCTAGGATTTTTTTATTGGAGGAATTTAAATGGCAGATTTAGCACCTAAATATAATCCTAATGAAGTTGAAAAAGGAAGATATCAGGAATGGCTTGATGAGGATCTTTTTAAGCCATCTGGCGATAAAAAAGCTCATCCTTATTCAATCGTTATCCCACCACCAAATGTAACTGGTAAGTTGCACTTGGGTCATGCATGGGACACAGCAATTCAAGATACATTAATTCGTTTTAAGCGTATGCAGGGCTATGATACCTTATACCTTCCTGGTATGGATCATGCTGGTATTGCAACTCAAGCTAAAGTTGAAGCTAAACTTCGCACACAAGGAAAAGATC
Organism: uncultured Lactobacillus sp.; assembly: GCF_948948975.1. Taxonomy (GTDB): domain Bacteria; phylum Bacillota; class Bacilli; order Lactobacillales; family Lactobacillaceae; genus Lactobacillus. The sequence goes on along the minus strand of NZ_CARBVX010000005.1, from coordinate 80,144 downwards.
GTCACGAAATGGGACGTGAAGCTTTTGTTAAGCAAGTTTGGGACTGGAAAGATGAATATGCATCAATTATCAAGAGCCAATGGGCAAAGATGGGTCTTTCACTAGATTATTCTCGTGAAAGATTTACCCTTGATAAGGGGCTTTCAAAAGCTGTTAGAAAAGTTTTCGTTCAACTTTATAATGAAGGACTCATTTACCGTGGTGAGTACATCATTAACTGGGATCCAAAATTGGAAACTGCTCTTAGTGATATCGAAGTTATTCACAAAGATGATAAGGGCGCATTTTACCACATTAAGTATCCATTTGCAGATGGTTCTGGATTTGTTGAAATTGCAACTACTCGTCCTGAAACTATGTTTGGTGATACTGCAGTAGCTGTTGCACCAGGTGATGAACGCTACAAAGATATTGTTGGTAAGGAATTAGTATTGCCACTTGTTGGACGCCACATCCCAATTATTGAAGACCAACACGTTGATCCAGAATTTGGTACGGGGCTTGTTAAGATCACTCCAGCGCATGATCCTAACGACTTCCAAGTTGGTAATCGTCATAACTTAGAAAGAATCAATGTTATGAACGATAATGGAACGATGAACGAAGAAGCTGGCAAGTATGCTGGTATGGATCGTTTTGAAGCACGGGATGCTTTAGTTAAGGATCTTGAAAAAGAAGGTTTCTTAATCAAGGTTGAACCAATTGTTCACTCTGTTGGTCACTCAGAGCGTTCAGGTGTTCAAGTAGAACCAAGACTTTCTAAACAATGGTTCGTTAAGATGAAGCCATTAGCTGAAAAAGTTTTGGAAAACCAAAAGACTGATGACAAGGTAAACTTTGTTCCGGAAAGATTTGAACATACTCTTGAACAATGGATGAGCGATGTTCATGACTGGGTAATTTCTCGTCAATTATGGTGGGGACACAGAATTCCAGCTTGGTACAACAAAAAGACTGGTGAAACTTATGTAGGTCTTGAAGCTCCTAAAGATAGTGAAAACTGGGAGCAAGATCCAGATGTACTTGATACTTGGTTCTCAAGTGCATTATGGCCATTTTCTACTTTAGGTTGGCCTGATGAAAACTCAGAAGACTTTAAGCGTTACTTCCCAACTAATACTTTGGTTACTGGTTACGACATTATCTTCTTCTGGGTATCAAGAATGATCTTCCAAAGTTTACACTTTACTGGCAAGCGTCCATTTGACGATGTTGTTTTACATGGATTAATTCGTGATCCACAAGGACGTAAGATGAGTAAGTCATTGGGTAACGGTGTTGACCCAATGGATGTTGTTGATGAATATGGTGCAGATGCTCTTCGTTGGTTCTTACTTAATGGTACGGCTCCTGGTCAAGATACTCGTTACGATCCAAAGAAAATGGGTGCAGCCTGGAACTTCATCAACAAGATTTGGAACGCAAGTCGTTTCGTAATTATGAACTTGCCAGAAGATGCTAAGCCTGCTCATATGCCAGATACTTCCAAATTTGACTTAGCAGATAGCTGGATTTTTGATCGTTTGAATCACACTGTTAGTGAAGTAACTAGATTATTTGATGAATATCAATTTGGTGAAGCTGGCCGTGAACTCTACAACTTTATCTGGAATGACTTCTGTGATTGGTACATTGAAATTTCTAAGGTTGCATTAAATGGTGATGATGAAGAATTAAAGGCTAGAAAACAAGAAAACTTAATCTGGATTCTTGATCAAATCTTACGTTTACTTCACCCAATTATGCCATTTGTAACTGAAAAGTTGTGGCTTTCAATGCCTCATAATGGTAAGAGTATTATGGTAGCTAAATATCCAGAGACTCATCAGGAATTTGAAAACAAAGAAGCTGACAGTCAAATGGCCTTCTTAATTGAAGTAATCAAGGCTGTTAGAAATATCCGTATGGAAGTTAATGCACCTATGTCATCCCCAATTGATATCATGATTCAAATTGATGATGATAAGAATAAAGCTGTCTTGGATAATAATGCTGAATATGTAGAAAACTTCCTTCATCCAAAAGCTTTATCTGTTGCATCTGATATTGAAGCACCGAAACTTGCTAAAACTGCCGTAATTCCAGGAGCTCAAATCTTTGTTCCATTGACTGAATTAGTTAATGTAGATGAAGAACTCGCTAAGATGGAAAAGGAAGAAAAACGTCTTGAAGCTGAAGTTGAAAGAGCCGAAAAGAAACTTTCAAATCAAGGATTTGTAGCTCATGCGCCTGAAGCAGTTATAAATAAAGAGAAAGAAAAGAAGGCTGACTACGAAAGTCAACTTGCTGGTGTTCGTGAAAGAATGAAAGAATTAAAGGAAAGTAAATAGAAGTGAAATTTACTAATGTTGACCAGGTAATTAAGAGAATATATTCTTTACCCAAGCTTCATCCTAAAAATGATCTGAGTTATATCCGAAGGATTTTAAAACAATTAAATAATCCTCAAGATAGTGTTAAGACAATTCATGTTACCGGAACAAATGGTAAAGGGTCGACATCCTATTATTTGAGTAATCTATTGCAAAAGGCCGGTCAAAAGACTGGCCTTTTTGTGTCTCCTTATATATATGAATTTAATGAACGAATGCAGTTAAATGGTAAAAATATAAGCAATAATGATCTCATTAGAACCGCTAATGAAATTGAGACGGCAATAGAGATACTAAAAAAAGATGATCCAAATTTTTCTCTAGTAACATTTGAATATGAAGTGGCTTTAGCCTTTCAATTTTTTGCTCAAGAACACTGTGACTATGCAGTTATTGAAGTAGGAATTGGAGGAGAACATGATAAGACAAATGTAATTGTTCCTGAAGTAAGTATTATTACAACGATTGGATTAGATCATGAAAAAATAATAGGACCAACTTTAAAAGATATTGCTCAAGAAAAAAGTGGCATAATAAAATTGAATAAACCTGTTGTCTTAGGAAATGTTCCCCAAGATGTATTAGAGATTTTACTTAATAAGGCACAAAGTAAAAACTCAAAATCATTTTTATTAGGAAGAGATTTTCAAATAAAAATGATGTCCGATGTAATTGAATATCAAGATTCAAAGAATATCTATAATTTTGCATTGCGGCCTTTGGTAGAAGCTTATGATATTGGGGTAGCAGTTCAAGCGATTCAATTGTTGCAGCTTGATTTAGATAGAAAAAAGATTGAAGAAGCAATTAATGAAACGCGCATTCCTGGTAGATATGATGTGATCCAAACTTGTCCTGAAATTATTATGGATGGAGCACATAATTTACAAGCAATGGAGAATCTCTTAGACTTAGTTCGAAAGAAGAAAAAAGGACAAATTTACGTGTTACTTGGAATGATGAAAGATAAAGACTTAGGCCTAATTACAAGATTGTTTAAGAATGAAAAGGTCACTTTAACACGAATTGATTATCCTAGGGCTGCTAGATTAGAAGATTTTCCAAAAGAGGCACAAGAAAAATTTAAATATGAAGAAAATTTTGAAGAAGCGTATACGAGCTTGAAGAATAAATTGCAAGTAGATGATATGCTATTAGTGACAGGATCTTTTTATTTAGTTGGTGCAGTTTTAAATTACTGCAAAAGAGGTAAAGATGAAAGTTGAAGATATTGCTGATCCTATTGAAGGCATAATTTTTGATATGGATGGATTATTAGTTAATTCCGAAAAGTTGTATTGGGATGCTAATATCGTCGCTGCTAAAGAAGTAAACTTAGATATTCCTGATGATAGTTATCTAAAACTAGTTGGTTCTTCAGTTAAGGAAATGGAAGCTTTTTATCATAAACATTTCAAGACGGAAGCGGATCGAGATAAATTTATTAAAAGAACTGATGACTTAGTCTGGAAATGGACTGATGAAGGTAAACTTAAACTTCAACCAGGAGTACGAGAAGCATTAGCGGTATTTAAAGAAAAAAATATCAAATTATCAATTGCATCGAGTAATTATGAAAATGTAATTGCTCATAATTTGGATGTTTTAAAAATAAAAGATTACTTTGACTTTTATTTAAGTTATAAAGATGTTGAATCTGGAAATATTCAAGCTAAGCCAGCACCAGATATTTATCTGTTGGCTGCTAAAAAGATGCAATTACCTAAAGAGAATTTACTAGTATTTGAAGATTCAAGCACAGGTGTTGCAGCGGCCAGTGCTGCGGGTTTAAAATGCGTAATGGTTCCAGATTTAAAGCAACCAACAAATTTAGATAAAGATAAGGCGACATTAATTTGCAAAGATTTTTATGCTTTTCTTGAAAAAATTAAATAGTTTTTTCGTAATAAATATCAAAGGAGTAATTGATATTTATGAAAAAAGAAGAACTATTGCAGACTGATGTTGATTTAATAAAGAAATTAGCTGAATCGTTAGAGAAAAAAGATATTATTACGTTTGATAGTTTATTTAGAAAGCTAGATAATGTAGGAATCCATAGCTTTAAGGAGCTGTGGCAATTTGCTGCTAGTCCAAGTTGCAATGATGAGGTAGCAATTTTACTTCAATTATTATTGGAGCGCGTAAAGAGTGTCAATAATAAGAAAATTGAGAGTTTTTACTCAAGCTCACAAGTAGGATGCTATATTGCAGATAAATTATGTGGCCGTCCGCAAGAAGAGCTTTATGGGATTTATCTGGATTCGAAAAATAAGATAATTGCTGAAAAATTAATTTTTCAGGGAACGGTAAATAGAGCAGTTGCTCATCCGCGAGATATTTTTCGTTGGGCTGTTATTTATAATAGTACTGCCTTTTTTGTGGCGCATAATCATCCTAGCGGGGATGAACAGCCATCGCAGCATGATTTGCGTTTTACCAAGAAGCTGGCAGAGGCAAGTAAATGTATGGGAATTGATTTCTTAGATCATTTTATTGTGACTGATAATACCTATTTGAGCTTTCGAGAGACTGAACTTCTTTAAGTCTTCCTTAAGTATTAGGCAAATTTCCTTAAAGCAAATTTTTACATCAGTGTTTCTATGCTATAATATCTAAGACTAAATAAAGATACGATTTAGGCTAAAATAATTAAAGAGATAAATTTAAGGAGAGATTTTGCGTGTTTGGATTAGGATCTAAAAATATTGGGATTGATTTGGGAACTGCCAACACACTCGTTTATATTGAAGGTAAGGGTATTGTTTTACGTGAACCTTCTGTTGTTGCTAAGAATACTCAAACGGGTGAAGTTATTGCAGTTGGTTCCGAAGCCAAAGAAATGATTGGTAGAACCCCTGGATCAATTGTAGCTATTCGACCAATGAAAGATGGAGTTATTGCAGATTACGATACAACTGCTGCTATGCTTAAGTATTTCATGGAAAAAACAGTTGGTAATTCAAAGCCAGCTGCAATGATTTGTGTACCATCAGGTGTAACTGAAGTCGAAAAGAGAGCTGTTATTGATGCAGCTAGAGTTGCTGGAGCACGTGAAGCATACGTCATTGAAGAACCATTTGCTGCAGCAATTGGTGCCGGTCTTCCTGTTATGGATCCAACAGGTTCAATGGTTGTTGATATTGGTGGGGGAACTACTGATGTAGCAACTATCTCATTAGGTGGTATTGTTTCATCTCGTTCTACTAGAATGGCAGGCGATAAGTTTAATAGTTCAATTGCAACTTATATTCATCAAAATTACAACTTGTTAATTGGTGAAAGAACTGCTGAAACTATTAAGATTCAAATTGCTTCTGCCTCAGTTGAAAAGGCAAAAGAAATTGAATCAATGAATATTCGTGGACGTGATTTAGTCACAGGATTACCAAAGTCAATTGATATTAATGCAGAAGATGTTGCAAAAGCTATTCAAGAAGTAGTTCAAAATATAATTGTAGCAATTAAAGAAACTTTGGAAGAAACATCTCCAGAAATTGCTGCTGATGTTATTGACCATGGTATCGTATTAACCGGTGGGGGAGCTCTTTTGAAGAACTTACCGGAAGTTATTTCAGATGCTACTAAAGTTCCAGTCTTTATTGCTCAAGATCCACTTGATTGTGTTGCAATTGGTACCGGTGAATCTCTCAAAAATATTGAAGTTATGCGTAAGAGACGTTAATTTAGAGGCCGGCGTAAAAGCCGGTCTTTTTCTATTAACTTTTAAATTAGGAAGATAGTAGTAGATGAAAAAATTTCTCAAAAACAAGAAGTTATTGACAATTTTTGTCTTAGTTATTTTAGTTTTAAGTATGTTATCTATTTCTGTTCGCTTACGTAATAGAAGACAATCACCTTTTTTAGTTCAAAAAATTGGTAATGATACGGTTTCCATAATAACCCGCGTAGTTAATTGGCCAATTAACTTAATTTCTAATGGAGCGGCTAATGTAGAAGATCTGTTTAATACTCAAGCTGAAAACGATCATTTGAAAAAGCAAGTCGATAATCTTGCCCAAACAAAGGCTCGAAATAGTTCACTTGAAGCTGAGAACACTCAGTTAAAGCAAGCCTTAAAATTAAAGAAAACTTTGACCGACTATACAGTTATTAATGGTTCGGTAATTTCTCGTGCTGCAGATACTTGGTCAGATTTATTAATTATTGATCAAGGTTCAAGAGCTGGTGTTAAAAAGAATATGCCTGTTATGGCAGGTAAAGGTGTAATTGGTCGGGTTGTTGAGGTAAACAGTACTACGTCGAAGGTTGAATTGATTACTACAACTGATAAATCAACAAATAAATTTGCTGTAGAAGCTGATGCAGCTAATGGAAAAAAGGTTCATGGAGTAATTTCTGTTGTTGGAAATAATCAAATAGCATTTACTCAAGTAGTTGATGGTCAAAAGTTGAAGAAAGGAACCCGAGTTTATACTAGTGGAATGGGTGGTCTATCTCCAAAAGGTCTCTTAATAGGAACAGTTAAGAAGACAACACGTGATACATTTGGTTTATCGGATGTTGTAGAAATTCAACCCGCGGGTAACCTTAACGATCCATCCATTGTATCTGTAATTAAAAGGAAGGTTGAAGAGTAATGGCAGAATTACGTCGATGGTATGTTGCCATTGCTTTGTTCATGGCATTAATTCTGGATGGAGTATTAGCCTATAATTTACAGACTTTTATCTTTCATCGAGGTTTTTCTGGAAGTTGTTGGTTAACAATTATTGGAATTACCTTGATTTCTCTATGTGATGATAAAAATGATGCTGATATTTGGCTCTGTTTAGGATTAGGTCTTATTGCGGATTTATACTATTTAGGAATTATTGGAATTTATACTGTAGCTTTTCCTTTAATCTGTTTTATTATTCAGCAAAGTGCTCGCTTTCTTCCAGAAGTATTTTGGTTTAGATTATTGATCTGTTTAGTTACTTATTTATGCGTAAGTGCTTATGTATTTTTGATGTTTAATATGGTAGGCATAATCCAATTATCTTTTGCTAGTTTTTCACGTAGTATTTTGCCTAATTTATTATGGTGCTTTGTTCTTGTTTTATGTACTTATTGGTTTTGGGTAAAACTAGCCGAAGAGTATCCATTTTTGAAAAAAGAATATTATTTTTAACAAAAAAAGAGTCGCTATTAAGCGACTCTTTTTAATATGCAAAAGATTTTAAAATTGAAAGACACCAGTTCCAATTAAGGCAGTAGCTACTACCCCGAGAAGGGTGATAACTGCCATAAACCAGGCCATAAAAATAGTTAACTTTTGAAATCCGGATTTTTTCTTACGTTTTCTCATATGTCCCTCCTAAATTAATAATTCTAGTGTACCATGTTTTAATTGTAATTTTATATTTAATTGAAATAGTTTAAAATAAACTTATTGGAGGGTTTTCATGAATTTTTTGCTTATCTTTTTAATTCCTTTATGTGGAGTTGTCGTTGCTGCTTTTTTAGTAAAATTGTTTCCTAAGGCTCAATTTAGTGGTTATGACATTTTGCCTTTTTTCTTTATTGTTGCTTGTCAGTTGTTAACTCAGGAAACAAAGCAGCCATCTTTTTTACCATATGGATTTTTACTTTACTTTATTTTAGTTGTAATTGTTTCAATTTATACGGCAATTAAAAACAAAAATATTTCAGTGGGTAAGACCTTTGGGATGTTATGGCACTACTTAGCTGCCTCATCTATTGTTTGGTACGTTGGTCTCTTAATTTTACTTTTACTATAAAATTCTTTCCCCACTTTTTTAATAAACCTTAAACTGTCCTCAATCATGATGATGAGGGCAGTTTTTGTTAGATGAAATTATAATTATCATAAAATAACGTAATATCTAAATAAAAAGTGTAAAACTTGTGGTAGAAAGTGGGGAAGTGTGGTAAATTATTCATTGGAAAGGGGGCTAGACCATGTTCATGGGCGAGTATCATCATAATCTCGACAGCAAGGGCCGGCTAATTATACCAGCCAAATTTAGAGTTGAGATTGGTGATAAGATGATATTTACTCGTGGAATGGAAGGCTGTATTTTTGGCTATCCAATTGAAGAATGGCAAAAAATTGAGGCTAAGTTAGCCAAACTTCCACTGACTAAGAGAAGTGCACGTAAGTTTACGCGGCTTTTCTACTCAGGTGCGATGGAGAGTGAGTTTGACAAGCAAGGACGTGTTAATCTGACCATGACACTGAAAGAGCATGCCGCACTCATTAAGGAATGTGTAATTGTTGGTGTTTCCAATAGAATTGAAATTTGGTCAGCAGAACGCTGGAATGATTTCTCAGAGGAAGCCAACGAAAACTATGACGATATCGCAGAAGACTTGGATGACATCGAGTTATAAAATTATGAAATTCAAGCATAAAAGCGTGCTTTTGCACGAAACAATAGACAATTTAAATCCAAAAGATGGTGGTCTTTATGTAGACGCAACTTTTGGTGGTGGTGGTCACGCCCGATATCTACTCAGCAAGTTAAATAAGGGTACTGTGATTGGATTTGATCAAGATGAGTATGCAATTTCTATGGCAAAAGAAAGTTTTGCCAAGGAGTTACAAGTAGGAGCAGAACCTCGATTAATGTTGGTTCATGATAACTTCTGTCATTTGAAAGAAAATCTGGTAGAGCTGGGAATTTCAGATGGAATAGATGGTATTTATTACGATCTCGGAGTTTCGTCTCCACAGTTTGATCAACCTGAACGGGGGTTTTCTTATCGTTTCGATGCTCGATTAGATATGAGGATGGACCAAAGCCAAGAGTTAGATGCTTATACAGTAGTAAACACTTGGTCACAAAAAGAATTAAGTGACGTTTTGTATAAGTATGGAGATGAAAAGTTTTCTCGTCAGATTGCTAGAAAAATAGTTGATCGAAGAAAAGAGAAGCCGATTGTAACTACCTTTGATTTAGTAGATGTGATTAAGGATGCCATTCCAGCGTATGCACGACGAAGTGGAGGACATCCGGCAAAGAAGAGCTTTCAAGCTATTCGAGTTGCAGTTAATAATGAATTGGGTGTATTACAAGAATCTCTTGAAGAAGCAATTAAGCTATTGAAACCAGGTGGTCGAATTAGTGTAATTACTTTTCAGTCTCATGAAGATAAAATCGTCAAAAAGATATTTAAAAAGTATTCTGAAGTCGAAATACCACGGGGAATGCCTATGGTACCGGCTGACAGTAAACCAACATTGCGATTGATTAGTCGCAAACCTATCATGGCAAGTAGCGATGAATTAGAGGAAAATAATCGCTCACACAGTGCCAAGTTAAGGGTTGCAGAGAAATTATAATTTTTAGTTAAAAGTTAAGGAGAAAAAGATGGCTGATAGCTCAGCAAGAAATTTAAATTATCAACAAAGTCAACAGCAGACTGAGCAGCCAAAGAAAGCAATTATTCTTAATCCTAAAAGCGTTCCTTGGACAGCATTTGAAAAAAGTTTAGTCGTTCTAGGTTCACTCATTACTTTAGGTTTAATGATTTTATTGGTTTCAGCTAGCATTTCCGCTACTAGTGCTCAACATAAATTAGCAAACGTTGAGCAAACAATAATTTCTCAAAAAAGTCATAACACTGATCTTCGTCAGAAGATTGGTGAATTAACGTCAACTACTAGAATTAATAAAATTGCCCGCGATCAAGGCTTGCACTTGGTTGAGAGTAACATTAGGAATGTCCGTTAATGAAAAAGTTTAATAACTTAAATAGAAATAGATCCAAAGCCCACGGCTACCGCTTTACGGTGGGGAGAATCCTCCAGCTAGTCTTGGCTTTGGTTTTTCTTGTATTTATAGGTAGATTTTTATATATAGGGATTTCAAATCAGGTTGCTGGCGAAAACTTAAATAAGCGTGTAAATCAGATTTATAGGCGAAATGAAGTTTTAAAGGCAACTCGAGGAACAATTTATGATAAAAATGGGTTAACTCTTGCTGAAGATGCGCATGTGTTTACTGTCTATGCCATCTTAGATAAGAGTTCAATCGATTATCATAATAAGCCAATGTATGTTACAAATAAACGCAAAACAGCACAAAAGTTGGCTGAAGTACTTCCTTTAAGTGAGGAAAAGATATATTCATATTTGACTCCGAAGCATAAAGCTTTCCAGGTTGAATTTGGTTCGGCTGGAACAGGCTTAACTTTATCTCAAAAGGAAAAAATCGAAGAGATGAAGTTGCCAGGAATTAAATTTATCGAAACTCCATCTAGACTTTATCCAAATGGAAATTTTGCTTCTCACATTATTGGTTTGGCACAACCCCAAAAGAACCAAGGAAACAGTACTTTAGTTGGTACGATGGGAATTGAAGCATACTTTGATAAGCAATTGGCAGGTAAAGATGGTTATCGCGAAGCTTTTGTTGATGCAGAAAATTATCAATTACCTAATAGCCAAAAGAATGCACGTGCTACAAAAGATGGAGACAATGTTTACTTGACACTTGATTCACGGCTTCAAACTTACTTAGAGGTTTTAATGTCACAAGTTCAAGATAAATATAAGCCGAAAGCTTTAACAGCAGTTGTAGAAGATATTAAAACTGGTAAAATTTTGGCAGCTTCTCAGCGTCCTACTTTTAATCCGCAAACTAAAAAGGGATTAGATACGTCATGGCGAAATATTTTAGTGCAGGATTCCTATGAACCAGGATCTGTTTTCAAAGTTTTAACTTATTCAAGTGCAATTGAAAGTGGCCATTACAATCCTAATGAGCAATATAAGTCTGGATCAGTGACCGTTCAAGGCTCAACGATTCATGACTGGAATAATAGTGGTTGGGGAAGTATTCCATTTAGTCAAGCCTTTCCTCGTTCAAGTAATGTTGGTTTTGTAAAGCTTGAACAAAAGATGGGTGCAAAAACTTGGAAAGAATACTTGAATAAATATCGAATTGGTAAAAAGACGGGAGTAACGCTTCCGGGAGAAACCGCAGGTATTTTAAACTTTTCTACTCCATTGAATCAGGCTGTTACTGCATTTGGACAGGGGGTTAACGTTAATGCAATGCAAATGATGCAAGCATATAGCGCCTTAGCCAATAATGGCCAGATGGTAAAACCTCAATTTGTCGAAAAAATAGTTTCACCATCTGGTAAAGTAGTAGAAAAGTTTCATCGTACAAAAGTAGGCACACCTATTTATTCTGCTAAAACAGCTAAAACTGTGCTAAAAGGAATGCAAGACGTTGTAAACGCATCTTACGGTACTGGTGGCGCTTATAAAATGCCAGGGAAGAGCATCGCTGTAAAAACAGGTACGGCACAAATAGCTGGGCCTCACGGTGGATACTTGACCGGGGATAATAATTACATTTTCTCAGTAGTTGGGGTAACACCTGCTAATAATCCGCGTTATTGTGTTTATTTAACCATGAAGCAACCACAAAAAATGTCCAAACCAGCTGAAACAATTCTTTCTTCTATTTTTAAACCAATTATGAATCGCTTGATTTCACTTTCTGATTCTTCAGCAAAGGTTAACGAAAAAGTAACCGTTCCAGCTTTAACTGGTAAAAGCGTTGAAAAAGCAAAAGAAGATGCTAATAATGCAGGAGTTTCAGTGGAAGTGATTGGAACTGGAAAGAATGTTAGTCGGCAGTCAGTAGGAGCCGGTGTAAAAGAAGATACTAATACAAAGATTTTCTTATTTACCGGAGGACAAGTTACATGTCCAAATATGGTCGGCTGGAGTGAAGATGAAGTTAATAGCTTTATGACGACAACTGATATTCCAATTACGATTAATGGAAAAGGACAAGTTACTAAACAGTCTATTCCGGCTGGTAAAGTAATTGATAAGAATAGTAAGCTATCAGTAAACTTAAAATAGTAAAAGTTAAAGGAGTAATACAAAATGCAGTTTTCTTTGATACCGTTCATTAGCAGCTTTGCTCTTACGGTTATCTTCTTACCGTTGTTTATTGGTTTCATGCGAATGAAACATGAAGGACAAGTTATTAGAGATGAAGGCCCTAAGTGGCATGAGAAAAAATCGGGTACACCAACTATGGGTGGCGTAGTCTTTATGCTTGCCGGTGTTATTTCTACCTTATGGGTGTTAATTTGGCAAAAAGATTTAAATAAGACTGCATGGATTTTAATTATTGCTTTCTTAGGATACGGAATTATTGGCTTTTTAGATGATGGAATTAAACTATATTTTAAACGCAACTTAGGCTTGAAAGCATGGCAAAAACTATTAGGACAAATTATTATTGCAGCTTTAATTATTGCACTAGCATTTAGTGATCATTTTGCGTTTGAATTATATATTCCTTTTGCAGGAATGGTAAAAAATTCTTTCTTATTTAGTTTGTTTGTTCTTTTCTGGTTGGTCGGTTTTTCTAACGCAGTTAACCTATCTGATGGCTTAGATGGATTAGCAACTGGGTTATCAATTATTGCTTATGCTACTTATGCTTGGATAGCTTACCAAGAAAAAAATTGGGTTATTGTTGTATTTACTCTCAGTGTAATTGGTGGTTTAGTAGGTTTCTTCATTTTCAACCATAAGCCAGCTAAAATTTTCATGGGAGATGCAGGTTCATTAGCTTTAGGTGGAGGCTTAGCTACTGTGTCGATTTTCCTTCATCGTCCATGGTCATTGCTGTTAATTGGAATTGTTTTTGTATTAGAAACTTTAAGTGTGATCTTACAAGTTATTTCCTTCCAAACTACTGGAAAGCGAATTTTCAAGATGACACCAATCCATCACCATTTCGAAATGCTTGGCTGGTCTGAATGGAAGGTTGACATTGTATTTTGGATTGTTGGTTTAATTGGAAGTATTATTTATTTAATTATCTGGGGTTAATTTTAAAATGAAAAAAATTAAAACATACGAAAATAAAAATATTTTGATTTTAGGCTTAGGAAAAAGTGGTTTTTCTGTTGCTAAGCTTCTTTTAAAGCTTGGCGCTAAGCTGACTTTAAATGATAAAAAAGATTTGTCTAACGATGATCGTGCTGCTGAATTAGACAAGTTAGGAGTTAGAGTCATTTCTGGATACCATCCAGTAGAGATTTTTGATGAGGAAAAATTTGATTATCTTGTTAAAAACCCCGGAATTCCTTATGAAAATCCAATGGTAGAGAAGGCAGAGAAGTTAGATATTCCAGTTATTACCGAACCTGAAATTGCACTTAATGTCAGTGAAGCACCATATGTTTGTGTTACTGGCTCAAACGGAAAGACGACTACGGTTATGCTTACCCAAAGAATTATGGATCATCATTTATCCAAAAATGGTGGGCATGCCTATGCAGTTGGTAATATCGGAGTTCCAATTTCAGAAGTTGTTGAAAAAGCGACCCCTAAAGATCTTCTAGTAGTAGAAATGTCTAGCTTCCAATTACTTGGTGTAACTGATATTAAGCCTAAAGTAGCTGCCATTGTTGATATTTATAATAATGTTCACCTTGACTACCATAAGACTTTTGGCAATTATGTTGAAGCTAAGCTCAGAATTACTCAATCTCAAGATCAAGATGATTATTTCATTGCTAACTTTGATCAAAAGGATATTTTAGAAAAAGAGCTTGATAAAACAAAAGCTAAAGTTCAGACATTTTCAGAAACAGATAAAACTGCTGACTATTTTATTGGTGATGAATATCTTGAAAGCAAAGATGATCATCAGATTATGAAAATCACTGATATCAAGATCCCAGGTATTCATAACCAACAAAATTGTTTAGTAGCCATTGCTATTTCTAAATTAATGGGTGCAGATGACAGTGATATTCAATATGCATTGAGTACCTTTACTGGTGCGACTCACCGTTTACAATATGTAATGACTTATAATGATCGTAAGATCTATAACGATTCAAAATCAACTAATATTGAAGCTGCTACTGTAGCTATTCCATCATTTAAAGAACCTGAAGTGTTGATTGCGGGTGGATTAGATCGCGGATTTATGTTTGATTCACTTGTTCCACTATTTAAAAAGCATGTAAAATCAATTGTACTTTATGGCGAAACTAAATATCTTTTGGCTGATGCTGCGCGTAAAGCGGGTATTAAAGATATCGTAATTGTTAACACTTTACAAGAAGCTGTTCCACGAGCATATGAATTAAGTGAAGCAGGTGATGTTATTTTGTTTTCACCAGCATGTGCATCTTGGGATCAATTTAACACTTTTGAAGAACGTGGAGACTTTTTTGTAAAATTTATTAAGGAATTAAAGACTAAATAAAATGAGAGTAATTTTTTCTGGTGGCGGAACTGGCGGCCACATTTATCCAATTATGGCGTTAATTGAACGTTTGAAAGAACGTAAGTTAGTTACAAATGATGAAATTTTATTTGTTGGGACAGATAAAGGATTAGAATCAAAGATTGTGCCTGCTGCAGGCGTTCCTTTTAAGACTTTAAAAATTAAAGGATTCGATCGAAAGCATCCTTTAAAAAATTTTGAAACAATAGAATTATTCATTAAAGCTACAAAAGAAGCAAAACAAATTATTAAAAACTTTAAACCCGATGTGGTTATTGGAACTGGTGGATATGTATCAGGTGCGATAGTTTATGAGGCAGCTAAAATGCACATTCCAACTATCATTCATGAATCTAATTCAGTAGTTGGACTAGCAAATAAGTTTTTAGCTCATTATGTTGATAAAATTTGTTATACCTTTGATGATGCTGCAAAGCAATTTTCAGAGAAAAAGAAATTAGTAAAAACTGGTAATCCACGCTCACAACAAGTTCTTGGGTTAAATAAGGAAAATATTGATATTGCTAAGAAATGGAATTTAAATCCTAACATGCCAACTGTACTTATTTTTGGTGGCTCACGCGGTGCTTTAGCAATTAATCAAATCGTTGAAAAGTCTTTATCAGAGCTTGAAACAAAACCATATCAGGTTATTTGGGCAACTGGACAATTGTATTATGGTGATGTTAAGAAAAAACTAGCCGGTAAAGAAGTGAATTCAAATATAAAGATTGTTCCTTATATCGATAATATGCCAGGCTTACTACCACAAATGACATGTGTTGTAGCACGATCTGGAGCAACTAGTCTGGCTGAATTTACTGCCCTTGGTGTCCCTGTAATTTTAATTCCTAGTCCAAATGTAACGCATAATCATCAAATGAAAAATGCACTTGATATGGAAAAAGCAGGAGCTGCTTTAGTTATTGCAGAAAATGATTTAAATCCTAATAACTTTGTTTCATCAATTGATCATATTCTACTCGATACAAACTATGCAAAGAAGATGAGTGAGGCATCTAAGAAATTAGGTGTTCCAGATGCATCTGATCAAGTAATTTCGGTGATGGAAAGTCTAATTAAAGATAAATAGGGAAAGGAAGTGAGGCATGTGGCCAAAAGAAAAATAACCAAAAAAGATCCTAAAAAAGAATTATCAGGATGGATTGATTATAAAAATAAGGCAAACAATAATGAAAAAAGACGGGTCTCTGCCTCACTAACTAAATTGCAAGCTGAACGACGGCATGCTTTATTAACTAGATTAGGTTTTATAATTTTCTTTTCACTGTGTTGTATTTTAGCCTTAGGATACTATGTTTCTCCAAAAGCAAATGTAGCAAGCGTACAGGTTAAAGGAGCACCTGAGCTAAATAGTAAGCAAGTAGTAAAGACTGTAGGCATCTCTCCTGAAAATAAGGTTGTCTTTTGTCTCCTAAAAGGAAAAGAATACAGTAGAAAACTAGCGACTACTTTCCCGGAAATAGAGAAAGTACAAGTGGGCGTCCAAAAAGCGAATCATTTGATTTTAAGTATCAAAGAGCGACCAGTAATCGGATATATTCATGAAGGTGACGGTTATCGCAAAATCTTGGCGACTGGAAAAGTGGGTAGTCAAATTATCGCAAGTAATAAAATTGATAAAAATAAGCCTTTATTTACTGGATACAATCAAAAAGTCTCTCTTAGTGAAGATATTAAGGTTTATGCCAGTCTTCCACAAAATATCCGTGACCAAGTTAAAATGCTGAGTGGTGAAACCCGAAGGCCAACACAGATTATTTTGGTAATGAAAGATAATAATATAGTTATTGGAAATCTTTCTACCATTAAAAGTAAAATGCGCTATTATGACAAAATTAAAAGTCAGCTGAAAGAACCATCTGTAATTGATTTCGAAATTGGTGCGTATAGTAGACCGCTCACACAGGCAGAAAAAGTCAAATTAGGACTGACTTGATATTAGTGAGAACTTAAACCATATGTTAAAATTTATTGTATAGTTATGTTTTGGGGGCATTACCTTGGATAAAACTGATTTACTTGTAGGCTTGGATATAGGAACAACAAGCGTAAAAGCAGTAGTCGCTGACACTGCATCTAATGAAATGCAAATTATTGGTGCTGCAAATGGTCCTACTAAAGGAATGCGGCATGGAAAAATTGTTGATATTGATCAAACTGCTGAAAGTATTGGCGCTGTTTTAAAGAAAGTAGCGCAAAAGACAAATTCAAAGATTTATCGCGTAGTAACTGGAATTCCAGTTGGATTGCTTCAATTAGAAAATGCTATTGGATTGATTAACATTGAAGAAAATGGCAGAGAAGTTACAGATAGTGATGTAAAACGTGTTCTAGTAACTGCTATTGATACAGCACTAAAAGATGGACGAGAAGCAATTGCTTTCTTACCTAATAAATTTTTAATTGATGGAAAAACTGATGTAGACGATCCGAGAAAAATGATTGCTCATTCCCTGGAGGTACACGGTATATTATTGACGGCACCGAGTGCGGATTTACATAATATTCGCAAAGCCATCGAAAGAGCAGGATATCAGAATAACTTCTTTGTACCTACACCGTTAGCAATTGCAAGTGTCGCTCTTGATGAAGGAGAGAGAACCTTTGGTACAGTTCTTCTTGATTTAGGTGGCGGATCAACTACTGCTACTGTTATCCATGAAAATAAGATTAAGTATGCAACAATTGATTTAGAGGGTGGAATTGATATTACCAATGATATTTCAGTTGTTTTAAATACTTCGAAAAAAGAAGCAGAAAAAATAAAACTACAATTTGGTTATGCAGACCCAAGCTTGACGTCAAGTGATAACCAATTTCCAGTTAATGTAGTGGGAGAAAATGCTCCAAAGATGATTGATGAAGAGTACTTAAGTGAAATAATAAATGCTCGTCTTGATCAAACTTTCAGTCGAATTGGAAAAGGATTAAAATCTCACGATGCCTTCAATTTGCCAGGTGGTGTTGTGATTACTGGTGGAAGTAGCGCACTCCAGGGAATTGATGACATTGTAAAAGAAGATTTTGGTGTAAAAGCTAGAATTTTTCAACCAGATCAGATGGGACTACGCAATCCAATGTATGCTGCTAGCTATGGAGTAGTAAATTATGCTTATAGTTTGGCTGATATTGATTACCTGGTTAACAGTGTTATTTATGGAAACCAGATTACTTCTCCGGTTTCTAACCAATCTTCGTCTCAAGAAAATATGAAATTTTTCAAAAGACGTCTAACTCCTAGTGAAATGGAGCAGAAAGAAGATTATAATAGGACTAGTGCTACATCAACGGTCTCTACGTCTGAAGAGAATGATGATAATAAGAATAATAAAAAAGGAATCAAAGAATTCTTTAAAAAATTTTTTGATTAAATAAGGTGGTTTACTAAATGGATTTTACTTTCGATTCTGATGACAATAAAAACGCAGTCATTAAAGTAATCGGTGTTGGTGGTGCCGGTGGTAACGCTGTAAACCGAATGATTGATGAAGGAGTACAAGGAGTTTCCTTTATTGCAGCCAACACGGACGTACAAGCTCTTAATAGTAATAAAGCAGAAAATAAGATTCAACTTGGACCTAAACTTACTCGTGGGTTAGGTGCAGGTTCTCATCCCGAAGTTGGTCAAAAAGCTGCTGAAGAGAGTCAACAAACAATTGAAGACTCTTTAAAGGGCGCTGACATGATCTTTATTACTGCTGGTATGGGTGGTGGTACTGGAACTGGTGCTGCTCCTGTAATTGCAAAGATTGCACGTGAAACTGGAGCCTTAACTGTTGGGGTTGTTACTCGTCCCTTTACATTTGAAGGACCAAAGCGTTCAAAAAATGCAGCAGAAGGAATTGCTCAATTAAAGCAATATGTTGATACTCTAGTTATCATTGCTAATAATCGTTTATTAGAAATGGTTGATAAGAAGACACCAATGATGGATGCGTTTAAAGAGGCTGACAATGTTCTTCGTCAAGGTGTCCAAGGTATTTCAGATTTAATTACCTCAACTGATTATGTTAACCTTGACTTTGCAGATGTTAAGACTGTTATGGAAAATCAAGGTGCTGCCTTAATGGGAATTGGTCGTGCTAGTGGCGAAAATAGAACAGTTGAAGCTACTAAACTTGCTATTTCATCTCCATTACTTGAAGTATCAATTGATGGTGCTAAGCAAGTGCTACTGAACATTACTGGTGGACCAGATTTAACTTTATTTGAAGCACAAGATGCTTCTGATATTGTTTCAAAAGCTGCTGGAGATGGTGTGAATATTATCTTTGGTACGTCAATTAATGCAAACTTAGGGGATGAAGTAGTAGTTACTGTTATCGCAACGGGTATTGACTCAAAAGCTGAAGAAGAAGCTTCAAAACAACCAATGCGTCGTCCTTCACGTCCAGCACGTCAAGAAGTAGTAACTCCGGAACCTGCAAAGAGTGAACAACCGGAAGTATCTAAGACTGTTTCAGTAGATGATACCGAAGTTAAAGTTGAGAACACTATTTCTCACGAAGCTCCTACTCAATCTATTCCTGAAGTAAAAGCAGAAAAGAAAGAATCTCAAGATACTTTACTTGACCCCACAAGCGTTTGGAAGCAAGATAGAAAAGAGAACAATCGTCCACAACCTGTAGAAAATAATGAAAAAGATGACGATGAATTTGATTCATTTAGTTCAGACGACTCCACTAGTATTTCTCAAATTGAAACTAGTGTAGATGATGAATCAGATAATGATATTCCATTCTTCAAACATCGTCGTCAAGATTAGTATTTGGAGGAAGAAATCATGGCTTTCGATAAATTAGGTAGATTTTTTGGTATCTCTGAAGATGATGAAATGAATGAAGTGCCATATACTGAATCAGAGGAACAACAAGAAGAAATCCCTCAAACTCAAAAAAATGAGAGAAGAGCAAATGTGGTTTCTATTAATTCTGGTGTTAGTGCTACGAGTAAAATCGTTTTATACGAGCCTCGTGTATATTCTGATGCAAAAGAAGTAGCTCAAAATCTTCTAAATAACAAGGCTGTTATTATTAATTTTGCACGTATGGATGATGAACAAGCACGTAGAATTGTTGATTTTATTACTGGTACTGTTTATGCCTTAAACGGTGAAATTCAACGTGTAGGTGACAAGATCTTCTTAGCAACTCCACCAAAATTTGAAACTGATGGTAAAATAGCTGAATTAGTTGAAAAGAAAGATAAAATGGATTAATGGTATTTTCAATTGTAGGCTGGATATTACGTATTATTTCTGATTTGTTAAATATCTATAGCTTTCTGATTGTTATCTATACTTTACTAACTTGGATCCCAAGACTACTTGTAACTAAAGTTGGGCGAGTACTAGGGAAAATTGTTGAGCCTTATTTGGAGATATTTGAACGTTTTATTCCTCCAATAGCTGGAATTTCTTTTGCTCCTGTTGTAGCTTTGTTAGTAATTTATTTTGTAAATAATTATGTCCTTTATTGGATAGCAAATATAATTAGGTACGTATTGATTAGATAAAATGGAAAAAAGACAAGCTAGTAGTTTTTATCAACATTTTGATGAAAGTGAAAGACCGACGGTGGATTATTTCGTCGGTCTTTTTAATCAGTTTTTATTTAAAAATGAACCAATTTTAACTGATTTTCTCAATCCTAGAGAACAATATATTTTTCGAGAAATAGTTGGAGGATATGCACAGTTATATAGCTTTGGAGGCTTCTCTAATGCCGAAAAGAGGCGAATGCTTTTATGTGAGTGGAGTGAAGGCTACGAGCCTGATAAATTCAACATTTTGCTTTTAGCTATTGCTTATCCTCAAAAATGGTCTGAACTAACTCATAGTCAAATCTTGGGTGTTTTGACGCACTTAGGAATTGAATTGGATACTTTTGGTGATATTATCAATGATGAAAATGGAAATTGGCAGTTCTTCGTTAAAACTGAATTGAAAGATTATTTTCTTGATGAAATTGATCGAATTGGTAGAACGAAAGTAAAATTATCTGAACTGCCCCTATCCAAAGTTTTAGTGCAGGAAGATGATAGTGATGAAACGACATCAGTAGCGATTTCCCTTCGGCTTGATGCTGTTATCAGTGCAATTACTAATTTAAGCAGAAGTCACGTTAAGAAAATTATTGAAGCTGGAGAAGTGAAATTAAATTGGCATCTTGTAACACAATCTAATATAATTATTTCTGTACAGGATATGCTTAGTATTCGCCATTATGGGAGATATGAAATTATTAATCTTGCCACTACGAAGAAAGGTAAAAAACGACTTCAAATAAAAGTATGGCAAGCAAAGAAAAGGTGATAATATGACATTAACGCCAATGGATATCCATAATAAGGAGTTTAGTACAAAACTTCGTGGATATGATTCCAAGCAGGTAGATGGTTTTTTAGATCGAATTGTTGATGCATATGGGGATGCACTTGATCAAATTGTTGATTTAAAAAATGAAAATGTTGAGCTAAAGAAAAAAGTAGATAAATTTGAAAAGGTTAAAGATTCAATTAATGAGTCTTTAATTTCAGCACAAGAAAATGCTGAAGAAATAAAAAAAAGAACAAACACAGAAGCTCAAGAAATTATTCAAAAAGCTAATCAAGATGCTGATGAGATAGTTAAGAAAGCTCAAGACGAGGGGGAGAAAAAAAGAGCTGACCTTCAAAAGCAATATGATACTTTAAATCATGATTATGATTTGCTTAAGGCAAAGGTAGAAGATTTTAGAGAAGCAATTCAGGGAATGTTAAAAGATCAGATAAAAGAATTAAGTGACTCTGATTGGCAATATTACCTAGACAAATATTATGGACGCTCACGCTTATATCCAGCTGATGGGTCACAGCCTCTCGAGGATGAGCAAATTCCGGATGGACCACTAGATGATGAAGTGCCGTCTGAAGAAACTAATTCTGCTATTTCAGAGGTTGACAATAATGCAGTAAATGAAGTAAACTCTGTTCAAGAAAAGGAAGATAGTGCTGAACTCTTAGATGGAGGAAACTCCGTTAAGGAAAGTATGCATGCTACAGAGGAAAGTTCTGAGCGTCGCGATGGTCCAGTAATTATTTTTCCTGATGATTTAAAAGATAATTAAAGTTTAAGTCGACAGTAACAACAAGTAGATACCTTAGCGAGTTAGTGATGGTGAAAGACTAACAACCGTCGAAAGTTAATCAGCTGCCAATTGACTTAAACGTTTTCTGTACGATACACAGAGAATAAGTGGGATAGGGTAAGTATACCCTATTCAATTTAGGTGGTACCACGAGAAGCTTCGTCCTATTTGGGATGAAGCTTTTTTTGATTAAGAAAGGATTTTTTATGAGAGTTAAAGATACATTGAATTTAGGTAAAACTAAATTTAAAATGCGCGGTAATCTTCCAGTTCGTGAAGCTGAATGGCAAAAAGAATGGGAGGAAAATAAATTATATGAACAAAGATTAAAACTTAATGAAGGCAAACCTCGTTTTGACCTTCATGATGGTCCTCCTTTTGCTAATGGTAATATCCACATGGGACACTCCTTAAATAAGATCTCGAAGGATATTATCGTTCGCTTCAAAAATATGAATGGTTACTATGCTCCTTATGTTCCTGGATGGGATACTCACGGACTTCCAGTTGAACAACAATTAGCCAAAAAGGGCGTTGACCGTAAAACATTAGATCGGGCTAAGTATAGAGAACTTTGTCGTCAGTTTGCGGAAGAACAAGTTCAAAAACAAATGGCCGACTTCAAACGCTTAGGAGTAATGGCTGATTGGGATCATCCTTACATTACTTTACAACCAAAATTTGAAGCTGAAGAAATTAGAGTCTTCGGTGAAATGTTCAAAAAAGGTTATATCTATAAGGGTAAAAAACCTGTTTACTGGTCTTGGTCAAGTGAATCCACTTTAGCTGAAGCCGAAGTGGAATATCATGACATTAAATCACCAAGAATTTATGTTGCTTTTCCAATTAAAGATGGAAAGGGTATTCTAGATTCAGATACATCACTAGTAATTTGGACTACTACTCCTTGGACTATTCCAAGTAATGTCGGAATTACTGTAAATCCTAAATTTGATTACTCAGTAGTTGAAGTTAAGGGTAAAAAGTACGTAATCGGCTCACAACGTCTTTCAGCAGTTGCTGAAGATCTAGGTTGGGAAGATTATAAGGTTGTTAAGACTTTAAAAGGTACTGACTTTGATAGAATGACATACCAACATCCATTATATGATGTAACTGGTTTGGTAATGAATGATACTTATGTTACTGCAGATGATGGTACTGGATTAGTTCATAACGCTACTGGTTTTGGTGAAGATGACTACAATGTTGGCCGTCGTTATGGTTTACCAGTATTTAGTCCTATGGATGCACAAGGTAGATTTACTAAAGAAGTACCTGATCCAGACTTAGTAGGAATGTTTTATGATGATGCTAATAAAGTTGTTGCTGATAAGCTTGAAAAAGCTGGCGCATTATTAAAACTTAGTTTCTTTACTCACTCGTACCCACACGACTGGCGTACTAAGAAACCCGTTATTTACCGTGCAACTACTCAATGGTTTGCGTCAATTGACAAATTTAGAGATCAAATTTTAGCAGAAATTGAAAAAGCTAATTTCATTCCTGCATGGGGTAAGACTCGTCTTTACAATATGATTAAAGATCGTGGTGATTGGGTAATTTCTCGTCAACGTGCATGGGGTGTACCACTTCCAATTTTCTATGCAGAAGACGATACTCCAATTGTTACTCCAGAAACTGTCGAACATGTGGCTCAAATCTTTGAAAAAGAAGGTTCTAATGCATGGTATACTCATAGTGCAGAAGAACTACTTCCAGAAGGATTTAAGTCAGAACATTCACCAAATGGTAAATTTAGAAAAGAAACTGATATCTTAGATGTTTGGTTTGATTCTGGTTCTTCTTGGGCTGGTGTCATGCAAGAGCGTGATGGCTTAGATTTCCCAGCAGATCTATATCTTGAAGGTAGTGACCAATACCGTGGTTGGTTTAACTCAAGTTTAATTACTTCAGTTGCTGTAACTGGTAAAGCTCCATATAAGCAAGTTTTATCTCAAGGTTTTGTTTTAGACGATAAAGGACATAAGATGTCTAAATCATTAGGTAATGTAATTTCACCTAATGATGTAATCAAGCAAATGGGTGCAGAAATTATTCGTTTATGGGTTGCTGGAGCAGATACTACTTCTGATGTAGCCGTTTCTCAAGATATTTTGCGTCAATCTGCTGAAAGCTATCGTAAGATTAGAAATACTATGCGTTTCATGCTTGCTAACACTTCTGACTTTGATCCTAAGGAAAATGCAATTGCTTACCCAGATATGTCCGGTGTAGATCAATATATGGAAATCAAGTTAAATCGCTTGATCGAAGAGGCAATTGAAGCATACAATAAGTTTGATTTTAATAGTGTTTATAAGAAAGTATTTAGCTTCATTTCAAATGACTTATCTGCCTTTTACTTAGACTTTGCTAAGGACATTCTTTACATTGATGCTGAAGACAGTGAAAGTCGTCGTTCAATGCAAACTGTAATTTACGATGTTTTAGTTAAGCTAACTAAATTGATGACACCAATCCTTCCACATACTATGGAAGAAGTTTGGGGTTACCTCAAGGAGCCAGAAGATTACGTTCAACTTGCTAATATGCCAGAAGTAGACCATTTTGCTAATGAGGATGAAGTTTTAGCAAATTGGAACGCCTTTATGAAGGTTCGTTCAGATGTTTTGAAGGCACTTGAAGAAACACGTAATGCTAAGGTAATTGGTAAGTCATTTGAAGCACACGTTACTCTTTATCCAACTGAAGAAACGAAGGCACTTCTCGATAAATTAAATGCTAATATCAGACAAATCTTGATTGTTTCTGATTTAACTATTAGTGATGAAGAAGCACCTGAAAATGCTGAAAAATTACTGACTGCTTCAATTGTAGTGGAACATGCTGCTGGTGAAGTTTGTCCAAGATGTCGTCGTACTACAACTGATGTTGGTAGTGACCCACGTTTCCCAGAATTATGTGCCCGCTGTGCAGCTATTGTTGCTGAAAACTTTCCTGAAGCAGAAAAAGAAGGTTTAGAAAAATAATGCGTAAAGGTACTGTTAAACAATTTGATCCAAACTCTGCGTATGGATTTATTGAGGATGATTTAACTCATTCATCTTACTTTGTTTTTTATAAGTCAATTAAAGAAGAAGGTTATAAAAAACTGACTGTAGGTCAAAGAGTTCGTTATCAATTAGCGCAAGGAAAAAAAGGTCTACAATGTATCAACGTTTATGTTGATCATGACTAAAAGGAGAAATTAAGTGAATCTGAGAGAAACTGAAATCTCAAATAAACCTATTTTCGAAGGTAAACTTATTGACTTAAATGTTGAAACTATTAGTTTACCAAATGGAAAAACAGCTACTCGTGAGATAGTTAAGCATCCCGATGCTAGTGCTGCAATTGCTATCAATGATGAGAAAAAAATGCTTCTTGTAAAGCAATGGCGTGAGCCCATTAAACAATTAACTTTGGAGATTCCTGCAGGTTTAATTGATGAGACAGACGCTTCACCTCTTGATGCAATGAAAAGAGAGCTGAATGAAGAGGGCGGCTACAAGGCTGAGTATTGGGAAAAGGTAAGTGAATTTTATACATCTGTTGGTTTTTGTGATGAAAAAATTCATTTATTCTATTGTGATACTTTGTCAAAACTTGAAAATAAACGTCCTCTTGATGAAGATGAATTTTTAACTCAAGAATGGTACAGTCTTCCAGAATTAAAACAGTTAATTGCTTCGGGAGAAATTATGGATGCAAAGACTGTTATGGCAATTACATTTTGGGAAAATATGATTTTAACAGGAAATCAAAGTAATGACTGAAAAACGAGCAGATTATCGTAAAAAACAACAAAAAGAAAAAGTAAGCAAAGTTTTCGCTAATTTTAAACGATTGAGGAAATATAAGCATCAAACTGATGTAAGTGATCAAAAAGTTGAGGTTCAAGATTCTTCACAATTTGAATCAAGAGAGGATCTCGCAAATCGTGCTTTAAAAGAAAAGCGTGAAGATAAGGTTAATCGTTTAAAAAAGCGTCTAAATTATGCCATTTTAATTGTTGTTGTTTTATTAGTTATAGTTTTGTTCGCTTTGTTTAAACTTTAGATTTAGAGGTAAAAAATGAAAATCGCAATTATTGTCCCAATGGAAGAAGAAGCAGAATTCTATAAAAAGCATTTTAAGTCTGAAAATAAAGAGGTCTTCGGCACGACTGAATTTGATCATTTTTCAGTAAATGGAAATGACATTTACTTGGGATTAAGTGGAATCGGTAAAGTTAATGCAGCTATGAATTTGACTAGTCTGTTAATCAAGGAAGATATCGACTTGATTTTTATGACTGGTTCTGCTGGATCATTGCAAGAAGATGTAAAGAGAAAAGATTTAATTTTGCCTAATAAGTTTATGTACTATGATGCCCATAATACTAGTGCAGGTAACTATGTGGAAGGACAAATTCCCCAAGAACCTGCAGGCTATACTCTAGATAATGCCTTCCGTGCAAAATTTGCGGCGTATTTGAAGGAACACGATATTCCTTTTAAAGAGGGATTGATTGTAACTGGAGACAGTTTTATTGCTTCTGAAGCACAAAAAGATGAGATTAAAAAGAATTTCTCTGACGCATTGGGAGTAGAAATGGAAGGGGCTGCTTTTGCACAAGTAGCCAGACATTTTAATACTCCATTAGTCGCAATTCGTGCTATTTCAGATAATGGAGATGCTAATGCTGACAATGACTTTGATAAGTTTGTTAAGGAAGTTGGAGCAAAAGCTGCAAGTATAATTGCATCCTATCTGGAAGAGACAGTTTTAGATTAAACTATTGATAGACTAAGTTCATCGTAACTTAGTCTATTTTTATGTTAAAATAAAATAGCCACTTCCGAAATGTAAGGAAAGTAAAGAGGTTATAAGATAATATGACTAGGAAAAATGTATACTTAGATAATGCAGCTACTACGCCAATGGATCCAAAAGTTATTGAAAAAATTAGTAGCGAAATGGCTGATGATTTTGGCAACGCTTCTAGTCAACATGCATTTGGGCGTAAGGCTCGTCATGTAGTGGAGACAGCTCGTCATCAACTAGCAGAAACCATCAATGCCCAAGATAAGGAAATAATTTTTACTAGTGGTGGCTCTGAAAGCAATAATACTGCTATTTTTGGCACAGTTCGGTCTAGAAAAAATATTGGCAAAAAGATTATTACTACTAAAATTGAACATCCTTCTGTCTTAAATCCGATGAAACGCTTAGCTCAAGAAGGATACGAAATCGTATATCTTAATGTTGATAAAACCGGCCATGTTAATTTGGACGACTTGAAGAGAGAACTGACACCAGATACAATCTTAGTTTCTATTATGGCAGTTAATAATGAAGTCGGATCAATCATGCCTTTAAAAGAGATTGGTGACTTAGTAAAAGATTCTAATGCTTATTTTCATGTAGACGACGTGCAAGGATTTGGGAATATTGAAATTGATGTTAAAGAAATGAACATCGATTTATTATCAACTTCTGCTCATAAAGTTAATGGACCAAAGTTTTTAGGTTTTCTTTATGAAAAAGATGGCTTAAAAGTAAGTAATCTACTTTTAGGTGGTGAACAAGAAACTAAACGTCGGCCAGGAACGGAAAATGTACCCGGTATTGCAGGTTTTGGTATAGCTGCTCAAGAATTAAATAAGATGAACAAGCAAGAGTTACAAGAGAAATATCAAAAGTTTCAAAAAATAATTCTGGATGAACTTGATAAAAATCAAATTGATTATGAAGTCAATGGAACTCTAGAAGGTGAAGTATCTCACCATGTTTTGAACTTATGGCTAAAAGGTGTAGGTACTTACTCTGCTTTAACTAACTTAGACTTAGATGGATACGCTGTTTCTGGTGGCTCTGCATGTACAGCAGGTTCACTTACTCCTTCACATGTTTTACAGGCAATGTATGGTGAGGACTCACCAAGAATTGCGGAATCAATTAGAGTTAGCTTTGGTAGATTTAATACTGAAGAAGAAATTCAAAAATTTGCAGCAGATTTAGTTAAGATGTGCAAGCGTCTAGTTAAATAGTAAAATTATCTTTTGTAGAAATTGTCTTAGGGTATAATAATAGTAAAATCATACACTTGACACTTACAAAAAATAAGATAATAATATTGAGAGTGATATTTTTATGGCAAATACAGTAATTATTAATGGCGATAATCGTAAGTTTACGATTAATCCTGAAATTAAACGTTATGCATTGATTGATGCAGGTTTTACAAAAACTAAAAGAGGAAATTTTTTGTATAAACATCCCTTATACAATGAATCTCCTTATAATGCAACCTGTCAATTAAAGCTAACAATTAATGAAGATTTAGATCATTTAACAATGGTAGTTACAGATACTAATGGTTTGCAAAAGGTTAATATTTTTAAGAATAAACAACTAGCACCAATGGTTGAATTGCTTAACTTCATTTTAAAGGATCTTGAAGATCGCCAAATTATTGCACCTTGCTAAAAGGAGAAAAAGATAAATGGTAGATAACAGCAAAATTAGAGTCGTTGTTGGTATGAGTGGTGGAGTTGATTCTTCAGTTTCTGCACTTTTGCTCAAACAACAAGGCTTTGATGTTGTCGGCGTCTTCATGAAGAATTGGGATGATACTGATGATTCCGGAGTCTGTACGGCAACTGAGGATTACGAAGATGTAAAAAAAGTTGCCGATGAAATCGGTATTCCTTACTATTCTATTAACTTTGAAAAGGATTATTGGGAGCGTGTATTTGAATATTTCTTAGATGAATATAAAAAAGGCAGAACTCCAAATCCTGATGTAATGTGTAATAAAGAAATAAAATTTAAATCTTTCTTAGATTTCGCCATGGATTTAGATGCGGATTATATTGCAATGGGGCACTATGCAGCAACTCGCATTGATGATAATGGTGTTGTTCATATGATGCGACCTAAGGATGGCAATAAGGATCAAACTTACTTTTTAAGCCAACTTTCACAAGATCAATTAAAGAAAGTAATTTTTCCACTTGCTAATTTAACTAAGCCACAAGTACGTGAAATTGCTATTGCTTCAGGATTAGCAACTGCTAAAAAGAAAGATTCGACAGGAATTTGTTTCATTGGTGAACGTAACTTTAAAAAATTCTTGAGTGAATTTTTACCAGCTCAATCAGGAAAAATGGTTACTCCAGATGGAAAAGTTGTTGGTGAGCACGCTGGTTTAATGTACTACACTATTGGTCAAAGATCTGGGCTTGGTTTAGGTTCAACTAAGGAATCAACTGATCCATGGTTTGTAGTAGGCAAGGACCTAAAGAAGAACGAGCTAATTGTTGAGCAAGGTTATGACAGCAAGCTTTTATATGCTACTAGCCTAGACGCAAGCGGTGTGTCATTCTTTACAGGTCAGCCAGATCACGACGTTGATTTGAAGTGTACTGCTAAGTTTAGATACCGCCAACCTGATGTTGGTGTGACTATGCATTACCGTGCAAAGGATAATACAGTTCATGTTGAGTTTGATGAGCCAGCACGTGCTGTTACTCCTGGACAAGCTATTGTGTTCTACAATGGTGAAGAGTGCCTAGGTGGAGCTACAATTGACCGTGCCTACCAAAACGAAAAACAATTACAACTAGTATAGTTTAAGGGAAGTCTCTTTTTGAGGCTTCTTTTTTATTTTTATAAACTGTTATTTTCTCTTCTTAAAACTTATAATAGTAATAAAAGTGGAGGGATAAGCAAATTATGCAATTATATTTTGTAAGACATGGAAAAACAAAATGGAACTTAGAAGGACGCTATCAAGGCGGTAGTGGTAATTCACCTCTTTTGCCTGAAAGTTATGAAGACATCAAAAAATTGGCTGAATACTTAAAAGGAACAAAGTTTAGAGCCTTTTATTCTAGTCCTTTACAACGCGCATTAACAACTGCAGTGATGCTTAGAAATGATATGGGAATTACTGTCCCAGTCATTGTTGACGACCGTTTAAAGGAGTTTAATCTAGGAGATCTGGAAGGAATGAAGTTTGTTGATGCTGAAAGTAAATATCCAGATCAAATAAAAGCATTTCGTTATTTCCCTGATCGTTATGATCCATCAACTTTCCATGGTGAAAATTTTGACCATATGATAGAACGTGGGAAGAAATTGATTGCTGATATTGTAAAAAGATATCCTAATAAAGATGATAAGGTATTATTAGTAAGTCATGGAGCGGCTTTGTGTGCCTTGATTAGAACGCTAGAGGGGTACGATATTGCCGATATTAGAAAGCGTGGCGGCTTAACTAATACAAGTCTTACCATTCTTGATACGGAAGATCATGGAAAGACTTTTGATGAAGTAGCGTGGAATGAAACAAGCTACTTAGATCTAGTAGGGATACAATTTAAAAATGGATAAAAAAATAGCCAACTTATATGATGCTGGCAATGTAGATAAAGCTATACATTTACTAATTGAAAAAATAAACAAGCATTCCAAAGATATCGAAAATTATTTGCAGCTTTCAACTTATTTAATTGAACAAAATGCTGCTGATCAGGCGTTAGAACTATTAGAAAAAGCTCGTGGCCTGGTTAAGCATCCTGAAGATCTAACCTATAACATTGCTGTCTGCTACTACATACAGGGAGATTTTGCCAAGTCGCTTGCCTTGCTTAACTCGATTGCAGATGATGAAGAGACAATGTATCAAAAAGCTTTGATCTTTATGAAATTAGGGCAATATCAAAAGGCACTAGCCTATGCCTTAACGTTAAAGAATCAGGATGAACGAACTTTAGAATTGATTGGTGATATTTGGCTTAGCTTGGGAGATTTTAAGTCCGCAAATCAAACTTATAATAAAATTTCAGAAGATCAAAGAAATGCAAAGGTTAATTTTTTATTGGGGTTAACTTTATTTGATACTGATCCTGATGAAGCAGAAAAATATTTTAAATTATCAAAAAGTCAAGATCCCAATTATTTTGCTCAAGCACAAAAGCAATATAATGCGGTAGCAAAATTGATTAGAGGTAAAAATGGCAGAAACTAGTTTTACTGGACGAATAAATGGAATTGTTTTTGAAAATAATCAAGATCTTTTTAAGATTATTGATGTAGATTTAATTAGTAAATTACCTGATTATGATCGTGATAATATCCGAGTAACTGGAAATTTTGGGGACATCCAAATTGGATCAACTTATAAATTTACCGGGAATATTGTTGTACACGAAAAATTTGGCAAACAATTTCGTATAAGTTCTTATGAACCAGTTTTACCCCATGAAGAGGGCAGTTTAGCTAAGTACCTTAGTTCTGACAAGTTTCCTGGAATTGGTAAGAAGGCTGCTGAAAAGATCATTGATAGTTTAGGAACGAATGCTTTAGATCTTATTAAGTCAAATCCAACTGAGATTGACAATCTTGATTTGACTCAAAAGCAAAAAGATAGCTTATTATCTGGAATTAATCAGATGGATTCATTTTCAGAAATTGTGATTAAACTAGCTAGATATGGGATCAATAAAAAAGTAGCTGGTAATATTTATAAAGTGTATCATGTTGATTCCTTGAAGAAACTAGAGGAAGATCCTTATCAAGCTCTCGGTGAAGTTCGCGGCTTTGGCTTTAAAACGGCGGATAATATGGGACACGCGCTCGGAATAGAACTAAATGATCCTAGAAGAATTAGGGGGGCAATTCTAAGTATTTTGCAGACTGCTCTTAATACTTTGGGAGATACTTATGTTCCACTTGATGAATTATTAACTCAGGCTTACGACTTAGTTCAATCTACATCTTACGATGAGTTAGCTAATAGTGTGAACGAACTTCAAAGGCAAGGAAAAGTCGTTGTTTCAGGTGATAAGGCAGCTTTACAAGCAATTTTTCAAACTGAGTTTGATATAGCAACTGAATTAAAACAGGTAGTTAATAATCAAGTTGAAAAAGAAGAATTTGATGATAGCGCTATTGAAAAAGCAATAAAACATGTTGAAGAAACGCTTGAAATTGAATATGATGATACTCAAAAAAGGGCAATTAAAAACGCTCTAAATAACCCAATTTCAATTCTTACCGGTGGTCCTGGTACTGGTAAAACGACAATTATTAATGGAATTTTAATGTGTCTAAAGGAACTTGCGGAAATTCCAAGTGCAGCTTTATATAGCGATGATCCACCATTTTTGCTTGCTGCACCAACCGGGCGCGCAGCCAAGCGCATGAGCGAGGTTACAGATATTTCAGCAAAAACTATTCACCGCTTATTAGGGTTAGGCATTGGTGAAAATGATGCAACTGATGTAAACGAATTAAATGGTGAAATTTTAATAATTGATGAAATGTCAATGGTTGATATGTTCCTCTTTAAACAGCTTTTATCCGGTATTAATTCAACAAAGAGAATAGTTTTTGTTGGAGATAAAGACCAGCTTCCTTCAGTTGGTGCAGGTAACGTTTTCGGTGATTTAATCAGCTCCGGAGCCTTTCCCACTACACGGTTGCAAGTGATTCATAGACAGGGTGAAGATTCATCAATTATTAAGTTGGCCCATGCAATTAATGATGAAGAAGCCGAGGAGACTATTTTTAATAAAACTAAAAACTACTCTTTTATTCCATGTCAACCAAGCTTAGTGGGTGATGCAATTGATCAAATCGTAAATTTGGCTATTAAACGTGGCTTCAAAAAGGATGATGTTCAAGTTCTGGGAGCGATGTACAACGGTCAAGGTGGAATTACTCACTTGAATGATATTTTGCAGGATGTGATGAACCCACTATCAGCAAAAACTAAAGTAATTGAAGCTCACAATGAAAGTTTTAGAATCGGGGACCGAATTTTACAATTACAAAATAATCCGGAAAAAGATATTTATAATGGTCAAATTGGTAAAATTATTGGCCTTAATCCTGATGATAAGGCCAAAATATTAATCGCTGATTTTGACGGTCGTGAAATAGAATTTGGTATTAAAGACTTAAATGATATTACACGTGCTTATGCGATTACCATTCATAAGTCCCAAGGGTCAGAATTTCCGTTAGTAATTTTAAATCTTACGATGCAAAATTATATGATGTTGAGGCGGAATTTGTTATATACTGCCATTACTCGTGCCGAAAAAAACTTAGTTATGGTAGGAGAAAAAAAGGCGTATATCATGGCATTGCGTACGCCAGGTAATGACCGTAAGACTGAGTTAGCAGCTAAAATTAGGCATGAACTAGGTCTTAAAGAAGTTGAAGATACTTCAAAGATAAGTGCGGAGCAAGAAGAAACTAAAGCTGAAGTTAAAGAAGAAAATGTTGAGCCAGAAAATTATCTTTTGACTCCCGAGCTAATTTATTCTGGGCAGATTGATCCCATGATTGGTATGGAAGATATTAAATTAGAAGAAAAAAGATAGCAAAACAGCCAGTTCATTATGAGCTGGCTATTTGTCGTTTATTGCAAAAGATCAAAATGATCTACTTCAAATTTTAGATGAAACTTTCTTTTTGATAATTCTTCTCCATCAAGTTGACCGTACTCAGGATTATCAGTTTTAACTTCAATTGCAGATGATTCAAAATAATGAAATTGGTTACTTTTCAAGTGTGATCCATTAATTAGCAACTTAGAAAATAGATAAATAAATTTTACTAAGTTTGGCTTTTCTACAATTACAATATCTAAGTGATGATTATGAATGCTAGCAATTGGTAAGATGGGTACACCACCACCAAAGTAGGGATGGTTGGTGGTGGTCACTAAATATGCGTGTTCATAGTAAGAGGTATGACCATTGGTTGAAACTCTAACTTTAAAATTATCTTGTCCCTTGAGAGCTTGAACAATATTAATCCCATAAGTTAAGTTACCTAAATTGATTTTATTAAATTTAGTTTTTAGTTTTGAGTGATTAGTTTTGTTAACTACATAAGCATCAAAACCAATTCCTAAATTGTTGACAAAGTATCTTGTCTCACCGTTAATTAAATCATGGTATTTTCCGCAATCTACTTTAGTAATAGTTAGATTGTTCTTTAGATGTTTAATCAATTTTAGAGGATCTGTTTCAATTTTAGCTGCTCTAGCAAAATCATTTCCAGTGCCTGCTGGGAAGTAGGCAAGAGGAGTGTTAGGCTGTTCGGAATTTTTAACACCATTTAATGCTTGGTTCAGAGAACCATCACCACCGATTACAATAACATATTCATTTCTAGAACTAATCTCATTGACTATCTTGGTTGCAATTGGAACCAATTGTCCCGGATAATGCGAGATATGAATATCATAGTTAATTTTTTCGGCTTTAAGTACAGTTTCAATTTGCTTGAGAGCCTTTTCGCCTTTGTTGCTCCCTGATTTTAGATTTACAAGTAAATGAATCTTTTTCATTATTTTTTGCCCATGTAATATAAAAAAATAAGCCCCGAGGTGGGGCTTATTTTATTTCTTTTCAATTAGCATTGGCAGAATCATTGGTCTTCTTTCAGTCTTTGAATATAAGAAATCTTGAAGATTCTCAATAATTGCCTTTCTAATTTCATTTTCTTTTGGTTGTGGATCTTTCGCCATTTCCGTCTTAAGCACATGGTAGACATGTTTCTGAGCTTGACTAATCAATTCTGTTGATTCACGCATGTAGACAAAACCACGACTCAAAATGTCTGGACCCGCAAGAACACGTTGGTGTTTGTAGTCAACAGTTGCTACTACTACTACAAGACCTTCTTCAGCCAAGATTTGACGGTCACGAACAACGATATTACCAACATCATCGCTACCAGAAGTATCAACAAAGACATCCGGAATATTAATGTGACCAGCAATTCTAGAAGAATCTTTCGTTAAAGCAAGAACATCTCCGTTTTTAAGAACAAAAGTATGATCTTTAGGCATACCAGTAGATTGAGCAGTTTCAGTATGAACGACTTGCATTCTATATTCACCGTGAACTGGAATGAAGTATTCAGGTTTAGTTAACTCAATCATCATCTTTTGTTCTTCTTGTCCAGCGTGTCCAGAAGTATGAACATTGTGAATCTTACCATGAACAACATTCGCACCAGCTTCAGTTAACTTATTAATTAAGTGGTTAACGCTAGTAGTGTTACCTGGAATTGGATTAGAAGAAAAGATGACTGTATCGCCTGGTTGTAGTGAAATCTGACGGTGAGTTCCATCTGCAATTCTTGAAAGAGCAGCAAGAGGTTCACCTTGAGAACCAGTACATAAGATCATTGCCTTTTCCGGTGGAGTATGATTAATTTCATTGGCATCAACTAAGGTTCCTTCAGGAATATCTAAGTAGCCAAGATCAATACCATTTTGAACCCCATTTTCCATTGAACGACCAAAAATAGCTACTTTTCTTCCGGTATCAACAGCAGCTTTGATAGCAGTTGATACACGGTAAAGGTTGGAAGCAAAAGTAGCAAAAATAATTCTGCCTTTAATTCCAGTAATGATGTCATGCAATGAGTGAGCAACGAATCTTTCTGACTTGGTAAATGTAGGAACTTCTGCATTAGTAGAGTCAGATAAAAGGGCTAAGACCCCTTCTTTTCCGAGCTTAGCCATCTCTTGAAAATCAGGAGCTGGTTGATTCATAACTGGAGTTAAATCGAATTTAAAGTCTCCAGTAAATAGAACGGCTCCTTCAGGAGTATGAACTGCAATTCCTAGAGTATCAGGAATTGAGTGAGTGGTTCTGAAGAAACTTACTGATAACTTATCAAATTTTAAAACAGTATCTTCATGTTCTTCATGAAGTTCACTAGAGTTTAAAATTCCATGTTCATCAAGTTTTCCACGAATTAAGGCTAAAGCAAATGGAGTAGCATAGACAGGAATTTCAGGAATCTTCTTTAAAAGATAAGGAATTCCGCCGATGTGGTCTTCATGTCCGTGTGTAACTACCAATGCTTTGATTTTTTTTCTATTCTTAACTAAGTAGGAATAGTCTGAGATAACATAATTAATCCCCATCATATCATCTTCAGGGAATTTGATACCGCAGTCCATGATGATAATTTCATCTTGGTACTCAACGCAGTACATATTACGGCCGATTTCGCCTAGACCCCCTATAGCGTAAACGCCGACTTCGTTATTCTTTAATTTCAAGGTCGTTAATTATCCTTAGAATCAAAAGTTGTCAGTTTGAAATCTGGACTTTGCTTTTCGTAAGCAAGGGAGTTTCCAGTTAATTCTTGGATGAGTTCAATGTTATAGGGGGTGTTATCCTCAACCATAGTTCTTGCTGCAACTACATTGTCTGCTTCTAAAAAAAGAGTTTTAGTAGTTTCTCTTCTTGGATTAACGATCTGGTCTTTTTGGTATAAAACTTTGTAGATCATTTCTTATAATCTCCTTATATTTAAAACGTTCAAAAAAACTTCTGCAGAAACTTGCAGAAATTCATAGCTATTAAAATTTTATCATAAACTTGCTTTTAAGTATACCAATTTGCTTCATATATAGTATGGAAAAAGGCGATAGAACATCTTGCTCTAACGCCTAACTGGAAAAATTAAAAGTTAATTTTAAGAAATTACGATTGTATCTTCTGCTAATTCAAAAGGATTTTGCTTATTGATGCGATCATAGAATAAATGACCATTTAAGTGATCAATTTCGTGGGAAGCAACAATTGCTGGATAGTCTTTTAAGCGAATAGTTTTTTCTTCACCATCTACTGTGTAGTAACGAATTTTTAATTTATCAGGACGAGGAACATATCCTTCAATGTCTTTGTCTACACTTAAACAACCTTCTCCTTCAGCAAGACAAGTTCTTCTAACTGATTCAGAAAGAATTTTAGGATTAACAAAAACTTCCTTAAAGATGATTTCACCTTTGTCGTTTGGAACTAAAAGAGCAGCCATTTGAACACTTTCACCAACTTGTGGAGCAGCCAAACCAACGCCAGCTCTTAATTGGTGCTTTTCAGCAATCTTAGGATCTTGTGAGTTGATTAAGTATTGCATCATGTCGTCAGCTAATTTTTTGTATTCATCGGATAATGGAAAAGTTAAAGGCTTAGCAACTTGTCTTAAAACTGGATTGCCATCGCGCGTAATATCATGCATTAAAATCAAAATTATATCTCCTTAATTAAATAATTTGCTATAAACTATAATAACAATTGAAAGAAAAGACGGCAACGACCGAAGTTTTTGGTATAATATTTTTGTTAAAAATAAACAGTTCACAGCTTGTACTTCCGTTGACGCCATTATATTTTTAGAGTAGAATTGTAAAACGAAACTATAGAGATATAAAGCTTCAATAACTGCATTATTATTTTTGCGTAAAAGGGCTGTGACTGGAGTCACAGTTTTTTTATGAAGTTCGGGGAGGAATTTCTTTTGCAAAGAAGAGACGATATTAGAAATATTGCCATTATCGCACACGTTGACCACGGTAAAACTACTTTGGTTAACCAATTGTTAAAACAATCAGATACATTGCCAGAGCACATGAATCTAGAAGATCGTGCTATGGACTCCAATGCTATTGAACGTGAACGTGGTATTACTATCTTATCTAAGAACACTGCTGTTAAGTACGGTGATACTACTATTAACATCTTGGATACACCAGGACACGCTGACTTCGGTGGTGAAGTAGAACGTATCATGCACATGGTTGACGGATGTTTATTGCTTGTTGATGCTTACGAAGGTACTATGCCACAAACTCGTTTTGTGCTTAAGAAGGCTTTGGAAGCGGGCGTTAAGCCAATCGTAGTTATTAATAAGATTGACCGTCCAGGTGCTCGTCCAAAGGAAGTATTGGATGAAGTTCTTGAATTATTCATCGAATTAGGTGCTAGTGATGAACAACTTGATTTCCCAGTTGTTTACGCATCTGCTTTAAACGGTACTTCTTCATACGAATCAGACCCAGCTAAACAAGAAGAAACAATGGATCCTATTTTTGATACTATTGTTAAGAACATTCCTGCTCCAGTTGATAATTCTGATGAACCATTACAATTCCAAATCACTATGCTTGATTGGGATGACTACGTAGGTCGTATCGGTGTAGGACGTATTTACCGCGGAAAAGTTAAAGTTGGTGACAACATTACTGTTATGAAACGTGATGGTTCAACTCAAAACTTCCGTGTTACTAAATTATTTGGTTACTTCGGTTTGAAGCGTAACGAAATTCAAGAAGCAAAAGCCGGCGATATCATTGCTATTTCTGGTATTAATGATATTTATGTTGGTGAAACTATTGCTTCTGCTGACAAGCCTGAAGCATTACCACTTCTTAAGATTGATCCACCAACTCTTCAAATGGACTTTGTTGCAAACGATTCACCATTTGCTGGTCGTGAAGGTGATCAAGTTACACCTAAGAAACTTGAAGACCGTTTAATTCGTCAAACTCGTACTGATGTTTCTTTAAAGGTTGAACCAACTGACCAATTAAATGCCTGGACTGTTTCTGGTCGTGGTGAGTTACACTTGTCAATTTTAGTTGAAGAACTTCGTCGTGAAGGATTCGAATTACAACTTTCACGTCCTAAAGTTATTTACCGTGAAGTTGATGGACAAATGTGTGAACCATTTGAAGCAGTTCAAGTAGATACTCCAGATGCTTATGTAGGTTCTGTTATCGACTCTCTTTCACAAAGAAAAGGTGAAATGAAGAATATGGAATCTACTGGTAACGGCCAAACTAGACTTGAATTCTTAGTACCATCACGTGGTTTGATTGGTTACAACAACGAATTCATGTCTCAAACTGCTGGTTACGGAATTATGAACCATACTTTTGATTCATACAAGCCTGTTGTTAAGAACTGGGAACCAGGTCGTCGTAACGGTGCCTTAGTTTCAATCAACCAAGGTCAATCAACTACTTACTCACTTCAATCAGTTGAACAACGTGGTGAATTATTCATCGGTGCTGGTGTTGAAGTTTACGAAGGTATGATTGTTGGTCAATCATCACGTGAACGTGATATTGCCGTTAACGTAACTAAGGGTAAGAACTTAACTAACACCCGTGCTGCCGGTAAGGACCACTCAGCTTCAATTAAGACTCCTAAGACTATGACTTTGGAAGAAGCCATTGAATTCTTGAATGATGATGAATACTGTGAAGTAACTCCAGAAAGTATTCGTTTACGTAAGAAGATCTTAAACACTAACGAAAGAAAAAAGGCAGATAAGAAACGTAACAAATAGTCTGTTTCTTATTTAATTTTAAAAGTAGCTCAATTTATTGAGCTACTTTTTTTGTTATGCAGAGGTAGTGATATAATAAGAAAGATTATTTAACTAAAGGGGGCAGATATATTGTGCGACAAAAACTAAGATACTTAGACTATAGCATCTTGATCCCATATCTTGTCTTGTCAACTATCGGGGTTATTATGGTCTATTCGGCAAGCTCGGACATTTTATTAGTAAATGGTTTTTCACCGAGTGTATATATGAAAAGACAGATTATATATTTCTTGGCAGCATTTATAGCCTTTGGAATTCCCTGTTTTGCTTTAAAATTAAAAGTATTTAAAAATAGAAAATTTGTTATGTCCTACTTAGGAATTTCATTTTTGATGTTGATGTTTTTAATTGTTCTGAAAGTTGTCAGTCATGGAAAAGCTGCGATTAACGGTGCGGTTGGTTGGATCAATTTAGGGTTTATCAATATTCAGCCAGTGGAGGTAGCTAAATTATCTCTAGTTCTTTATTTGGCTTTTGTCTTGTCGAGACGAGATGGAAAGTTTGTTCCTGGACAAATCTGGCATAATTTATTTGGACCAACTGTAATTTCATTTTTGATGATAGGATTGGTAATTTTAGAGCCGGATTTTGGTGGTTCAGCAATTCTATTTATGATAGTCTTTGTCATGTATAGTGTTTCAGGAATTCCTACTAGATTAGCCGTTTATTGGTTAGTAGGGTTACTGCTGGGAATTGTCTTATTGATGGCAATTTTATTATTTTGGACCCCCGGATTTATCAAAGATTCCTATCAATTTCAGCGATTGCTCGCTTTTGCCCATCCTTTTAAGCTAGAAAAAACAGGTGGTGCACAGCTAGTAAATTCTTATTATGCAATTCATAATGGTGGTTTATTTGGTGTTGGATTAGGTAACAGTATGCAAAAGAGAGGTTACTTACCTGAACCATATACTGATTTTATTTTATCTATTACTGCCGAAGAGTTAGGCGTAATTGGAGCTATTGTAATTATTACCTTATTATTCTTTTTAATGTGGCGCATTATGGAAGTAGGAATTCATGCCGATTCACAATTTAATGCTTTAGTCTGTTTCGGGGTTGTAACCATGATCTTTACAGAAACGCTCTTTAATGTAGGAGCAGTTTTAGGATTGTTACCAATTACTGGGGTAACCTTACCATTTATTTCTTATGGGGGATCATCAATGATTGTACTAACTGCTGCTTTAGGTCTGGTTTTAAATATTTCAGCTGCTGAAAAGAAAGCATTAGTAGAAAGTAGGAGTGTACTTTGAGTTTGGTTTTTAAGGATGAGTCAAATGAAAAAATGACTCCCCGCACGCAGATAATTGTTTGGCTGAATCAGATTAGCGATCAATATAAGTTGCGTCGATTTGGTAATATTATTTATTTTTCACGTAAAAATAAGTATGTGATTTTATATGTTAGTTCACAATATGCAGCTAAGGTAATTGCAGAGTTAAGAAGCAAAAGTTATGTGCAGTCTGTGGAAACATCAAAAACCGATGAGCTTGATTTCTCTGCTGAGCACGAAGAAAAAATGATGCGGGAACTAAAAGAAGAAGCAGAAAAATTACGAGAAGAAAACGAGGATTTACGAGTTTGAGAATTATTGCAGGAAAATATGCTAAGCGTAATTTACATACATTGAAGAGTAACGCTACTCGACCAACTAGTGACAAGGTAAAAGGGTCTTTATTTAATTCTTTGGGGCAATTTTTTGATGGTGGTAAAGTACTCGATCTGTATGCTGGCAGTGGTGCATTAGGAATTGAAGCTGTTTCTCGTGGCTATGATGGAGCTGTTTTAGTTGATATTAGTGGTCAAGCATGCCAGGTTATCAAAAAAAATGTTGAACTCACCAAGGAAGAGGAAAGATTTAGAGTTCTAAAGTGTAGTGATAATCGTGCAATAAAAATTTTGCAGGATGAAGGTAAAAAATTTGATCTTGTTTTTCTTGATCCACCTTATGCTAAACAAAAAATTGTAAAGATTATGACTAAACTACTTGAGAATAATCTATTAAATGAGAATGCGCTCGTTGTGGCTGAAACAGATGAACATGATGAATTACCAGAAGTTTCCGGCTTTTCAATTATTAAAGATCACCAGTTAGGGCGCACAAAGGTAAAGGTTTACGAAAGGGACTAAAATGATAAAGGCAATTTTTCCTGGAAGTTTTGATCCAATAACTAATGGACATGTTGAGGTGATTGAAGCTGCCTCCCATATGTTTGAAAAATTATATGTGGTGATTATGACCAATACTAGTAAAAAGTATCTTTTTAATGAAGAAGAACGCTTAGAATTGACTAGAAGAGTTTTTGAAAATAACGAAAGAGTTGAAGTTATTGCGCGGCCAGCTGAATTGACAGTGGAAGTGGCTCATGAACTTGGTGCAGGGGCAATTGTTCGCGGATTGCGAAATACAGCTGATTTTAACTATGAGCGTGACATCGCTGGAATCAATAAGACTTTAGATCCAGATCTAAATACGGTTCTATTGTTTACTCGGCCAGAAGATAGTTTTATTTCTTCCAGTATGATTAAAGAAACTGTATTTTTTGGTGGGGATGTTTCAACCTTAGTTCCAAAGCCAGTAGCAGCTGCATTGGAAGAAAAATTGAGGAACAGAAATAATGAAAAAAAATAAAAAATTAAAATTTTGGCTGCTAGGAATAGCGGCATTTTTAATAGCAGTTGTTTTTTGTCTATGGCCAACGCAATATTATATTGAAGCTCCTGGTAAAGCTTTTCAGATGAGTAAATATGTAAAAAGTAGTAGAAAAGCTAATCCTAATTTTTATTTGGTAACCGTAAGTGAACGACCGGCGGTAATGATTGATTATTTGACAAGTTTTTTGAGACCAGCAGATAGTCGCTACTCAAAGGATGAATTAATGGGAACCTCGACTAGTGCAGAATATAACCAAATGCAGCAGTATTACATGGAAACTAGTCAAAATAATGCTATTTACTATGCGGCTAAGAAGGCAAATATTCCGCATCGT
The DNA here is from genome assembly GCF_948948975.1 of uncultured Lactobacillus sp. Classification (GTDB taxonomy): domain Bacteria; phylum Bacillota; class Bacilli; order Lactobacillales; family Lactobacillaceae; genus Lactobacillus. The sequence goes on along the minus strand of NZ_CARBVX010000005.1, from coordinate 38,178 downwards.
CAAGAGTTCTTAGGCGTTTACGTAATGGAAATAATGAGTAATTCAACTTTTAAGAATAAGTTGAAGGTAGGAGACGTATTAGTTAACGTAAATGGTAAGAAATTCACTTCTAGCCAAGAATTAATTAAATATGTTTCTTCTTTAAAGAAGAGTAAGGTAAGAATTGAAGTTATTAGAGGGAAAAAACACCTAACTTTTTCTGGTGAAACGGTAAAACTTTCTGGAACTAACCGTTATGGAATTGGTATTCAGCTTGTAGATCATACGCGGGTAGTAACAAAGCCTTCAGTAAAAATCGATGCGGGTGATATTGGGGGTCCGTCCGCTGGATTAATGTTTACACTTGAATGTTATCAATTATTTACCGGGAAAAATCTTAGCTCTAAAAAGATAGCGGGTACTGGGACAATTGATGAGCAAGGAAAAGTAGGCATGATTGGCGGCGTTGATAAGAAAGTAATAGCAGCTAGTCGTCAAGGAATGAAAGTTTTCTTTGCTCCAACTGATCAACCAGCGGGAGTTAAGCAGAGTGAGACAAACTATGCGGAAGCGGTAAGAACTGCTAAGAAAATTCATACTAAAATGAAAATTGTACCCGTGGCTCGATTTGAAGATGCACTAAATTATTTAGAAAAATAAGAAAAAGCAGCAAAAAAATTGCTGCTTTTTTTCGTAATAAATAATGAGGTGATAAAAATGGATTTTGAAAAAATAAAAGACTTCTTCTTGGAAAAGAAAGGATTAGTAATTGGAATTGTAGCGGTGATTTTAATTGGTGGATACTTTATTCAAAAAAATAATCAGCCGGCAATTAATAATAACCAAGTTTTAAGTGAAAATAATAAGAGCCAATCAATGGAATTCTCTAAAAATAAAAGTAATAGTACTAGCTCTACTACAGGCCTAAATAGTCCATCTAAACAAAATACAGTAACGGTAGATATTACTGGGGCTGTTAAACATAGTGGAGTCTATACCTTAAAAAATGGAGCCCGCTTAAATGATTTATTAAAAGTATGTGGCGGCTTAACAGACAAGGCGGAAACAAAAGCAATAAATCGAGCAGCTCTTTTGAAGGATCAAGATCAAATTTATGTCCCCCATATTGGTGAAAAAATAGAGAATATATCTGCAGTCGGAAATACAACCACTACTAACTCATTCGCTTCAGATTCTGCTAGTTCAAATTCTGAGCAGGTTCATTTAAATTCTGCAACCGTCGAAGATCTACAAAAATTAAATGGAGTGGGGCAGAAAAAGGCAGAACAAATTATTGCTTATCGCAATCAAAATGGCGGCTTTAAACAAATTGAAGATTTAACTAAAGTAACGGGAATTGGTGAAAAGACTTTTGAAAAGCTTAAAGATCAATTGGCACTCTAGTTTTTATGCACCAGGATTTTATTTATTACTTAGTTTGGGATGTATTTCAGTTACCTTTCTAATTTTGCAGACTACTACTTTTGCCCAAAAAATTGTAGCTATAATTTTTCTGCTTTTTTTCTGCTTTTTGCTCATCTATAAATTCCCTCAATATCGCCAATTACTAGCTTTATTTTTAGGAATAATATCCCTTGTAACTTTACTTAATCAGCAGATAAGTGAAACGAAAATTGGAGAACCAATTGAAATATATAGTGATCAGGTGAAAGTGAGTGACCAATTTTTCTATGGGGAGGGAAGAATTGAAAAGAATAAAGTTTTAGTTAGTGGAAGTATAAATAAGTCACTTGAGAAAGAATTAAATCACTTTGGGGGATGTTATTTAGTAAACTACAAGGCAAAAGTAGAAAAAATTATGCCAGCAACTAACCCAGGTGAATTCGATTATCAAAAGTATTATCGTAGTAAAAAAATAAAGGAAAGAGTGAAGCTTGAAAGCTATGAGCTTTATCCTAAGAAAATTACTATTTTTGATTGGATTCATATTTTACGTAAGCATCTGATAGATTATTTTGAAAAAATGCCCCAGTTTACAAGATTTTTTGCCAGTGAGATGGTTTTAGCACAAAATCCTAGTCCAGAAAATAAGGTTTTACTCAATAGTTATCGTGACTTGGGAATTATCCATTTGTTAAGTATCTCTGGTCTACACGTAAGTTTATATATTCTGGGAATTATGTGGCTTGGAACAATTATGAAAAGAACAGAAGAAGAGCTAACGATTTTCTGTGTTCTTTTTTTAATAATTGAAATCTTACTTTCTAATTTTCAAGCTGGTTTTGTGCGAGCAAGTTTAAGCTATTTTTGGAATGTTTTCTTTAAAAGAAAGAAGATTATGATTAGCAGCGGAGATAAATTAGGAGTAGTAGCATTAACTCATCTCATATTTAATCCGCTATTATTTTTAAATAGTGGGGCGATTTTAAGCTATTTGTTAGTCTTTGGATTAGAAATAAGTAAGGATTTTAAAAAAATTAAACAAAATATAGTTCTTAATTTATTAATTACGCCAATTCTATTACATAATTTTTATCGGATTAACTTTTTAACTATCATTTATAATTTCTTGATTGTTCCAATTTTCAATTTTATTCTTTTACCTTTAACCTTTATTGTGATTTTTCTATTTTGGGGTTTACCAGATATTGTTAGAATAAGTGAACCAATTTTTAAAGTCATTGCAGACTTAACTAATTTTATTGCTGATAAGCAGGTGGGATTAATAACTTTTGGGCAAATAAATTGGTTTCAAACTATATTTTTATTGGCTGTGACTTTGTTTTTGATTATTATGCCTAAGCATAACGTAAAGAAATTAAAGCTAAGAGTAATTCTAATTGGAGCATATACTAGCTTTTTTTGTTTGATTCATTTTCCGTTAAAAGGACAAGTTTCTTTTATTGACGTAGGGCAGGGAGACAGTATTTTAATTACTACGCCCTTAAATAGAAAAACATATTTAATAGATACGGGCGGAAAGCTAAATTTTGGTAAAAGAAAAAGTGAGCCCCAGTTAAATCGAATTACTATTCCATTTTTATATGCTCAGGGGATTGATCATCTGGATGGAGTATTTTTAAGTCACCAGGATGCAGATCATATTGGCGATTTAAAGGCGTTGCTCGATCAAATTCCAGTCAGTCGTCTATATTTTGCCAGAGGTTTGACTGATAATCAGTCTTTTATGAGGAAAATAAGTAATCATTTAAATGATGTGCAACTGATGCCACTTCTTGCAGGCGATAAAGTTAGAGAGGGTACGATCGACTTTGACGTGGTTTATCCTTTTAAACCGGGCTTAGGGAAGAATGAGGATTCTTTATCTATAACTTTTAAGTTAGCGAATAAACGCTGGCTTTTTACTGGAGACTTGGGCCGAGAAGGAGAAAAAGAAATACAAAATCACTATAATTTCCAAGTTGACTACTTTAAATTGGGCCATCATGGTAGTAAAACTTCTAGCGATCCAGATTTTTTAAAGCAGTTGAATCCGCGGCTGGTCTTTATTTCTTCAGGACGCAATAATCGTTTTGGACATCCTCATCAAGAAACTTTAAAAACATTGAAAGACTTAGGTATTCCATATTTAAATACGCAAGATAGTGGTACAATTACTTGGAATTACTCACCATTTCAAGGTGATAAGATTACGACTTTTTATAAAGGAAATACAAAATGACATTAATCTCTCTTTTTAAACAGACTAATTCTAATAATGCTAATCTTTTGATTCAAGGACCCGATTCATTTTTTAATGATTATTTGGTTCGTAACTATCTCAATCAAAAATCTTTTTCTGAACTTGATCAAGTGATTGTAGACTGCCTTGAAGATGGACTTGATGAATTGATGGCAACTTTAACAGAGTCTTCTTTATTTAGTAATCAGAAAATTGTTGTTGTTAAAAATCCTTTCTTTTTAATGGCCAAAGTACCGCAAAAGTATAAAAAACAAATTGAAAAATTAACTAACATCATTGAGCATTTAAGTGATTTAGAAGATATAGTTGTTTTTGTAGCTAATTATGAAAAAATCGATCGTAGAAAAAAGATTAGTAAACTTTTGCTTGAACATGTTAATGTGATTGAAACTACTTTTAAGCCTTATGAAGTAAGTGGAATAATTAAGGCTATAAGTAAAGAAGAAGGATATCAAATTACTAATATGGCGCTTCAAATATTGATCCAAAGAAGTGACCAAGTTTTAGATGTCTCTTTAAGTAACTATGTAAAATTAAAAAATATTGTTGGTGAAGATAAAAAGATCACGGAAACACTAATTAATGAAAATATTGATCGTTCTCTTTCAGAAAATATTTTTGAAATATTAACAGCCGCTTTTGATAAAAAATACCAAGAGGCTACTCAACGTTTAGAGGATCATTTACGAGAAGGCGCAAGTGCAATTCAGCTACTAGCTATTTTTGAATCTCAACTTGAATTTTTGACTTGTGTTAAAGTTTTGCAGAATAGACGGTGGAGTAAAGATCAAATTACTAAAGAGTTAAAAGTGAATCCGTATCGAGTAAAATTAGCCCTTGAAAATAAAGTCTCATTAAGTAAATTAACAGTGTTGCTAAAACAGGCGATTGAACTTGATTTTGGCTACAAAAACGGAACTTATCATGGGGATGAATTTTTGAAGCTCTTTTTATTAAAAATTTAGACAACAAAAAAGCCCGGAGGAAAACTCCGAGCTTTTATTTTGCCTAATATCAGGTGTCAAGTAAATAATTACTTGTTAGCAGCCTTTTTAGATAAGCGTGATTTATCACGGTTAGCTTTGTTCTTAGAAATAAGACCTTTAGAAACAGCCTTATCTAAAGCACGTGCAGCTTTAACTTCTAAATCGAGGACATCTTTTGCGTCATTTTCAACAGCTTCGTTGAATTTTCTTACAGCAGTTCTCAATTTACTTAATTCAGCAGCGTTGCGCTTGTTAGCAGTAGCATTAGTCTTAACACGTTTAATTGCTGATTTAATTTGTGGCATCAAAATCACCTCGATAAAATAGATTTACTCGTTAATTATACTTAATACAAGCCGTTGGTGCAAGGTAATTTGGACTTGCATTTTTAAAAACTTCCATGTAATATTAATATCTGTTGGAACCATTGACGCTGTTTTCCCGCCGCCGACGGTTAACGTTGTTAATGGCAATTATTTAAAAGAGAGGTATTTTTCTAATGGCTATTTCAAAAGAAAAGAAAGATGAATTAATCAAAGAATACGCACGTCACGATGGCGATACTGGTTCTCCAGAAGTTCAAATTGCACTTTTAACTAGTGATATCAACAACTTGAACGACCACTTAAAGGCTAACAAGCAAGACCACCACTCATACGTTGGTTTGCTTAAGAAGATTGGTCACCGTCGTAACTTACTTCGTTACTTAAAGAACAAAGATATTCAACGTTACCGTGAATTAATCAACAAGTTAGGTTTACGTCGTTAATTCTAATAATTCATAAACCTCAGCTACTCTTTATCTTAAAGAGTAGCTTTTTTGTTCCTTTCAAATTCATACTATTATATGGTAAAATTAATTAGATTAACTTCGTTTTGATCATTAAGATCCATAAATAATTTAAGTAAATATAGAAAGAAGCAAAAAAATGTCACAAAAGATTAAGATAATGATCTTGGGTGGCGCACGTGAAAATGGTAAAAACATGTACGCTGTTCAAGTAGAAGACGAAATTTTTATTATGGATGCAGGTTTGAAGTATCCTGATTCATCTTTATTAGGAATTGACGTTGTTATTCCTGATTTACAATTTTTCCAAGATTATGCCGATAAAATTGCCGGTATCTTTTTAACTCATGGTCACGCTGACTCAATTGGTGCTCTACCATATATTTTAAGAGATCACGATATTCCAGTTTTCGGTTCAAAATTAACTATTGAATTGGCTAAGATCGCTGTTCAACGTGAAAATAGACGTCGTAAAAACGACTTGTTCCATGTTATTGACGCTGACACAGAAATTGAATTTAAAAATGCAAATGTCTCTTTCTTCAAGACTACGCACTCAATTCCAGATTCTTTAGGAATTGATATTTCCACTAAAGAAGGAGAGATTGTCTACACTGGTGACTTTAAGTTTGATCCATCAGCTAAAAAAGGTTATCGAACTGATTTTGTTCGTTTATCTGAAATTGCCCAAAAGGGTGTGCTCGCACTTCTTAGTGACTCCACTAATGCTGAAGCTAACTTCCCGAATGATCGTCAGACTAGTATTGAAAAATATATTTACAATATTTTTGAGAATTATGATGGTCGAATCATTGCTGCAGCAAAAGCATCAAATATCGTCCGTGTTCAAGAGATTTTCCAAGCAGCGGCTGCCACTGGAAGACATGTTTTCTTGACAGGTAGAGATGCTGGTAAGATTGTCTATACAGCAATGAAGTTAGGTTACTTAAATGTGCCTAAGGGATTGCTTGTTCACAGTAAAGACTTAAAGAAGATTCCTGATAATGAATTAGTAATCTTAGAAACTGGTCGTATGGGTGAACCACTTAAGTCCCTTCAAAAGATGGCAACTAACCGTCACCGTATGATTAAGATTAAGAAAGGTGATTTAGTTTTCATCGCTACCACTCCTTCACACTCTGTTGAAACTATGGTTGCCCAGACTAGCGATATGATTTACCGTGCTGGCGGAACAGTTAAAGAACTTGGCAGAGACAAGCATACCAGTGGACATGCAACTGGGCGAGACTTGCAAATGTTAATTGATACACTTAAGCCTAAGTTCTTAATTCCAGTTATTGGTGAATATCGTCTTCTTGAGATCCATAAAGATTTAGCTATTGAAGCAGGTATGAATAAGAAGGATATTTTCTTACCACATAATGGGGATGCATATGCTTTAGAAAAAGGACGTTTCTATCGTACAGATGCGGTTCCTGGTGAAGATATCATGATTGACGGTTCTGGTGTAGGTGATGTTGGAAACATCGTTTTAAGGGACCGGGAAGTTTTATCTGATGATGGAGTTTTCATTGCTGCAGTTACTATTGACAGAAAGAAAAAGAAGATTATCTCAGAACCACGTGTTTCAACTAGAGGATTTGTATACATTAAGGCTAACCATGCCTTGATGAATGGTGCTGCTGATGTAATTAAAGAAGCAGTAAACAATAACTTTGAACACAAGAAATTTGATTGGACTGAATTAAAGCAAGATGTTCGTAATGATGTTGAAAAATATCTTTACAAGCAAACAGGTCGTCGTCCAGTTGTTTTACCAGTTGTAATGGAAGTTAACCAAAATAGACACCGTGCAATGGCTAGACGGAATAATCAAGATAATAATTCTGAAAAACGTCCAGTTAGAAAAAATCATCATAAAAAAGATTCAGAACAAAAGAAGGCAAAAGCTTAATGTCACATGCAAGTCAAGATAACTTTCTTCTTTTAGCAAAAGAAGCTAAAAAGCACAATGATTTGCCGCAAGCTAAGCAATATTTACTTGAGGCTTTACGGTTAGGTCACGATTCAGATATTGTTTGTGAGCTATGTGAAATATATTTAATCCAAGAAAAGGGGGATCAGGCATATTCTTTAATTAAGGAAGAGCCTGACCTTTTTTCTAATCAAAGAGTATACGACACTTATCTTAAAATTTTAGCTTTTCAGCATTATGCAATTGAAGCAGCTGAGCTGGAACACTTACTACAAAAAAAGCTACCGGTAAAAGTTGAACCAGTTAGTCAAATTAAGCAATTAGAAATAATGAAAAATTTTAAACAGCTTAAATATATTCAAGAAAAAGACTACTTACTGCTATATTGCTTAAGTACGGAAAACTTTACTAATTTGGCAAAAAGTATTTTAATGGATCCATCTCCTAATTTTGCTTTGCGCTTATCCTTATGCGAAGATTTAATAAAACTTGGATATAGTGAAAAAGTTCAAGTTTACATTTTAGGAGAGTTAAAAGAATTCATTCCTAAAGAAACCGACTTACTTGAAAAAAGCCCAATTTATCGTGAAGTTTGTGTTAGCTTAGCGGATTACTTTAGACAAGATCCAAGCAAACTACCAATAATGATAGGTGAGATGAATGTTTGTTTAGGGATGCTGTATCCTCGTTTAAATGAGTATATTAGAGATCCGGATCAATTTGCTCATGATTTTAGAAATTACCTTGAGCAAAAGAAGGGCGGAGCTAACCAGAAACTTTTAAATAAAATATATGAATATTTGGCATATGAAAAAGCAACAAATTCTGATTTTTAGTTCCGATATTGAGCAAAAAAGGTTTACATTTTCTGTGGATCTAGTATAATCAATAAAGGATATTTTCAAAGGGGTACGAGCTAGGCTTTTACCTTTGAAAGTAGTATAATAATCAACAGAGAATTATCCGTTACTTACTCAACGGACTTCTTGCAAATTTACAGGAGGGTCATATTAATGGCAGAAAAAGAACATTACGAAAGAACTAAGCCGCACGTTAACATTGGTACTATCGGCCACGTTGACCATGGTAAGACCACTTTAACTGCAGCTATTACTACTGTTTTGGCAGAAGACGGTTTGGCACAAGCTGAAGATTACTCACAAATCGATGCTGCTCCAGAAGAAAAGGAACGTGGTATTACTATTAATACCGCTCACGTAGAATACGAAACTAAGAATCGTCACTACGCTCACATGGATGCTCCAGGTCACGCTGACTACATCAAGAACATGATTACTGGTGCTGCACAAATGGATGGTGCTATCTTGGTTGTTGCTGCAACTGATGGTCCTATGCCACAAACTCGTGAACACATCTTACTTGCTCGTCAAGTTGGTGTTCAATACATCGTTGTATTCTTAAACAAGGTTGACTTAGTTGACGATCCAGAATTGATCGACTTAGTTGAAATGGAAGTACGTGACTTGTTATCAGAATACGATTACCCTGGTGACGATGTTCCTGTTATCCGTGGTTCAGCTTTGAAGGCACTTGAAGGTGACCCAGAACAACAAGACGTTATCAGAAAATTAATGGAAACTGTTGACGAATACATCCCAACTCCAGAACGTGATACTGACAAGCCATTCTTAATGCCAGTTGAAGACGTATTTACTATCACTGGTCGTGGTACTGTTGCTTCTGGTCGTATCGACCGTGGTACTGTTAAGGTCGGCGATGAAGTTGAAATCGTTGGTTTAACTGACAAGATTGAAAAGTCAACTGTTACTGGTTTGGAAATGTTCCACAAGACTCTTGATCTTGGTGAAGCCGGCGATAACGTTGGTGTATTGCTTCGTGGTATCGACCGTGACCAAGTTGAACGTGGTCAAGTTTTAGCTGCACCTGGTTCAATTCAAACCCACAAGAACTTCAAGGGTCAAGTTTATATCTTGAACAAAGATGAAGGTGGTCGTCACACTCCATTCTTCTCAGATTACCGTCCACAATTCTACTTCCACACTACTGACGTAACTGGTAAGATTGAATTGCCAGAAGGTACTGAAATGGTTATGCCTGGTGATAACGTTGAATTCACTGTTGAATTGATCAAGCCAGTTGCCATTGAAAAGGGTACTAAGTTTACTATCCGTGAAGGTGGTAAGACTGTTGGTGCTGGTCAAGTTACTGAAATTCTTGACTAATTCCAAACTTTCTTAAAAAAGATGTATCTTAGGATACATCTTTTTTTTATACAAAAATTAACAAATTTCTCTCTGGATTTGTGTTTTAGCAAGGTTTAGGGTAAGATAGTTAAGTGTGCAATAGCAAACCCAAATTTGACATCGGAGGTATTTAATTAATGTCTGTAAAATGGGAAAAGACCGGTAAAACATCCGGTGAATTAACTTTTGAAATTTCACAAGAAGAAGTAAAAAAGGGCTTAGATCAAGCTTTCAAACGTGTTAAGAAGAACTTACGTGTACCTGGTTTCCGTAAAGGTCACGTTTCTCGTATTGTTTTTGATCAATTTTACGGTGAAGAAGCTCTTTACGAAGATGCTTTAAACACCGTTTTACCAGAAGCTTACACTGCTGCTGTTAAAGAAGCTGGTATTGACCCAGTTGGTCAACCACAAATTACTCCAGTTTCAATGGATAAGAACAAGCCTTGGGAAATGAAAGCTACTGTTTCTGTTAAGCCAGAAGTTAAGTTAGGTGACTACAAGGGTATTGAAGTTCCTAAGCAAAACACTCGCGTTTTAGTTAAAGATGTAGATGCAGAATTAAACAAACGTCGTGAACAAAATGCTGAATTAGTATTAAAGGACGGTAAGGCTGCTAAGGGCGATACTGTTACTATCGACTACACTGGTACTATTGATGGTAAGCCATTTGATGGTGGTAGTGCACAAAATTACTCATTAGAATTAGGTTCTGGTACTTTCATTCCTGGTTTTGAAGATCAACTTATTGGTCACAAAGCTGGTGACGATGTAGACGTTGTTGTAACCTTCCCAGAAGATTACGGTGCAAAAGACTTAGCTGGTAAAGAAGCACACTTTGCTACTAAGATTCATGAAGTGAAATCTAAAGAATTACCTAAGTTAGATGACGAGTTTGCTAAAGATGTTGATGATTCAGTAGAATCACTTGATGAATTAAAAGATAAGATCAAGAAAGACTTGAAGAAGCACAAGGAAGATGATGCAAAAGACGCTATCCAAGATGCTGCAATCAAGGGTGCAGTTGAAAATGCAACCATTGATGAAGTTCCTCAAGCAATGATCGATGAAGATGTTCAAAATCAATTGAACCAATACTTAGGCAACATGCAACGTCAAGGTATTGACCCACAAACTTACTTCAAGTTAACTGGTACTACTGAAGCTCAATTGCGTGAACAATTAGCTAAGGGTGCTGCAGAACGTGTTAAGACTAACCTTGTTTTGGAAGCAATTGTTGCTAAAGAAAAACTTGACGCAACTGCTGATGAAATTAAGCAAGAAATTAAGGACTTGGCACACGACTACAACATGGACGAAAAAGTTGTTCGTCGTAGCTTGAGTGATGATATGCTTAAGCATGATATTGCTATTAGAAAAGCTATTGATTTAGTGGCTGACAAGGCAAAGCAAGTTGCTAAGAAAGCTACTAAGAAGTCAACTGCTAAGAAGTCAACCAAAGAAGACGACAAAAAGGCTGATAAATAATAGTTGATAACTAGTTTAAGAAAAGGGCGGCTATGACAGTCGCTTTTTTCTTTACTATTAATTAATAAGACAATTTTCTTTACTCTGTTAAAGTGAATTGCTAAGCTTATTTTGACATAAAGTAAGTGAAAAGGAGGATGGCTGATGGCTAACCAAATTACTGAGCAAGAAGAAGTAAAATGTTCTTTTTGCGGTAAACCACAGTCACAAGTTAAAAAAATTGTGGCTGGAAATGGAGTCTACATTTGTAATGAATGTATTGATCTTTCCAAGAAAATTATTGATGATGAATTAAAAGCAGATTCCATTAAAGAAACTAAAGATTTACCTAAGCCAATGGAAATTAAAAAGCAATTGGATGAGTACGTAATTGGCCAAGATCGTGCCAAGAAGGTACTTTCCGTTGCTGTTTACAACCACTATAAACGTATCAGTCAAATGGATATTGATAGTACCGGAACTGAGTTGCAAAAATCAAATATTGCTTTGATTGGGCCAACTGGTTCGGGTAAAACTTATTTAGCTCAAACTTTGGCTAAAATTTTGAATGTTCCATTTGCTATTGCGGACGCTACTACTTTGACTGAAGCCGGTTATGTTGGTGAAGATGTAGAAAATATTTTGCTCAAATTGTTGCAAAATGCCGATTATGATTTAGAGCGTGCCCAACGTGGAATTATCTACATTGATGAAATTGATAAAATTTCTAAAAAAGCAGAAAATGTTTCAATTACGCGTGATGTTTCCGGTGAAGGTGTACAACAGTCACTGCTTAAGATCTTAGAAGGAACTATTGCTTCTGTTCCTCCTCAAGGTGGACGTAAGCATCCACAACAACAAATGATTAAGATTGATACCACTAATATCTTATTTATTGTCGGTGGTGCTTTTGATGGTATTGAAAATATCGTTAAAAACCGCCTTGGAAAGAAGACAATTGGTTTTGGCGCAGAAAATGGTCTTAACCAAGTAGATGCAGATGACTGGCAAAAGAATCTTACAACTGGAGATTTAGTTAAATTTGGTTTAATTCCTGAGTTTATTGGACGTATTCCAATTATCACTACTCTTGATAAGTTGAAGACTGAAGACTTAATTAGAATTTTAACTGAACCAAAGAATGCTTTAGTAAAACAATACAAGAAATTGTTGTCACTTGACGATGTTGATCTTGAATTTACTGATGGAGCGCTTCAAGCTATTGCAGATATGGCTATTAGTCGTCATATGGGTGCACGTGGCTTACGTTCTATTGTTGAAAATTCCTTAATGGATGTAATGTATCAGACACCAAGTGATGATAACATCAAAGAAGTCCAAATTACTAAGGATGTTATTACTAAGCAGGCAGAGCCTAAGATTAGCTATAAAGAGAATAAGGCTGAAGATACGAGTGAGGCGACTAAATAATGAAAGTCGTAGATACTGAATTTGTCATTAGTGCTGTTTCTGAAAAACAGTATCCAAAAGATGATTTACCAGAATTTGCCTTGGCTGGCCGTTCGAATGTTGGTAAATCTAGTTTGATTAATACGATTGTTAATCGTCGCAAACTAGCCCGCACTTCACAACAACCAGGTAAGACTCAAACTCTTAATTTTTATAAGGTTAATAATGAGTTGTACCTAGTTGATGTACCAGGTTATGGCTATGCAAAAGTGTCTAAAAAGCAAAGAGCTGCTTTTGGTGAAATGATTCAGGATTATTTGGAGACACGTGCTGATTTAAAGGGACTAATTCTTTTAGTTGATGCACGGCACAATCCGACTGCAGATGATATCAATATGTTTAATTATGCTCTCTATCTTGATATTCCAATCTTAGTGGTAGCAACAAAAATGGATAAGTTGAAAAAGATGGAAGCAAGTCAGATTAAGCAAAAAATTGGTAAGAGTCTGGATCTTTCACAAGCAAACGTATCTTTCTTACCATTTTCTAGTGTTTCTAAATTAAATGTAGATAAATTCTGGGATTGGGTCGAAGATAAAATGTAATTTAAAAAATTGCATAATTTACTGATTAAATTGATCTATCTTTGATATAATTAGATACGTTGAAAATATTGAACTAATAATGTTTCAGCAACCTTTGAAAAAGAAGAATGCCGATTGGAGTGAATAAGCTCTAGTCGGTATTTTTTCTTGCCTAAATAATTGCATTAGATTTAGAATAAAAACATACACTTTAAAGAAATAAGGGAAAGAAATGACTAAGAAAATCTTATTTGTTTGTCATGGGAATATTTGTCGATCACCCATGGCTGAATTTATTACTAAAAAGATTGTTAAAGATCTAGGTAAAGAAAATGAGTATGAAATTAGTTCAGCCGCTACAACCGAAGATGCAATTATTAGTGGGATTGGCCATGATATCGATATACGTTCTCAACGAGTGATGAATGAGCATGGAATTCCTTTTAACCATCGGCAGGCTAGAAAAATGGTTAAAAGTGACTATGAGAAATATGACTACATTATCGGGATGGATGAAGAAAACTTCTTTGATATGAATCATATTTCGGCTGGAGATCCTAAAAGAAAAGAATATAAGCTTTTATCTTTTGCTGGTTCTATGTTGGATGTTGATGATCCATGGTATACTGGTGACTTTGAAGGGGCTTACCAGGATATTTATCGCGGCTGTGAGGCCCTTATTAAGAAGATCGAGATGTCTGATAACTAATGCAAGTTTTACCAATTTTCCTGGTTATTTTAGCAATAGTAGTATCAGGATATATTTTTACTTCTAAACATCGGTTTTATTTTTTAAGAGCGATTATTTTATTTTTAGTATTACTACTGTTTAGTACAGTTAACTTCTCAATTTTCTTTGGAATTGCGGCACTATTTATTGATCGGGTTCATGATATGAAATTAGGAAATCTCTTCTTGCTTTTAGCAGCGTTAGTAATTCTATCAGGCTTACTATTATATGAGGGATTAAAGAGATTCAATAAACATTATCATATTTCCGAAATAACGTTAACGCTGATTGAATACTGTATTCAATGGTCATTAATTTATGTTACGGTCTATCAATCAATATTCAATAATATTGGCAAAATTAATACAATTACTAAAATGATCAAAACGGTTCGAATTTTGAATCCCGATCTTTTAGTAGTAATTATTTTGCCATCATTTATTTCAATTTGGATTGCAGTTGTTTTACTGAAAAAATATCAACATGATTTATAAAAAGATAGTCTTATGATAAGGCTATCTTTTTATTATGCTGAGCCCAAATTTTTGTCATTAGATCCTAAAGATCATACAATAAAAGGTGGAAGCGGATTAATATATGAAAGAAGGCTGTAATTATGACAGTTCCAACATTTGATCGTGAAAAAGAAGCTATTATTAAAGACGTTCGTGAAATGATTCACCGTAATCGTGATAATGGATTCATTCTAGAAGAATTACAAAATAAATATGGTAAAGATTTTTCTGATGATGATTTAAAAGCTTTAATTAAAAAAGCTGCTAATTAACCGGAAAGTAGGCATACTATATGAGAATGAGTTTTTGGATGGATTATGCATCTCCATTTTGTTATATTGCTTTTCATAAACTAACTGAAGCAGTTAAAGCAGTAGGAATTGATCAAAATAAGTTAGATTATAACTTTCGCGCTTTTCAAATTGATCCAACTGCTGCGGAAAATCCAACTCAAACGCGAGGAGAGAAGTTGATGCAGAAAGATGGTTTAACCCAAAAGCAACTTCATGAAAGATTTCAAAATATTACTGAACAAGCTAGAGATGCTGGCTTAACAATTAATTATGCAAATACACTTCCAGTCAATACCATGAAGGCATTGCGTTTAACTAAATGGGCTAATGATACACAGAGTAATAAAAAGACAGCTCAGTTAATTAACGCAATCTTTAAAGCTTATTTTGTTGAAAATCAAAATATTGCTGATAACGACGTCTTAGTAAAATTGGCAAAAGACGCTGGGTTGGATGACTCATCTGCAAAGAAAATTCTTACTAGTGAAGAATATAAGGACGTAGTTATCGAAGATGAAAATGACTTAGCCAATCGAAATGCGGATGCAGTGCCATACTTTGAAATTGGCCATTATCATGATGAAGGTGTGCCTACTAAAGAAGCTTTAATTGAAGCAATTAACAATTTAATATATCAGAAGGTAAAATAAGCTCTATTACTAAATTTCTTCTATTCAAAGTGTAATTTCGCATAAAAAGTGAAATTACACCTTTTTTATTCAAGATTAAATAGGTTCGAAAGTTGAAATTTAATGGTAGGATAAGAATGGAAGAAAAGGAGACAGATTTATGAAGAAAATATTATTAATGAGTGTGGTTGCTCTCAGCTTGGTAGGTGCAAGTGGCTGTTCAAATAACTCTAATTCAACTAATAATAGTAGTGTTAAGAGTTCAAAGACAGTTCAAAAGAAGCACTGGGATAAGAAAAAAGACCAAAAACTTGCTAAGGAAATGGATAAGTATAGCAAAAAGAAGAACCAAACCTATACCAAGTATGATGGTAAAAATAAGCTTTCTACTTCAGCAAATCGTGTTTATCCAGATGCCTTTAAGAAAGATACTTTTAAGCTAAATGGTAAAAAGATAAGCATTGGCTGGAGTCCTCAAGGCGAACACCATTATGATTATGACGTCTTGGCTATCTATAATCATGATTTAACTAAAGATGGACAACATAAGACTTTTCTCTTTTGCTGGCACGATCAAAAACCAATTGTTTTGGTAGATGAATCGGGAAAGGGAAACGTTGTTAACTTACATGTCAGTCAAGACAAGTCATTAAATGGTAGCTTTTCAAATATTATGTATGGTGAAAATATCTAACTTAAGGTCTGCTTATTTGCAGACTTTTTGTCTCTAAAAATAAATATCCGTATAATAGATAAAAAGTGAGATGATTGGAATAGGTAGGGTATAAAAATGTTAAGTAATAAAATGAAAGAACTGCTTGACAAGGTGTATGAAACACCAAATACAATGGATCTGGCAGTCGTAGTACAGACACCGGATTTTGAAGAAACTTTTATTAGTGATAATTTACGCCGCTCTTATCAACCGGCGCGAGCTGAAGGTCTTGTTTTTAGGTTAATTGAGACTTTCGTTCAAAGACTTGATCTAGATTATTATGAATTTATTGATGTATTAAAGGGCGATTTAGAAAGTGACCTATTTAAAGTACACGCTATGAGAAAGCTCAAGCGCCCTAATCAAGAGATTTCTGATAATAAACTTAGACAACTAGAAACACGAGTAGAAGACATCGTTGACTTAGCTGAAGAACTGGCTAGTGAAAAAGAGATTGGGGACTATGTCATAGTTGTTAATTATACTGCCCAGTTAGGGGATGTTTTCTTCCACGATACTAGCGATCAAAATATGTCGACTTATCATGACATTCAAGTGATGTTAATGGAGTATGCGAACCGTAATATTCTTAATCCGCTAGCTGTAATAAAAGATTTAGAAAAAAAGCGCCCTAGTGAAGCTAAATTGCTTAATAAGGCTGCTTTTGAAGATCGAAATATCGATGGTTTCAATGTAGAAAACTTTTGGCAAATATATCGGGCGCCTTATCAGGGAGGTCAATTTGATTTAGAAAATCCTGAAGGTTATCGCTTTGAAAAGGAACTAATTAAATATAGTAGAAACTTGCAACATTTAGATTTAACATATTTTCTTCTATTTGTGCGAACAGACCGCTATGTTTATGTGCTAACGCCATCGTTTAAGACAGAAGACGATTTAGTAGAAGCTTTAGCTGGATATTTAACCAGTCTAGAAGTAAACATGGACTTTACCGATGAAAAGTTTAAAGAGATTAGCGACATGATGCTTGAGAGCAAGTCTTACCTTGACTTAGCGCATGGAAAAGATTCAGCATATGCAATTGACTTACCGGTTAAACGAGAAGTGACTGATGGGCAAGAAATTCGAAAAGAAATTAAGGATATTTTTAGTGAACTGGTAACTTACCAAAATATGGATACAGTTCGAGACTTTTACATGTTTGCAAATATTAAAGATAATAATTTCACTGGTGGGATGATGAAAGACAATAATTTAACGAGTTACTTATTAAATTTTGTCGAATTATTAGCTTATCTAACTCATATGTATCCAAATCTAGCACCAAAGAAGATTATTGACTTAGTTACAACTAAAGAAGAACTAAAACGTAAGCGAAAATAGTTGCTTTATATGAAGAAAGTTTCTATTGTAGAGGTGAGAGTGTAATAAGAGAAAGAAGAGTTGAAAAATGAAAATTTCAATTTGGGGCGATTATGCATGTCCTTACTGCTACATCGGTGAAACTAACTTACAAAAGGCAATTGAAGAGTTAGGAGTTCAAGATAAGATTGAATATGACTTGAATGCTTTTCAAATTGATTTAGATGCACCTAAGTCAACTAAGCAAACTAATGCAGTTCTCTTAGCCTATGAGAAGGCAATTCCTTTAGCTAAAGCAAACGCAGCCTATGATCATGCTAAGGCAATGGGTAAGGCAGTTGGTTTAACAATTAATGAAGCAACGGCTTATAATACGAATACCATGGATGCTCACCGGATGGTTCAATGGGCTAAGGCAACTTATCACGATTCTAAGCTAATTGAAAATCTAGCCGATGATTTATTCTATGCTTACTTTACCGAGAATAAGGAATTAGCAGATCATAAAGTATTATTAGATGTGGCAAAGAAGAATAAGCTAGACACCACGGAAGTTAAAAAGATTTTAGATTCAAATGCATATCAAGATGTAGTTATGCAAGAAGAAGCTGACTTAGAAAGTCGCGGAGTTCAATCTGTGCCATACTTTTTAATTAATGGTCAGCAATTTGATGGGGTTCAAGATGTTTCAACCTTCAAAACTGTCATTGGAGCAGCTTTAGGGATGAAACCAGATGAATTTTTGAACTTTTAAAGTTATTTAATGAGGTCCTACACCGTTTAGAGGTGTGGGACCTTTTTTATATATTGATTTTTTGGTATTATTATTTTCCATGATAAAAAATGTTATTTTATAGATGAAGGAGTTGAAGATGCGAAAAGAATACACTGAAATTAGCGTTAAATTACCAAGTAATGAAAACTTTAATACTTGGTCCAACGAACTGGTTAAAGCACGATTGACTAGTACAGTAACTATTGAAGGCCTTATACCATTTATTCAAGAAAATAATTTATATCAATTAAATGAAAATATGCTAGTGTTATATGACTTCCATGAGAATCCTATTTCAGGAAAATATGAATCAGTAATTTTAGATAAAAAAGATGGTATTATTTTATGCCGAAAAAACAGTCGACAATTGGTTAACCATTTTTTGAAACATCGTTTAATTCTAGGAGCAGTTTTGCAAAAGAGATTGCAGAAAGAGTTAGGATTTTACTATCGACATACAATTTCTTTGGGTGAAATTGCCTATTTTTCATTAAGGGCTCATTCAGAAAGACATACCTGCTGGATTGGCTTACACCATATGCAGACAATGCAGCAATGTAAAAAGAAAGTAATATTTTCTTGTAAAGGAAATAATCGCGTTTATAATTTTGAATTTGATGATTATGCGCCGAATTTACATAAACGTTTGGCAGAAGCAATTACGCATAATCATGTTTTTGGTCAAATGTTGGTCAATTATGCTAATTCACATGGCTTTCATCTAAAGTTATGTAAATGTAGAAAAAAGAGCTTAGTAGCAGATCAAGAATATCTTTACTTAACTAAAATTCATAATGTTTTAAATTTGAAAGATCTTGCTGAAGCTGCAATTGAAGAATTCCATCAAAATTATGGTCGGCACTGCGCTGACTTTTTTGATATTAAAGATTGGCAAATTAACGACCACAACCTGTTTTATCGTTTATCGAGAAGAATTAAATCACTTTTATAACACGTCTGAAGAAGGCGTGTTTTTCTTTTACAAGAAATGCAGTAAAGGAATAAAGAGAGAAAAAGGAAAAAGAAAGCATAGATAAAAATAAAAATCGCTTAGCAGCACAGTTTTGTAGTAGGTAGGTCTTGGATTTTAGAAAAATTCTGTTCTTGATAATCTAATACCTGCACAAGCGCTTGTGACATTACTTAAAGGAATGGTCACATGATTAAAGAAGAGAGTTTTATTAAAGCATGGGAAAATCGCCGGTTAGTTTGCGGGGCAATTAAGGCTGCTGGCGTGAGGAAAGATTATCAAGAGTATGCAGATTTGGTCCAGGATGGAGTTTTGATTTATGCGGGGATGCTTGAGAAGAGTCAGGACTACGATATTGATCGGCTTGCCTTTAAGAAGATTCTTTGGCATACCTTAGATGAGTTAAGAAAGGTTCAACGCCGCGAAGAAAGAAGCGAAGAGATAAATAACGAGCTCGAATTAAAGAAAAAAATCGAATGGGATAACTTAATAATTTTGAAAGATAAAGTTCAGGAATTAAATGAAATTGAAAAACTAGTGTTTTTTGAACACTTACTCGCACAAAAAGAAATTACAAATTTGGTTGAAGTGGCGGGATGTTCAAGGCGAACTCTGCAGAGAGTGAAGAAGAATTTACTCCTTAAATTGAAAAACGCTTTGAAAAATTAAATAAAAAACGCAGCAAATTAAATAACGAGAGCCGTGTTTTTGCCGAAATAAGGTTGATTTTATGGGGGGGGTGCCAGTATACTTATCAACGTGAAGATGGTTAGACCGCTATTTAGAGCATGTTCTGATTCAATAAATGTGTTTTTTTATGCTAACTGTGAATTTTCTATGAATTTTCATATATTTTTTGTATAATGACTTTTAGTGTTACTAAAAATCAAAAAATAAAAGAGGAATAAAATGGATCATAATAATAGTGATAATGAATTAAGACATCGCTCACATCATCACCGTCATCATCGACGTAAAAAGTTTTGGCGTATCTTTTGGATTGTATTGGGTGTCTTCCTAGCAGTAGACATCATTGCGGTTATTATCGCTTGGCACAATATCCATGTTGCCACTAATAATATGTATAATCCGATGAGTAATGAAATTAGTGATCGGAAGGTTAGCGACACATTAAAAGATAAGAAGCCAATAAGCCTGCTTTTATTGGGAACAGATACAGGTGAATTTGGACGTTCTTACAAGGGAAGAACAGATACCATCATGATGATGGTTATTAATCCTAAGACTAATAAGACAACAGTTGTCAGCTTGCCTCGAGATATGAAAGTTAACTTACCGGATTATCCAGACTATTCACCAGCTAAGATTAACGCAGCCTATACTTATGGTGGTGTAGATGAAACTGTTAAAACGATCAAGAAGTATTTCAATGTTCCAACGGATGCTTACGTAATGGTAAACATGGGAGGATTAGAGAAGGCTATTGATCAAGTTGGGGGAGTGACAGTTAAGTCGCCATTAACATTTGATTATGAAGGCTATCATTTCACTAAAGGTGTAACTTATCACATGAATGGGAAGAAGGCTTTGGCATTCAGTAGAATGCGGTATGATGACCCTAAAGGAGATTATGGGCGTCAAGAGAGACAAAGACTTGTAATTATGGCATTATTAAAGAGTTCCATTTCTTACAAGACAGTCGTAAACCAAGAATTCTTAAATTCAATTTCTAAGCAAACGATGACCAACTTGACATTTGATAATATGGTTGCGTTAGCTCAAAACTATCGTCATGCAACCGATAATGTCACAACTGATCATGCTCAAGGGCAAGGCGATTGGGAGAATGGCGTTGCCTATGAGTCAGTAAGTCAAGCAGAATGTCAAAGAATTAGTAATAAGTTACGTGCTGCCTTAGGGCTTAAGCCGGAAACCTTAAAGACAGGAGAATAGGAAAAAGTGGAAAACAGTACAAAAACTGAAAATACAATCGATTTACGTAGATTATGGATGCTTCTTCGAGCACATATTTGGGCAATTATTGCATGGGCAGTTGGTTTAGGAGCAGTTGGCTTTGTTCTAGCTGCTTTTGTTGTTGAACCAAAGTATACTTCAACTACTCAGATTTTGGTTAATCAAAAAAGAAATACAACTGATGCTGGCCAAGCATTCAATGCTCAACAAGCTGATGTTCAATTAATTAATACTTATAAAGATATTGTTACTAGTCCAGTTATCTTAAAAGATGCTTCTAAGTGGCTAAAAAATCCTACTGAAGTCGTAAAACCAGCTAAACCAGCTAAATATCGGACTTTAGCAGATGGGACTAAAAAATTAGTAAGCCCAGCTGAACCAGCAGTTGTTAGAAGAGCGGGACGTAGTTATAATGTGAGCGCTAAGGAAATGCAAAAAGCAGTTTCTGTAACTACACAACAACAATCTCAAGTTTTCACGATTAGCGCGAAGAGTAATGATCCAGAAAAGGCTCAAGCAATCGCAAATGCAGTTGCTCAAACATTTAAGAGTAAAATCAAGAGCATTATGAATGTTAATAATGTGACAATTGTATCACCAGCTTCTCGTGGTACTAAAACTTTCCCTAAGACTTCACTATTTACATTTGCCGGTATTATTCTTGGATTAATTATCAGTATAGCTTTAATTGTCTTACGTGATTCATTTAATACTACAGTTAGAGATGATGATTATTTGACTAAAGAATTAGGTTTAACAAATTTAGGTCATATATCTCACTTCCACTTGTCTAATAAATTTAGTATTAATGACAATGATAGTAATTCTGGTAAAAAGAAACGTGTATAGGAGAGTATAAATGGGATTGTTTAATAGACGTAAAAAACGTGGTACTGATGAAACCATGCAATATGGTGCTAAGTTGATTACTGTAGCAAAGCCACAAAACCCAGTAAGTGAGCAATTTAGAACTGTTAAAACGAACATAGATTTTACAAGTGTTGATCACCAAATCAAGGCTTTAGCTTTTACTTCAGCTAATATTAGTGAAGGTAAGTCAACTGTAATCGTTAATGTAGCTATAACAATGGCTCAAGCTGGTAAAAAAGTATTATTAATTGATGCCGATTTACATAGACCTACGCTACATCAAACATTTGATATTCCAAATCGAGTAGGATTGACCACGATCTTAACTTCACATTCAAATGAAGTAGATATGGCTGATATTGTAAAAGAAGATATTATTCCGAACCTTTCAGTAATGCCTGCTGGTCCAATTCCACCTAACCCAGCTCAATTATTAGGTTCTAACAGAATGCGTGCTTTCTTAAATATGGTAAAAGAACACTATGATTTAGTAATTTTAGACTTAGCGCCAGTTTTAGAAGTTTCGGATACACAAATTTTAGCTGGTGAAATGGATGGTGTAGTCCTAGTTGTACGTCAAGGAGTTACGCAAAAGGCTGGAGTTGAGCGGGCTATTGAAATGCTTAACTTAAGTAAGACACATGTTTTAGGCTATGTAATGAATGACGTGAAAACCGGACCAGATGGGTATGGATATGGATATGGATATGGATACGGTCAAGAAAAAGATGGAGAAGCGAAGTAACAAATAATGGTATTAGTTGATATTCACTCACATATATTGCCAGGAATTGATGATGGTTCACCTGATTTAGAATCATCATTAGGATTAGCTGAAGCTGCAGTTGCAGATGGAATTACGCATGCACTAATGACTCCGCATACTTTAAATGGAAAATATCTGAATCATAAAAAGGATATTATTAAGGAAACGACTGCGTTTCAATCTGAATTAAAGAAGCATAATATTCCATTAACAGTCTTTCCGAGTCAAGAAGTTCGTCTAAATGGTAATTTACCTCAAGCTTTAGACGATGATGATATCTTATTTTGTGATGATGATGGTAGATATATGTTACTGGAATTTCCAAGTGAAGATGTACCAACTTATGCCAAAGACATGACTTTTAAATTATTGGGCCGGGGAATAACTCCAATAATTGTTCATCCAGAAAGAAATTCGGGTATCTTGGCCCATCCAGAAAGGTTACAAGAATTTATTGAACAAGGATGTTTAACACAAATTACTGCTAGTTCGTATGTGGGAGTATTTGGAAAAGAAATTGAAAAGTTAGCTGATCGATTTGTAGAAGCAGGTCAGGTAGCTACCTTTGCTTCTGATGCCCATACATTGCCAAAACGAGAAAGTCGTATGCATGACGCTTATGAGAAGTTAGAAAAAACGCAAGGATTGGATGTTGCTAATAGCTTTAAGCAAAATGCAAGAAATATTATCAATTCTGATAATGTTAATTTAAATTGGAAACCTTTAAAGAAAAAGAAACGTTTCTGGATATTTTAATTTTATTATTGGGGGATAGAGTTTTAAATGATGGCACAAGAGGTTAAAAAGGTAAAACTAGATCCGTCAAAAGTTAATGGACGTATAGGATACCGTGCTATAAAGCGCTCTTTTGATGTTTTAGCTAGTGGGTTAGCCTTAATATTATTATCACCATTATTTTTAGTTTTAATTTTTCTAATTAAAAGAGAAGATGGAGGCCCAGCTTTCTATTCGCAAGAACGAATTGGTAAAAATGAGAAACCATTTAAAATGTGGAAATTTCGTTCTATGATTGTTAATGCTGATCAAATGGTAGAACAATTAGAAGAAGAAAATGAAATTGATGGGGCTATGTTTAAGATTAAGAATGATCCTCGTGTAACTAAAGTGGGCCATGTAATTAGAAAATATAGTCTTGATGAACTACCACAGTTATGGAATGTGTTAAAAGGTGATATGTCTTTAGTGGGACCTCGTCCACCTCTACCAATGGAAGTAGAAGATTATACACCATATGACAAGTTACGATTGACTGTTACACCAGGTTGTACTGGTCTTTGGCAAGTAACCAAGCGTAATGATGCGGATTTTGATGAAATGGTAGAATTAGACTTGGAATACATTAATAATAGCAGTCTATGGTTTGATTTTAAGATTTTGTTAAAGACTGTCGGTGTTGTTATTCATCCAAATAGTGCTTATTAATGGAGTTAGAATGAAGATAAAAATTTTAATTGCTGCTCATAAAAAATTTCCAATGCCAGCTGTTCCTGGATACTTACCAGTATTAGTAGGCGCCAAGAAAAATTATAAACCAGATATTCCTTATCAACGAGATGATGAAGGAGACAATATATCTGAAAAAAATCCTAATTATAACGAGTTAACAGCTATTTATTGGGCTTGGAAAAATTTAAAAGATGTCGATGCTGTAGGCTTAGTTCACTATCGACGTCTTTTTTTCGATAAAAAACCTTATAATTTAGATAATGTTATAAATATTGAAAAGATAGAACAACTCTTACAAACGTATGATGTGCTTCTGCCTAAAAAGAGAAATTACTACATTGAAACAAACTATTCTCATTACATTCATGCACACCATAAAGAACCTTTAGATAAAACACGCGAAATAATTGAAAAGTCATATCCAGCATATCTAACAGCTTTTGATAAAGTGATGAAAAGCCGAAAAGCACACATGTTTAATATGTTTATTATGAAAGCTGATGCATTTGATTCATACTGCAATTTTATGTTTGGGATTCTAGAGAAGCTTGAAAATGAAATTGATATTTCAGATTATTCTGTTCAAGAAGCGAGAGTATTTGGATATATTTCAGAGCTTTTAATGGATGTTTGGTTATATACCACTAATGAAAGCTATAAAGAAATTCCGTGGGGACAAATTGGCCCTAAACAATTAGTGAAAAAGGGTATTAGTTTTGTCAATAGAAAATTTGGAATTGGTAAAAAACAAACTCATTTTTAGGTGGTTAATATGAAGAAAGTTATAGTTGCTGTCCCATACCTAAAAGGAACTGGAGGTACAGAAACAGTAATTAAAAATTTTGCGGAAGCTCTTAATGTGAAACAAACTAATGAGGACATAAAATGGAAGTTAATTAGTTTTGGAGGGAGTAATAGCTCTGCCTGGTTAAACGGTTGGGACAAAAAGATATATAATTTTTCAAAATCAAGATATTTGCAGCTTGTAAGTTATGCTACGGGGATGCCAATATTGATAGCTAGCACGTTAAAGAAAGAAAAACCTGATTTTTTTGTAGCTACGAACCCTATAATTTGGAGTTTTGCTTATAAATTAAAGAGAATCTTTTCTCCAAATACTAAAATTATTGCTTGGTATCATTATTCATTTAAAATGAAAAATATTAAAACTAAATATTTAGAAACTACAGATGAATTTTGGGCAATTAGTATGGGAATAAAAAAAGAATTAATTTCTATGGGAGTAAAAGAAAATAAGATTTCTGTTGTATATAATCCAATTAATATAACAAAGCCTAAAAAAGTAAAAAGAACTGGTAGACAGAATCGATTTGTCTATGTTGGTAGAATTGATTATAATGGCCAAAAAAATGTATCTGAATTAATTAAGGCTCTAAATTTAGTAGAAGGAAATTGGAAATGTGACTTGTACGGTACTATTGATGATAAAACTAAAACTAAATTATTAAAACTTGCAAATAAAAATTCCCAAGAAAAAATATCTTTTAAAGGTTTTTCAGAAAATGTATGGGATAAGATAAATGAGGCAGATGTATTAGTATTAACTTCAAAGTATGAAGGTTTTGGGATGGTTCTGTGTGAAGCGGCAATTAGAGGAATTCCCTTAATCTCTTCATCTTGTCCGATTGGACCAGATGAAATTGTTAATTCAGAAAATGGTTTTTTATATAAACCAGGCGACGTAAAAAAATTGAGTTTATTAATTAAAGATATAGTGAATCAAAAAAATATTCTACCCAGTACTGAACAAGTAACTGATTCAGTAAAAAAATTCGGCTACAAATCTTTTTCAAAAAGAATTCTTTTGTCTTTAAGAAATAATATAAATTAGTTTAGGTGATAATTTTGAAACGAATTCTTCAAGTAGGTATGACATCAAATTATGGTGGAATCGAAGCTTTTATTATGAATGTTTATAGAAATATAGATCGTGAAAAATTTCAGTTAGATTTTATTAATATGGAAACTGAAAATAAAGAAATTGCTTATGCTGAAGAAATAAAAAAACTCGGTGGTAAGATATATAAAATACCGGGTCGCAGAGAAAATCTACGTGAAAATAAAAGACAGTTTAGGAAGATTTTAGAGCATAATAAATATGATTTTGTGCATAATAATATATTGACTTGGAGCTATTCAGAAGGGATTTCTCTACCTTTAAAATATTCTTCTGCAAAAGTCATTGTGCATTCACATAATTCATATATGAATCCTGGTATGTATTCACGTAGAATCTTAAACTTTGTGAATCGAAGATTTAACTACCGAAATGACATAATTAGGCTAGCTTGTAGCGAGGGTGCACGAAAATGGCTTTTTAAAAATAGATCAGCCGAAATTATACCAAATGGAATTGAAACTAGGAGTTATCAATTCAATGCAACTATTAGAAATAAATATAGAAAAAAATTTAATGTAGTAAATAAAAATGTGTTTTTACATGTTGGACGTCTATCACATCAAAAAAACCATGCATATTTATTTAAATGGTTCAATGAGATATTAAAAAAAGATTCTAACTCTATTTTATTTTTAGTAGGTGATGGGGAGCTTAAACCTAAATTACAAGAACAAATAGCTAAAATGGGTTTAACTGATCAGGTTAAATTTTTAGGAATTAGAGATGATGTAAAAAATCTTATGTTTATGAGTGATGTATTTCTTTTTCCTTCTCATTATGAGGGCTTAGGAATTGTTTTAATTGAAGCTCAGGCTACGGGACTGGAATGTATTGCAAGCAATCATATAGAACCTGAGGCAAAAGTCACTAATCAAATAGAAACTATTGATATAAGCAAATCTCCAAAACTATATGCAAATTTAGCTCTTGAAAAAGTTAATAAATCTAGAAAAGAAGAACGCAATTTATCGTATTTAGATGTTAAAAATGCTGGTTACGATATTAGTGATACAGTAAAAATGTTAGAGGAGATTTACTCAAGGTGAAAAAGAGACTATTAGTTGTTGGCGATTTCATTAGTGGTAGTGGACTTACAGAGGCTATATTTAATATATTTTCAAATTTTAATAGTAATAAATATGATATTAAGTGCGTTGGATATGGAGTGGATCTAAAAGGTAACGCTACTGAGAAATGTAAAAAATTAGGTTGGACTCTCGAAAGAGTAATCCCAGTAACTAAAAGACCATTTAATCATATTAAATGGTGGAAAAAATTTTTTAAAAAAAATGATTTTGATTTAGTGTATTTCAATTATTCTTCCTCATGGAATTATTTTCCTGTAACGTATGCTAAACGCTATACAAAAGCAAGAGTTGTCTGCCATTCACATAATTCATATTATAGCCATGTCTTTAGTAATAAAATATTAATGAAGCTATTAAACACACTAAATGATAGGGGAAAGAAAATATTAGAAACTCAGGCAGATGTTAAAGTTGCTACTTCTAAAGATGCAGCTAAGTGGATGTTTGGAACTTTAAGAGAGGTCAACATTATTAATAATGGAATTGAACTCAAAAGATTTGTTTTCGATGAAGACGCACGAAAAGAACTTAGGGATCAATTAAAGATAAAAGAAAATGAAAAAATAGTTGCATTTGCGGGCGCATTTGTGAATCGTAAAAATCCGGCCCTTGTTTTACAGGTATTTGCCAATTATCATGCTCAATATACTGACAGTAAATTATTATTAATCGGGAAGGGACCATTGGAAGAAAAAATAAAAAAAATGGTTTCTGAATTAAAAATTGAGGAAAGCGTAAAATTTATTCCTTATACTAATATATTGAACAAGTGGTATTCAGCAATGGATGTGTTAATTTTTCCAAGTCTATATGAAGGCTTTGGTCTTGTACCGCTAGAGGCGCAAGTTAGTAACCTTCCAGTTCTTGCTTCCAGTAAGGTGGCCCCACAAGTTTTTGCAACGCAGGATATTACAAAAATAGAGGGATATGATGATAGTAAGTGGAATCATGCTTTAATTAATATAAAATTTAAAACAAATGCTGAACGTAAAGAATTAAATCCTGTGTTAGAAAAATTCGATATAAAAGAACAAGTTGTAGAAATATCTAAATTACTAGAAAGTGAAAGATAGTAAATAAGAATGAAAGTTATGCATTTTACGGCTGGTTTTGTTAACGGTGGAGTAGAGCAAGTTTTATTAAATTATACTGGTAAGTTAAATAAAGATTATGAGGTAAAGGAATCAATAGTTTATCTACATACTGCAGATTCAGCAAAAAAGAAAATGTCGGAACAATTAGGAAATAAAATGTATCAAATTCCGGCTCGAAGAGAAAGTCTTTGGGGAAATATAAAATCAACGTACCAACTTATAAAAAAAGAAAAACCTGACGTTGTACATAGTCATATGAGTCTGATGAATTTCTTTCCACTAACTATTGCAAAAATTTTGGGTGTTCCAGTGCGTGTATCCCATTCTCATTTAGCCCTAAATGATGGTGATTCTGTTAAAGATAGGATCTATAAGAAATTAACTAGTTGGTCAGCCAACGAATTAGTAGCATGTGGTGAAGAGGCTGGAAAATATCTCTACGGAAATCAAAAATTTAATATCTTGTTTAATGCAATTGATCAGAGTAAATATCAATTTAATCAATCTGCAAGAGAAGAAATAAGAAAAAAGTATCATATTCCAGAGAAATCGTTTTTAATTGGAAATATTGGACGAGTAGTTGAACAAAAAAATCAAAAATTTCTTGTTGAAATATTTGATAAATTTTATGATGAGTATCCCGATAGTTACTTAATGATTATTGGAAAGGGCGAGAAGAACCAGCCTGATGAACAAGAATTAGAAAAATACATTAAATCAAAGAAAAGCGCAGCTCATATCATTAGAGTGCGTGGTGTAAAAAGTACTGAAAAGTTTTATTCTGCGTTTGATGTATTTGCTATGCCTTCTCTTTATGAAGGCTTGCCAGTAGTAGCAATAGAAGCTCAAGCATCTGGTATACCAACAATACTATCTAAAAACATAGATCCTTCAGTTATATATTCTGATAAAGTAAAATTACTCTCAATAGATGAGGGAGTAAATCCTTGGATTAATGAATTTCAATCTTGGAAAAAACAGGATTTTGATCGTAGTTTTAGAGGAAACGATAATTATAATATTAATGTTCAAAATAAAAAACTATATGACTGGTATTATTCATGGATAAACAAATATAAGTAAAGATGAGTAGGAGTAATATGAAAAATAAAAAAAGCGTTGATTGTGTAGTTGTAACCTTTAATAGATTAGATTTATTAAAGGAATGTGTTGAAGCCATTGAGAGTCAAACCTATCCAATAGAACATTTTTTTATTATAGATAATTGTTCTACTGATAATACTTGGGAATATTTACAATCTATTAAAAGTGAAAAAATAGTTCCTATACATCTAGAAAAGAATCTAGGGGGAGCTGGTGGTTTTAACGCCGGTTTAAAAACTTTTATTAATAAAAGTAACGCAGACTATGTTTGGATTATGGATGATGATACCATTCCAACCTCAACTGCTTTAGAAAAATTAATTGATAAATCAAATATTTCTTCTCATCTTGGATTTTTATGTAGTAATGTACGTTGGCAAGACAATAGTGTGGCTGTCATGAATATTCCAAGTCCAGATAAAGAATGGAATAAATATAGTGATCAAGGTGTAACGAAAGTTAAATCAGCATCTTTTGTATCCATTATGTTTCCTAGAAATGTAGTAAAAAAGGTAGGATACCCAATTACTGATTTCTTTATTTGGGGCGATGATGTTGAATATACTCTTAGAATTACGCATGATTATCATTTAGATGGATTTATGGTTAACGACTCTTTAGTAGAGCATAAAATAAAGCAAAATATTGCTACGGATTTGGTTAAAGAAGAGAGCTTGGGTCGTGTAAAACGTTACTATTTGGCACAGCGTAATACAATTTTTTATCTTAAGAAACATACTACAAAAAAAGAAGTATTTAAAGCAACCATACGTCAAGGAGTAAAGGTACCAATTAAAGCTTTAATCAAGTCTAAAGACCATAGATTTTATAGAGCTTGGGTATCAGTAAAAGGTACAGCAGCGGGATTATTTTTTAATCCAAAAATAGAAAAGGTAGAAAAATAATGATATTTTTAACTTTATCGTTAGTATTATTAACTTTATTAGCCTACTATCTAAATAATCGATCATTAGTTTCACCATCAATTCTTTTTTGTGGCGGCATGACTATAGCGTCTTTTATTGCTTGGATTAATCAAATAGCTTGGAATCTTGAGTTGGATATAAGAACGTTCTTAGTTATTACCTTAGGTGCGTTAGAATTTATAATAGTAGGATACGTTGTAAATTTTATTTTCAACACTATATCAAGTGGGACTCGAGCAAAAATAGCCCCTTATAAAGTAATTCCCGAATATGTTGATAAAAGATTTACAAGTATCCTTTTTATACAAGTAGTAATATTATGTTTAGCAGTATTTACAATCAGGCGAGCTACAGGTATCTCAAATTTAATGACTGCTATCAATTATATTAACTATGTTCAGAATGGATTTATAAAAGGACAAATAAATTTACCACGTTATTTTGGGCTTATTCTTCTTTTTAATAGTTCGGCTGGAATGATGGCTGGATATGTTTTTCTAGAAAATATAATAGTAAAGCGAAAATTTAATTTAATTTTGTTTTTTAATTTACTTTTGGGTCTCGCAACACCACTATTAACAGGAGCTCGAGGCGATAGTATTGTATTTTTAATTGCTTTGACTATTTTAGGATACTTTATAGTTAAAGAACAACATAACTGGAATTCAGCAAATACGAAATATGTTGTCTTAGGTATTATAGGGGCAATTTTGTTTGTTTTTGTCTTTGAATGGTCCGCTAGCTTAGTGGGAAGAAATATGGAGAATAGTAATCTAGGAGAATATATTTCTACCTATATGGGAGCAGAAATTGCTAATTTAAATGAATTTATAAAAAATCGTTCATTTCCAATAAAAGAGGAAATTTTTGGACAACAGACTTTTGTGACAATTTTGCCAACTTTATCACGAGTATTTCGATTTGCTTTGCCAGATTATAAATTGGATATACCGTTTCAAATTTTAAATGGTCATAATACTGGTAACGTAGCAACTATGTTTTATTCTTGGCTATATGATTTTGGATATATGGGAATAGGCATTCTAACTATTGTAGTTAGTGGTGTTGGGGAAGTATGTTATAAGTTTGCAAAGCAAAGCAATGGTTTTGGAATTATGAAATTAGTTTATAGTTATATAGGTGCCTTAATTGCTTTGTCTTTCTTCTCTAATAGATTTTTTGAAAACCTAAACGTAAATTTTTTGTATATGATAATCTCATGGATAGTATTAAAATATACTTTATTTAGACGGGGGAAAAACGCATGAATTATTTAGTTGTAGGATCAGGCTTATTTGGTGCAGTATTTGCTCATGAAGCAGCAAAACGTGGTAATAAAGTTACTGTAATTGAACAACGGGATCACTTGGCAGGAAACATTTACACTAAAGAAGTTGATGGGATTCAAGTTCATCAATATGGAGCACATATTTTTCATACCTCAAATAAAGAGGTTTGGGATTATGTACAACAATTTGCTGAATTTAATCGATACACAAATGCACCCGTAGCTAATTATTATGGTAAAATGTACAATTTGCCATTTAATATGAATACTTTTAGTGAAATGTGGGGAGTAAGGACTCCGCAAGAAGCTCTTGAAAAAATCAATGAACAACGTCAAGAAATGGCAGGAAAAGAGCCACAAAATCTTGAAGAACAAGCTATCTCGTTGATTGGACGTGATATCTATGAAAAGTTAATTAAAGGCTACACTGAAAAACAATGGGGCAGAAAAGCCACTGAATTACCAGCCTTTATCATTAAACGTTTACCAGTTCGATTAACTTATGATAATAACTATTTTAATGATGATTATCAAGGAATTCCTAAGGGTGGTTATACTCAAATAGTAGAAAAAATGCTGGATAACGAAAATATTAAGGTTAAGCTAAATACGGATTTCTTTGATAAGAAAAATGAATATTTAAAGAATTTTGATAAAATTGTTTACACTGGTATGATTGATAAATTCTTCGATTATAAGTTAGGCGAACTAGAATATCGTTCACTTCGTTTTGAAACTGAGGGAAAGGACGTGGACAATTATCAGGGAAATGCAGTAATTAATTATACTGATGCAGAAACTCCGTACACTCGAGTAATTGAACATAAGCATTTCGAGTTTGGGAAAGGCGATAAAAATAAAACAATTATCACCCGTGAATATCCAGCTGATTGGAAACGTGGAGACGAACCATATTACCCAGTTAATAATGACAGAAACAATGAGTTATATGAACAATACAGAGATTTAGCCGAAAAAGAAAACGATAAAGTCATTTTTTGTGGTCGTTTAGGTCAATATAAATATTACAATATGGACCAAGTAATTGCAGCTGCTTTAGAATCTGTAAAAAATGAGTTTGGTGAATAATTTTTATGAAGGTCATTAAGAATTACCTTTACAATGTTGGATATCAAGTTTTAGCAATAATAGTCCCCTTAATTACATCCGCATATGTCAGTCGAGTTTTAAGACCAGAGGGTGTTGGTGCTAATTCATTTACTAACTCCATAATTCAATATTTTATCTTATTTGCAAATATGGGTATTGGATATTATGGGAATAGACAAATTGCTTATGTTAGAGAAAATAAAGATCAAATGTCGAAAACTTTTTGGGAAATCCAAATAGTTAAAACAATTATGACTCTTTATGCTTTCGTAGCATTTGAAATCTTTATGATATTTTATACTCGTCAGCCTGAATATATGTGGGCTCAATCGCTTAATTTGATTGCAATTGCTTTCGATATTTCATGGTTTTATGAAGGTATAGAAGATTTCAAAGTTACGGTTTTGAAAAATTCGTTGGTAAAAGTATTATCAATGATTGCCATTTTTATCTTCATAAAAGGACCTAATGACGTAACTCTGTATATCATTGTACTTGCATTATCAACATTAATTGGTAATTTAACACTGTGGCCAAATATAAGACGTGATCTTAATAAATTTTCCTTTAAGTTTTTAAATCCGTGGCAGCATTTTTTACCAATGGCAGAATTGTTCATTCCACAAATTGCGACACAAGTTTATGTTCAGCTTAATAAAACTATGCTTGGGGTAATGGTTAATGAAACTTCCTCAGGCTATTATCAATATTCTGACAATTTAGTTAAATTAATTTTGGCCTTAGTTACAGCGACAGGTACTGTTATGTTGCCACATGTGGCTAATGCAGTTTCACATGGTGACATGCATAAAGTAAATAAAATGTTGTATAAGTCATTTAACTTTGTTTCTGCGGTTTCCTATCCTATGATGTTTGGATTAGCGGCTATTTCATTAACTTTGGCACCCAAATATTATGGTCCAGGTTATGGTCCTGTTGGTCCGGCGATGATGATTGAATCTATTGTAATTTTAATCATTGCATGGAGTAATGTATTGGGTGTGCAGTATTTGTTACCTATCCATAAGCAAAAACAATTCACTTGGTCAGTTACATTAGGTGCTGTTGTCAATCTAATTTTAAATGTGCCATTAATACGAATTTGGGGATTAAATGGTGCTATGTGGTCAACAGTGCTATCTGAGATTTCAGTCACACTCTATCAAATGTGG
Source organism: uncultured Lactobacillus sp. (assembly GCF_948948975.1). Lineage (GTDB taxonomy): Bacteria > Bacillota > Bacilli > Lactobacillales > Lactobacillaceae > Lactobacillus. The sequence goes on along the minus strand of NZ_CARBVX010000005.1, from coordinate 4,447 downwards.
GCAGTGAGACATTTACTTAATTTTAAAGAATTATTTGCAGATTCGTGGAAATATTTTATAGCTGGGTTAGTAATGTTTGTACCTGTTTTTTGGATGAATACTCATTTAAGAAGTTCTTGGTTAATGATGGGTGTAGAGGTTCTAGCGGGAATAGTCATTTATGTAGGACTTCTATTTATACTGCGTGCAAAGATACTTGATGAAGCTAAGGGATTGATTAGTAAAAGGATTAAGGGATAGGGTTACTGTTTTAATTAAATGTTTGTATTTTCAAGATTTTATATGTATGAACTATAGTAGTAATTTTGCAATGAACCTATGCTTTTCTAACTATATTATTTATTTTGAACAAGGGGAATAATAAGAAAAAGTGAAAAAAGAATATAAAAAAAGTTCTTTGATTGAAAAAATATACAATCTTTTTAAAAGTCATGTATATGTGTGGAAAAGATTATTTTTTGCTTTTATATTAAGTATAGTTGAATCGATTTTCGTAACATTGTGGTATGCAGTAAATTTCCAGAATAATCAAAAAAATATTCGTAATTTTTTGAAATTGAAAACTTTTATAACTCCTTCAGCAGAAAATTTTTGTTCATTTCTTTGTGTTTTTGTAATTGGTATTTTGTTTGTAGTAGTGTTGACTCAAAAGAATGTAATGAGCGAAAAATTAAATGGAAAAATAGAGTCCCTAAAAATTTTAAGTAAAAACGAGATGGAAAAAATAAAGAGGGAAAACGATAAAAATATTTTTCAATGCTGCACATGGGGACTTACTTTAGTAGTCCTCTTCCTCGCAATATGCCGTGTTATTAAGTGGAGTATTGCAACGACATTTACGTTATTAATGGAAATTTTTTTATGGTTAATTTTATTTACTCTATCCTTAATAGTAATATTAATTGCCTCAGTAATTTTAGAATGGTTAGAAAAGGATAATACTCAAACTGGAGGAATACCACGTACTGCTATATTTTTAGGATTTGTGGCTACAGTTTTGGCTGCCATTTTAAAACACTAAATTTTTTATCTAATCAGAATTTTCAAACGATATATTATATTAATCTAATAATAGCAATGGATACTAAATGTATTATTGAACAACCTTAAATGAAGAGATGAACAATAGCATTATAATGTTCATCTCTTTTTTGCTATTTGTAGATACTAGAATTGGTCTATTAATGTATTTGCTCGCTCAATAAGTACTGTCAGTTGATATGGAGAATTGAGTAGAAATAAAACTTATGTATCAAAATAACTGGTAAATAAAAGAATTTAGATGTAAAAAATAACATTACTGATATTACTTTCTTGTTGAGACTTTTAAAAGTAGATATTGATTGCATGATGTAAATATAATTTTACCAATATATATTTTGTAGTAGCATTAATCATTTCAGAAAATGTATGCAATAATTAAAAAATTTAGTTGAGAGGAATGATGAGTTATGATTTAAAGTGTATCTTAAAACTTTATAAGGTATAGGGTATTGAAATAAACAACATTATCGGCTTTTTATATCGGATTTTTTCAATAAACATATAGGCTAATCATGTGATTTTATAAGAATATAGGATTGAGATATGAATTTTAAAAAAATGTATAGAAAAAAGATAACTATTTTGATATAAAATTTAAGAAGTTAGAAGAAAATTTCTCTCATACAAAGTTTTATAAAACATACATGGTGGATAGGAATATTAACTATAAATCATTTTTTTGGTTTAGTTTTGGTTGCTTGATTTTATATCCAATTATACTAGGTTCTTTATTATGGTTAGTGATTGAGAAAAAAAGTATTATTCAAATAATTTTAAGTTTATTAGGAAATTGGGAAAAAAGTTTAAACTTAGACATGCAACATTATATTGAACTAATTAAATCAATTTATGGTATATGTTTAGTAATTTATTTAGCCGTAAGTGTTGTATGGGTAGAATTCGAAACGTCAAAGATTATTGATAGTGACATTAAATTAAAAATCAAGAAATTTATGCTTACAATAGTCTTACTATCATGTGTACTTATACTATGGGGAAGATATGATCCTTTCTCAGAAGTAATAAATTATCTTCATATTGTTCATCCAATGACTAAATCTCAATTAGATATATTTTTATTTGTGGAACAAATTTCTTATCCAAAACTTCATTTGCTTCTTTTTGCATTTCTGTTATTTAATAAGATAGTTTTTGTTGTTATCAATTTTATACTTTTGTATTTTTTTAATTTTAAATTTAAGATTCTATTATTATTGTTTCTTATGATGGTGTTTTATGAAACTTTTTCAAGTGTAGTAACATGGTTAACGAGTGAGGGAGAAGAGATTCAATATAGATATCATATTGAATTCCTGGTATTATCTTTTCTCAGTATTTTTTTTGCTTTTTTTGAGAATGGTGCATCTTTGTTAGGAATTATTCCAGTTTTGATTTGTGTAGGAATAGCAACGCTAAAGGAATGTTTTAATAAGACTTTATTAATGAATAGTCTCATTATATTTATTGGATATTCGATTTCTTTAGCATTGAGTAATAGTAAATCAATTAAAATTATGTTTCAAATTTTTAATGCGAGTGTTATTTCTCTATATATTTGTGTGTGGTTTATATCTAAAGTAAAGATATTAAAATATATGAATAACGAAGAAAAAGATGCAGTTAATGGTATTGCAAAAGAAGCTTTTGGTGGGGGTATAATGGGAGCAATTATATTTTTTATTTTAACTTTGCTAAGAAATATGTTATAGAAAATCAAAATATATAAAGGTAAATAATATATCCTCAAAATTTGGTGGACGTTCTGCAAATCTTGTTGATGAATAGTGTTTGAAGAAGAATCAGGCAACTTGAAGATAGTTGTTTGGTTCTTTTTTCTACCCAAAGTCAAGTATTATCAGTATTTTGCTAGAATGATTTTTAGTAAGTTTTATTAATAATTTAATCTTTTTAAGTAATTTTGTTAATTTGCTAAAAAATAAAAGTACACCAAATAAGCCTATGAAAATCTGTATTTTTTTCATGAGTTGTTATACTTAAGTTGATTATTTGATTTCAGCTAAAGTCTTTTATTTTCTGTGGCTACGTTGTAATCATATAATTGATTATGTTTCTTTTACAATATTTTCTTCAAGTCTGATTCTAATTAATAAATGTTTAAAGTTACTGTATCCATAAGCAGTTCGTTCGATTTGTTTAATCTTGCGGTTAATGCCCTCAAGACAACCATTAGAATAGCTAGAGGAAATACCGTTTAGAACGCCGGTATAATTGCGTTTAAAAGTTAATAATGTTTGGTACATTTGTTTACCTGCAGTTTGTTTTGAATAGCAGGCATAAAGTCCTGCATAACCCAATATGTGTTTTCGAGATCTTTACTGCAGTCTAAGCCATCTAAAACAACATGTTCTTGGTTAAAATGCCAGTCATAGTAAGGTGTTTTCTTGTTGAGTTTGTCATACTTCATCAGGTAGAGTTTCCAGGTGGATTTTAAGAGTTTATACTCACGACTTTGCTTTTTAAATTGTTTCATAGTCTGAACACGTAAACTATTAAAGAATCTAGTAAGCATCTGAACTATATGAAAACGATCGATCACAATCTGAGCATTTGGGAAGAGCTCTCTAGCAACTAGTGGATAATAGCAGTTAAGATCCATGATTACTGTTTTGACCATAGCACGAGCCTGCGGAGTAAACTTATAGAAGTAGTGCAGAATTTCAGGCTTAAAACGTGTTCTAAGGATTTGGACTACTTGATGAGAATTGCCATCTAAACAGATAAAGTGCAGTTTCTTGCCAACACCCTTAAATTCGTCGAAAGCTAAGTGTTCAGGCAATCGATCAAACTCCTCGTAAAATTTAGAAGAGTAGGATTCTAAAACTCTCTGAACAGTATTGACTGAGACATTTTGCTCACGAGCAATACTTGTCATCGAACGATCTTCAGTAAGAGCAGCTAAGACTTTACGCTTAGAATTATTAGAGATGTGGCAATATTTATTAACAAGATTAGATTGAGCCATAGATCTTTTAAGGCAATTATTGCAGAGAACACGTTGCTTTTTGAGTCTAATGGATACTGGATGACTAGCATCAGCAGTAATAAAGCGTACGTTGGAAATATAATGACCGTTGTGCTTAAGATTAGTAGAATGGCAATAAGGACAAGAAGACTGAATAAGTTCAGCTAAGTAGACCTTATGAATTTACCATCAATAAACTTTTTAAAATAATCAGTAAAAACAATGTTTTGATCTTCAATATCAAGAGAGAATTTAATATAATCGTTAAGAGAGGACATAGTAAAACTCCTAGTAAACTTAATTGAATTGGTCGAAGAGGGATTTTAAGTTAAGAGAGACTATGGCCTCTTTTTATTTATGCAATAAAAAAATCCTGTCGATAGGATATCATAGATATCCATCAACAGGAAAAAGTATAGA